>NZ_JBSHAF010000021.1:154600-205866 GCF_053611365.1 Streptomyces sp. NPDC054813 | reverse complement strand
ACGCCCGGTTACATTCCGAACCCGGAAGCTAAGCCTTACAGCGCCGATGGTACTGCAGGGGGGACCCTGTGGGAGAGTAGGACACCGCCGAACAATCATTCAAAGGGCTGGACCCGGAACTTCCGTTCCGGGTCCAGCCCTTTTTTGGTATGCGTAACGCAAAGTTCACGTTGCGCGCCGAGCATCGCTGCCATGGGTACTGCTGCAATGCTCAGGGCCGCCGGCGTCGGAGTCGGCGACGAGGTCATCGTGCCGGCCTTCGGGAACGTGGAAGTCGCCGAGGCCGTGACACTCGCCGGCGCGCTTCCGGTGTTCGCCGACATAGATCCGGTGACCTACTGCCTCGACGTCTCGGCGGTGGAAGCGGCGGTAACCGCCCGGTCCGCAGCCGTGGTTGTCGTGCACCGATTCGGACGATGGGCCGACATCCGGGGGTTGCACGCGCTGGGGCAGCGACACGGGCTGCTGGTCCTGGAGCAGGGCGAGTCCGAGGCCCCGTACGACGAGATCGCACAGCGGCGGCAGCGGGCCGCCTACCTCGATGCGAAGCTGCGTGGCGTGCGGACGCCGGACGGTGGCGACGGGCACACCTACCAGCAGTACGTCGTGCGGGTGCCGGGGAACGGCCGGCCCGACCGGGACGCTTTCGCGCGGGCTCTACGGGGCAAGGGAGTTGACTGCCGGGTGCCGGTGAAGACGCCCGTGCACCGGTTGCCGGAATTCCGGCGTTGTGTCTCGCTGCCGGAGACCGAGCTGGCGGCCGACGGGACGCTGGCGCTGCCCGTGGACGCCTCGTTGACGAAGCGGGAGATGCAGCGGATCGTCTCCGCCTGCAACGCTCTGGGCGGACTGCTCCAGCCCGCCTTCTGAACGGGTTTGGGAACTCGGCTTCGTTCGGGGTATGATCTATTCCGTTGCCGCGGGGGAAACTCCGAAAAGGCAACAGGCCCCTATAGCTCAGTCGGCAGAGCGTCTCCATGGTAAGGAGAAGGTCAACGGTTCGATTCCGTTTGGGGGCTCCAGCAAGAAAAGTCCCGCCCTTTAGGGCGGGACTTTTTTGTGTCCTCCTCCGCCCCCGCCCTCAGTCCTTCTGAAGGCCGGGGACCCGCATCGCGAGAATCGCCATGTCGTCCGACGGGGCGTCGGACGCGAAGCGCTCCACCGCGCGCATGATGCGTGCGGCGACCGCACCCGCCGTCAGGCCCGTGCAGGTCGTGAGGACGTCCGCGAGACCGTCGTCGCCGAGCATGCGGGTGCCCTCCCGGCGCTCCGTCACGCCGTCCGTGACGCACAGGAGGACATCACCCGGGTCGAGGGTGATCGTCTGCTCGTAGAGCTCCAGGTCCTCGATGACGCCGAGCAGCGGCTGGGGTTCGGCGGCGGCCTCCACCGTGCCGTCCTGGCGCAGGCGCAACGGCAGCGGATGGCCGGCGCACACCACCTTCATCTCCGCGCTGCCGTCCTCCTGCGGGCGCATCTCGCCGTACAGGAGGGTCAGGAAGCGGCTGCGGGCGCCCTCGTCCAGAATGGCCGAGTTGAGGCGCTCCAGGACCGCGGGGCCACTGAGACCCTCCCGGGCCAGGAGCCGGAGCGCGTGCCGCGCCAGCCCCGTCACGGCGGCCGCGTTGGGGCCCGTACCGCAGACGTCGCCGATGGCGAAGCCGTACGTGCCGTCGGAGATGGGGAAGACGTCGTAGAAGTCGCCGCCGACCTCGTTGCCCTCGCCGGCCGCGCGGTAGATGACCTCGACCTCGACGCCGTCGATGTGCGGGGTGCCCGGGGGCAGGAGGCTGCGCTGGAGGGCCTGGCTGATGGCCGTGCGCTCCGAGTACAGGCGGGCGTTGTCCAGGGCGAGGGCGGCCCGGCGGGACAGGTCCTCGGCCAGTTCCAGGATCTCCTGGCGGAAGTGTTCGTCGGTGGGCTTGCCCAGGGTGAGCATGCCGATGACACGGTTGCGGGCCACCAGGGGGAGAACGACGGTCTCGCCGCCCACGGCGGAGGCGGTCGCGAGCGTCGGGCCGATGGCGGAGGAGACCTGGCGGGCGGGGCCGCCGGTCATGCCCAGACTGCGCATGGAGCTGCGCAGAGCGGCCCGGTGGGCGTGCTCGCCGGGGGCCGCCCAGACGCGGGCGCCCGGGGTGGGTACCGGGTCCGGCGGGGGCACCTTGGAGAGCAACGACTTGATGCCGTCGATGAGTTCCTCGTCCTCGTGCAGGACGTACGACAGGTAGGGCTCGGAGGCCTGGTCGGCGATCGTGTAGACCGCGCACCAGGTGGCGAGGGTCGGAACCGTCATCTGTGCCATCAGGGCGAGGGTCTGGTCGCGGTCCAGGGTGCCGGCGAGCAGGTCGGAGGCCTCGACCAGGAAACTGAGCGAGCCGCGGCGCAGCCGCTCCAGTTCGCCCAGGCGGGCCGACTCGACGGCGAGGGCGATGCGGTCGGCGGCGAACTGGAGGCGCAGTGCCTCCTCGTTGGAGTATCTGCCCTGGGCCTCCGCGGCGACGCCCAGGGAGCCCGTCAGGCGGCCCTCGACCTTCAGCGGGACCGTGACGACCGAGCGCATGCCGGTGCCGCCCAGGAGGGGGACCGCGCCCGGAACGGCCATCAGATCCTCGTGGACGGCGGGCATACGGGCCGAGCCGTAGCGGCCGGGGCCGGCTTCGACGGGCACGCGCGCGAAGCGCTGACGGGCGGACGGCAGCCCCGTGGAGGCGCGGACCTCCAACTCGGTCTCGTCGTCGGTCGCCAGGAGCAGGAACGCGGAGTCGCCGTCGAGCATGTCGCGGGCGCGCTCGACCGTGCGCTGGAGGAGGCCGTCGAGGTCGTCGGGGGCCGGTGAGCCGATGAACACCTCGAAGGGGTCGGTGCTCTGGCCGTCGGGGGCGCCGCCGCCGTCGGAGGCGGGCAGGCGCAACGGGGTCTGCAGGACGGCCCGTTCGTGGTCGCGCACCAGCAGGCAGACGGTGGAGGGCTCGCCGCCGGTGTCGCGGACCCTCAGGTGCGAGGCGTAGACGGGAGTGACGCGGCCGTCGGCGCCGCGGATGCCGTAACTGCCCTCCCAGCGGGAGAGCTGCAGGGCCTCGGCGACACCGGTGCCGGTGCCGGGGGTGTGCGGCCAGGCGGCGAGGTCGGCCAGCGGCTTGCCGGTGACCTCGGCGGCGGTGTGGCCGAAGAGTTCCTCGGCGTCCTCGTTCCAGGCCGTGACGGAGCCCTTGCGGTCGATCTGGACGACCGCGACCCGGACCCGGCCGTCCGCGAGGGGCAGCAGGTCGGCGGGGAGCGACGGGCCGGCCGCGCGCGTGCCCACCGGACGCTCGGGGAGATCGATCTGGAACCAGACATTCTTGTACGTGGGCGTGTACTCGACACCCCAGCGGGCGGCGAGGGCCGCGCAGAGCTGGAGACCGCGGCCGCCCTCGCGGTCGGGGCTGCCCATGTTGACGGCGGAGCCCTGGAGCGGGACCTCGCGTTCCGGGTAGCGGTCGGCGACCTCGATGCGCACCCCGTCGTCCGCGCGCAGGCACAGGACGTCGGCGTGGGTGCCCGCGTGCACCACCGCGTTGGTCACCAGTTCGCTGGTGAGGACCACGGCGTCGTCGACGACGTCCGCGAAGCCCCAGCCCTGGAGTGTGTCGCGGACGAAGGCCCGGGCGGTCGCGACCGATCGCCCGACGGGCTCGAAGCTGGCGGCCGCGCGCGCGGTGATCACAGAACTCCTCGACCGGTTCTCGACATGCGGGCTTACCTGGCCGGCCGGCTCGTGCCGCTGCTGCGGCATCCGCTCGCCCGTGGGACGTGGCTCCGGGGTGTGTCCCCCGGGGATCACTCCGGTGGTCATGGTCTGCGGCCGCCCCTCCGAATGCCCGCTCGTTCTCGTGCCACCGCCCAGGCCGAACAAACCGGCGCGGCTGGACAGCCGCATGCAAGGTTACTTACCTTCGCCGTCCGAGCGGATGCCGGTCGCCAGTGTTTACGCCCCAGGGTGTGCGGACGATGTGCGAAGCTGCCGAACTGTTATGGCCTGGTTCGGACAGGGTGAAACACTGGGCAAGCTTCTGATGAAGGTACGGGCAGGCTGAGTGCGTTGCGTGTACAGCGGGCAGCAGCCCCTGGTGTGGCCGGATCCGATCTGGCAGAAATACGCAGCAGTAACGGGTACGCAGCAGTAACGGGTACGCCGGAGTAAGCGGTACGCCGACTCTGGCGGTATCCCAGCACAGTGGTACGGGCACAGTGGTAACGGTCGACCCCTGCGGGAGGGACACAGTGGAGTCTGGCGCAGCGGCGCGGGGCACTAAGGCGCGCGCGAAAGGCGGACCGTCCCTGAGCAGGCAGCGGGGCGGTGACGGGACCACGGCGGTGGACACGGCTGCCCTGAACCGGCTGCTGGTGGCTCTCGAGGCGATGCGCGACGGGAACTTCCGCAAGCGGCTCACGGTGTCCGGTGACGGCGTGATGTCGGAGATCGCGGCGGTCTTCAACGAGGTCGCCGACCGCAATCTCCACCTCACGGGTGAGCTGTCACGGGTGCGGAGGGTCGTCGGGCGTGAGGGAAAACTCACGGAACGGCTGGAGACGGGTGCCTGTGAAGGCTCCTGGGCGGCCGCCGTGGACAACTCCAACGCCCTTGTCGACGACCTCGTGCGGCCGGTCTCCGAGGTGGGCCGGGTCCTGACGGCGGTGGCCGAGGGTGACCTGTCGCCGCGGATGGATCTGCGGTCGCCGTCGGTGGACGGGGCCGGGCACCCGCTGCGCGGTGAGTTCCTGAAGGTCGGCCGGACCGTCAACAACCTGGTGGACCAGCTGTCGACGTTCACCGACGAGGTCACCCGCGTGGCCAGCGAGGTGGGTACCGAGGGCAAGCTGGGTGGGCAGGCCCGGGTGCGCGGTATGTCCGGTTCGTGGCGGGATCTCACGGACTCGGTCAATACGATGGCGTACCGGCTGACGGCCCAGGTGCGGGACATCGCGCTGGTGACGACCGCGGTCGCCAAGGGTGATCTGTCCCGGAAGGTCACGGTTCAGGTGGCCGGCGAGATGCTGGAGCTGAAGGAAACCGTCAACACGATGGTGGACCAGCTGTCGGCCTTCTCCTCCGAGGTGACCCGGGTCGCCCGTGAGGTGGGTACGGACGGCATCCTGGGCGGCCAGGCGCACGTGCCGGGGGTCGCCGGCACGTGGAAGGAGCTCACCGACTCCGTCAACACCATGGCGGGCAATCTGACGGCTCAGGTGCGCGGGATCTCCGAGGTGACCACCGCGGTCGCCAGCGGTGACCTGTCGCGCAAGGTGACCGTTCCGGCCCGCGGTGAGGTGGCGCAGCTCGCCGAGACGATCAACCAGATGACCGAGACGCTGCGGATCTTCGCGGACGAGGTCACGCGCGTGGCCAACGAGGTCGGTGCCGAGGGGCAGCTCGGCGGGCAGGCGAACGTGCCGGGCGCGGCGGGGACCTGGAAGGACCTGACGGACTCCGTCAACACGGTCTTCCGGAACCTGACCACGCAGGTGCGGGACATCGCCGCGGTGACGACGGCGGTGGCCAACGGTGACCTTTCGCAGAAGGTCACCGTGGACGTGGCCGGCGAGATGCTGGAGCTCAAGAACACCGTCAACGGCATGGTCGACCAGCTGTCGTCGTTCGGCGCCGAGGTCACCCGCGTGGCCAGGGAGATCGGTGTCGAGGGTGAACTGGGCGGCCAGGCCCAGGTGGCCGGGGCCGCCGGCACCTGGAAGGACCTGACCGACTCCGTCAACACCGCCTTCCGCAACCTCACCGGCCAGGTGCGCAACATCGCCCAGGTGACGACGGCGGTGGCCAACGGCGACCTCTCGCAGAAGGTGACGGTCGACGTCTCCGGCGAGATGCTTCAGCTGAAGAACACCGTGAACACGATGGTGGACCAGCTCTCCAGCTTCGCCGACCAGGTGACGCGGATGGCCAGGGACGTGGGCACGGAGGGCCGCCTCGGCGGTCAGGCCCGCGTGGACGGCGTCTCGGGCACCTGGAAGGAGCTCACGGACTCCGTCAACTTCATGGCGGGCAACCTCACCTCGCAGGTACGCCAGATCGCCCAGGTGACGACGGCGGTGGCACGGGGCGACCTGTCCCAGAAGATCGACGTCGACGCGCGCGGCGAGATCCTCGAACTGAAGAGCACGATCAACACGATGGTCGATCAACTCTCCGCCTTCGCCGACCAGGTCACCAAGGTGGCCCGCGAGGTGGGTACGGAGGGCCGGCTCGGCGGTCAGGCACAGGTGCCCGGTGTGGCCGGGGTGTGGCGGGACCTGACGGACTCGGTGAACGGCATGGCCGGCAACCTCACCGCCCAGGTGCGCAACATCGCCCAGGTGGCGACCGCGGTGGCCCGGGGTGACCTCTCCCAGAAGATCACCGTGGACGCGCGCGGTGAGATCCAGGAGCTGAAGAACACCCTGAACACGATGGTCGACCAGCTGTCGTCGTTCGCCCAGGAGGTCACGCGCGTGGCGCGCGAGGTGGGCACCGAGGGCATCCTGGGCGGCCAGGCCGAGGTGCAGGGGGTGGCGGGCACCTGGAAGGACCTCACCCAGTCCGTGAACTTCATGGCGAACAACCTGACCATCCAGGTCCGCAACATCGCCGAGGTCACGACGGCGGTCGCCAAGGGCGACCTGTCGAAGAAGATCACTGTTGACGCGAAGGGCGAGATCCTCGAACTCGTCACGACGGTCAACACGATGGTCGACCAGCTGTCCAGCTTCGCCGAGCAGGTGACCCGGGTGGCCCGTGAGGTGGGTACCGAGGGCATCCTGGGCGGTCAGGCGCATGTTCCGGGTGTCACGGGCATCTGGAAGGACCTCAGCAACAACGTGAACCTGATGGCCAACAACCTGACCATGCAGGTGCGGAACATCTCCCAGGTGTCGGCGGCGGTCGCCAACGGTGACCTGACCCGGCAGGTCACCATCGAGGCGAGCGGTGAGGTGGCCCAGCTCGCCGACACCATCAACACGATGGTCAAGACGCTGAGTTCGTTCGCCGACCAGGTCACCAAGGTGGCCCGTGAGGTGGGCACGGACGGCATTCTGGGCGGTCAGGCGCACGTACCGGGTGTGGCGGGTACGTGGAAGGACCTCACCGAATCGGTGAACGGGATGGCGTCCAACCTGACCGGCCAGGTGCGCAACATCGCGATGGTCACCACGGCCATCGCCAAGGGCGACCTGACCAAGAAGATCGACATCGACGCCCGCGGCGAGATCCTCGAACTCAAGACGACGATCAACACGATGGTCGACCAGCTGTCCAGCTTCGCCGAGGAGGTCACCCGGGTGGCCCGCGAGGTGGGCACCGAGGGGCAGCTGGGCGGTCAGGCACGGGTGCGTGACGTGGACGGCACCTGGCGGGACCTCACCGAGTCCGTGAACGAGATGGCCGGGAACCTGACCCGGCAGGTGCGTGCCATCGCACGCGTGGCGACCGCCGTGACCCGCGGCGACCTGAACCTGAAGATCGACGTGGACGCCTCCGGCGAGATCCAGGAACTCCAGGACTACATCAACAAGATGATCGCCAACCTGCGCGACACCACGGTCGCCAACCAGGAGCAGGACTGGCTCAAGGGCAACCTGGCGCGTATCTCGGCGCTGATGCAGGGCCGCCGCGACCTGGCGGACGTGGCCTCGCTGATCATGAGCGAGCTGACGCCGGTGGTCACCGCGCAGCACGGCGCGTTCTTCATGGCGATGCCCCTGGTCGACGGCAAGGACCTGAGCGCGGAGACCGAGGAGGCCTACGAGTTGCGCATGCAGGGGTCGTACGGCTACTCGATGGGCTCCATGCCGACGTCGTTCCGGCCGGGTGAGGCGCTGATCGGCACGGCCGCCCAGGAGAAGCGCACGATCCTGGTGGAGAAGGCGCCCACCGGCTACCTGAAGATCTCCTCCGGGCTCGGCGAGGCCCCGCCGGCGCAGGTGATCGTGCTTCCGGTGCTGTTCGAGGGCAATGTCCTCGGGGTGATCGAGCTGGCGTCCTTCACGCCGTTCACCCAGATCCAGAAGGACTTCCTCAACCAGATCGCCGAGATGATCGCGACCAGCGTCAACACCATCTCCGTCAACACCAAGACCGAGGTGCTGCTGAAGCAGTCGCAGGAGCTGACCGAGCAGCTGCGGGAGCGGTCGGCGGAGCTGGAGAACCGGCAGAAGGCCCTTCAGGCGTCCAACGCCGAACTGGAGGAGAAGGCCGAGCTGCTGGCCCAGCAGAACCGCGACATCGAGGTGAAGAACACCGAGATCGAGGAGGCCAGGCAGGTCCTGGAGGAGCGTGCCGAGCAACTCGCCGTCTCCATGCGCTACAAGAGCGAGTTCCTCGCCAACATGTCGCACGAGCTGCGCACCCCGCTCAACTCGCTGCTGATCCTGGCCAAGCTGCTCGCCGACAACGCCGAGGGCAACCTCTCCCCGAAGCAGGTGGAGTTCGCCGAGACCATCCACGGCGCGGGATCCGACCTGCTCCAGCTGATCAACGACATCCTCGACCTGTCGAAGGTCGAGGCGGGCAAGATGGACGTCTCCCCGACGCGTATCGCGTTGGTCCAGCTGGTGGACTACGTGGAGGCCACCTTCCGGCCGCTGACCGCGGAGAAGGGCCTCGACCTGTCGGTGCGGGTCTCCCCGGAGCTGCCCGCCACCCTGCACACCGACGAACAGCGGCTCCTTCAGGTGCTACGCAACCTGCTGTCGAACGCGGTGAAGTTCACCGACTCCGGCTCGGTGGAGCTGGTGATCCGGCCGGCGAGCGGCGATGTGCCGGTGGGGATCAGGGAGCAGCTCCTGGAGGCCGGCTCGCTCAGCGATCCGGACGCGCCGCTGATCGCGTTCTCGGTCACCGACACCGGGATCGGCATCGCGGCCAGCAAGATGCGGGTCATCTTCGAGGCGTTCAAGCAGGCCGACGGTACGACCAGCCGCAAGTACGGCGGTACGGGCCTCGGTCTGTCGATCTCGCGGGAGATCGCGCAGCTGCTCGGCGGTGAGATCCACGCGCAGAGCGAGCCGGGCCGCGGCTCGACGTTCACGCTGTACCTGCCGCTGCACCCCAGCGAACTGCCGCCGCAGGGCTACCAGCAGTCCATGCCGGCGCTGGAGGCCGGGGACCTGGTCGCCTCGCAGAACCACGGCTCGGAGCTGTCCGGTGTGGAGATCGAGACGCCGGCCGAGGTGAAGTCGTACCAGGAGACCCAGAACGGTGCCGCGGCGCTCTTCCGGCGCCGTCGCCGGGCCACCCCGCAGATCGCCGAGTCGTGGCCGGTGCTGGCCGAGCAGGAGGCGATGGCTCCGGCGCCGCGCCGGGGCGTACGGTTCACCGGGGAGAAGGTGCTGATCGTCGACGACGACATCCGCAACGTCTTCGCGCTCACCAGCGTCCTGGAGCAGCACGGCCTGTCGGTGCTGTACGCCGAGAACGGCCGCGAGGGCATCGAGGTCCTGGAGCAGCACGACGATGTCGCGGTCGTTCTGATGGACATCATGATGCCCGAGATGGACGGCTATGCGACGACCACGGCGATCCGTCGGATGCCGCAGTTCGCGGGGCTGCCGATCATCGCGCTGACCGCCAAGGCGATGAAGGGTGACCGCGAGAAGGCGATCGAGTCCGGCGCTTCCGACTATGTCACCAAGCCGGTCGACCCCGATCACCTGCTGGCGGTGATGGAGAAGTGGATGCGCGAGGAGTGACCGGAACGGGCGGGTGTGATGTGAACGTTTCGGGAACCTTCCGTGTGCACGGGGAGTTGCTGACTCAGGGTTGTCGAACCCGTGTAGAAGTGCGGGATTGGGGGAACCTTCTGGTCCCCGGCTGCGTTTCTGCTACGTGCACAGTGACATCGCGGTGACAGGGTGTGGCGACAGGCGGGGTGCGGCTACCATGACCGGCACAAGGACGGGCGGCGAAAGGGAGTCGTCCCCTGGGGCGGCGCCCGGTGCACATCCGGGGCGAGGAGGGCGGGCCATGGTGCAGAAGGCCAAGATCCTCCTGGTCGATGACCGGCCGGAGAATCTGCTGGCGCTGGAGGCCATCCTCTCTGCGCTCGATCAGACACTGGTGCGGGCATCGTCCGGGGAGGAAGCACTCAAGGCACTGCTCACGGACGACTTCGCGGTCATTCTGCTGGACGTCCAGATGCCGGGCATGGACGGTTTCGAAACCGCGGCGCACATCAAGCGGCGGGAGCGGACCCGGGACATCCCGATCATCTTCCTCACCGCCATCAACCACGGCCCGCACCACACCTTCCGGGGTTACGCGGCCGGCGCGGTGGACTACATCTCCAAGCCCTTCGACCCGTGGGTGCTGCGCGCCAAGGTCTCGGTCTTCGTCGAGCTGTACATGAAGAACTGCCAGCTCCGTGAGCAGGCGGCGCTGCTTCGGCTGCAGTTGGAGGGCGGCGGCAAGGGCGCGGTCGCCGGCAAGGAGTCCGCGGGGCTGCTCGCCGAGCTCTCCGCGCGGCTCGCGGCGGTCGAGGAGCAGGCCGAGGCGCTGTCCAAGCAGCTGGACGACGAGTCCGCGGACGCGGCGGCGGTGGCCACGGCGGCCCATCTGGAGCGCAAACTCACCGGCCTGCGCCGGGCGCTGGACGCTCTCGAACCGGGTACCGGCGGCGGCGCGCCACCGCTTCCCTCGCAGAACTGACCACGGTGGCGGCCACAGTTGCCCATGAGAGCGCGTCAGTTCCGCGCCCCCACCGGGGCGACACGAACGGGTGAAGCAGTGGGCACACGTGTCCGCTGCCGCATCCCCCGGTAACCTCACACCCATGGCCTCACGTCCCTCGGCAGCCAAGAAGCAGCCCCCGAAGAAGGCCGCTCCCTCGAAGGCGCCGGCGAAAAAGGCCGCCGTGAAGAAAGCCCCGGCCAAGAAGGCGCCCGCCAAGAGGGCCGCGGCGAAGAAGGCCGCGCCGGCACCCAAGCCGGCGCCCAGCCCGACCGGGGGCGTCTACCGCCTGGTGCGCGCCCTCTGGCTCGGCCTCGCGCACGCCGTCGGCGCCGTCTTCCGCGGCATAGGACAGGGAGCCAAGAACCTGGACCCGGCCCACCGCAAGGACGGCGTCGCGCTGCTCCTGCTGGGTATCGCCCTGATCGTCGCCGCCGGCACCTGGGCCGACCTGCGCGGCCCGGTCGGCGATCTGGTGGAGATCCTGGTCACCGGTGCTTTCGGCCGCCTCGACCTGCTGGTGCCGATACTGCTCGTGGTGATCGCCGTACGGTTCATGCGCCACCCCGAGCAGCCGGAGGCCAACGGCCGGATCGTTATCGGCCTGTCCGCGCTCGTCATCGGCGTGCTCGGCCAGGTCCACATCGCCTGCGGCTCGCCCGCACGCGGCGACGGCATGCAGGGCATAAGGGACGCCGGCGGCCTCATCGGCTGGGCGGCGGCGACCCCGCTGACGTACACCATGACCGAGGTCCTCGCCGTACCGCTGCTGGCGCTGCTCACGGTCTTCGGGCTGCTCGTCGTCACCGCGACCCCGGTGAACGCGATCCCGCAGCGGCTGCGCGCGCTCGGTATCCGCCTCGGGCTGCTGCACGACATCGAACCCGACGAGTACGGCGAGTACGGCGAGCAGACCGACGACGAGCGCTACGACGAGCAGTGGCGCGAGGCGCTGCCCGCACGCTCGCGCAGGCGCTCCGGCGCCCCCCAGGACTACGACCCGGACGTCGCCGAGCAGGAGGCCCTCGCCAAGCGCCGGGGCCGCCCGCGGCGCTCCGCCGTGCCGCAGCCCGAGATGGGCCGTCGGATGGACGCCGTGGACGTCGCCGCGGCGGCCGCCGCCGCGCTCGACGGGGCGGTCATGCACGGGATGCCGCCCTCGCCGCTCGTCGCCGACCTCACCCAGGGCGTCAGCGTCGGCGACCGCGAGGACACCACGCCCACGCCCGTGCCGGCCCCCAGCCCCAGCCCGAGTCCGGTCCCGGCCGCGCGGCCCAAGCAGGAGAAGCTCAAGGTCGAACCGGTCGTCGCCGACCTGACCAAGCCGGCCCCCGAGAAGCCCCGCGACCTGCCGCCGCGCGCCGAGCAGCTCCAGCTCTCCGGCGACATCACCTACTCGCTGCCCTCCCTGGACCTGCTCACCCGGGGTGGCCCGGGCAAGTCGCGCAGCGAGGCCAACGACAAGGTCGTCGCCTCGCTCTCCAACGTCTTCTCCGAGTTCAAGGTCGACGCGCGCGTCACCGGCTTCACCCGCGGCCCGACGGTCACCCGGTACGAGGTCGAGCTCGGCCCCGCCGTCAAGGTCGAGCGGATCACCGCCCTCACCAAGAACATCGCGTACGCCGTCGCCAGCCCGGACGTGCGGATCATCAGCCCGATCCCCGGCAAGTCCGCGGTCGGCATCGAGATCCCCAACACCGACCGGGAAATGGTCAACCTCGGTGACGTGCTGCGGCTCGCCGAGTCCGCCGAGGACGACGACCCGATGCTGGTCGCCTTCGGCAAGGACGTCGAGGGCGGCTACGTCATGCACTCGCTGGCGAAGATGCCGCACGTGCTCGTCGCCGGCGCCACCGGCTCCGGCAAGTCGTCCTGCATCAACTGCCTGATCACCTCGGTCATGATGCGGGCGACCCCGGAGGACGTCCGGATGGTCCTGGTCGACCCCAAGCGGGTCGAGCTGACCGCCTACGAGGGCATCCCGCACCTGATCACGCCGATCATCACCAACCCGAAACGGGCCGCCGAGGCGCTCCAGTGGGTCGTGCGCGAGATGGACCTGCGCTACGACGATCTGGCGGCGTTCGGGTACCGGCACATCGACGACTTCAACCGGGCCATCCGCGACGGCAAGCTGAAGACGCCGGAGGGCAGCGAGCGGGAGCTCAAGACCTATCCGTATCTCCTGGTGATCGTCGACGAGCTCGCCGACCTGATGATGGTCGCGCCCCGGGACGTCGAGGACTCGATCGTGCGCATCACGCAGCTCGCGCGGGCGGCCGGCATCCACCTGGTGCTCGCCACCCAGCGCCCGTCGGTCGACGTGGTCACCGGCCTCATCAAGGCGAACGTGCCCTCCCGGCTCGCCTTCGCCACCTCCTCGCTCGCCGACAGTCGCGTCATCCTCGACCAGCCCGGCGCCGAGAAGCTGATCGGCAAGGGCGACGGCCTGTTCCTGCCGATGGGGGCGAACAAGCCGACCCGTATGCAGGGCGCGTTCGTCACCGAAGAAGAGGTCGCGGTGATCGTCCAGCACTGCAAGGACCAGATGGCGCCGGTCTTCCGGGACGACGTCACCGTGGGCTCCAAGCAGAAGAAGGAGATCGACGAGGACATCGGCGACGACCTCGACCTGCTGTGCCAGGCGGCCGAGCTGGTCGTCTCCACGCAGTTCGGCTCCACCTCCATGCTTCAGCGCAAGCTGCGGGTGGGCTTCGCCAAGGCGGGCCGGCTCATGGACCTCATGGAGTCGCGCGGGGTGGTCGGGCCCAGCGAAGGGTCCAAGGCGCGCGACGTTCTGGTGAAACCCGATGAGCTGGACGGAGTGCTTGCTGTGATCCGTGGGGAGTCTGAGGGGTAGGTCTGTTTCAGGGCTTCGGGCGCCTGTAGGCCGGTGGAGGCATGTCGTGATCCACCCGTTAGAGACCGTCGGGCAACCGTTTCCCTTTGACGTACGTCAAGTTGAGCGAGAGGAAAGGTGGGTACCCCACCCTGGGGCGCACGCCTGACCCGTCATCGGGATGCCCGGCCATACCGATGGCGTACAAAGTCCCACCGCCCGGTTGCCCCACCCTTTCGTACCCCCCATAGACTGAACTTCCAGCACAGGTGGCTACACGCTCGAAAGGCGCCCCCGTGTCCATCGGCAGCAACTCCCCTGAAGACGAGCGTCCGTTCCCAGACGTGTCCGAGGAAAACCGCCCCTCCGTAGGCCGAGCCCTCAAGCAGGCCCGCATCGCCGCCGGGCTGACCGTCGACGAGATCAGCGGGAGCACCCGGGTCCGCATCGCCATCGTGCACGCCATCGAGGCCGACGACTTCGCCCCCTGCGGCGGCGACGTCTACGCCCGCGGGCACATCAGGACCCTCGCCAAGGCCGTCGGCCTCGACCCCGAACCGCTGCTGGCGCAGTTCGCGGCCGAACACGGTGGTGGGCGGCCCGCGCCGACGCCCGCCGCCCCGCTGTTCGAGGCGGAACGTATCCGCCCCGAGCGCCGAGGACCCAACTGGACGGCGGCCATGGTCGCCGCGATCGTCGTCGTGATCGGATTCGTCGGCTTCACCGCCTTCAAGGGCGGCAACGGCGACGACGCCAAGGCGTCGGTCGCCGAGGGAGCCACCCCGACGACCAGCAAGCCGGCCTCGCCGACCCCGAAGGAAAGCAAGCCCGACAAGACCCCCGAGCCCTCCGACAGCGCGATCGCCGCCGCACCCCAGGACAAGGTCACCGTCCAGGTCAGCGCGGTGAACGGACGCAGCTGGATCTCGGCCAAGGACCACAACGGCCGGATGCTGTTCGACGGGCTTCTGAAGAAGGGCGAGTCCAAGACCTTCCAGGACAGCTCCAAGATCAACCTGATCCTCGGCGACGCCGGAGCCATCCAGCTCTACGTCAACGGCAAGAAGATCGAGGACCAGTTCCGGCCCGGAGCCGTGGAGCGCCTGACCTACACCAAGGGCGACCCGGAAGTCGGATAACCGTTCGGATCCAGCACGTACCAAGGGGTTGGCCATGATCGGCCAGCCCCTTCGACGTGGGCTGTCGGTGGGACGAAGTAGTCTTGAGCCCATGCCTGAACGCCGTACCGTCGCACTAGTCACTCTCGGCTGCGCCCGTAACGAGGTGGACTCGGAGGAGCTCGCAGGCCGTTTGGAGGCGGACGGCTGGCAGCTCGTCGAGGACGCCGAGAACGCGGATGTCGCCGTGGTCAACACCTGTGGATTCGTCGAGGCCGCCAAGAAGGACTCCGTCGACGCCCTCCTCGAGGCCAACGATCTCAAGGGGCACGGCAGAACCCAGGCCGTCGTGGCGGTGGGCTGCATGGCCGAGCGGTACGGCAAGGAACTCGCCGAGGCGCTGCCGGAGGCGGACGGCGTGCTCGGCTTCGACGACTACGCCGACATCTCCGACCGGCTGCAGACCATCCTCAACGGCGGCATCCACGCCTCGCACACCCCGCGCGACCGGCGCAAGCTGCTTCCCATCAGCCCGGCCGAGCGGCAGGACTCGGCCGCCTCGGTGGCACTGCCCGGGCACGGCCCGTCCGATCTCCCGGAGGGCCTGGCGCCCGCCTCCGGCCCGCGTGCGCCCCTGCGCCGCCGGCTGGACGGCGCCCCGGTCGCCTCGGTCAAGCTCGCCTCCGGCTGCGACCGGCGCTGCTCCTTCTGCGCCATCCCCTCCTTCCGCGGCTCCTTCATCTCACGCCGCCCCAGCGACGTGCTGAACGAGACCCGCTGGCTGGCCGAGCAGGGCGTGAAGGAGGTCATGCTGGTCTCCGAGAACAACACCTCCTACGGCAAGGACCTGGGCGACATCCGCCTTCTCGAGTCCCTGCTGCCGGAGCTGGCCGAGGTCGACGGCATCGAGCGGGTGCGCGTCAGCTACCTCCAGCCGGCCGAGATGCGCCCCGGCCTGATCGACGTCCTCACCTCCACGCCGAACGTCGTCCCGTACTTCGACCTGTCCTTCCAGCACTCCGCCCCGGGCGTGCTGCGGGCCATGCGCCGCTTCGGGGACACCGACCGCTTCCTGGAGCTGCTCGACACCATCAGGTCCAAGGCACCGCAGGCCGGCGTCCGCTCCAACTTCATCGTCGGCTTCCCCGGCGAGTCCGCCTCCGACCTGGCCGAGCTGGAGCGCTTCCTGAACGGCGCGCGGCTCGACGCGATCGGTGTCTTCGGGTACTCCGACGAGGAGGGCACCGAGGCCGCCACGTACGAGAACAAGCTGGACGAGGACCTCGTCGCCGAGCGGCTCGCGCGGGTCTCCCGGCTTGCCGAGGAACTCGTCTCGCAGCGGGCCGAGGAGCGCGTCGGCGAGACCGTGCACGTCCTCGTGGAATCCGTCGACGACGAGGACGGCGTCCACGGCCGGGCGGCCCACCAGGCGCCGGAGACGGACGGGCAGGTACTGCTCACGAGCGGCGAAGGACTGCGCGTCGGCCGTATCGTCGAGGCGAAGGTGGTCGGTACGGAGGGTGTCGACCTGGTGGCCGAGCCGCTGCAGGGCGTGCCCGCGTGGAGTGAGGAGGCCGGCAGATGACCGGAGTCCCGGCGTCCGCCGCGGGCGGCTCCTCCGGCGCACAGGGCGCCGTCCCGGGCTCCGCCGCCACCTCCGGTGCCGCTCCGGATCCCGCCGCTCCGGATCTCTCCGGTCCGCAGGACGCCGGTGTCGAGAAAACTGGTCCGCAGAACGTCGGTGTCGAGAGCGCCGGTGTCGAGAGCGCCGGTGCCACGGGTTCCTCAGGTGCCGAGCACGCTGGTGCCCCGAGCCTCGGCGCCGGGGATTCCGGTTCCCGTGACGGCGAGCGACCCGTGCGGGGCGGGAAGATCGCCGCTGCCGCCGTCAACCAGGCCAGCCTGTGGAACGTCGCCAATCTGCTGACCATGCTCCGGCTGGTCCTGGTCCCCGGCTTCGTCGCCCTGATGCTGGCCGGCGGCGGATACGACCCGGCCTGGCGCTCGCTCGCCTGGGCCGCCTTCGCCATCGCCATGATCACCGACCTGTTCGACGGCCATCTGGCGCGCACCTACGACCTGGTCACCGACTTCGGGAAGATCGCCGACCCCATCGCCGACAAGGCGATCATGGGGGCGGCGCTGATCTGTCTCTCCTCGCTCGGCGACCTGCCCTGGTGGGTGACGGTCGTGATCCTCGGCCGGGAACTCGGGATCACCCTGCTGCGTTTCCTGGTCATCCGCTACGGCGTGATCCCGGCCAGCCGCGGCGGCAAGCTCAAGACCCTCACCCAGGGCGTGGCCGTGGGGATGTACGTGCTGGCGCTGACGGGGTGGCTGGCAACGCTGAGGTTCTGGGTGATGGCCGCGGCCGTCGTGCTGACAGTGCTGACCGGCCTCGACTATGTGAGACAGGCCATTGTGCTGCGGCGGCAGGGAATCGCCGAGCGCGCAGCGGCGTTGGAGGAGACAGAAGCGTGAGTTCCACGGCCGCCGAACTGGTGCGACTACTGACGGTGAGGGGGCAGACCCTGGCTGTCGCCGAGTCGCTGACCGGCGGCCTGGTAGCGGCGGAGATCACCACGGTCCCCGGGGCGTCCAAGGCGTTCCGGGGTTCGGTCACCGCCTACGCCACCGAGCTCAAGCACGACGTGCTGGGTGTCGACGCCACTCTGCTGGCCCAGCACGGCGCGGTGGATCCGCAGGTCGCGGCCCAGATGGCGGCCGGAGTGCGGCAGGCGCTGGGCGCCGACTGGGGCCTTGCGACCACCGGGGTCGCCGGCCCCGAACCCCAGGACGGCCGTCCGGTCGGCACGGTTTTCGTGGCCGTCGACGGCCCCTTCGCAGCAGGTTCCGGTTCTGCCGCTGGCGGAAAAGTGGAGGCCCTGCGGTTGAACGGCGACCGTGCGGAAATTCGTAGAGAGAGTGTACGGAGCGTGCTCGCGCTGCTTCTGAGGGAGCTCGCGAGCGAACAGACCGGGAATGAGCGGACACAGGATACGGAACAGAACGGGGGGTTTTGATGTTTGCAGCCCTGAGTGAACACGACATCGCTCCCCGCACGGCCGCGGCGCAAGGCGGTACGGTGGGGCGTGAAGGATGCGGCTACGCGGTCCGAGGAGGGAGCCACCGATGATTCTGCTCCGTCGCCTGCTGGGTGACGTGCTGCGTCGGCAGCGCCAGCGCCAGGGCCGTACTCTGCGCGAAGTCTCCTCGTCCGCCCGAGTCTCACTCGGCTATCTCTCCGAGGTGGAGCGGGGGCAGAAGGAGGCTTCCTCTGAGCTGCTCTCCGCCATCTGCGACGCGCTGGACGTACGGATGTCCGAGCTCATGCGGGAAGTGAGCGACGAACTCGCCCTCGCCGAGCTGGCCCAGTCCGCTCAGGCCACCGAGTCCGTGCCCACGCCGGTTCGCCCGATGCTGGGTACCGTCTCGGTGACCGGTGTGCCACCGGAACGGGTGACCATCAAGGCACCCGCCGAGGCAGTGGACGTGGTCGCCGCGTGACGCCTGTGCGGGCGTAGCCCGACGCGGCGCCGACCCGGCGTCGAAAAAGTGTACGTTGCCCCGGCCGGGGCCTCTCCAGGCAGACCTGGGGAGGCCCCGGCCGGGGCCTTCGTATGCCCGGGGACGGGGTGCGTCCATTTGCCGGTGTCGGGTGCTGCGGTCATGGTGGGAGGACCGACAGGGGGCGAAACGACCGGAGAGACGCATGTACGTCGTGAAGAGCCCGCTGTCCGACGCGGACCTGAAGACCGTGGCCGAGGCGCTCCAGGGCGCCCTCGTCGATCTCGTGGACCTGGCGCTGATCGCCAAGCAGATCCACTGGAACGTGGTCGGTCCCCGCTTCCGGACCGTCCACCTCCAGCTCGACGAGGTCGTCGGCACGGCCCGGACGCACTCCGACACGGTCGCCGAGCGGGCTTCGGCGCTGGGCGTCTCGCCGGACGGACGTGCGGTGACGGTGGCCGCCGGCAGCGGCATCGCCGCGGCCCCCGGGGGCTGGGTCAAGGACTCGGACGCGGTGGGTGCCCTGGTGGACGCGCTGGGCGCGGTGATCACCCGGATGCGGGAGCGGGTCATGGCCACCGCTGAGCCGGATCCGGTCTCCCAGGACATCTTCATCGGGATCACGGCGGATCTGGAGAAACATCACTGGATGTTCCAGGCGGAGAACGCGTAGCTGTGGCTGACGCCGGCCGACGGCCGTTGCATCGGTGAGCCCTCGGTGCGCCTCCCCGGTGGACCGGGCGGCGTTCTAGCGTCCGGCTGGAGGTGGCGGCCATGGTGGGACGGATAGTGCGCTGGGGGGTTGCCCTGGGATTCGCGGCGGTGTGGTGGTGGGCCGTGCTGCGGATCACCTTCGCCGACGGCGCCGGGGCCCTGGAGGGGACCGTGGCCGCCGGAGGCTGGGGACTGAGCCTGCTGCCGGTGAACTGCGTGCCGAGGAACCGGGCGGCGGGAGCCCTGGGCCCCGGGCGGTGGCGGGCCGCGTGGCGGACGCAGGGCGCTACCAGGGCATCGCGACCCCTCCGTTCGGGCGCAGGATCTGGCCCGTAGTGAACGAGGAGGCGTCGGACGCCAGATACAGCACGGCATGTGCGACGTCCGCCGCCTCGCCGACCCGGCCCAGGGGCGACAGCCGGGCCATCCACGCCTCCGTCTGCCGCTGCTCCTCACCGTCGTCGCGCTCGGTCATGGGGGTGCGGGTCCAGCCCGGGGCGACCGCGTTGACGCGGATGCCCTGCCGGCCGACCTCGTTCGCGAGCGTCTTGGTCAGCTGGACCACGGCCGCCTTGGCGGCGCCGTAGCAGAGCAGGCCGGGGCCCCCGGTGTCGATCGCACCGGACGCCATGGTGATGATGCTGCCCCCGGTCCGCCGGTCGAGCATCAACCGCGCCGCCTCCTGACAGGAGTGCAGGACGCCCTTGAAGTTGACGTTCAGCACCCGGTCGAGGTCCTCGTCCCTTGTCTCCAGCACCGGGCTGCGGTGCATGATCCCGGCGATGGCCGCCATGACGTCCAGCCGCTCGCAGGACCGGACGGCCTGCCCGAGCTGTGTCCGGTCGGTGACGTCGACGGTGTGGGTGTGGGCGGTGCCGCCGCCGTCCTTGATCAGCGTGGCCGTCTCGTGCAGGCCTTCCGCGTTCCGGTCGGCACAGTGCACGGTCGCACCCGCCTCGGCGAGCAGCACGGCGGAGGCCCGGCCGATACCTCCGGCGGCCCCGGTGACGAATGCGGTGCGTCCGGTGAGGTCGTACGCCTTGAGGGACATGAAGGGACGGTACGAGCGGATCTGACGGGTCGTCAATTGGTCGGGCGGCGGCGGCTTCTCGGGGCGCGGCGGGCGCCCGCGGCGGGGGCGGGGCCGGTCTGGCAGGCGGGGCACCAGTAGGTGGGGCGCTCGCGGGAGCCGTCGCCCTGGTCGGCCACCCGGATCGGGGTGTGGCAGCGCAGACAGGGGCCGGGTGCACGGCCGTAGACGAACAGGTCCTGGTCGCGCAGGCCCGTGGTGCGACGGACCGGGCGCTCGCGGTTGGCCTCCAGGAGCCGCTTGGCGAGGTCGGGGAGTTTCGCGGCGCGCTCGGCGGGGAGCGCACCGACCGGGAGCCAGGGAGTCGCGCCGATCAGGAAGCAGAGCTCGCTCTTGTAGACGTTGCCGATGCCGGCGAGGTTGCGCTGGTCGAGAAGGGCCTCGCCGAGCTGGCGGGCAGGGTCGGCGAGCAGGTTGGCGAGGGCGCGGTCGGGGTTCCAGTCGGGGCCCAGCAGGTCGGGGCCGAGGTGGCCGACCGCGCGTTCCTCCTCGCCGGTGCGCAGGAACTCCAGGACCTGGAGGCGGTAGCCGACGGCCGTGCGGTCGGCGGCGCCGAGGATGGCCCTGATCTGGTGGGCGGGACCGCCCTTCCAGCGTTCGCCGCTCCCGTAGACCTTCCACGCGCCCTCCATCCGCAGATGCGTGTGCAGGGTCAGGCCGCCCTCGAAGCGGGTGAGCAGATGCTTGCCGCGCGGGGTGGTGCCGAGGACGGTACGGCCGGTGAGGTCGACGGTGGCGTACTTGGGCACCCGGAAGTCGCTGCGGGTCAGCACCTGGCCGGCGAGCGCGTCGTGCAGGCGCCGCGCGGCCTGCCAGACCGTGTCACCTTCGGGCATGGGTCAAGGGTGACACGGGGGCGTGGAGGGTGGACCGGGGGCGGCGAGGGCGCGGGCGGCGCACCGGGGGCGCGGTCTTCATGTTCCTGCTGGTTCACGCCCGTAGGCGCAGGCCGCGCGGGGTCGCGATGAAGCCCGCTCCTTCCAGCAGGGTGCCCAGCGGCGAGGTCAGGGCCGTGGCGCCGTTGACGCGCTCCACCGTCACCGTGCCGAGGGTGCCGGCGCGGGCGGCGGCCGCGAGGGCCTCGGCGGCCGTACGCAGGCGGGGGTCGTCGCCGGCGTCCGTGTCCGGGGCGGAGGGCCAGGCCAGCAGGGTCTTGCCGCCGCGCTCCATGTAGAGGGTCAGCTCGCCGTCCACCAGGACGACCAGCGAGCCCGCCTTGCGGCCCGGCTTGTGCCCGGCGCCGGTCGGCGGCTCGGGCCAGGGCAGGGCGGCGCCGTAGGCGTTGGCGGGGTCGGCGGCGGCGAGGACCACGGCTCTGGGGTCGGGCGTGGTGGGGGTACGGGTGTGGCGGTTGCCGTAGGTGTAGGGGTTCGCGGGGCTGCCGCCTCGGGGGCCGCCGTAGCCGGGGGCGGCGAAGGGGTCCGCGGGGGCGCGGTCCTTCGGGGAGACGTAGTCCCCGGGGGCGGTGGGGGGCTCGGGGGGCCAGGTGAAGTCGCCGTCCAGGACCTGGAAGTCGGCCTCGTCGATGGGGCCGAGGGGGGTCTCGATACCGAAGCCGGCGGGGGTGGCCGGGCCGCTGTCTCCGAAGCCGGCGGGATGGACCGGGCCGCCGTTCGTGAAGCCCGTGGGAGTGGCCAGGGCGTGGTCTCCGAAGGTGGTGCCCAGGGGTGCCTCCCCGCGCTCGCGGGCGTTGGACACCGCGCGCAGCCGGTCCACCGCGCCGTCCATCGCGAACTGGGCCGCGCCGAGCCCCTCGACGACGTAACCCCGGCGGGCCTGCCCGCTCTCCTCGAACGCCGACAGGATGCGGTACACCGCCGAGAAGCCGCCCTCGACACCCTCCGCCGCGACCGCTCCCCGGGTGACCACACCGTGCCGGTCGAGCAGGGTGCGGGCCAGGGCATGGGCGCGCACGGTGGTGTCCGGCTCCCGCTGCGGGAGCAGGGACCAGCGGCCGGCGACGGTCGGCGGGCCGGTACGGGAGGCGGTGCGGGCGGCGGCCGTCAGGGAGCCGTAGCGGCCGCGTGGGACGGCGCGCTTGGCGCGGTGGGCCGTGGCGCCCGCGGTACGGCCCGAGCCCAGCAGGGAGCGCATCGGGGCCAGCGTGTCGTTGGTGAGCCGGCCGTACCAGGCCAGGTCCCAGACGGCGTCGGCCAGTTGGGGGTCGGTGGCGTCGGGGTGGGTGGTGGCGCGGACCTGGTCGGCGATCTGACGGAAGAACAGGCCGTAGCCGCCGGAGAGGGTGTCCAGGACGGACTGGTGGAGGGCCGTCAGCTCCAGGGGGTGCGGCGGGGGCAGGAGCAGTGGGGCCGCGTCCGCCAGATACAGGCAGACCCAGCCGTCCTTGCCCGGCAATGCGCCCGCGCCGGCCCACACGATCTCTCCGGCGGCGGTGAGTTCGTCGAGCATCGAGGGCGTGTAGCCGGCCACCCGGGACGGCAGGACCAGCTTCTCCAGGGCCGACGCCGGTACCGAGGCGCCCTGCAACTGCTCGACGGCGCGCACCAGTCCGTCGATGCCGCGCAGCCCGTGCCCCTTGCCGATGTGCTGCCACTGCGGCAGGAACTGTGCGAGCGCGGCCGGTGCCACCGGCTCCAGCTCGTGCCGGAGCGCGGCCAGGGAGCGGCGGCGCAGCCTGCGCAGCACGGCCGCGTCGCACCACTCCTGGCCGATGCCCGCCGGATGGAACTCGCCCTGCACCACCCGGCCGCCCGCGGCCAGCCGCTGCAACGCGCCCTCCGTCACCGCCACCCCGAGCCCGAACCGGGCCGCCGCCGTGGCCGACGTGAACGGGCCGTGCGTGCGGGCGTACCGGGCGAGGAGGTCGCCGAGCGGGTCCTTCACCGGTTCGGTGAACGCCTCGGGGACACCGACCGGCAGGGCGGTGCCGAGGGCGTCGCGCAGCCGGCCCGCGTCCTCGATCGCCGCCCAGTGGTCGGTGCCGGAGATCCGGACCCTGATCGCCCGGCGGGCACCGGCCAGCTCCTTGGCCCAGTGCGGCTCGGCGCCCCGCTCGGCCAACTCGGCGTCCGTGAGCGGCCCGAGCAGCCGCAGCACGTCGGCGACGCCTTCCGGGTCCTTGATCCGGCGGTCCTCGGTCAGCCACTGGAGCTCGCGCTCCAGCTCGGTCAGCACGTCCGCGTCGAGCAGCTCGCGCAGCTCCGCCTGGCCCAGCAGCTCGGCGAGCAGCCGGGAGTCCAGGGAGAGTGCGGCCGCGCGGCGCTCGGCGAGCGGGGAGTCGCCCTCGTACAGGAACTGGGCGACGTATCCGAAGAGGAGGGAGCGGGCGAACGGGGACGGCTCCGGGGTGGTGACCTCGACCAGGCGGACCTTGCGGGATTCGAGGTCGCCCATCAGCTCGACGAGCCCGGGGACGTCGAAGACGTCCTGGAGGCACTCGCGCACCGCCTCCAGGACGATCGGGAAGGACCCGAACTCGCTCGCCACCTGGAGCAGTTGGGCGGCGCGCTGACGCTGCTGCCACAGTGGGGTGCGCTTGCCCGGGCTGCGGCGGGGCAGCAGCAGCGCGCGGGCCGCGCACTCGCGGAACCGGGAGGCGAACAGGGCCGAGCCGCCCACCTGGTCGGTGACGATCTGGTTGACCTCGCCCTTGTCGAAGGCGACGTCCGCCGCGCCGACGGGCGCCTGCTCGGCGTCGTATTCGGTGCCCGACTTCGTGGGGGCCTGGTCGAGCAGGTCCAGGCCCATCAGATCGGCGTCGGGCAGCCGCAGCACGATGCCGTCGTCGGCGTGCATGACCTGGGCGTCCATGCCGTACCGCTCGGACAGCCGGGCGCCGAGGGCCAGTGCCCACGGGGCGTGCACCTGGGCGCCGAAGGGGGAGTGGACGACGACCCGCCAGTCGCCCAGTTCGTCGCGGAAGCGCTCCACGACGATCGTCCGGTCGTCGGGGACATGGCCACAGGCCTCGCGCTGTTCGTCGAGGTACGACAGCACGTTGTCCGCCGCCCAGGCGTCCAGGCCCGCCGCGAGCAGGCGCAGCCGGGCGTCGTCCTTGGAGAGCGAGCCGACCTCGCGCAGGAACGCGCCCACCGCGCGGCCCAGTTCGAGCGGGCGGCCCAGCTGGTCGCCCTTCCAGAAGGGCAGCCGGCCCGGCACCCCGGGGGCCGGGGAGACCAGGACGCGGTCCCGCGTGATGTCCTCGATGCGCCACGAACTGGTGCCCAGGGTGAAGACATCACCCACCCGGGACTCGTACACCATCTCCTCGTCCAGCTCGCCGACCCGGCCGCCGCCCTTCTTGGGGTCGGCTCCGGCCAGGAAGACCCCGAAGAGGCCGCGGTCGGGAATGGTGCCGCCGGAGGTGACGGCGAGCCGCTGGGCGCCGGGGCGGCCGGTGACCGTGCCCGCGACCCGGTCCCAGACCACGCGCGGGCGCAACTCCGCGAAGGCGTCGGACGGATAGCGGCCCGCGAGCATGTCCAGGACCGCGGTGAACGCCGACTCCGGGAGCGAGGCGAACGGAGCCGCCCGGCGGACCATGGCGAGCAGGTCGTCGAACTGCCAGGTGTCCAGCGCGGTCATCGCGACCAGCTGCTGTGCCAGCACGTCGAGGGGGTTGGCCGGCACCCTCAGGGACTCGATGGAGCCGGTGCGCATCCGTTCGGTGACCACGGCCGCCTGCACCAGGTCGCCCCGGTACTTGGGAAAGACCACGCCGGTGGAGACCGCGCCGACCTGGTGTCCCGCGCGGCCGACGCGCTGCAGGCCGGAGGCCACCGAAGGCGGCGACTCGACCTGGACGACCAGGTCCACCGCGCCCATGTCGATGCCCAGTTCAAGGCTGGAGGTGGCCACCACGGCGGGCAGCCGGCCGGCCTTCAGGTCCTCCTCGACCAGGGCGCGCTGCTCCTTGGAGACCGAGCCGTGGTGCGCGCGGGCGATGACCGGCGGGGCGCCCTGGGCCGCGCCCGAGCCGCCCATCAGCTCGGCGGGGGAGTGGTGCTCGTCCAGCGGCTCGCCCGTCACGCGCTCGTAGGCGATCTCGTTGAGCCGGTTGCACAACCGCTCCGCCAGCCGGCGCGAGTTGGCGAAGACGATGGTCGAGCGGTGGGCCTGCACCAGGTCGGCGATCCGCTCCTCCACATGCGGCCAGATCGACGGCCGGTCCCCGCCCTCCTTGGCGTCGGTGGCCGGGGAGCCGCCCAGCTCGCCCATGTCCTCCACGGGTACGACGACGGAGAGGTCGAACTCCTTGCCGGACCGGGGCTGGACGATCTCCACTTTGCGGCGCGGCGAGAGATAGCGGGCCACCTCGTCGACCGGGCGGACGGTGGCCGACAGGCCGATGCGGCGGGCCGGCTTCGGCAGCAGCTCGTCCAGCCGCTCCAGGGAGAGCGCGAGATGCGCGCCGCGCTTGGTGCCTGCGACCGCGTGCACCTCGTCCAGGATCACCGTCTCGATGCCGGTCAGCGCGTCGCGCGTGGCCGACGTCAGCATCAGGAACAGGGACTCCGGGGTGGTGATCAGGATGTCCGGCGGGCGGGTGGAGAGGGCGCGGCGCTCGGCGGGCGGGGTGTCACCGGAGCGGATGCCGACCCTGATCTCCGGCTCGGGCAGGCCGAGGCGCACGGACTCCTGGCGGATGCCGGTCAGCGGACTGCGCAGGTTCCGCTCGACGTCGACCGCGAGGGCCTTGAGCGGAGACACGTACAGCACCCTGCAGCGCTTCCTCGGGTCGGCCGGGGGCGGGGCCGAGGCCAGCTGGTCCAGGGCGGCGAGGAAGGCGGCCAGCGTCTTGCCGGAGCCGGTCGGGGCGACCACCAGCACGTCCGAGCCCGCCCCGATGGCCTGCCACGCGCCCGCCTGGGCCGCGGTGGGCGCGGAAAACGCCCCCGTGAACCAGCCGCGGGTCGCGGGGGAGAAGCCGTCGAGGGCCCGGTGCGCGGATTTCGCCATGCGTCCATCCTGCACCCGGCCACTGACAACCAGGTCTGACCTTCGGATATGAGGGAGGTGGGGGTGCAGGGAAGAGGGGCGCGGGGTGGCAACCGAGCCAGGCGGCCCGGCGGGAGCCGAGGTGCGGGGTGCGGTCGGTCGGGTGGGGCGGGGCGGTCGACAATGGGCCTATGACGGGATCGGACGAGCGGGCGCGGCACTGGCGGTACGAGGCGCTGCCCGACGTCGATCTGCTGCGTGCCCGGTATGTCCGGAAGACGTTCGTCCGGCACACCCACGAGCATTTCGTGATCGCCGGGATCGCGGACGGGGTCGAGGTCTTCCGGCACCGGGGTTCCGACGTGACCGTCGGCGCCGGGGCGCTCGCGCTCGTCAACCCCGACACCGCGCACACCGGCCGGGCCGGGGTCCCCGAGGGCTGGCGGTACGGGGCGGTCTACCCGTCCCCGGAACTGGTGGCGGCGATCGCCGCGGAGACCACCGCGATCCGGGGCACCCCCGGCTTCGTCAGCCCGATGCTCGACGACCCGTACTCCGTCGCCCTGGTGCACCGGGTGCTGCGCGCCGCCGACGAGGGCAACGCGCTCGCCGCCGACACGCTGCTGCGGGTGGCGGTGACCCGGCTGCTGCGGTCGAACGGCGGTCCGCTGCCACAGCGGCAGGTCCGCACCGCCGGCGCCCTGCTCGCCGCACGCGCGCGTGCCGTGCTGGAGGAGCGGATGGCCGAGCCGCCGACCCTGGAGCGGCTCGCCACCGACCTCGGCACCAGCCCCTTCGCACTGCTGCGGGCGTTCCGCGACGCCTACGGCATGCCCCCGCACACCTGGCTGACCGACGCCCGGGTGCGCCGCGCCCGGCTGCTGCTGGACGCGGGCACGGCACCCGCCGAGGCGGCCGTCGCCGTCGGCTTCACCGACCAGCCGCACCTCAACCGGCACTTCGCCCGGATCGTCGGCGTCCCGCCGGGCGCCTACCAGCGCGAGCGCGGATCCGGAGCGGACCCGCGCGGGCGGGGTCCCGGGCCGGACCCGCGCGGGCACGGTTCCGGAGCGCACCCGCGCGAGCGCGGTCCCGGCGTCGCGCGCCCGAGCGGGCGCAAGAACGTACAAGACGCGCGGGACGGCGGTACGTAACGTCCTGGGCGTGGCACAACAGACAGCACTCGCAGACATACGTGGCGAAGGCGAGCCGAAACCGGACTCCGCCGTCGTCCGGGACGCCCTCGGGGTCGGCGTCGCCGTGGGACTCTCCGGGTTCGCCTTCGGGGTGACCTCGGCCGGCAGCGGGCTCGGCCTGCTTCAGACCTGCGCACTCAGCCTCCTGGTGTTCACCGGCGCCTCCCAGTTCGCCCTGGTCGGGGCGCTCGCGGCCGGCGGCAACCCGCTCACCGCGGCCGCCGGCGCCTTCTTCCTGGGGGTGCGCAACGCGTTCTACGGGCTGCGTCTGTCGCAGGTGCTGGCCCTCCCGCGCGCGCTCCGGCCGCTGGCCGCCCAGTGGGTGATCGACGAGACCACCGCGGTGACGCTCGCCCAGCCGACACGGCGCGCCGCGCGGATCGGCTTCACCGTCACCGGACTCAGCCTGTACGTGCTGTGGAACCTCACCACCCTGCTCGGCGCACTCGGCGCCAAGGCCGTCGGCGACACCGGCGCCTGGGGACTGGACGCGGCCGGACCCGCCGTCTTCCTGGCACTGCTCGCCCCCATGCTGAAGACCACGACCGACCGCGCGGTCGCCGCTCTCGCGGTGCTGCTGGGACTCGGCCTGCTGCCCGTGCTGCCCGCCGGGGTGCCGGTCCTGGCGGCCGCGCTGGCGGCACCGGCCGTCCTGTACGTCTCCGGCCGCCGGTCCGGTCGTACCCGCGACGACGCTGCTGAGGAGACCCGATGAACACCTGGATCGCGATCGCCGCGACCGTCATCGGCTGCTACGCCGTCAAGCTCGCCGGCCTGCTGGTGCCCGCGGGCGTCCTGGAGCGGCCGGTGGTGCGGCGGCTGGCCGCCCTGCTGCCGGTGGCCCTGCTCGCCGCCCTCACGGCCCAGCAGACGTTCGCCGACGGGCACACGCTCGTGCTGGACGCCCGGGCCGCGGGGCTCGGGGCGGCCGCCGTGGCGCTGGTGCTGCGCGCGCCCTTCCTGGTCGTCGTCGGCGCGGCCGTGCTGGTGACCGCGGGGGTGCGGGCCATCGCGGGCTGAGCGGGGCCAGGGCTGGGAGGGCAGCGGCTGAGAGATGGGTCACCCCACGAAGCGGCCGTACGCCTTGAGCGTGCGCAGCGCCTCGACCGTCACCGTCGGGCGGGCCTCCAGGGCGGTGGTCGGCGCCCACTGGAGCCAGCCGATCGGCCAGCCGCCGTCCTCCTGCTGCTCGGCGGCGAGGTGGTCCAGGGAGCGGGCCATCTCCTCGTCGGTGAACCACGCGCGCGCGAGCGAGTGCGGGGACTTCGCGAAGTCGTGCGGGAAGTGGTGCTCACCCGGGGCGTAGCCGGGCGCCACCGGGTACGCGTCCAGGTGCTCCGGGTCCAGCGCGGCCAGCCGGTGCTCGCGCACCAGGCGGCCCAGCCGGTCGGCGGCCGCCTCCGCCCGGGCGCGGTCGGGTACCGCGTCCAGGAAGGCGACGGCGGCCTCGACCTCGTAGGGATGCGACTTCTCCAGGGACTCCACCGCCTCCCAGCAGAAGTCGGTGGCCCGGAACAGCCAGGCGTGCCAGACCTCGTTGCGGTGCAGCAGACCCACTACCGGTCCGGTGGCGAGCAGCTCGCTGGGCGGGTCGTCGGTGATCGGGATGAACGGGGCGGCCGGGTAGCCGCGCTGGCTCGGATGGATCGCCGGCAGCGCCCCGTCCGCCGTGGAGACGGACGTCAGATAGCGGCACACCCGCTCCACCCGCTGCCCGCCGCAGCGCCCGATGGCGTCCAGGACGGCCAGCGCGTGCCCGGTGTGCAGCGGCTGGCTCACCGGACCGCGCAGGTCGGGTTCCAGCGCATGGCCGTACCCGCCGTCCTCGTTGCGGTAGGCGTCCAGCGCCGTCTCCACGGGATCGGGGCCGCCGTTCAGGAAGTGATACGCGAAGAGGCGCTGCTCCAGCACGCGCGCGGTGAGCCACATGAACTGTTCGGCGCGGAAGAGCGGGGAGTGCGCCGGGGGCGTAGGGGGGAGTGGGGAAGCTCCGGTTTCGGCCATGCGTCAGACCGTAGGACGGAAAGCGGTCTCGGCAGGCGGTCCCGGGCAGGGCCCACTCTCAGGGGCGGGATACTGGTGTCATGCGGTTGACGGTCTTCTGGCAGCGGATGGCGGAACACTTCGGTTCCGGGTACGCCGACACCTTCGCACGCGATCATGTGATGACGGAGCTCGGCGGACTCACGGTGCACGAGGCGCTGGACGCCGGCTGGGAGGCCAAGGAAGTGTGGCGTGTGGTCTGCACGGCCATGAACGTTCCCGGGGAGAAGCGCTGAACGTGCCCAAAGATCGGATACGGGCCACACCTTGTCAGTGGCGTCGGCGAGACTTGCACCGTGGCACCCACTGACGACGACGGGCGGACCGCCCAGGACGCATCCCAGGTCGACACGACGCCGCCCGCCGGACCCCCGGCCGCCGGCGCCGCGCTACGTGGCGCCCGCATGCCGCGCTGGCTGCCGCGCGCCATGGTGCTGGCGCTCGCCCTCATCGCCGCCTTCCAGCTGGGCAGCTGGGCCTTCCACCAGCTCACCGGTCTGCTGATCAACATCCTCATCGCGTTCTTCCTGGCGCTCGCCATCGAGCCCGCGGTGAGCTGGATGGCCTCCCGTGGCATGCGCCGCGGGTTCGCGACCTTCCTGGTCTTCCTCGGCCTGGCCATCGCCGTCGCGGGATTCGTCACGCTGCTCGGCTCGATGCTGGCCGGCCAGATCATCAAGATCGTCGAAGACTTCCCGGACTACCTGGACTCGGTCATCAACTGGGTCAACCACACCTTCCACACCGACGTGAAGCGGGTCGACGTCCAGGAGGGTCTGCTGCACTCCGACTGGCTGCGCAAGTACGCGCAGAACAGCGCGGCCGGTGTGCTCGACGTCTCCGGGCAGGTGCTCGGCGGCCTCTTCCAGCTGCTGACGGTCACCCTGTTCGCCTTCTACTTCGCCGCCGACGGCCCCCGGCTGCGCCGTACCCTGTGCTCCGTCCTGCCGCCCGCTCGCCAGGCCGAGGTGCTGCGCGCCTGGGAGATCGCCGTGGACAAGACCGGCGGCTATCTGTACTCGCGCGGTGTGATGGCGCTGATCTCCGGCATCGCCCACTACATCCTGCTGGAGGCCCTGGGCGTGCCGTACGCGCCCGTGCTCGGCGTCTGGGTGGGCCTGGTCTCGCAGTTCATCCCCACCATCGGCACCTATCTCGCGGGTGCGCTGCCGATGCTGATCGCGTTCACCGTCAACCCCCTGTACGCGGTGTGGGTGCTGGTGTTCGTCGTGATCTACCAGCAGTTCGAGAACTACATGCTCCAGCCCAAGCTGACCTCCAAGTCCGTCGACATCCACCCGGCGGTCGCCTTCGGCTCGGTCATCGCGGGCACCGCGCTCCTCGGCGCCGTCGGCGCCCTGATCGCGATCCCCGCGGTGGCCACGCTCCAGGCGTTCCTCGGCGCCTACGTGAAGCGGTACGACGTCACGGACGACCCCCGGGTGAACGGCCGCACCAGGCGCGGCACGACCGGCCCCGGGCTGCTCACGCGCGCGCGGCGCACGATATGGCAGCGGCCGGCCGAGGACTCCGGGGAGGGCCCGGCCTGAGGGCCGCCGTGATCGGTAACGGTCGCGCCGGATCCGTGACGGCCGCCGCGCTCAGTACGGTCACCGGATCGGTGACGGCCGCCGCGATCAGTAGGTGAGCACCGCCCACACCCCGGCGGCGGCCACGGCGGCCACGTAGCAGCCCACCGCCGTGGCCACGATCCGCCACCGGACCCGTTCGCTCCAGGAGCTGCGGGACAGCAGCCAGGCCAGCGCGGGCAGCACCAGCACCGCGTGCAGACTGACCCCGTGCAGCGGCTTGAGCGGGGCCGTCGAGTCGTACGCCGCCTCCTGGTGCCCGGTCCGGACGAGCACCACCCCGCGCGCGATCATCGCGGCCCCCGAGGCCAGCGCCACGAGCAGGACCGCGAACCCGGAGCGCACGGCGAGCGCCATGCCCACGGGACCGGCCGGCCGCCGCCGGAACGACACCACGGCGAAGACGGTGAGCAGCACCACCAGGACCCCGCCGCCCACCGCGAGCGTCATCGACACTGCCGTGTCGAACGGCGTCTCCATGTCGAGGTGCGAGGGCACCCGGCGCCACGCCTGCAGGGTGATCCCGCCGACCTCCACCACACAGTCGGCGGCGAACACCAGGAGCAGCACGGTCCGCAGCCGCTCCCCGATCCTCAGATACGAGGTGACCCAGGTGACCGCGATCAGCGTCAGCCCGAAGGACAGCCCGAAGGTGACCGGCTTGCGCCAGGAGACCGGGCCGTACCAGGGGCCGCCGTCGACCGCGAACACCACCAGATGCACCAGGCCGGAGAGGACGAGGAACACCCCGGTCGCATGACAGAGACGCTCGGCGGGGCGGACCCGGCGCAGGCGGCTCGCCGGTGGATTCCGGAGCGGACCCGCCAGGGAGGGTGGAGTCTCCGCGGAGGACGGACTTTCCAGGGGTGAGGGCATGCGACCACCCTCCCGGGAGCTGTCCGCGCGGTCGTCGTCCGACTGAAGTCACCCGTCGTACGCCGTCGGGAGTAGGCGTGGGCCGTAGGAGTGCGGACGGTCAGTAGACCGTGGCGGCCGGCGGGGTCCACCGCCGGGTGCGGGGCACCGTGCCCGAGACGCCGTAGTCCTTCCTGAGGTGTTCGGGGATGGCGTAGTGCATGACGCGGCCACGGGTGAGGGAGGACAGTTCGAAGACGGTGGTGAGATGGCCGAGGCGGTCCAGGGCCCAGGCACCCAGCGGGGAGCGGTCCTCGATGGTCTCCAGGACGCCCAGGAGGTGCGGTACGGCCTTGACGACGGTGTCCCACGGGGTGCGCGGCACGTCCAGCCAGTCCGCGCAGGTGTCGCCGACGAGGTGGCGGACGAGGGCCGGGACGATCGGGTCGAAGAAGGTGCCGGGGACGACCTCCTCGTAGAGCTCGATGAGCTGCCGGGTCAGGTGGGCGCCCTCTTCGGAGGGGCCCATGTACCGGATCATGTACAGGTCGAGGAAGCGGCGGGCCTCGTCGAGGGTCTTGGGAACGGCCTCCTGGTCGACGCCGAGCATGGCGCCGACCACCCGCCACGCGTAGTAGTACGCCTCCGCGCCCTCCGTGGACAGATGGATGCCCAGCCGGTGCAGGCTGTCGAGGACCAGCAGCGAGAAGAACATCTGCCCGCCGATCATGTCCTCCTGGCAGATCGGCGTCCCCAGCGCCTCGGTGTCCCAGCGGTTCTCGCGCTTGAGGTGGTGTCGGATGGAGGCGTGCAGCAGGCGCACCTTCTGGGCGGCGGGGACGAAGCGGCCGCCGGCCTCGAAGGCGTCGGGCTGCATCAGGTAGACGGTGAACTGGCCGGTCTCCGCCATGCGCTTGGAGGGATAGCTGAGCCCGTGCGTGGCCGACAGCAGCTTCGCCACGCGTGGGACGACATAACAGGCGGGCATGGAGGCGAAGGAGAGCGCGGTCGCGATGTGCACGTTGTTGTCGATGAAGAACAGCCGGGCCTTCTCCATCTCGCCCCAGTCCACCCATGACGGCGGGACCCGGGTGGCCTCCAGATACTCCCGCGCGACGTCGGGCAGCCCGTCGGGCAGGGGAGCGCCGACGGTGGAGACATAGCGCATCAGGGTGTTGAACGTGCCCACCTCCCCGCGCTCGAAGAGTGCGGCGACCGTGGCGTCGGCGAGTTCGTCACCGGCGTACCGCAGGGCGTCCGACGATGCCTCGGTGTGGGTCACGCAGGCTCCTTGTCTTCGCGGGTCTCTTCGTCGTGCGTGTCTTCGTGGGTCGGGTGTCGTCCGTGCCACCGGGTGGGTGTCAGGAAAGGCGGACCGCCGCCGAGTGGGCCAGCGCGGTCAGGGCGGCGGCGGCCGGGGCCGGCACGTCCAGTGAGTGGAGGGCGTCGAGCGCTTCCACGACCCGCGCGCCGATCATGTGCTCGATCCGGTCGGGCGCCCCGAGCCGGCACATCACCTCGCGGACCGCGTCCAGGCCCTCCGCACCCAGATCACGCTTGCCGAGCAACGCGCCGAGCCGCTCCCGGTCGTCGTCACGGGCGAGCCGCCAGGTCTCCGCGAGCAGCGCGGTGGGCCGATGGCCGCGCACGTCGTCGGCGTTGGCCTTTCCGGTGTGCTCCGGTTCCCCGAACAGGCCGAGCAGGTCGTCGCGGAGCTGGAACGCCTCGCCCAGCGGCAGCCCGTACGCGGAGTATCCCGCCCGCAGCCGCTCGCCGGCCCCGGCCAGGGCGCCGCCGATCAGCAGGGGCTGCTCGACGGTGTACTTGGCGGTCTTGTAGCGGATCACCTTCAGCGAGGCCGTCGTGTCCGGACCGGTGCCGGTGCGCAGGATCTCCAGGCACTCGCCCGCGATCAGCTCCCGGGCCAGCAGCGACCACAGGGGGCGGCCCCGGGCGAGATAGGCGGCGGGCAGACCGCAGGTCGCGAACAACTGCCCGGCCAGCGACATCAGCAGATCGCCCACGAGCATCGCCAGCGACCGCGCGGTGCCGTCGGCACACGGGCGAGCCGGTACGGCGGCGCGCAGGGCGACATGTGCCGTGGGACGCCCGTGCCGCAGCGGGCTGTCGTCGATGAGGTCGTCGTGCACGACGGCGGCGGCGTGCACCAGCTCCATGGAGGCCGCCGCCCGCACCAGCGCGTCGCTGTCCGGCTGCCCCACCGCACGCCAGCCCCAGTAGCAGAACGCCGCCCGCAGTCGTTTGCCGTCCGTGACCGCCGCCTCCAGCTGTTCGGCCACCGGGCCCAGGAGCGGATCGATCGCCGCGAACAGGTCGGCCTCCTGGGCGACGAACCGGCGCAGTACCTCGTCGACGCGGGCCTTGAAGGCGGTCGGATCCCACCGGTCAGCCATGGTCGGCGGTCCGCCGGGCGAGGGCGTGCCGGGCGAGGGTCTCCAGATGGGCCGGGGGCACGGTCGCGTACCGGTCCAGGACCAGGCGTCCGCGCGCGGTGAGGTCGTGCTCGGCCTCCGCCGCCAGTGCGCCGGCGTCCGAGCGGCGCAGCAGCCCCCGTACCGTGCCGACGGCGGTGCCCAGCGTGCTCACCGCCAGATCGGCCAGCCCTGCCGCCAGCAGTACGGCCTGCTCGTCCAGGCCGCGTCGTCCCGTCTCACGTGTCATGCGCTCTCCCACCCACGGCACACAGAGGCGCCGCCTACCGGCACACAGGGGCGCCGCCTACCGGCCGCCTCTTCGAGGATCGCGGCACGGCGGGAGCGGGCATGCGGAAACTCACGATCGGGTGAACGCCTTGCCGGGTGGTGTGGATCGCCGTGCCGCGGTTCCGCTTCCGGCTGCCACCCCCAGCGCACCGTGCGCTCCCGCCCGCGTGCCGCGTACGCCCGATTCCCGGGCGCCCCCGTCCCCGCCCCGCGCGCCCCGCCCCGCGCGCCCCGTCACTGGCCGACGCACCGCCCGGAGTCCGTGGGCGAGCGGTGGGTGATCGGTGGGTGAGCACCCTGCGGGGAAGTGGCGGGAGTACCGCGTGGTGCGCTTGACACGAAAATCGAACATCCATTCTTATGGAGGCTCCGGCGAAGGCTCTCGACGGGGACTCCAGTGGCGGTTCGACACGGTTTGGGCGGATAAGTCCCCGAGTTGTCCACAGGCCGGACAGGCGTCGGGGCGCATTGTCAGTGGCAGGCGTTAGCGTCTTTGACGTGAAGCGATCGACTCAAGCAAACCGGGTGGAACCCATGGCAGGTACCGACCGCGAGAAGGCTCTCGAAGCCGCACTCGCACAGATTGAACGGCAGTTCGGCAAGGGCGCGGTCATGCGCATGGGTGACCGGACGAAGGAGCCCATCGAGGTCATCTCGACCGGGTCGACCGCGCTCGACGTCGCCCTCGGTGTCGGCGGCCTGCCGCGCGGCCGGGTCGTGGAGATCTACGGACCGGAGTCCTCCGGTAAGACGACCCTGACCCTGCACGCCGTGGCCAACGCGCAGAAGGCCGGCGGCCAGGTCGCGTTCGTGGACGCGGAGCACGCCCTCGACCCCGAGTACGCGCAGAAGCTCGGCGTCGACATCGACAACCTGATCCTCTCCCAGCCCGACAACGGCGAGCAGGCCCTGGAGATCGTGGACATGCTGGTCCGCTCCGGCGCCCTCGACCTCATCGTCATCGACTCCGTCGCCGCGCTCGTGCCGCGTGCGGAGATCGAGGGCGAGATGGGCGACAGCCACGTCGGCCTCCAGGCCCGCCTGATGAGCCAGGCGCTGCGGAAGATCACCAGCGCGCTCAACCAGTCCAAGACCACCGCGATCTTCATCAACCAGCTCCGCGAGAAGATCGGCGTGATGTTCGGCTCCCCGGAGACCACGACCGGTGGCCGGGCGCTGAAGTTCTATGCCTCGGTGCGACTCGACATCCGCCGCATCGAGACCCTGAAGGACGGCACGGACGCGGTCGGCAACCGCACCCGCGTCAAGGTCGTCAAGAACAAGGTCGCGCCGCCCTTCAAGCAGGCCGAGTTCGACATCCTCTACGGCCAGGGCATCAGCCGCGAGGGCGGTCTGATCGACATGGGCGTGGAGAACGGCTTCGTCCGCAAGGCCGGCGCCTGGTACACGTACGAGGGCGACCAGCTCGGCCAGGGCAAGGAGAACGCGCGCAACTTCCTCAAGGACAACCCCGACCTGGCCAACGAGATCGAGAAGAAGATCAAGGAGAAGCTGGGCGTCGGCGTCCGCCCGCAGGAGCCCGCCGCCGAGCCCGGTACGGACGCGGCGGTCACCACCGCGGCCCCGGCCGACGCCGCGAAGACGGTGCCCGCCCCGGCCGCCGCCAAGGTCACCAAGCCCAAGGCCGCCACCGCCAAGAGCTGACGCCGTGACACGACGAACCGACTGGGCCGACCACGAGTACACGTCCCCCGGTGCCCCCCGGGGGAGGGGCACCGGGGACGGTTCCGGGGCCTACGGCACGGGCGGCGACGGATACGGGGGCGACAGCGAGGGACACCCGGTGGCAGGTCGGCGCCGGGACGGGGGTGCGACACGGGGGAGCGATGGCTCATACGGGCGTGACGGCCCGTACGAGGACGACGGCCCGCCCGACTCGTACAGCGCGTACGAGAACGGCACGCACGAAGGCCCGGACGGGCCCCGCGGGCACGGATCACCCGGCCGTGGCTCGCGGCGGCCCGGGACGCGCCGTCGGCGTGGCTCCGGGGGGCCGTCAGGTGAGGACGGAGGTTCCTCCTCCTTGTCGAGGGCCGAGCAGGGGGAGTCTCCGGCGGACCCGGCTGAGCGGGCGCGGGCGATCTGTCTGCGCCTGCTCACCGGGACCCCGCGCACCCGGAAACAGCTTGCGGACGCCCTGCGCAAGCGGGAGATCCCGGACGATGTCGCCGAGGAGGTGCTGTCGCGGTTCGAGGAGGTCGGGCTGATCAACGACAGCGCGTTCGCGGACGCGTGGGTGGAGTCCCGGCACCACGGCCGGGGGCTGGCTCGCCGCGCGCTCGCCCAGGAACTGCGGACCAAGGGCGTCGAATCGACGCTCATCGACGAGGCCGTCGCCCAGCTCGACTCCGAGCAGGAGGAGGAGACGGCCCGCGAACTCGTCGCCCGCAAGCTCCGCTCCACCCGGGGCCTCGACCGGGACAAACGCCTCCGCCGCCTCGCCGGCATGCTCGCCCGCAAGGGATACCCCGAGGGCATGGCCCTCAGGGTCGTCCGGCGAGCCCTGGAGGAGGAGGGCGAGGACACGGACTGCCTCGAGGACGGGGACTTCTGACGGACAGGCAGGTCTGACGGACGGCCAGGGCTGAGGACTCACCGGCCTGTAGGGGTGGTGGGGTTATCCCCCTCCCAAGACACCGGACCACCGCAGTGCCCGGGGACCCGTGTGTGAACAACCGTGTACGCCATGATGCTGCGTTACGCCCTCAGGACCGTCCGCGCCCGCAAGGCCGGGTTTCTCGGCGCCTTCCTCGCCCTGCTGTGTGCGGCGGCGCTGATCTCCGCGTGCGGCACCCTCCTCGACACCGGCCTGCGCGGCACGATCCGCACCGAGCGCTACGCGGCGACGCCCGTCGTGGTCTCCGGCGACCAGTACGTCCACCGCACCACCGTCAAACACAGGAAGGGCAAGACCAAGGTCAAGCACAAGGCGAAACCCATCGCCGAACGCGCCTGGCTGTCGGCGGACCTGGCGGGAAGGCTCGCCCATGCACCCGGCGTCGCCCGTGTCGTGCCCGAACTCACGTTCCTCGCCCAGCCGTCGACCCCGGCCGGCACCGGTGGCCGTACCGCCTACGGGCACGCCTGGGAGTCCGCCGCGCTCACCCCGTACCGGCTGGTCACCGGCACCGCGCCCAGGGCCGCCACCGACCTGGTCGTCGACCGCGACCTCGCCGCACGCGCCCGGCTGCGCCCCGGTGACCCACTCACCGTGCAGTCGACGCAGGCCCCGCGCGTCTACCGGATCACCGGAATCGCCGCCCCGGCCACCGAAGTACGCCACCAGACGTCCCTCTTCTTCTCCACGGCCGAGGCCCACCGGCTGGCCGCACACCCCGGGCAGGTCACCGCGTTCGGTGTACTGCCCGCCCACGGCACCGACCCTGACCAGCTGAAGCGGACGGTGACGCGGGCACTGCGTGGCACCACCGCCCAGGTCTCCACCGGGAACGGCCGTGGCCCCGTCGAGTTCCTGGACGCGGCCGCCGCCAGGGTCCGGCTGGTCAGCATGGGCGGCGCCATGGGCGGCACCGCCCTGCTCGTGGCGATCCTGGTGGTCGTCGGCACCTTCGGGCTCACCGTCCAGCAGCGCCACCGCGAACTCGCCCTGCTGCGGGCCATCGCCGCCACCCCCGGCCAGATCCGCCGGCTGCTCGGCCGCGAGGCACTGATCGTCGGCGCGGTCGCCGGCACCGTAGGCGCACTGCTCGGGCTTCCGCTCGGCGCCTGGCTGCACACCAGGTTCGTCGCCCTGGGCGCCGTACCGGCCACGCTTCAGCACACCACCGGTGTCTTCCCGCCGCTTGCCGCGCTCGCCGCGACCCTGATCGGCGCCTGGGCCGCCGCCCGTATCGCCTCCCGGCGCATCACCCGGATCCGGCCGACCGAGGCGCTGGCCGAGTCCCGGATCGAACCCGCCCGGCCCGCCTGGGGGCGGATCGCCGCCGGTCTGCTGCTGCTCGCCGGCGGAGTCGTGCTCGTCGTCCTGCTCACCTCCCTGCGCACCGAACCCGCATCGACTCCCGTCACATTCCTCGCCGTCGTGGTCCTCTCCACCTCCGTCGCCCTGCTCGGCCCGCTGCTGGTCAGGGCGGCGGCGCTGCTGCTCGCCGGACCGCTGCGGCTCACCGGTCACGGCGGCCGGCTCGCCACCGCCAACCTGCGCGGCAATGCCGCCCGGATGGCTTCCGTCGTCACCCCGCTCACCCTGCTCATCGGCATGACCTGCACCGTGTTGTTCGTCCAGTCCACACTGGGCGACGCCGCCCGTGTCCAGGCCCGCGCAGGGGTCACCGCCGACTGGGTCGTCGCCGCCCGGGGACCGGGCGTCCCGGCCGAAGCGGCACAGCGGTTGCGTACCCACCACAACGCCGTCACCGAAGTGGTCCGCACGACCGTCCGCGTCGGACTCGACAAGTACCCAGCCCAGGGCGTCACCCCCGAGGGCCTCACCCGCACCTGGGACCCCGAGGTCACCGCGGGCTCCCTCACCCGCCTCACCGACCGCACCGTCGCCGTCAGCGAACTGGCCGCCGACCAGCACCACTTGGCGCCCGGCAGCACTCTGAGACTCACCCTCGGCGACGGCACGCCCGCCACGCTCACCGTCGCCGCCGTCTACGCCCGGGGTCTGGGCTTCGGCGATCTCACCTTCGCCCACGACCTCGTCTCGCACCACGTGGACAACCCGCTCGCCTCCTCCGTCCTCGTCAGCACGGCCCGTACACAGACACAACTCGCGACTACGCTCCGTGAGTTCCCGGGTCTGCGGATTCTTTCGCCGGCCGCCGCCGATTCCCTCCAGGCCGACCGTCAACAGGACAACGCCGAGGTCAACTACCTGGCCATGGGGCTGGTCCTGGCCTTCACCGCAATCGCCGTCGTCAACACGCTCGCCATGTCGGTCGCCGCACGCGTCCGGGAGTTCGCGCTGCTCAGGCTGGCCGGGGCCACCCGCCGTCAGGTGCTCCGGATGCTGCGGACCGAGGTGCTGTCGGTGCTGGCACTGGCGACGGCCCTCGGCAGCGGCATCGCGCTCGCGGTACTGACCGCGTTCAGCGTGGGCATGGCGGGCCGGGCCGCACCGACGGTCACGCCGTTGCTGTACGTGACCGTCGTCGCGACCGCCGCGCTGCTCGCGCTGGTGGCCGCCGCCCTTCCCGGCCGGGTGGCGCTGCGGGTGCCGGCGGTGACGGTGGCGACGGCGAAGGACTAGAGGTCGGCGTCGTTGTCAGGGTTGACCGGCAGTCCCGCTGACTTCCAGGCCTGGAAGCCGCCGACCAGGTCTGTCGCGCGGTGCAGGCCCAGCTGGTGGAGGGAGGCGGCGGCCAGGCTGGAGGCGTAGCCCTCGTTGCAGATCACGATGACCTGGAGGTCGTGGCCGGTGGCCTCGGGGGCCTTGTGGCTGCCCTGGGGGTCCAGGCGCCACTCCAGCTCGTTGCGCTCTATGACGAGGGCGCCCGGGATCACCCCGTCCCGGTCGCGCAGCGCCGCGTACCGGATGTCGACCAGCAGGGCGTCTCCGGCCTGCGCCGCCTCGTACGCCTCGTGCGCCGCCACGCGCCGGTAGTCGGCCCGCACCCGGTCCAGCAACTCGTCGATGCCCACGGGGTGCTGTCCGGCGCCGCTCACTGCCAGTCCTCCGGGCGTTCGACCTGCTCCAGGCGCAGCACCGGTCCGCTGCGGCTGTAACGGCGGATCCGCGGCAGCGGCGGGTAGTAGGCGTGGACGGAGATCGCATGGTGCTCGGGGGACTCGTTGAGCACCTCGTGGACGTGGTCGCGGCCGAAGGAGCGGCCCTTTCCGGCGGGCAGCCGACGCTCGCGGTCGACGTCCTCGGAGAGCTCCAGGGTCTTCCAGCCGTCGGTGGGCAGCCGGGTGGCGAGCGAGTACTCCTTCAGCTCACCGGTGGCGGTGAGGAAGGCGCCGACCGACTCGGCGTGGTCGTGCCAGCCGGTGCCGGAGCCGGGCGGCCAGCCGATCAGCCAGGCCTCGCTGCCGCCGGGACCGTCGAGCCGTACCCAGGTGCGGCCCTCCGGGTCGAGCGGGAGCGAGGAGATCAGCTCGGTGTCGGCGGCCGTACGCCGGACGAAGTCGAGGAGGTCCGCCTGGGTGGGCGCGGCGCCGGGCGCGGAGGCGGACGAGGAAACGGGGGAGGACGGGGTGGAGAGAGAGGCAGACACGTGCACCGTTCCTGATGAAGATTCGCCGAAGGGGGCGCAGACGGCGCCCCGGAGAAGGAAGGAGAAAAAGCGAATTCAGCAGGACGGAAGACACACGCAGCCCGCATAGCGGACCAGGTCAACATGGACCTTCCGCCACAGGCGCACAGTGGTGTCGTTCACGTTGCGGAGTAGACCACGCCGGTGCGGACGGGTCAACTCACTGTCAGCATGTGGACCGCGGGATCACCGCGCGCCGGATCCGGCCTGTGCCTCCGCCTCCGTGGTCTCGGGGTTCTTGCCGCCCAGCGTCGCCTCGGCGGCCGCGTACAGATCGGCCGGGCGGACGCCGTTGAGGGCGGTGACCAGATGGCCGTCGGGGCGCACGAGCAGCACCGAGTGCGCCGGTGCGCCCGGGTAGGCCTCGGCGACCAGCAGCTCGGCGGGGTGCGGCAGCGCGGTCACGGCCGCGGCCAGCCGGGGCATGATCCCGGCGGAGACCCAGTGCTTGCGGTCCCACACCCCCGTACCGGGCGCGATGAGGACGACGAGCAGCGCGCCGCGGCCGAGCCGTGAGCGCAGCTGTACGAAGGTGCCGTCCTCCGCGGTGACCCGGACGTCGGTGACTGGCTCTCCCAACGGGGTGTCGACCGGGATCTCGTGCTCCAGATGCCGGGGCGCGAGCGGCGAGTCGGCGTACGCTCCCGGCGCGCCGAGCGGGCCGTGCCCCAGGTGACCGTCGGTGAGGAGCGCGTCGTGCCCCCGGGCCGTGCCGGGCACGATCCCGCGCAGCCCGCCACCGCCGCGCAGCACCGGCAGCACCTGGTCGGCGGCGCGCAGCCGGGCGGCGACCACCGCCCGCCGCTCGATCTGGTAGCTGTCCAGCAGCGCCTCGTGCGGACCGTGGTGCCAGGCCGGGGCCAGCTTCCAGGCGAGATTGTCCGCGTCCCGCAGGCCCTCCTCCAGCCCGTGCGTGCCGAACGCGCCGAGGAGATGCGCCGCGTCCCCGGCGACGAACACCCGGCCCACCCGCCACCGCCGGGCGAGACGGTGGTGGACGGTGTGCACGCCGGTGTCGAGCAGGTCGTACGGCGGTGTGGTGCCGTCCGTCCAGCCCGCGAGGGTCTCGCGGATCCGGTTCACCAGGAGTTCGGGGGTGACCAGGTCCTTGCCGGGCGGCAGCAGCCAGTCCAGGCGCCAGGCGCCGTCCGGGAGGGGGCGGGCGGTCACCTCTCCGGCCGAGGGCCCGGACATCCGCCACGGCGGGGTCCGATGGAGCAACGCCTGACCGGGCCACGGAAGTTCCGTGCGGAGCGCGGCGACCGCGTGCCGTTCCACCGCCGTACGGCCCGGGAAGCGGATGTCGAGGAGCTTGCGCACGGTCGAGCGGGGGCCGTCGCAGCCCACCAGGAAACTGCCGCGCCACCAGGTGCCCTTGGGGCCACGGGTGTGCGCGGTGACGCCGGAGCGTTCCTGCTCCACGGTGTCCAGCCGGCTCTCCGTGGCGACCCTGACCAGCGGCTGGTCGGCGATCGCGGCGCGCAGGGCGTTGGTGAGCGTGTGCTGGGCGATGTGCAGCGGGGAAGGTTCGCCGGCCTCGTCGAAGACGACCTCGCGCATCACCTGCTTGCGGCGCATCGAGCGCCAGCCCGTCCAGCGGGTGCCCAGCTCGTCCAGCGGGGCGCCGGACAGTCGCGTCAGCAGGGCGGCGGTGTCCTCGCGCAGCACCACCGTGCGCGCCGGGCGCGGTTCGTCCTTGCCCGGGCCCTCGTCCAGGACGACGGACGGCACCTCCTGACGCGCCAGCGCCAGGGCGAGCGTAAGCCCGACGGGCCCCGCTCCGACGATGATCACCGGGTCCACGGCGCGGCGCCCCCTGCCCGTACGCAAGTCCCGACGGACACGGATGAACAGGTCGGTGGAGCAGGGTGCACGATCACAGAACGTATGCAACAGACTGGGCGCCACCCGGTCAAGCGGCGCACCCGGGGACACGTCAGCATGGCGGGCGCGCGGGCCCGCCGACGGCCCGGAAAACGGCGGAGGCAGCGATCGTAGGACCGCTGCCTCCGTGGGTGTCACCCGGGTTGACTCCCTGTCAGGCGGACGCTCCCGTGGCGAACCCGCCGCCGACCTCGGCCACGTTCAGGTCGTTGACTTCCTCGGCCCCCAGGACCGCGCCCGTGCCGCGCTTGCTGCGCCGCAGCCGGCGCTCCAGCCAGGAGGCGAACGTGGTGAGGACCAGGTTCAGCAGGATGAAGATGATCGCCACGACGATGAAGCTGGGGATGACGTTGGCGTAGTTGGCGGCCAGGGTGCCGCGGGCGTTGAGCAGATCGGTGAACTGGAGCATCACACCGCCCAGCGCGGTGTCCTTCACGATCACCACGAGCTGGCTGACGATGGCCGGCAGCATCACGGTGACCGCCTGCGGCAGCAGGATGCCGGTCATGGTCTGTCCCTTGCGCAGACCGACCGCGTACGCCGCCTCCGTCTGCCCCTTCGGCAGGGCCAGGACACCGGCCCTTACTACCTCGGCGAGCACCGAGGCGTTGTAGAGAACCAGGCCGGTGACGACCGCGTACAGCGGCCGTTCGTCGCTGCCGACGTCGGTGGAGCGGACGTAGAACTCCATGGCGAACAGCATCAGCAGCAGGACGGGGATGGCGCGGAAGAACTCCACGACGGCGCCGGCCGGGATACGTATCCACGCGTGGTCGGACATCCGGGCTATGCCGAAGACCGCGCCCAGCGGAAGGGCGATGACCATGGCGAGGGCCGCGGCCTTGAGGGTGTTGCCGAGGCCCGGCAGCAGATACGTGGTCCACGCCTCGGAGGTGGTGAACGGCTGCCACAGGGCCCACTTCAGCTGGCCCTTGTCGTCCATCTTCTGCCACACCCACCAGAGCAGGAGGGCGAGCAGCAGGACGAAGACGACGGAGAGGAGGACGTTGCGCCGCTTGGCGCGGGGCCCGGGGGCGTCGTACAGAACCGAGCTCATCGCTTCACCGCCAGGCGCTTGGCGAGCCAGCCGAGGAACAGGCCGGTCGGGAGGGTCAGGACCACGAAGCCGAAGGCGAAGACCGCGCCGATGGCCACCGTCTGGGCCTCGTTCTCGATCATCGTCTTCATCAGGGCGGCGGCCTCGGCGACGCTGATCGCGGCGGCCACGGTGGTGTTCTTGGTCAGGGCGATCAGGACGTTGGCCAGCGGGCCGATCACCGCGCGGAAGGCCTGCGGCAGCACGATCAGCCGCAGCGTCTGCGAGAAGTTCAGCCCGATCGCGCGGGCCGCCTCGGCCTGTCCGACGGGCACCGTGTTGATGCCGGAGCGGATCGCCTCGCAGACGAAGGCCGCGGTGTAGGCGATGAGACCGAGTACGGCCAGCCGGAAGCCCTGGACCGCGAAGTCGTCGGCGCCCAGGGTGACGCCGAAGATGTCGGCGAGACCGAGCGAGGTGAAGATGATGATGACCGTCAGGGGGATGTTCCGGACGATGTTGACATAGGCCGTGCCGAACCCGCGCATCAGCGGGACCGGGCTGACCCGCATCGCGGCCAGCAGGGTGCCCCAGACCAGGGAGCCCACGGCGGAGAAGACGGTCAGTTTCACCGTCGTCCAGAACGCCCCTAGGACGTCGTAGCCTTGAAGAAAGTCGAACACGATTTCCCGCGCTTCCGGGTGTGTGGCGTAGGTGGAGGGCATGGCGCGCCGCCGCCAGGGGAAGCGGCGGCGGCGGCGCGCCCGAGGAACCGTGCGACCTGCCGGGTCCCTGCGTCGGCGGAGTTCCGCGGGGCGCGCGGATCGGCGCCTTACTTGACGATCACGCCAATCTTCGGGGCGGGCTCGTTCTTGTACTCGGCCGGGCCGAAGTTGGCGTCGACCGCCTTCTGCCAGGAGCCGTCGCTGACCATCTTCTCCAGCGCCTTGTTGATCTTGTCGAGAGTCGCGGAGTCGCCCTTCTTGACGCCGACGCCGTAGTTCTCGTTGCTCAGCTTCAGACCCGCGAGCTTGAACTGGCCCTTGTACTTGTCCTGCGCGGCGAAGCCCGCGAGGATCGAGTCGTCCGTGGTCACGGCGTCGACGGACCCGCTCTGGAGGCCGGCGATGCACTCCGAGTAGGTGCTGACCTCCTTGAGGTTGGCCTTCGGGGCGATCGTGTCGTGGAGGTTCTGCGCCGAGGTCGAACCGGTCACGGAACACAGCTTGTTGCCGTTGAGGTCCGTGCCCTTGGCGATCGTCGAGTCCTTCTTGACCAGCAGGTCCTGGTGGGCCAGCAGGTACGGGCCGGCGAAGTCCACCTTCTGCTTGCGCTCGTCGGTGATCGAGTAGGTGGCCGCGATGAACTTCACGTCACCACGTGCGAGGGCGTTCTCGCGGTCGGCGCTCTTGGTCTGCACGAACTCGATCTGGTCCGGCTTGTAACCGAGCTGTCCGGCGACGTACGTGGCCACGTCCACGTCGAAGCCCGAGAAGGAGCCGTCCGGCTCCTGGAGGCCGAGGCCGGGCTGGTCGTACTTGATGCCGACCTTGATCTTGCCGCCGCCCGACGAGCTGTCGTCGCCCTTGTCGCTGCCGCCGCACGCCGTGGCGGACAGGGCGAGCGCGAGCACGGCGGCCGAGGCGGCGGTGACCTTGCGGAGCTGCATGATGAACATCCCTCGTTTTGGTGAAGACGTCTGGGAAAGGAAGCGGGTCCCGCCGCGCCTCAGTGGTGCAGGATCTTCGACAGGAAGTCCTTGGCCCGGTCGCTGCGCGGGTTGCTGAAGAACTGGTCGGGCGTGGCCTCTTCGACGATCCGGCCGTCCGCCATGAAGACCACCCGGTTCGCGGCCGACCGCGCGAAGCCCATCTCGTGGGTGACGACGATCATGGTCATGCCGTCCCGGGCCAGTTGCTGCATGACCTCCAGGACCTCGTTGATCATCTCGGGGTCGAGGGCCGAGGTCGGCTCGTCGAAGAGCATGACCTTCGGGTCCATCGCCAGCGCCCGCGCGATCGCCACGCGCTGCTGCTGGCCGCCGGAGAGCTGTGCGGGGTACTTGTCGGCCTGGGTGCCCACACCGACCCGGTCGAGCAGGGTGCGGGCCTTCTCCTCGGCCTGCTTCTTGTCCGTTTTGCGGACTTTCACCTGACCGAGCATCACGTTCTCGAGCACCGTCTTGTGCGCGAAGAGGTTGAAGGACTGGAAGACCATGCCGACATCGGCGCGCAGCCGGGCCAGCTCCTTGCCCTCCTGGGGCAGCGGCTTGCCGTCGATCGTGATCGTTCCGGAGTCGATGGTCTCCAGACGGTTGACGGTGCGGCACAGAGTCGACTTACCGGACCCGGAGGGCCCGATCACCACGACGACCTCGCCGCGGGCGATCGTCAGGTCGATGTCCTGGAGCACGTGCAACGCGCCGAAGTGCTTGTTGACGCTCTTCAGGACGACCAGTTCGCCGGTCGCGGCCACATCTTCCTTGGCCACCGATACTTCGGTCATCGCTATCGGGCTCCGTCCTCCTCGGTTGCGGAGGAATGTAGTTACCGCGCATGACCAGCGTCATTACATCTGAGGGAGATCTGAGCATCACGATCCGATAGCATTCGGGCACATGTCGTAGCAGCCGTGACCTGTGTGCGTATCGGCCGGGTAACGGAACCTGCGCGCCGCCGAAACCCACTTGACGTCATCGTCGTCCATCAGCGTGACTGCCATCGTGCACGCGCGCGTACGCGCGTTTTTTACAAGGCACAGGTTCTCCGCAGGCAAGCCGAGAACGAACCAGGACGAAACGAACGTTGAACCGGAGGGGGCCGGGATGAGACTGCTGCTCGTCGAGGACGACAACCACGTCGCCGCCGCACTCTCCGCGGTCCTGGCCCGGCACGGGTTCTCCGTCACCCACGCCCGCAGCGGCGAGGAGGCCCTCCAGGCGCTCGTCCCCGAGGGCGACGGCTACGACGTCGTCCTGCTCGACCTCGGACTGCCCGACCAGGACGGCTACGAGGTCTGCGGCAAGATCCGCAAGCGCACCAGCACCCCGGTCATCATGGTCACCGCCCGCGCCGACGTCCGCTCCCGCATCCACGGCCTCAACCTGGGCGCGGACGACTACGTGGTGAAGCCGTACGACACCGGGGAACTGCTCGCCCGGATCCACGCCGTCAGCCGGCGCACCCACCACGAGGACGGTCCGGCCGACGGCGACGACACGCTCAGGCTCGGCTCCGTCCACATAGAACTGCCCACCCGCCAGGTCAGCGTGGACGGCAAGGTCGTCCAGCTCACCCGCAAGGAGTTCGACCTGCTGGCGCTGCTCGCCCAGCGGCCCGGCGTGGTCTTCCGCCGGGAACAGATCATCAGCGAGGTCTGGCGCACCAGCTGGGAGGGGACCGGCCGCACCCTGGAGGTGCATGTCGCCTCCCTGCGCGCGAAGCTGCGCATGCCCGCGCTCATCGAGACCGTACGCGGCGTGGGCTACCGGCTCGTCGCCCCGGCCGCGTAGCGGGGACGGGTGCGCACACGTCTGCTTCCGCTGCTCATCGTCCTGCTGGCGGCAGTCCTGCTCGCGCTCGGCATCCCCCTCGCGGTCAGCGTGGCCGCCGCCCAGCAGCAGAAGGTCGTCGTGGACCGGATCGACGACACCGCGCGGTTCGCGGCCCTCGCCCAGTTCGTCACCGGCCCGCCCACCAGCGCGCGTCCCATGCGCACGGACGACCGGCAGGAGACCCTCCACCGCGAACTCATCAGCTACTACGAGGTGTACGGCATTCGCGCGGGCGTCTTCTACCGCAACGCGTCCTCCATGGCCAACGCGCCCGACGACTGGGTGCTGCCGCAGACGGGCGAGGTACGTGACGCCTACGCCGAGGCGCTGCTCAGCCGGCGCAGCCATGACCCGCAGCAGGTGTGGCCCTGGCAGCGCACCCGGCTCGTGGTGGCCTCGCCGGTGATCCGCGACGGTGACGTCGTCGCCGTGGTGGTCACCGACTCGCCCACCGGGCCGATGCGTTCACGGACCCTGCGGGGCTGGCTGTTCATCGGTGCCGGCGAGATCGCCGCGATGCTGCTCGCCGTCGGCGCGGCGCTACGGCTGACCGGGTGGGTGCTGCGACCCGTACGAGTGCTCGACGCCACCACCCACGAGATCGCCAGCGGCCGGCTCAAGTCCCGGGTCGCGGCGGCCGGCGGTCCGCCGGAACTCAGACGGCTGGCCCGGGCGTTCAACGAGATGGCGGACAACGTAGAGGACGTGCTGGAGCAGCAGCGTGCGTTCGTCGCCGACGCCTCCCACCAGCTGCGCAACCCGCTGGCCGCACTGCTGCTGCGCATCGAACTGCTCGCCCTCGAACTCCCCGAGGGCAACGAGGAGATCGCCTCGGTCCGCACCGAGGGCAAGCGGCTCGCCCAGGTGCTGGACGACCTGCTCGACCTGGCGCTGGCCGAACACGCCGAGGCGGACCTGATGCTGACGGACATCGGGCGGCTGGCGGCGGAACGGGTCGCGGCGTGGGCACCGGCCGCGGCGGCGAAGGGGGTCCGGCTGACCGGGGAGTGCCCGGCGACCACCGGATGGGCCGACCCGATCACGCTGTCCAGCGCGCTGGACGCGGTGATCGACAACGCGGTGAAGTTCACACCGAAGGGGGGTTCGGTGGAGGTGGGCGTCGCGGCCGACGGTGGCGTGTCCAAGGTCGTGGTGACCGACACGGGGCCGGGGCTGACCGCTGAGGAACTCGCGCGCGTGGGGGACCGGTTCTGGCGGAGCGGTCGGCATCAGAACGTGAAGGGGTCGGGGCTGGGGCTGTCGATCACGCGGGCGTTGCTGGCGGCGGGTGGGGGCTCGTTGTCCTACGAGCACCGCGAGCCGCGGGGGTTGCGGGTGACCGTTTCGGTGCCGCGGAGCGGGTGAGGAATGCGGGGTGGTTGCGGGGCGCGGGTGGTGGGGGTTGATCAGGGGTGCTTCAAGGTTTCACCGAGCGGTAGTACCGTCGCGCGCCCTCCTGCAAGGGGAGCGGGTCCGTGTAGATCGCCGTGCGGAGGTCCACCAGCTGGGCCGAGTGGACGTGGGCGCCGATGTCGTCCCGGCTCTTGATGACCGTGCGGGTCACCCATTCGGTGAGACGCGGGTCCATGTCCTTGCGGGTCATGAGGAGGTTGGAGACCGCGATCGTCGCCACCGCCGTGCCCTGCTGCACCGACGGATACGCCGACTCGGGCATGTTGGTCGCCCGGTAGTAGAGCGCGGCCTCGCTCTCGGAGTGCAGCTTGGAGACGAGGCCGCCGTCTATCGGGACGAACGTGAAGCTGAACTTCCGCGCGAGGTCCAGCAGCCCCTTGGTCGGCAGTCCGCCCGACCAGAAGAACGCGTCGATCTTGCCCTGCCGCAGCCGGTCCGGGCCGGTGTCGATGCCGTCGGCCATCGGGGTGATGTCCTTCCCGGGGTCGATCCCGGCGGCCCTGAGCACCCGGTTGGCGATCAGCCGGACACCCGAGTTGGGCAGTCCTATCGCCACCCGCTTGTGCCGCAGCTGCGCGACGCTGGTGATGCCCGAGTCGCGCCCCACCACGAGCTGGACGTAGTCGTCGTAGAGCCGCGCCACCCCGCGCATCCGGTCGGCGCCCCGGCCGCCGTTCAGTTCGTACGTCTCCACCGCGTCGGCCGCCGCGATGGTGAAGTCGGCCTGACCGGTCGCCACCCGCTGGACGTTCTCGTACGACCCCGCGCTCTGGACCAGCTTCACCTTCAGCCCCGGCATGTCCCGCCCCAGTTCGGTGCGCAGCCGCACGCCGTACTCCTGGTAGACCCCGCTCAGCGTCCCCGTGCTGAAGGTGATCGTCCCGGTCGGCGGGTTCTCGCCCAGCGGCAGCAGCCACCACAGCAGCAGGCCGAACGCGACGACGCCCGCGGCCGAGCCCTGGAGAGCGCGGCGCCTGCCGATACGGGGGAACACCTTTGACATGCGCGCGATCCTGCCAGCCGGTCCCGCTCCTGACCAGGGCCGGGTGCCCGGCGGCGGACCGGGAGTGTCAGTGGCGGCCGCTAGAGTCGTTCGCATGACCAGCTCCTCGCCCGCCCGCCTCGTCCGAGAGTTCCACCACGCCTTCGGTCTGGACGCCCGCACCACGCCCGCGGAGGTGTCCCCCGAGCTGGCCGCGCACCGCGGGGAGCTGCTCGCCGAGGAGGCCGCGGAGGTCGCCGAGGTGTCTGTCGCCGGGCCCCTGGACCGGCTCGCGCACGAACTGGCGGACGTGGTCTACGTGGCGTACGGCACCGCGCTGGTGCACGGCATCGACCTCGACGCGGTGATCGCCGAGATCCACCGGTCCAACATGAGCAAGCTGGGGCCCGACGGGCAGGTCGCCCGCCGGGCCGACGGCAAGGTACTGAAGGGCGAGCACTACCGGGCGCCGGACGTCTCGGCCGAGCTGCGCCGGCAGGGCTGGATATCCGGCGGCGAGGCCTGACCGGGGCTCAGAGCGAGCCGCCCGCCAGCTTCCACTCGCGGTGCAGGGCGCCCAGCGGGACGCTCCGCTGCAGCACCGGCGTACCGAAGATCGACAGCTGGAGGCGCAGGGTGCCGGAGAGGTCGACACCGCCGTACAGGCTCCAGGCGCCCCGGGCGTCCGCACCCGGGGTTGCGGAGTCGGCCGTGACCGTGCCGGAGGCCTCTCCGCGCAGATAGGGGGCCAGGTCGGCGGTGACGCCCACGGTGCCGTAGAGGCCGACCGAGGCCTCGGCGCCCAGCGCGGTCTTGACGCTGCCGGCGGTGGTCACCGAGGTGCGCACCGGCGTGCTCGTCATGTCGGAGCTGCTCACCGGCGTCCAGCCCTGGGCTGTGCCGAAGGTGCCGCCCGCCTTGAAGTCGCCCTTGAGGCTCTGCTCCACGTCGACGGTGATCCTGCCGTCGCCGGAGACCTGGAGGTAGCAGGTCAGGTCGAGGTTGACCACGACGGGCACCGGGCCGACCTGGAGGACGGGGTCGGCGTGCAGCTTGGCGAACGGGACGCGCAGCGGGGTGGCGGTGGCCGCCGCGGCCCGGCCCCTGACCGCCCAGCCCGAGTTCCAGTCGCCGGACACGCCGAGGTAGGCGGAGCCGGGCGCGCTGCCGGTGCCCGCGCCGCCGTAGGCGAAGTCGACCTGCGGGGCGACCTGGACGAAGCCGGACACCGAGGCGGAGGCGGCGGCCGGAGCGCCCGCGGCGGTCGGGATCTCGGCGCTGACGTCCAGCCGGAGGCTGCCGAGCGGCACGGTGGCGCCCTCCGGGCCGACATGCACATCACCCGACCTGGCCCAGGACACCTTGACGTCGGGCAGCAGCTTGTCCACGTCGAAGGCGTCCGGATCGACCGGTACGGTGCCCTTCGCGGTGTCGTCGCCGAGCAGGGCGTCGAGCGTGGCGGGCTCGGTCTGCACCTCGGTGCCCTCGTCGGTCTCGCCGATCACCTTGGTGACCTTGGCGAGCAGTCCGTCCGGGGCGCCGGGCGCGGGGGCGCTGGCGATCACGTCACCGACGGCGGCCTGCCCGGTCGCGGCCGACGCCGACGGCGACGGCGACGCCGAAGTGCTGGGGGAGACGGTCGGGGACGCCGGGCTCCCCTTGGCCGTCTTGGACATGACGGCTCGTCGGGTCTTGCTGTCGTACGAGCTGACGGTGAGCGTGGTGCGGTGTGCAGGACGGCCCGAACCCGCCGAACCGGCGGCCGCGGGGGCGGGGGCGGGGGGGGGCGCGGCGGCCCCCCGCGGCCCGCCGGCCGTGGGGGCGGCGGGGGGGGTGGGGTGGGGGGCCCCGGGGGGGTGCGGGGCGGGGGCCCCCGGGG
>NZ_JBSHAF010000021.1:58966-154590 GCF_053611365.1 Streptomyces sp. NPDC054813 | reverse complement strand
TGGTGCCTTTGGTCTTGTCTTTGGTTGTGTGGGGGGGGGTGGTGTGGCCTCCCCCCCCCCGCGCGGGGGGGGGCGCGGGCGGGGGGGGGGGGGGGGGGGGGGCCCCCCCCCCGCGACCGGCCGTCCGTGCGGGCGGCGGCGGTGGTGGTGTCGGAGACCCGGGCGGTCTCCTGGGCGCGGTCCCCGGCGGAGTTCTGGTGCGGGGATGCGGAGCAGCCGACGGCGAGAAGGAGGGCGGTCACGGCGAAGGCGGGCATGAGGGCATGCCCGGGCCTCGTGCGTCTGCGCAAGGTCAGTCCTGAGGGTGGGGGGTGACGAAGAGACACCGACGATGGCTACTGGCGGGTAGAACCGGCCGGTAACTCGGTGTGGGCCCGAGCATGCCACGCCCGCGGACACCTGGCCTCCACAATCCGGCCACAGCCCAACGTGACCTGAACCACGGCGACTTCAGGCCGCCGTGGCCGCTTCCCGGAGGGTCAGCCCCGCTGCGCGGCGGCCCGGCGCTGCCGCTTGCCGAGGGGCGCCTGCGAGAGGTCCTCCGCCTTGGACCGGAGGTTCTTGTAGCCGTAGCCGTAGCCGCGCTCGCCGAGCCACGCCCTGGCCGCCTCCTCGGCGCGTTCGGTCGCCGCCAGGATGTCCTCCGCTTCCTCGCCGGCGTCCAGGAAGCGGAAGGTGAAGGCGGCCCGCGCGGCGATGTCGTAACTGAGATGGCCCTCGGGGGTGAAGGCCGCGCGCAGCACGTCGTGGTCGGCGGCCCGGGACAGCAACTCGGCGCGCTGCTCGGCGCCGAGGCCGTCGAAGACACCGCGGACGGTGATGCGGAAGGTGCGGGTGGTCATGGCGGGACCTTAGGCAGGGCGGGGCGCGCCGTTCCAGCGGATTTACCGCACCTCGCCGGAGGCTCCCTGACCGCCGACCTGGCCGAGCCGCAGGTTCCAGCGGCCGGGGCCGCCCGTCACCTCCGTCGCCGTCAGCGGTGGGACGTCCACACGCCAGAACGCCGTCTCGGGCGCCCCGAGCGCGTGCAGCACAACTGCCCGTACCACCTCCGGCTCCACCACCGCGATCGTCCGGCCGGTGGTACGGCCCGTCGTCTCCAGCCACTCGGTGACCCGCGCGCAGAACCCCCGGACCGATTCGCCCCCGTGCGGCGCGGCCCCCGGGTCGGACAGCCAGTGGACCAGTGCCTCGGGCTCGGCGGCGCTGACCTCCTCCAGTGTCCGGCCCCGCCAGCGGCCCGCGTCCAGGCCCGACAGCCCGGGCTCCGCCGAGGCGTCGAGGCCCAGTGCGGTCGCCGTCTCACGGCAGCGCACGCTGGGGGAGCTGACCGCCCGGCCGGCGGGCAGGGACAGCGCCACCGCCTCCGGGTTCTCGATGGAGTCACCGTCGTCGAAGCGGGCCCGCCGCAGCGAGGGTGTGATCGCCGGGGCTATGAGAATGACTCGGCAGGTCACGGGGCGGTTCCTCCTGGGGCGTCCATCGGGGGGTGCCGGACGGGCACGACAGTACGCGGTTCAACGGCGAGAGCGCGGGGGCGACGTCCGGTCACCGGCCGGATCGCAGCGCGCGGGACAGGCCCAGGGCCGCTGTGCGTACCGCCGGGGCTGGGCCGGGCGGAAGCGGTCGCAGGGCACCGCTACCGACAAGGCCGCTACCGCCGTGGGGCCGCGAAGACGGGAGCCGCGATACAGAAGACGGAGGCCGCGATACAGCTGACGCCCGGTGCGGCCTCTTCCTCCGCCTGTACCTGTCGGCATGAGCCCCGACCTCGTGACGAAGGTGGCCGACGTCCTCGACCGGACCACCCGCACCGGCACCCCCTGCGCCCTGTCCGGGCCCTCCTCCCCGAGGGCGACATCGAGACCGCCTACGCGGTACAGCGGCGGTACGTCGAGCGGGGCGTGGCGGCCGGCCGGCGGCTCGTGGGCCGCAGGATCGGGTTGACCTCGCCCGCCGCGCAAGCCTCCGAAGCTCCCGATGCCTCCGAAGGAGCCGGCGCATGACCGTGCAGGGTGCCGTCGAGAAGGTCGGCGGCGCGGCCCTCGGCAGGGCGATCATCGTGCTCAACCCGGCCGAACCTGATCACCGCATCGCCCTCGACCTCACCGCGCGCCGACCACGGCGAGGGGAAGCCTCGTTGTCAGTACCGGCTGACAGACTGGGCCTCGTGGACACTCGACGTCGGGAACTGGCCGCACGCTTCGTCGAGTTGCATCGGGAGGGCTGCTTCCTGCTCCCCAACGCCTGGGACGCGGGAAGCGCCCGTGTCCTGGAGCCGGCCGGTTTCCCGGCCGTGGCCACCACCAGTGCGGGGGTGGCCTTCTCCCTGGGCCGCCCGGACCGCGACTACGCCGGCACAGCGTCGGACGGCGACCGGGTCGACCGTACGACCATGATCCGCCGGATCGGCGAGATCGCCGCCGAGGTGCGGATCCCGGTGAGCGCGGACCTGGAGGACGGGTTCGGCGAGGTGGGCTGAGCGGTTCCGGGGGATGCCCGAGGTGGGCTGAGCCGTTCCGGCGGCGCCGGCGGTGGGACGGCTCAGCCCCTCTCGTCGGCGCCGGCGGCGCGCGGCTGTCAGTGACTCACCCAGCATCGACTCACCCGGCGTCGACTCACCCGGCGTCGCGTTCCTGCCGCCGGCCTCGGTACGCGCCGACGAGGAACACCCAGATCTCGCTGACCGTGGGGAACGGCGCGATGGCGTGCCGGAGCCGCTTCAGCGGGACCTCGCCGGTGACCGCGATCGTGGCCGAGTGCAGCAGCTCGCTGACCCCGGACCCGACCATGGTCACCCCGAGCAGCACATCCCGGTCCACGTCCACGACCAGCCGGGCATGGCCGGTGTAGCCGTCGGCGTACAGGTTGGCGCCCTGGGCCGCGTTGAAGTCGAGGTCGACCGTCTCGACGCGGTGCCCGGCGGCGGCCGCCTGCTCGGCGGTCAGGCCCACCGCGCCCGCCTCCGGGTCGGTGAAGAAGACCTGGGCGACGGCGTGCTGGTCGGCGGTGGTCGCGTGATCGCCCCAGTCCCCGTCGTCCAGCGGCCGCCCGGCGGCCCGGGCACCGATGGCGTCCCCCGCCGTCCGCGCCTGGTACTTGCCCTCATGGGTGAGGAGCGCGCGGTGGTTGACGTCCCCGAGGCCGTACAGCCACTCACCCTCGACCCCGTCGACCAGGCAGGTCGTGTCCACGTCCAGCCAGGAACCGGGGGTCAGGCCCACGGTCTCCAGGCCGATGTCGTCGGTGCCGGGGGCCCGTCCGGTGGCGAACAGGATCTCGTCGGCCTCCAGCTCGCTCCCGTCGTCCAGCGTGACGGTCACCGGCCCGGCGGGGTCCGGCCGCCGCACGGCGGTCACCTGGACGCCGGTCCGCACATCCGCGCCCGCCTCGGTCAGCCCCTGCGCGACCAGCTCCCCGGCGAAGGCCTCCATACGGGGGAGCAGCCGGCGGCGGACGAGCAGGGTGACCTGTGACCCCAGCCCCTGCCACAGCGTGGCCATCTCCACGCCGACCCCACCGCCGCCGACCACGATGAGCCGGGCGGGCACGGTGCTGGAGTCGGTACCGTGCCGGTTCGTCCAGGGCCGGGCCTCCTCGATGCCCGGGATGTCGGGCAGCACCGGGCGGCTGCCGGTGGCGACGGCCACCGCGTGCCGGGCGGCCAGGGTCTGCCGGGAGCCGTCGTCCCGGGTGACGGTGACCCGGCGCGGCCCGTCGAGCCGGCCGTGCCCGCGGAAGAGGTCGGCGCCGATGGACTTGACCCACAATGCCTGCCCGCTGTCGTCCCAGTCGGTGACGTAACGGTTGCGCCGGGCGAAGACGGCGCCGGTGTCGAGCCGGCCGGTGACGGCCTGCCGGGCGCCGTCGACACGGCGGGCGTCGGCGACCGCGATGACCGGACGCAGCAGTGCCTTGCTGGGGACGCAGGCCCAGTAGGAGCACTCGCCGCCGACGAGCTCCCGCTCCACGACGGCCACCGAGAGGCCGGCGGCCCGGGCGTGGTCGGCGACGTTCTGTCCGACCGGTCCGGCGCCCAGGACGATAAGATCGTAAGTACCGTTTGTGCTGGTTTGGTGTGGTGCGCTCAATTGCTGCCTCACATGACGATCGGTGCCGGTCCGAGCTGCTGGGTCACCACCTCGGAGGCGGCGACTCCCTGTGCCGTACGGGTGATGTAACCGCTGGGCGCGCGGAGTTGATCGCCCTACCGCCATACGCCTCACAAAGACCCGCCATAAGCGCAACCTCTGGCCGCCCGGCTCCCCTGACCGGCGCAAACGCGGTACGGCCGGGGCGGTGACAGCCGGGACGGCAGGCCGGTCCGCGCGCTTATGGAGGCCATCGGATCCGCCGATGGCCGGACCGGAATCCGCGGTGCGCCCGGGTGCTTGAGGACTCCCGTCACCTCACGGACGAGGCGACGGGACGACCGGATCGCCCCTACTTTTCACACCTGAGGACATCTCATGGGAACTGTTGATCTGACCGGACGCGTGGCCCTGCTGACCGGCGCCACCAGCGGTATCGGCGCCGCGACCGCGACCCTGTTCGCCGAACGGGGCGCCCACGTGCTGGTCGCGGGACGGGACGCGGAGCGCGGTGACAAGATCGTCGCGGCCGTCCGGGAGCGCGGCGGCAAGGCCGACTTCCTGGCGGCCGAGCTGCGGGACGTCGACTCGGTGCGGCAGCTGGCCAGGCGGGCCACCGAACTGGGCGGCGGCCGCGTGGACATCCTCGTCAACAACGCCGGCATCTTCCCGTTCGGCCCGACGGCCGAGACGCCGTCCAGCGATGTGGACGCCGTCTACGACCTGAACGTGAAGGCGCCGTTCTACCTGGTGGCCGAGCTGGCACCGGGCATGGCCGAGCGCGGACAGGGTGCGATCGTCAACGTCAGCACGATTGTCGCCGAGTACGGTCTCGCGGGCATGGCGCTGTACGGGTCGAGCAAGGCGGCGGTCAACCTGCTGACCAAGGCCTGGGCCGCCGAGTTCGGCCCGCGGGGCGTACGGGTGAACGCCGTGGAGCCCGGCCCGACCCGCACCGAGGGCACGGCCGCCATGGGCGACGACCTGGACGCCCTGGCCGCACAGGCGCCCGCCGGACGGCCCGGCGAGGCACGGGAGATCGCCGAGGCGATCGCCTACCTGGCGAGCGACGCGGCGAGCTTCGTACAGGGCGCGATCCTGCCGGTCGACGGGGGCCGCACGGCCGTCTGACACCCGGGGCGCCGGCACATGCCGGCCGGCGCACCGCCCCGCCCGTGTCGGCTGACGCGCCGACGGGTCGGGCAATGTCAGCCGCGGTTCGGCGGCGCCCCGAAGGGGCGCGGGACTGTGTCCATGTGTGGTTCCGCCGCGTGGGCGCGACCGGTCACCACGGCGCCGCAGCCGAACGGCGGCGCATCACGGCAGCTACGCGGAGCGCTCAGTCGCGCGCGGACTCGGCGCCGAACGATTCAGCCCCGCACCGCCCGGTCCAGGGCCGCGACGAAGCGGCCCAGGTCACGCCGGCGGGAGCTGGACGGCCATACCGCCCAGGTACGGCGCACCAGTGGGTGGCCGATCAGCGGTGACCACGTCACGTGGTCGGGCAGCGGCTGCTGCCAGCCCGGCGGAGCCAGCGCGAAGGCCTGCCCGGAGGCGACCGCGGCCAGCTTCACGTCGGCGATCAGGGCCTGCCCCTCGGGAGCCTCCGGACCGAGGTCGAGGCCGTGCCCGCGCAGGATCGCGGTCAGCTCGTCGTACCAGGCGGGGCTTCCGGCCCGTGGGAACCCGACCCACTGCAGGGTGTCGAGGGCGTCGAGCGGGATGCCGTCGGGACCGGCCAGCTCGGCGGCCTGTTCGACGGAGATCAGCACACCGAGCCTCTCCCGTACGACGAGCAGCGCGTCGAACTCCGGCCCCGACGGCCGTTCCCGGAGAAAGCCGACGTCGAGCTCATCGGTGCGCAGCGCGGTCAACTGCTCCGCCGTGGACAGGTGCCGGGCCTGCACCCGCGTCTCCGGATGCGCCTCGGCCAGTTCGGCGAGCGCCGGGTCGAGCAGCCCGGACGGCAGCTCCAGGGGGATCCCGACGCGCAGCGCACCGCCGCCCGGACCGGCGTACCCGGCCATCACCCGCAGCGCCTGATCGTGCCGGGCGAGCACCGCCCGTGCCTCGCCGGCCAGCGCGGTCCCCGCCTCGGTGGCCCGCACCCCGCTGTGCTCGCGCAGCAGCAGCCGCACACCCAGCTGCCGCTCCAGCCCGCTGATCGTCTGGGAGAGGGCGGGCTGACTCACATGCAGCCGCCGGGCGGCGGCGGACAGCCCGCCCTCCTCCACTACTGCCACGAACGCCCGCAACTCCCGCAACTCCATGCCGCCCATGCCATCACGCCCGCCGACGGGAGTCACGCGCTTACATGATGCTCACGCGACCTATCTTTTATGGCGATAACACTTATCTACGACCATCTACCCCAAATGGGAAACAGCGGCACTTCCCGTGCGTTGGTATCTATGACGGCGAATAACCGGGAGGCTGGTAATCGGCGTCGATGGAAACCGCAATCGAGGATCGGAGTGCTGTCATGTCGCTGACGTCATCCGAACGGACGTATGCCGCTCGCCCGGGCATCGTGAACGACGAGATCAGGAACCCCGCCGAGCGCGGCGAGCGGACGCGACACGGCGACCGCTCCGGTGCCCTGCGCGCCGCGGTGTTCGGTGTCAACGACGGCCTGGTCTCCAACACGGCCCTGGTGATGGGTTTCGCCGGGTCCGGCGTCTCCGGTACGTCTGTCCTGTTCGCCGGAGTCGCGGGGCTGCTGGCCGGTGCCTTCTCCATGGCCGCCGGCGAGTACGTCTCCATGCGCAGTCAACGCGAGGCCTACGAGCGGGAGATAGCGGTCGCCGCCCACCGGCTGCGCGCGGACCCGGGCGCGCAGGAGGCGGAACTGGCCCAGGTCTACCGGGACAAGGGGCTGGACGCGGAGGACGCCCGGCATGTCGCGGCGACCATCATGCGGGACCACGACACGGCGCTGAACACCATGGTCCGCGAGGGACTCGGACTGGACCCGGACGAGTTGGGTTCGCCGTGGTCGGCGGCGTTCTCCAGCCTCGCCTCGTTCGCCGTCGGTGCCCTGGCCGCCGTCCTGCCCTTCCTCTTCCTTTCGGGAACGGCGGCGCTGTTCCTCGCCGTCGCTCTGGCGGGCAGCGCCCTGTTCGCCGTCGGCGGCGCGATCGGCCTGCTCAACGGCCGGTCCCCGCTGCGCTGCGGGGCCCGCCAGCTCTTCGTGGGCGCCCTCGCCGCCGCGGCCGTCTTCGGGATCGGGCACGTGATCGGCGCCCGAGTCGGCTGATCTCGACCGCCGGTCCGAACTGACAGCGATTTGATCATGAAGGCGACCACCCCCGGTCGCCGGACCTTCCCCGGGAGAGTGTGTGATGACCCAACGAACAGAACGAAGAGAACTGGCAGAACAAACCGAACAGGCAGGGACAGGGAGGACCCGGGTCGCCGTCCTCGGCACCGGTGTCATGGGCGCCCCCATCGCGCGCAGTCTGCTGCGCGCCGGGTTCGACGTGACGGTGTGGAACCGGACCCGGCAGAAGGCCGAGGCGCTCGCCGGTCAGGGCGCACGGGTCGCCGGCACCCCGGCCGGGGCGGCCGCGGAGGCCGAGTTCCTGATCACCATGCTCACCGACGGCGACGCCGTGGAGAGTGCGATGACCGGCACCGACGGCGCCCTGACAGCGCTCGGGCAGGACGCGGTCTGGATCCAGATGAGCACGGTCGGCGTGCACGCCACCCGGCGGCTGGCGGAACTCGCCGAGGGGGCGGCGGAGTTCGTCGACGCCCCGGTCTCCGGGAGCTCCGAGCCCGCGGAACGGGGCGAACTGCTCGTCCTCGCCTCCGGGAACCCGGCACTGCGCCCCCGCGTGCAGCCGCTGTTCGACGCGCTGGGCCACCGGACGCAGTGGCTGGACCGTCTCGGCGACGGCAGCCGCTTCAAGCTCGTGCTCAACAACTGGCTCGCGGTCCTGGTCGAAGGCATGGCCGAGACCGTCAGCCTGACCGGCGTGCTCGGGCTGGAACCCGGTCTGGTGCTCGGCGCCCTCACCGAGAGCCCGCTGGGATCCGCGTATGCGACGGCCAAGGGCCGTGCCATGGTCGAGCACGACTTCGCCCCGGGTTTCCCGCTGCACCACGCCGGCAAGGACGCGGCTCTCGCCCTGGCGGCCGCCGATCAGCGAGGGCTCGAACTGCCGCTCACCGAAGCGCTGCTGAAGCGCTGGGACGAGGCGATCGCGTCCGGCCATGCCGCGGACGACGTGGCCTCGGCCATCACCGCGGCCGGCCCGGCCCGGCCCTGAGTCCGGTGCGGCAGGGGCCGGGCGGGGCCGCGGTGTCCGCCCTCTCTCGGCCCGTCCTGGATGATCGGACGCGGACCGCCGCCGCAGCCGGCGGCCAGGACGCGGTCGGCGGAGTCCCCGGGACGGCCGGCCGTCGGCACCCGGTGCGGGTGTGCGGAGTGAGCCCCGGCCGCGGGAAGGGGCGTGCTTCGTCGGCCGGGGGTGCGGTGTTCAGGCGTGGAGCAGGAGGTCCAGTTCGGCCGGCAGTCCGGGGGCGTCGCCGTGCGGAGACGTCGTGCCGCTGACTTCGAAGACCCACCGGTGGGAGGGGGCGCAGCCGAACATCCGCTCGGAGATGGCCGGAAGGGAGAGATCGGCGCTGGCCGCCGAGTCCCAGATCAGTGCCAGTCCCTGAAGGTCCGCCACCGGGTGGGTGATCCACTGGCTGGTGCACAGCCCGGGAAAGTCGCCGGCGAAGGCGCCGGCCTTCCCGGACGGGTATGGCCGGGCGGTGCCGGCCTCGGCGTTACGTCGGGTGTCCCACCAGGCGATGACGACGTGCATGGGGCCTCCAGCTGCAGAGTGTCTGGCGTGCGTGTGGTCACGGTGTCCCCGTTGACACCCGTGCGTGGCGTTGGTCCCGTCCGGGAGAGCCGGTCGCCGGTCAGAGCTGGGAACCGCCGGTGGCGTCGATGACCTGCCCGGTCACCCAGCGGGCGTCGTCGGAGGCGAGGAAGGCGACCACGTCGGCGACGTCCTCGGGGCGGCCCACCCGGCCGAGAGCCGAGAGTGCCGCCGCGGACTCCTCGGCGGCGGTGTTGCCGCGCAGCCAGGAGGCGTTGATGTCGGTGTCGATGATGCCGGGCGCCACCGAGTTGACCGTGATGCCGCGACCGCCGAGCGCCTTGGCGAGCGTGAGGGTGAAGGCGTCGACGGCCCCCTTGGTCATGGCGTACGCGATGATGTCGGTGAGTGCGATACGGGTCGCTCCGGACGAGGTGTTGATGATCCGCCCGCCGTCCCGCAGGCGCTTGAGTCCGTGCTGCGTGAGGAAGAAGGGCGCGCGCATGTTGACGGCGACGGCCTCGTCGAACGCCTCGGCCGTGGTCTCCGCGATCTCGCCGCGCGGTGTGACGCCGGCGTTGTTGACCAGGATGTCGAGGTCGGTGCTGCCGGAGAGTTCCAGGACCTGGCTGTCGTAGCGCTCCCAGAGGGTCTCCACGTCACCGGCCCTGCCCAGTTCGGCATGGACCGCGAAGGCGGCGCCGCCCTTGGCCCGGATCGCTTCCACGACCTCGTCGGCGGCCGCACCGTTCCGGCCGTAGTGCACGGCCACCAGCGCCCCGTCGCCGCCGAGTCGCTCGGCGATCGCCCGTCCGATCCCGCGGCTGCCGCCCGTCACCAGTGCCGTCTTCCCCGTGAGCGTGCCCATGAGCTCCCTTTCGCGTCTAATTTTTGTAGCGATGACTACGTAATAAGCCTACCTCAATTTCTTAGCGATCGCTGTAAAATCCATGTATGACGACGACCAAGCGCGGCAGGCCGCGGAGTTTCGACCGTGAGACCGCACTCGTGCAGGCCACGCTCCTGTTCTGGCAGCACGGTTACGAGGGCACGTCCATCTCCGACCTGACCGCCGCCATGGGGGTCTCGCCGCCGAGCCTGTACGCGGCCTTCGGAGACAAGCGCACCCTGTTCGGCGAGGTCGTCGACCGCTACGGCAGCACCTTCGGCGCGTTCATGGAGAACGCGCTCGCCCAGGAGAGCGACGCCCGCGCGGGTTTCGCCCGGATGCTGGACGAGGCGGCGGTGTCCTACACCGACCCCGAGCACCCGGCCGGCTGTCTGGTCATCACGGCGGCGACCAACTACTCCCCGCAGACCGCCGACGTCGAGCGGGACCTGCGCACCCGCAGGGCGGCGAACGTCCGGTCCTTCGAGGAGAGGCTGAAGGACGCCAAGGCCCGGGGGTCGCTCCCCGAAGGGGCCGACACCCGGGCCTTGGCCGTCTACTTCGCCGCCGTCGTCCAGGGCATGTCACAGCAGGCGCGGGACGGGGCGACCGCGGAGGAACTGCGGCACGTGGCCGAGTACGCCATGGCTGCCTGGCCCGAACCGGCGTCCTGAGCCGATGGGCGCCCCGCCGCCCGCCGGCTAACGGGCGGGCGGGTCCTCTCCCGCCCGGCACAGGCGGGCCACGACGTGCGCGTAGTTCTCGTCGAACCTCAACTTCTCGAAGGCCAGGTCGAGTTCACGTTCGAGTGTCTGGTTGGCCCGGCTCCACAGACTGAGACCGGAGTCCGTGGCCGAGATCCGGGTGGTCCGGCGGTCGCAGGGCCAGGCGATCCGGATCGTCCAGCCCGAGCGTTCCAGCTGGGTGAGCATCCGGCTCGCGGTCGAGACGCTCACGCCCAGCTGCCGGGCGACGGCGCCGACCGTCACGGACCCCGGCCGCTCGCGTACCAGCACTCCCAGGGCCATCAGCGGTCCCACGCCGACGCCGTGACGGTTGGTCAGCGTGCGGTCCAGCTGCGCTTGCAGCAGGGAGAACATGGGCACGACCCGCGTCCACAGCCGGGAGACGTTGTCGGGATCGGCGGCATGGTGTTCCTTGTCGTGCGGCTCGGTCACAGCTTCGCTGTCCTCGGTCTTCCGGGTTCTGTCTCTGGGTGCCTCCCGCGCTCCGGGCGGCTGGTCAGGGCAGCAACAGGAGCTTGCCCCGCACGCCGCCGGCGGCCAGCAGACGGTGGGCCTCGGGCGCGTCCTCGAACCCGAGCTCCTTCGCGGTGCGCAGCCGCAGCCCCCCGCCGTCCACCAGGGAGCCGAGCGCTGCGAGCCCCGGGCCGTCCTGTTCCACATGGGAGACGGCGACGTGGATGCCGCGTTCCGCCGCGGGCACCCGGGTGGGCACGACCGAGACCGCGCGTCCGTTGTCCCGTACGGCGCCGATCGCCTCGGGCAGGCCGGCGGTCTCCAGCAGGCCGTCGACGCCCGGCACGGGGATGCGCGCCGCGCTCACCACCCGGTCCGCTCCCAGCGCGCGGGCGTGGTCCTCGTCCCGGGCGGAGCGCACCTGGGCCACCACGGTCAGACCGCGCAGCCGGGCCAGCTGTACCGCCAGGCCGCCGACCGCGCCGAGGGCGCCGGTGACCAGCAGCGTGGCCCCGTCGGGCAGTGCGAGGGCGTCGAGCGCCTGCCGTGCGGTGAGGGCGGCGAGCGGCAGCCCCGCCGCCGTGGTCAGCGGAACCGACGCGGGAGCGGGTGCGACGATGTCCGCCGGGAGGGCGACCGTCTCGGCGTAGGTGCCACGGCCGGTGGCCATCTGCGCGGACATCGCCACGACGGGGTCGCCGACGCGGAAACCGGTCACGTCGTCGCCGACCGCGGTGACGGTACCCGCCACGTCCCAGCCGAGGATCATCGGCGGCCGGAAGGCGCTGTGTTCGGCGTGCGCGCCGGCGCGGGTCTGGAGGTCGACCGGATTGACGGCGGCCGCGGCGACACGGACGAGAACGCCGTCCGGTTCCGGTACCGCCGGTTCCGGGACGTCGGAGACCGACAGCCGCTCCGGGCCTCCGTAGGTCGTCAGGACTACAGCACGCATGGATCTGCTCGCTTTCAGGACGGGACCAACTCGGGGATCCGGGGCGGCAGCCGGTCGGTGACGGAGGCGGCGAGCGTACGGACGCTGATCAACCGGACCGCGTCCCGGTCCGCCACGAGCCGCGCCCGGCAGCCGTGCGGGATCAGCGCCAGCTGTCCCGCCCGCAGGGCCCGTTCGCCGGAGGCCGTGACGAGCCGCGGCTCGCCCTCCAGCACGAGCAGCGCCTCCTCCACCCCGTGCCGCGGGTCCGCCGTGAGGACGGCGCCCCGGGGGAGCGACCAGTGCTCCACCGCCTCGCACTCGCTGTGCAGCATCCCCCGGCGCACCAGGCACGTCCAGGCAGCCGTCGCGTCGGCACCCGAGTCGGTGTCGACGGAGGTCCGCACCGCCTCGGCAGTGGTCGAGATGATCACGACGCCTCCGCGCGGTGGCCGGGCAGCGCCAGCGTCACGATCAGCAGCCGCAGCGGGGTGACCGCCTCGAACTCGGTGGACGTGCCCGCGCCCAGGGTGACGCAGGTGTCCGGCGACAGGCCGGCCGTGGTCCCGTCGGCGGTGGCCCGGCCCTCGCCGCTGTGCACGAACACGGCGAGTTCCGCGTCGGAGGCGCCCAGTTCGGTCCGTCGGCCCGGGTCGAGCTCGACGCTCTCCACCCGGCGCAGGGGACCGGTGAAAACGCCGGCCGTGGAGATGGTCCTCTCCTCGAAGAGGTCGTGGATGACTGCGTCGCCCATGGGGGGAACTCCCGGGTGGCTGAGATCGGCTCCGGACAGGACGGCGTCGGTGCCGGGTGCGAGCGTTTCGATGACCCACCAGTCGAGGTCGGCGTCCCCGGTGTTGCGCAGCCCGTGCACGTTGCCGGGGGCGGTCAGGGCCAGCGATCCCGGTCCGACGCGGTGGGGGGCGCCGTTGAAGAGGAACTCCCCGTGTCCGCGCAGGACGAGGTAGATCTCCTCGGTACGGGTGTGGCGGTGTTCTCCGCTGAGTCCGCCCGGTGGGACGGAGGCCCATTCGACGGCCTCGGTGGCGGAGTCGAGCTGGCGGCGGCCCGCGAAGCACTTCCAGCGGGTGCGCCCGACAGCTCCGTGGACTCCGTGGACCGTCGCGGCACCCGCGACGGTCCCCACCGAACGGAAGGCGAGGGGACGGCCGCTCGCCGCCGAGCCGGTGACCGCCCGGTGGTGGGCGGTGGTGGGGGTGGTCACCGGGAGACTCCCGACGCGAGCGTTCCGAGCGCTTCGGCCGCCGCGCCGAGTTCGGCCTCGGTGACGTCGTTGACGAAGACGGCGCTGCCGATGCCGACCGGGAGCGGCAACCGCTGCTTGCCGTCGCGGTGCCGCACGGTGTCGCGCAGCGCGTCCCCGAGCACCTGAGGCGTGCACAGGGCGTGCCGGGTCGGCAGTCCGAGCCGTGCCATCACGTCGAGGATGCGGTCACGCTGGTAGGCGCTCACGAGACCGCGGCGCTCGGCCAGGACGGTGGTCAGCGCCATGTCGACGGCCACGGCCTCACCGTGCAGCAGGGCCGGCAGCGCGTGCATCTCGATGGTCGGGCTGAAAGTGTGGCCGTAGTCGACGACCCGCTCCAGCACCTTCTCCCAGAGGTTGGGCTGGAGCTCCTCCAGCATGCCCTGGATGGCCCGCTCGACCACCTCGGTCGCGGGGTCGAGGTGCAGACCGCGGGCCGCGAGGCGCTGATCCACCGGGACGTCGGCCGGTGTGGGGCCGGCGGCCGCCGGGCTCTGCAGCTTGGTGCCCAGGAGGTCGGCGCCGTGCTGCTCCAGCAGATCGAACAGGCGGGCGTCCTTGATCAGGGCGATCTTGAGGATCTCGGCCAGGCCGTTGCTGATGTGCCGTTCGCCGAGCGTGGCCAGGAACGACCGGTCCAACAGGGTGCGATCCGCCGGGAAGTAGGTGCCGAGGCGGTTCTTGTGTCCGTTGTGGTTGACCCCGGTCTTGGCACCGACTCCCGCGTCCACCAGGCCGATCAGCGTGGTGGGGATGCGGATGAACGGCGTGGAGCGGCGGTAGAGGCTGGCGGCGAAGCCGACGATGTCCATGAGGACGCCGCCGCCGATCGCGATGACGGGTTCCCGCCGGCGGTCGATGCCGAAGGCGTCGAACTCCTCGGCGACCCGCAGTACCGCGCTCATCGACTTGTGTGTCTCGCCGTCGTCCAGGACCAGCACGCGGTGGTCGACACCGTGATGCTCGAAGTACGCGCGGATACGCTCGCCGTAGAGGGAGTCGACCGTGCGGTCGGTGACGACGAAACGACGCTGGCCGCCGCTGCCCGAGGCGTCCTCCAGGATGGTGGAGTCCTCGGGGTCGAGCAGGTTCTCGCAGGCGCGTATCTCGTATTGGACCGGGTTGCTGGTCTGAACCGACCAGTGGGTGACCGGGCTGCCCACGGCAAAGAGACCGTCATTTTCCCGGGTGGTCTGGGTTTCTTGCTGCATCAGGCTTCCGCCTCCGACGAAGAGTCTCGGTTCGGGTCCGTCGCGAATCCGGTCGGGGCAGCTCGCTCGAGTGTCCGCGCGGCAAAGCCCTCCGGGCCGCCTGCGCAGGATCTGGCCACTTCACCGTGGCCTGCCCCCCGTCGCCGACACGACCCTGACACACCGTTCGATGCGCACGCAAGAACATCTTGGGGTGGTCAGGGCGGCTGCCGTCCGAAAAGAGGCTGTAAGGCGAAGACGGATCCGGATCTATCAGTGCTTTTCCTTGGGCAGTGGCATCTCGGGATGGCTGGAAGTACTCGGACTATGCATGCTTTCGCAAGGAGGTGGGTCGGCTGTCGTGCCGTCGCGCGGGGCGGGGGGACAGGAAAAGCCCCCGTCGGTTCGACGGGGGCGCGGCGGGGGGTCGTACGTCCTACTGGCCGAGGGTCGGCGCGTACCGCAGCCTGGCGACGACCGAACTGGTCCTGCTGTCCACGGAGGCGACTTCCAGCGCCATGCCGACCTCGTGGCGGAAGAGATTTCCGATGTCCGCGACCATGGACCGGCCGGCGTCCGTGACGCGCACCACCACGCCCCTGCGGTCCGTCACATGGGCCCCCTTCTCGGCGAGCCCCCGTCCCTCCAGGCGCTGTGCGGCGCGCGTGGCCGACGACTGGTTGAGGCCGAGGAGCTGGGCGAGTTCATTCATGCGGATGCCTGCCGGATCGCCGTTGCTCAGCGCCCGCAGGGCGAGGAAGTCCGTCAGGCCCAGGTCGAAGTCCTCGGAGAGTCTCCTGTCCAGCGTCGTCCCGACCTCCGCGACGAGGACGGACAACTGGCTCCAGAGTTCGACGCTGTCTTCCTTACGCGTTCGCATGATGTCGCCTTCTTCAGGGTGCCCGAGGTTCCGTCCCCCGCCGAAGGGACCTTCGGGCACAGTGAGGGGGAGGCAGGCCCGGTCCCACGGGAGAGCGGGACGGCCAAGCCATTGCCAGGGTACGAGGCGGTAGCAACCAAGAAAACCCTTCGGCAGTCCGGCTTTTACATGCCTGCACAAAGAGATCCGCAGGGCTTGAATCCGTGACGGTTCGACGGCTTGCCTCTGATCTGAACAAGCCCTGGTCAGACGTGATGCGAGGGCTTGAGATCGGCTTGAGTCCTCATGGGTGATCCTTGCGTGCGCATCGACATTGCCGTTACTGTCGCCATCGGCCGGCCCCGTTCGTGAGCAGGTGGCCGGAGTCCGAGCATTCGTGTGCCGCGCGGTGCCCCGCACCCGGCACGCCATTCCAAGGGGGAACCATGCTCAACGCCGCCATGGCGTCGTCATCCGCGCCGGTGCTCTCCGGTCTGCCCACCGCACGAGCCGTGGACCACTACGCCTTCACCGTGCCGCACCTCGACGAGGCCATCGCCTTCTTCACGGGCGTGCTCGGGGGTGAACTCTGCTACCGCGAAGGGCCGGTCGAGGATCCCTCGGGCGACTGGATGACCCGGAAACTGGGTGTACATCCCCGGGCCTGCGCTCAGGTCGCCCTGGTCAGGCTCGGCCCGTACACCAATCTGGAACTCTTCCAGTACAGCACCCCGGACCAGATCGTCTCCCCGCCCGGCCCGAACGACGTCGGCGGGCATCACCTCGCCCTGATGGTGGCGGACCCGGACACCGCCGAGGAGCACCTGCGCCGGGCGGGCACCGTCCGCCTCGGCCCGTCGGACGTCCTCGACGGGGCCCGCCGCTGGTTTCTGACGCCCTGGGGGACGCTGCTCTCGCTGCGCGGCCCCGGGCAGCGGACCGGCCGGAGTTTCGTACCCGCGCTCGCGCCGTACCCGAACACCGTGCAGCGATCGCTGGGCCTGCTGGGCGTGGAGCACGTGAGTTACACGGTCGCCGATCTCGACGCCGCCACCGCCTTCTTCACCGAAGTGCTGGGAGCGGAGCCGGTGGAGAACTCGGACGGGGCGGCGGACCGGTCGGGCGGACACTGGCCGCCCGGCGCCGAGCAGTCGCGGCGCACACTGCTCCGTACCGGCCCGACCGCCAACTGCGAACTGATCCAGAGCGGCACGAGCGCCCTGCGCTCCCGGCCCCCGCGCAACAGCGACATCGGCGGCCACCACCTGGCCTTCTACGTCGACGACGTGGACGCCGCCGCCGGCTGGCTGCGTGCGCAGAAGGGCGTGGTGCTGATGGGCGAGCCGGAGACGATCACCCAGGGCCCGATCGCCGGCGACCGCTGGCTCTACTTCGGCACCCCGATCGGCATCCAGATGGAGATCATCAACATGCCGGACGGATCGCTGCCGTACGAGACGCAGACCTCGGCCCGCCGCGCCACGCCCGGCGACCTGCGCTGGCACGACCGCCCCTGACAGGAGGGGCCCGAGCGGTCCGCGCTCGTCGATGAAACGTTTCCGCAAAGTCGTCCCGAGCGCTCGGCCACGGGGGTGCTCCCGCCTGTACCCGCCCACAACGGGCCCGCTCGGCGCTCGTTCGACGACTTTCCACCACCCAGGGGGAATCTTCATGAACACACTCGCCCCGTTACGCCCGGCCGGCCCACTGCGCGGAGCGGCCGCCGACGTGGCGCTCTGGCTCGACTGCCGGCGCACGTCCCGGGAGGGGGCGCACCGGGCCCGCGCCGAAGCGGCGCACCCGGTCCACGACATGCTGCCCCCCGTCTCCGGAACCGCATCGCCCGAACGCCGGTCCGCGGACGGCACGGTCGTCGCCGGTCCCGTCCACGGAGTTGCCGCCTACCGGCGGTTGATGGACGAGCTGCTCTCCGGGGCCACGGCCTCACCCGCGGCGCGTCCGGTCGCCGTCGAGTACTCCCTCCCGGCCGTCGACGCCCTGGTCAACGCACGCCTCGACCTGATAGGCGGCTGTGAGGCCAAGGCCATGCGGTTCCGCGCCGGGATAGCCGGGGCCCACCTGCTGTACGAGACGCTGCGGCGCGACCTGTGCTCCCCCGACTGGATCCGGGCAGCGGACCGCGGGGTACCGGCGCCGTTCCTGTTGTGGACCACCGAGCCCGGCGCCGGTCCCGACCAGGGCGCCGAGTACGCGGGGAAGTGCCTGTTTCCCGGGACGGCCGTGGCGCTCTCACCCGGCGCGCTGCGGGCCTTCGCGCAGCACGCCGCCGTCACCGGACCGACCGCCGCCGACCTGGTGGAGGCCCGTCGCGTGGCAGGCGTCCTCGACTGGTTCGGCATTCGCCTCGACGCACTCGTCGGCTCCGGCACACCGGGCACGCCGCCCGGCTGACCCCGACGGCCGGTTCTCCGGTCACGCCTCACTCGGCGGCACCGGGCACGCCGCCCGGCTGACCCCGACGGCCGGTTCTCCGGTCACGCCTCACTCGGCACGCCCACGCCGCCGACGCCGTAGGGCGCGCTCTCCGCTGTCACTTTTCCTCATCGTCCCAAGGACTCACTCATGCCTTCGCCTGCTCCCCTTCCCCCGGACTCCTCGGCCGCACCGACTGCCGCGGTCCGTCCTCAACCCACCGGAACACCGGCGCGCCCAGGAGTGCACCGCCGGACGATCCTGTCCGGCACGGCCGCTGTGAGCGGTGCCCTCGCGGTCACCGCCGCCGGTCTGGGCCCCGCGGCCGCGGCCGGGACGGAGCGCGCGTCCGCCTCCGTGGATCCGGCCCCCGCCACGGTGCGTCCGGCGGACCAGCGCTACGCCGACCTGCGGCGCGGCACCAACCAGCGCTGGGTCGGCAGCCCCGAGCAGATCGTCCTGGCCACCTCCACGGCCGACGTCGTCCGCACCGTGCAGCAGGCGGTCGACTCCGGCAAGCGCCTGGCCGTGCGCAGCGGCGGCCACTGCTACGAGAACTTCACCACCGACCAGGACATCGCCGTCGTCCTGGACCTGTCCCGGATGGACGACATCTCCTACGACGAACGCCGCCGGGCGTTCTCCGTCCGCCCCGGCGCCACCCTCGGCCGGGTCTACGACCGCCTCTACAAGGGGTGGGGCGTCTACCTCCCGGCCGGCAACTGCCCCACCGTCGCCGCCGGAGGCCACATCCAGGGCGGCGGCTACGGCTCCATGAGCCGGCGCGACGGGCTCGCCGTCGACCACCTGTACGGCATCGAGATCGTCGTCGTCCAGGCGGACGGCACCGCCCGAGCGGTCACCGCCACGCGCGAGCCCGACGACCCCAACCGGGAGCTGTGGTGGGCGCACACAGGAGGGGGCGGCGGCAACTTCGGCGTGGTGACGCGCTACTGGCTCCGTTCCCCCGATGCCACGGGCAGTGATCCGGCCGCCCAACTGCCCACGCCTCCGCGTGAGGTGTGGCTGAGCGAGGTGGCCTGGCCCTGGGAGCAGCTGACCGAGGCCCGCTTCACCCGGCTGATGTGGAACCACGGTGACTGGCACACCCGCAACAGCGCACCGGACTCCCCGTACACGGCACTGTTCAGCCAGCTCAAGCCGTTCCACAAGTCGGCGGGCGCGGTCGTGCTCGACTCCCTGGTGGACGCCGGTGCGCCGGGCGCCGAACGCCTACTGCAGAACTACATATCCGAGGTCGGCGCCGGTCTCGGCATCACGCCCGAGGTCCGCCAGTACCGGCGGGTGCCGTGGCTGCACGCCACCCAGTGGCCCGGGTTCACCGGCCCGGACCCCACCATCAGGTTCAAGGGCAAGTCCGTCTACGGCCGGCGCACCTACACCGACGACCAGATCGCCGCCGCCTACCGTCACCTGACCCGCGACGACTTCCACAACCCGAGCGCGCTGCTCATGATCGCCTCCTACGGCGGCAGGGTGAACCGGGTCGCCCCCGACGACACCGCGGTGCCGCAGCGGGACTCCGTGCTGAAGTACCAGGTCGTCTCGCTGTGGAACGACGCGGCCGACGACGAGGCCAACATCGCCTGGGTCCGGGAGTGCTACCGCGACATGTTCGCCGCCACCGGCGGTGTGCCGGTGCCGAACGAGATCACCGACGGCTGCTTCGTCAACTACGCCGACGTCGACCTGGGCGACCCCCGGTGGAACAGCTCGGGCGTGCCGTGGCACGACCTCTACTACAAGAACGGCTACCGGCGGCTGCAGAAGGCCAAGGCCGGCTGGGACCCCACAGGGTTCTTCCGGCACGCCCAGTCCGTGCTGCCCGCGTGATCCCGTCCACCACTCCCACACGTCGAGGTGAACCTCGTGTCCGCTGAATCCGCCGTGCCCGGGCGCGCGTCCCGGCTGCCCTCACTGACCGGAATGCGGTTCTTCGCCGCCTTCCTCGTCTTCCTGTTCCACCTGTCGCTGCTGGACGCCTACTCCACCGCCGGCGAGGGCCACGGCCCGTTCGCCGCCGCCCTGAAGAACGGCGGCTGGGCGGGCGTCACCTTCTTCTTCATCCTCAGCGGCTTCGTCCTGACCTGGTCCGCCCGGGACAACGACACCTCCCGCGCGTTCTGGGGACGCCGGCTGGTGAAGATCTATCCCAACCACGTCGTCACGTTCTTCCTCGCCCTGTTCTCGTACGCCTACGCGTCGGCCACCTGGGGGCGCGGCATCCCCAACTTCCTGCTGCTGCAGGCGTGGATACCGCACGACTACGTGTTCTTCAGCATCAACAACCCGAGCTGGTCGCTCTCCTGCGAGCTGGTCTTCTACCTGCTGTTCCCGGCCCTGCACCGCGGGGTGCGCCGGATTCGTGCCGAGCGGCTGTGGTGGTGGGCGGCCGGAACCGCCGCGGCGATCGTGCTGCTGCCGCTGGTCGTCCAACTGCTTCCGACCGGCGAGACGTTCGGCCCGAACCATGCCAACTCGCCGCTGTACGGCCACTCGATCGTCCAGATGTGGCTGGTCTACATCTTCCCGCCCCTGCGGGTGCTCGACTTCCTGCTCGGCATCCTGATGGCCCGGATCGTGCTCTCCGGCCGGTGGGCCGGCCTGGGCGTACTGCCCGCGCTGGCCCTCACGGTGGTGGCGTACGTGGTGAGTCTCCACGTGCCCTTCCTCTTCTCCCTGAACGCCGTCGTCGTGGTGCCGTTCGCCCTGCTGATCTCCGCCGCGGCGGCACGCGACGCCCAGGGCCGCGACACCGCGGTGAGCGGTCGCGTATGGGTCTGGCTGGGTGAGGTGTCCTTCGCCTTCTACCTGGTCCACCAGATCCTGCTGTCCGTCACACAGGAACGCTTCGGTTTCCGGGAGACGGACTCGCCCGCCGCACTGGTCGGCGTGGCCGCGCTGGTCGCCGCGGTGAGTCTGCTGCTGGCCTGGTTGCTGTACATCGGCGTGGAGCGGCCCGCGGTGCGGGCCTGGGCGCGCCGGGCCAGGGCGGCGCGGACGGCCCCGACGCCGGACCCGGTCGTCCAGCCGCCGCGGGACGACAGCGACCGGCCCGTCACCGTCGGCACGACCTGACCCCTCGCGTCCCGGCAAGGGGACCACGGACAAGGAGACCACCGACACGGGGCCACCGACACGGGGGGCCACCGACAAGGAGACCACCACCCATGCCGCTTCCCGTCTTCGCGATGATGCTCTGCACCTTCTGCATCGGTACCGCCGAGAGCGTCATCGCCGGCATCCTGCCGGCCATCGCGCAGGACGTCGGCGTCTCACTCACCGCCGTCGGCACGCTGATCAGCGTGTACGCCGTCGCGGTCGTCCTCCTCGGTCCGTTCGTCACGGGGATCACGGTCCGGTTCCGCCGGAGCGTCCTGATGCCCTGCATGATGGGCGTGTTCGTCCTCGGCAACGTGCTCGCCGCGCTCGCGCCCGGCTTCGGCTGGCTGGTCGTCGGCCGGGTGGTGAGCGCGCTGGTCCACTCCACGCTCATCGCCGCCTTCGTCGCGACGGCACGGGACATGGCGCCCGTGGGCCGCCGGGCCGCGTGGGGCGCCAAGGTCACCCTCGGCATCGGGTTGTCCAGCGTGGCCGGTGTCCCCGCCGGCACCCTGATCGGCAACGCGTTCGGCTGGCGTGCGACCTTCTGGGCCCTCGCCGCGCTGAGCCTGGCCGCCGGCGCGGCGCTCATGCGCTGCGCGGTGCCCGGCCCCGGGCCGACGGCCGTCCCGAGCAGGGGTACGGCCACCGGCACCGGCCCGCGGAAGCTCGCCGTCCCCGGGCCGATGCTGCTCGTCGCCCTGGTGATCGTGTTCGGCACGGGAGGGGTGTTCGCCCTCTACACCTACGCCTCGCCCTACCTCACACAAGCCGCGGGTTTCGGCCCGCAGGCCGTCACCGTGCTGCTTCTGCTCTACGGCGCCGGCGGCATCGTCGGCAACACGGTCGGCGGCCGGGCCGCCGACCGCTCCCCGCGCACGGCCGTACTCGTCATGCTGGGCACGGCCACGGTGAGTCTGCTGTTGCTGTCCCTGCCGGTCGCCGGCAAGGGGACCGTGGCCGGTCTGTTCTGCCTGCTGGGAGCCGCCTACTTCGCCACGATCCCCGCGCTCAACACCCAGATCGTGACCGCGGCGGGGCAGGCGTCGCCGACGATGGCGCTGACGGTCAACAACTCCGCCTTCTGCGTGGGGATCGCGCTCGGCAGCTGGCTCGGCGGCTTCCTGCTGGCGCGTGGCCACGCCCTGCCGTCGGTGGCCGCCGCGGGCGCGGCACTGACCGGCACGGCCCTGCTCCTCGCCCTCGCCGCCGCGCGCCGCCGCGGTGCGGACCCGACTTCCGAACCGGCGGTCCGGGAGACGACGGCCCCCACACCCGTCCCGCCTTCGCACGGCCCCCGATGACCCCGTTCCTGCGCCCGCTGCGGGGGCCGGCCCGCGACGAGGCGCTCTCGGCACCGCCTACCCTTGAGCCATGACCATCAGCAGCGACCGGAGCCCGGCAGTGGACATTCGTTCATCCAAAACGTACGAAATCCGCACCTACGGGTGTCAGATGAACGTCCACGACTCCGAGCGATTGTCCGGGCTGCTGGAGGAGGCGGGCTATGTCCGCGCCCCCGAGGGCGCCGACGGCGACGCGGATGTGGTCGTCTTCAACACCTGCGCCGTCCGGGAGAACGCCGACAACCGCCTCTACGGCAACCTCGGCCGCCTCGCCCCGATGAAGACGAAGCGCCCCGGCATGCAGATCGCGGTCGGTGGCTGCCTCGCGCAGAAGGACCGCGACACCATCGTGAAGAAGGCCCCCTGGGTCGACGTCGTCTTCGGCACGCACAACATCGGCAAGCTGCCGGTCCTCCTGGAGCGCGCCCGGGTGCAGGAGGAGGCGCAGGTCGAGATCGCCGAGTCGCTGGAGGCGTTCCCCTCCACGCTGCCGACCCGGCGCGAGAGCGCGTACGCGGCCTGGGTGTCGATCTCCGTCGGCTGCAACAACACCTGCACCTTCTGCATCGTCCCGGCCCTGCGCGGCAAGGAGAAGGACCGGCGCACCGGCGACATCCTCGCCGAGATCGAGGCCCTGGTCGGCGAGGGCGTCTCCGAGATCACCCTGCTCGGCCAGAACGTCAACGCGTACGGCTCCGACATCGGCGACCGCGAGGCCTTCGGCAAGCTGCTGCGCGCCTGCGGGAGCATCGAGGGCCTGGAGCGGGTCCGGTTCACCTCCCCGCACCCCCGTGACTTCACCGACGACGTGATCGCCGCCATGGCCGAGACGCCGAACGTGATGCCGCAGCTGCACATGCCGCTGCAGTCCGGTTCGGACACCGTGCTCAAGGCGATGCGCCGCTCGTACCGGCAGGACCGGTACCTCGGGATCATCGAGAAGGTCCGGGCCGCCATCCCGCACGCCGCGATCACGACGGACATCATCGTGGGCTTCCCCGGCGAGACCGAGGAGGACTTCGAGCAGACCATGCACGTGGTCCGCGAGGCCCGCTTCACCCAGGCCTTCACCTTCCAGTACTCCAAGCGGCCCGGCACCCCGGCCGCCACCATGGAGGACCAGATCCCCAAGGAGGTCGTCCAGGCGCGCTACGAGCGTCTCGTCGCCCTCCAGGAGGAGATCTCCTGGGACGAGAACAAGAAGCAGGTCGGCCGCACCCTGGAGCTGATGGTCGCCGAGGGCGAGGGCCGCAAGGACGGCGCCACCCACCGCCTCTCCGGCCGCGCCCCCGACAACCGCCTGGTCCACTTCACCAAGCCCGACCAGGAGGTCCGCCCCGGCGACGTCGTCACGGTCGAGATCACCTACGCCGCCCCGCACCACCTCCTCGCCGAGGGCGCCGTCCTGGACGTGCGCCGGACCCGCGCGGGCGACGCCTGGGAGAAGCGCAACGCCGTCGAGGCGGCCAAGCCGGCGGGCGTGCTGCTCGGGCTGCCGAAGATCGGCGTGCCGGAGCCGCTGCCGGTGGCCTCGGGGAGCGGCTGCGGCTGCGACTGACGGGAATAGGCTCGCCGGGCCGGTCCGCGCATCGACCGACCCGGGTGATGCGCCGATCGGGGTCTGACCTCGGGCGGCCGTCGCCGCTACCCTGCCGATCATGCTTGTCGCCGCAGCAGTATGCCCCTGCCCGCCGCTCCTCGTGCCCGAGGTCGCCGCGGGTGCCGCCCCCGAGCTGGACACCGCCCGTGCCGCCTGCGCCGACGCGCTGGGCGTGCTCGCGGCCGCGCGGCCCGACCTGCTGGTAGTGGTCGGGCCCGCCGAGCAGTCCGGGCGGGGCGTGTTCCCGCAGGGCAGCCGGGGTTCCTTCCGCGGCTTCGGCGTCGGCGTCGACGTACAGCTCGGAAGTGGCGAGGCCGGTGAGCGGGAGCTGCCGGCCTCGCTCGCCGTCGGCGCCTGGCTGCTGGAGCGCACCGGCTGGGCCGACGCGCCCGTCGAGGGACTGGGCGTGGGCGAGCCCCTGGAGGCCGAGCGGTGCGTCCGTACCGGCCGGGAGATCGCCGACCGGGCCGCGCGGGTGGCGATGCTGGTCATGGGCGACGCCAGCGCCCGCCGTACCCTCAAGGCGCCCGGCTACCTCGACGAGCGGGCGGCCCCCTTCGACGCCGAGGCGGCCCGCGCGCTCGGCACCGCCGACCTCGCCGCGATCAAGGCCCTCGACGCCGACCTGGCATACCGGCTCAAGGCCTCGGGCCGGGCCCCCTGGCAGGTCCTGGCGGGCGCGGCCGAGGACGCGGGCCTCGCCGGGGCGCTGCTCCACGACGAGGCGCCGTACGGCGTGGGCTACCTCGTGGCGACCTGGTCCTGACCTGAGCCGGCCTGTCCTCGCCTGACCGCTGCGCAAAACGGCGGACGGCCGGGAGTCGGGTGACTCTCGGCCGTCCGCCGATCTGCGTGGTCCGCCCGGCTCAGGGAGCCGGTGGCGGGTCGTCCGGCCGGGTCGGGGCGGTGGGGTCGGTCGCGTCCGGGTGCACAAACCGGTCCATGGCGTCCTTGGCCCTGCCCGTACCCGTCTGGATCTTGTCGCTGTACTTACCCTTGGTCTTCTCGTCGACGACCCGCGCGGCCTTGTCGATGCCGTGCTGGAGTTTGTCGATCTTGTCCTCGTGCTGGTGCGCGAGATCAGAGACCCGGTCCTTGGCCGGGCCGAGCTTGGCCTTCAAATTGTCCAAAAGACCCATGGCTACCTTCCCTATGGCTTCCCTCGCGGGCCGCTATGTGCGGGCGCCCTCGCCGACCTCGTTGTCGGCGGCCTCCTTGGCGGACTGCTGCTGGGGGATCTCGGTGCTCTCGGCGCCGGCCACCGCGACGGGCTCCGGTTCCGTCCGCGCATCCACGCTTCCGTCGCCGTCCTCGCCCGGCTCCTTCGCCGCCGAGGCCCCGGCCGTCTTCTCCACCGCGGTCTCCGCCGCGTCCTCCGCTGCGGACCCGTCCGGTTCGGCAACGGCCGGTGCCTCGGTGCCCGGCTCCTCCGTGACCTTCGGCTTCTTTCCGAGGAATCGTGCAAAAACGCCCATATCCACTCCATACGTTACTCGTGCGAGCGAAATCCCGCGTGACCCGGTGCGTCCGTTTGCGCCACCCCGGTCACCGCCTCTCGCCGGCGGCAGGAACCTCGCAACGGGCAACGAAGCCGGACACGGACTGTCACGTAACTCGTTCGAGACCCGCCGCCGAGGTTTGCGAGACTGGTGCGGTGAGCAGCGCACCCCCCGCCCCCCGTGTCATCGCCGTCGTCGGCCCCACCGCGGCCGGAAAGTCCGACCTCGGCGTCTTCCTGGCCCAACGGCTCGGCGGTGAGGTCGTCAACGCCGACTCCATGCAGCTGTACCAGGGGATGGACATCGGCACCGCCAAGCTGACGCCCGAGGAGCGCGCCGAGGTCCCGCACCACCTGCTCGACATCTGGGACGTGACCGTCACGGCCTCCGTCGCCGAGTACCAGCGGCTCGCCCGCGCCCGTATCGACGCCCTGCTCGCCGAGGGCCGCTGGCCGATCCTGGTCGGCGGTTCGGGGCTCTACATCCGCGGCGCCGTCGACAACCTGGAGTTCCCCGGCACCGACCCCGAGGTCAGGGCCCGTCTGGAGGAGGAACTCGCGCTGCGTGGCTCCGGCGCCCTGCACGCCCGGCTGTGCGCCGCCGACCCCGAGGCCGGCCGCGCCATCCTGCCCAGCAACGGGCGCCGTATCGTCAGGGCCCTGGAGGTGATCGAGATCACCGGCCAGCCCTTCACCGCCAACCTCCCGGGCCACGACTCGGTCTACGACACCGTCCAGATCGGCGTCGACGTGGGCCGCCCCGAGCTCGACGAGCGCATCGCGCTGCGCGTCGACCGGATGTGGGAGGCCGGGCTCGTGGACGAGGTGCGCGCCCTGGAGGCGCACGGGCTGCGCGAGGGCCGTACGGCGTCGCGTGCGCTCGGTTACCAGCAGGTCCTCGCGGCGCTCGCCGGGGAGTGCACGGAAGCGGAAGCGCGGACCGAGACCGTCCGTGCCACCAAGCGCTTCGCGCGCCGTCAGGATTCATGGTTCAGGCGCGACCCCCGGGTGCACTGGTTGAGTGGGGCCGCGGCGGACCGCGAGGAACTTCCGCGGCTGGCCCTGGCGTTGCTCGAACGACCGGTCACAGCCTGATCACGTCATGGCATCGGGATGCGCCACCGGTCATCGAGGCCTCCGGCGCCGTGCCATCATCGAGCTCCGATCGCAAGTGGAGTCCTAGTTGGGAGGGCGCGTGGCGATGGAGGCCGGCCCTCGCGACACCGCACAAGACACCGAGCACGTCGCCGTGGCACCGGGTGATCCGGACGAGGGCGAGGACCGACTGACGCCGGACGGTCCGGACGACACGGTGGGTGGCGGGGTGACCGCCGACGGCCCCGAGCCGGAGGAGATGTTCACCAGCGGCCCCGAGGTCGAGGTCGAGCTCCGCCCGCAGCGCCGGCTGCGACTGTGGCAGCTGGCCCCGATCGTGGGGCTGGCCGCGGTGGGCTCCCTGATGTTCGCCTTCCCCCTGGCCTTCGACTTCGGCGACAGCGGCGCGGTGATCGCGATGCTTGGTCTGCTCATCTGCTCCTGTGCGGCAGGCTGGGGCATGATGGCGGCCCGCCGGGTGGGCTACACCCTGCCGGGCTTCCCCGCGAGGGGCTCGGACCGCAGGCCCGACTGGCGTGTGGTGCTCGGATACGTGGTCCTGGTGGCGCTCGTGGTCGTCCTGGCCGTCTGGCGAGTGGCGCGACTGCGCTGAGAGGCGTCTGGCGCCACTGCGCCGAGATTCGACCGCGCTCACCGGGGCGCCCCGTCAGGGGCGCGGGGCTGTGTCGATCTGTGGCTCCGCCGCGTGAGCGTGACCAGCCCCCACCGGCCCGCAGCCGAACCACCGTGCACCCCTCCCTTACCCTCGAAGAATGAGCATCCCCTTCCTCAAGGGCCACGGCACCGAGAACGACTTCGTGATCGTCCCGGACCCGGACAACGCCCTGGACCTCACCCCGGCCGCCGTGACCGCCCTGTGCGACCGCCGGTCAGGCATCGGCGCCGACGGCGTGCTGCACGTCGTCCGGTCCGCCGCGCACCCCGAGGCCAAGGGGATGGCCACCGACGCGGAGTGGTTCATGGACTACCGCAACGGCGACGGCTCGATCGCCGAGATGTGCGGCAACGGCGTCCGCGTCTTCGCCCGCTACCTCCAGCACGCCGGTCACGTCACGGAGGGCGACCTCGCCGTCGCCACCCGCGGCGGTGTGAAGACCGTCCACATCGCCAAGGACGGCGACGTCACCGTCGGCATGGGCCGCGCCCGCCTCCCCGAGAGCGACGTCACGGTGAGCGTCGGCGACCGCACCTGGCCCGCCCGGAACGTGAACATGGGCAACCCGCACGCCGTCGCCTTCGTCGAGGACCTCGCGCACGCCGGCGACCTCTACACCCCGCCCCCCTTCAGCCCGCCCTCGGCCTATCCCGAAGGGGTCAACGTCGAGTTCGTCGTGGACCGCGGCCCCGGCCACGTCGCGATGCGCGTGCACGAGCGGGGCTCAGGCGAGACCCGCTCCTGCGGCACCGGCGCCTGCGCCGTCGCCGTGGCCACCGCCCGCCGCGACGGCGCCGACCCCGCCGTCACCGGAACCCCGGCGACATACACCGTGGACGTGCCCGGCGGGCGCCTCGTCATCACCGAACGACCCGACGGCGAGATCGAGATGACCGGCCCCGCCGTGATCGTGGCCGAGGGCGAGATCGACGCCGAATGGCTGGAAAACGCCGCGCGCTGAACCGGCCGGACGTCATGAACCGTGGTCCGGGGCGTCCCGCAACACCCGGATCCACGGTCGGCGTTGCCCCCGGTGGCGAGAAACGTCGGCCACCCCCCGAACAGGTGGCGCAAAATCGTAAACCTCCAAGTCGTCGCTCGAATGGGTGATCCGTTTCACGCTCGGCGAGAGGCGGTCAGTCGGGCCTGTTGGGCTCGGTAGCATCAAGCACCGGCACGGACGGGGGAACGTCACCAATCCCTGAGCCATGTATGCCCTGGGGCCCCGTCCGCCGGTCCACGAGCCGGAGGTGCCCATGAGTGCGGAGGCCACGAACCCTGCGACGCCCGGACCTGTAGTGCCCACAGCGGCCCGCAGGAAGGCCCGCCCCCGGATCGACCTGCGTCGGCTCGGCCGGGCCGCGCTCCTCGGCAACGCGGCCCGCGGCAAGCTGCCCGACGCCATCGGCCATGTCGCCGAGGCGCACCGTGCCCACTACCCCGACGCCGACCTCGAACCCCTGCGCCGCGCCTACGTCCTGGCCGAGTCCTCGCACCGCGGCCAGATGCGCAAGAGCGGTGAGCCGTACATCACCCACCCCCTCGCGGTCACCCTGATCCTCGCCGAACTCGGCGCCGAGACCACGACCCTGACGGCCTCTCTGCTCCACGACACCGTCGAGGACACCGATGTGACCCTCGACCAGGTGCGGGAACAGTTCGGCGAGGAGGTCCGTTATCTGGTCGACGGGGTGACGAAACTCGAGAAGGTCGACTACGGGGCCGCCGCCGAACCCGAGACGTTCCGGAAGATGCTCGTCGCCACCGGCAGTGACGTCCGGGTGATGTCGATCAAGCTCGCCGACCGTCTGCACAACATGCGCACCCTCGGCGTGATGCGTCCCGAGAAGCAGGAGCGCATCGCCAAGGTCACCCGCGACGTCCTCATCCCGCTCGCCGAACGGCTCGGCGTGCAGGCCCTGAAGACCGAGCTGGAGGACCTGGTCTTCGCCATCCTGCACCCCGAGGAGTACGCGCACACAAGGGAGTTGATCGCCGAGAACGCGGCCCGCGCGGACGACCCCCTGGCCGAGATCTCCGACGAGGTGCGCGGGGTGCTGCGCGAGGCCGACATCCCCGCCGAAGTCCTCATCCGGTCACGCCACTTCGTCTCCGTGCACCGCGTCAGCCGCAAACGCGGCGAACTGCGCGGCGCCGACTTCGGCCGGCTGCTGGTGCTGGTCAACGAGGACGCGGACTGTTACGCCGTACTCGGCGAACTGCACACCTGTCTGACCCCGGTCGTCTCGGAGTTCAAGGACTTCATCGCCGTACCGAAGTTCAACCTGTACCAGTCGCTGCACACCGCGGTGGCCCGCGCCGACGGGCAGGTCGCCGAAGTCCTCATCCGCACCCACCAGATGCACAAGGTCGCCGAGGCCGGTGTCGTCGCCCTCGGCAACCCCTACGCCCCGGCCGCCGACGCACCCGTCTCCGACGCCCCGGCCGACGGCGAGCGCGCCGACCCGACCCGCCCCGGCTGGCTCTCCCGCCTCCTCGACTGGCAGAAGGCCGCCCCGGACACCGACACCTTCTGGTCCACCCTCCGCGAGGACCTCGCCCAGGACCGCGAGATCACCGTCTTCCGTCCCGACGGCGGCACCCTCGGCCTCCCCGAGGGCGCCACCTGCGTCGACGCCGCCTACGCCCAGTACGGCGAGGACGCGCACGCCTGCATCGGCGCCCGGGTCAACGGCCGCCTCGCCACCCTCAGCACCGTCCTCAAGGACGGCGACACCGTCCAGCTGCTGATGGGCCAGGACCCGGCCTCCGAACCCTCCCGGGAGTGGCTGGAGCACGCCCACACGCCCGCCGCGCGCATCGCCATCCAGCGCTGGCTCGCCACCCACCCGGACAGCACCGAAGAGCCCCACGCCCCCGTGGCCGTACCCACGCGCCCGATCCCGGAGCCCCAGGCCGCCACGCCCCGCACCGCGAGCGCCGTGGTCGTCGACCGGCCCGACGCGACCGTACGGCTGGCCGGCTGCTGCACCCCCGTACCGCCCGACGAGGTCACCGGCTTCGCGGTGCGCGGGGGAGTGGTCACCGTGCACCGCGTGGCCTGCGCCGCGGTGGCGCACATGAAGGGCACCGGGCGCCCCGAGACCGCCGTGAGCTGGGGCGACAGCACCGCCTGCCGGGTCACCCTGGTCGCCGAATCGTTCGGCCGCCCGCATCTGCTCGCCGACCTCACCGAGGCGATGGCCCAGGAGGGCGCCGAGATCGTCTCGGCGACCGTGGAACCCCCCAGCCAGCAGCGGGTCCGCCACACCTACACCGTCGAGCTCCCCGACGCGGCCCACCTGCCCGCCCTCATGCGCGCGATGCGCAACGTGGCCGGGGTGTACGACGTCGACCGAGCGCAACACCAGTAGGTACCCGTTCGAGTGGATCGGGCGCGCGGCGTCGCCGTGGGCCGGGAGCGCGCTGGTAGCGGTGGTTCATGTCGCTCACCCTCCGCGCCCGTCGGCCCCGGCGCCGGCACACCGCCCTGCTCGCCTCCGCCGTCTCCGTCGCCCTGCTCGGCGCGAGCGCCCCGCCGGCGCCGCTGGGCATCGGCGACCGGCTCTTCCCGTACCTCGGCAACCCGGGGTACGACGTGGCGTCGTACGACCTCTCCTTCACCTATCCCGGCAGCAACGACAAGCCGCTTCAGGCCGTCACCACCATCGACGCCTGGGCCACCACCGACCTGGACCGGATCAACCTGGACTTCGCGCACGGCAAGGTCGAGTCCGTCGAGGTCGACGGCCGGGCCGCCGCCTTCGACAGCGCCGGTGAGGACCTGGTCGTCACCCCGGACCAGCCGCTTCGGCTGGGCAGCTGGACGCGGATCACCGTGAAGCACACCAGCGACCCGGTGGCCGCCAAGGGCCAGGACGGCGGCTGGGTGCAGACCACCGACGGGCTGGCCATGGCCAACCAGGCCGACGCCGCCCACCTGGTCTTCCCGTGCAACGACCACCCGTCCGACAAGGCGATGTTCACCTTCCACATCACCGCCCCGAACGGCTACACCGTCGTCGCCAACGGCCTCCCCACCGAGTCCGCCCGGGTCGGCCGGCAGACCACCTGGACCTACCGCACCGAGCACCCCATGGCCACCGAACTGGCCCAGGTCTCCATCGGCCGCTCCGCCGTACTGCACCGCACCGGCCCGCACGGTCTGCCCGTCCGGGACGTCGTCCCGAGCGCCGCCGCCAAGACCCTGGAACCCTGGCTGGCCAAGACGCCGGACCAGATCGCCTGGCTGGAGAGCAAGGTCGGGACGTATCCCTTCGAGACCTACGGCGTGCTCATGGCACAGGCGTCCACCGGCTTCGAGCTGGAGACCCAGACCCTCTCCCTCTTCGAGAAGAACCTGTTCGCCCAGCCCGCGTACCCCAAGTGGTACATCGAGTCGATCATGGTGCACGAGCTGTCCCACCAGTGGTTCGGCGACAGTGTCAGCCCGCGCGTCTGGTCGGACGTCTGGCTGAACGAGGGCCACGCCACCTGGTACGAGGAGCTGTACGCGGAGGAGAAGGGCCACCAGCCCATGATCAACCGCATGAAGGCCGCCTACGGCGCCTCCGACCGCTGGCGCGCCGCCGGCGGACCGCCCGCGCTGCCCAAGGCGCCCGACCCCGGCCAGAAGATCAGCATCTTCCGCCCCAGCATCTACGACGGCGCCGCCCTCGCCCTCTACGCCCTGCGCCAGGAGATCGGCAAGCCCGCCTTCGAGCGCCTGGAGCGGATCTGGGTCCAGCGCCACAAGGACGCCACCGCCACCACCGCCGACTACGTGAAGCTGGCCTCGTCGATCGCCAACCGCGACCTCACCGGCTTCTTCGACGCCTGGCTGTACGGCGAGAAGACCCCGCCGATGCCCGGCCACCCGGACTGGAAGCAGGTCCCGGCCCCGGCCAGGCAGTCCAAGAAGTGACGGCGGCGCGGCCCCGGAATAACACGGTGCCGGGACGGTGCGTACCGTGCGACCATCATGGGGTCGGCGCGGTACGGGTCGCGGGGAATCTCCCGGGGTACTCGTACGTTGAGAGAGTGAACGCCGATTTCGGCATCCCCATCGACGTAAGGACCCAATGACCTCCTCTTCTTCCCCTTCCCAGGACACCAGGCGCCTCGCGCAGGACTACCCCGAAGGTCTTCGGGCCGATGCCCTGATGGAAGAGGACGTCGCCTGGAGCCACGAGATCGACGGAGAGCGGGACGGCGACCAGTTCGACCGCTCCGAGCGCGCGGCCCTGCGCCGCGTGGCGGGCCTCTCCACCGAGCTCGAGGACGTCACCGAGGTCGAGTACCGACAGCTCCGTCTGGAGCGGGTCGTGCTGGTCGGGGTGTGGACCACGGGCACCGTGCAGGACGCGGACAACTCCCTCGCGGAGCTGGCCGCCCTCGCCGAGACGGCGGGCGCGCTGGTGCTCGACGGTGTCATCCAGCGCCGCGACAAGCCCGACGCGGCCACCTACATCGGCTCCGGCAAGGCCCTGGAGCTGCGCGACATCGTCATCGAAACGGGCGCGGACACCGTCATCTGCGACGGTGAGCTGAGCCCTGGCCAGCTGATCCAGCTGGAGGACGTCGTCAAGGTCAAGGTCATCGACCGGACCGCCCTGATCCTGGACATCTTCGCCCAGCACGCCAAGTCCCGAGAGGGCAAGGCGCAGGTCGCGCTCGCACAGATGCAGTACATGCTGCCGCGACTGCGTGGCTGGGGTCAGTCGCTGTCCCGGCAGATGGGCGGCGGCTCGGGCGGCGGCCTCGCCACCCGTGGTCCCGGTGAGACCAAGATCGAGACGGACCGGCGGCGGATCCGCGAGAAGATGGCGAAGATGCGCCGGGAGATCGCGGAGATGAAGACCGGCCGCGACATCAAGCGCCAGGAGCGCAAGCGCCACAAGGTGCCGTCCGTCGCCATCGCGGGCTACACCAACGCCGGCAAGTCCTCCCTGCTCAACCGCCTCACCGGCGCCGGTGTTCTGGTAGAGAACGCGCTGTTCGCGACCCTGGACCCGACGGTCCGCCGCGCGGAGACCCCGAGCGGCCGCCTCTACACGCTGGCCGACACCGTCGGCTTCGTGCGCCATCTGCCCCACCACCTGGTCGAGGCGTTCCGCTCCACCATGGAGGAGGTCGGCGACGCCGACCTGATCCTGCACGTGGTCGACGGCTCACACCCGGTGCCGGAGGAGCAGCTGGCCGCCGTGCGCGAGGTGATCAGGGACGTCGGTGCCACCGACGTACCCGAGATCGTGGTGATCAACAAGGCGGACGCGGCCGACCCGCTGGTCCTCCAGCGGCTGCTGCGCAACGAGAAGCGGTCCATCGCGGTCTCGGCCCGCAGCGGCCAGGGCATCCAGGAGCTGCTGACCCTGATCGACGACGAGCTGCCCCGCCCGTCGGTCGAGATCGAGGCGCTCGTCCCCTACACCCACGGCAAGCTGGTCGCCCGCGCCCACAACGAGGGCGAGGTCCTCTCCGAGGAGCACACCGCCGAGGGCACCCTGCTCAAGGTCCGGGTCCACGAGGAACTGGCAGCGGAACTGACGCCGTACGTTCCGACTCCGGCTGCGTGACGACTGCTCGGTGAAGGGCCCGCCCCCTTTCAAGGGGGCGGGCCCTTCATGCTTCTGGGGCGCGGGGCCGAATCGATACGCGGCTCCGCCGCGTGGGCGCGACCAGCCACTGACGGCCGTCAGCCGACAACGCGACAGACCCCACAGTGGGACGACTGCCCCTCTACCGTCCCGCGAACTCCTTGCTGACCCCCTCATACACACCCTTGGCCACGTCACCGAACCGCGGCCCGGCCAGCCACCCCGAGCTCACCGGCCCGATCGACGTGTTGGACACCAGCGCCGGCTTGCCGTCGGCCCCCGTCTCCACCCAGCCGCCACCCGACGCCCCACCGGTCATCGTGCAGCCGATCCGGTACATCGTCGGCGCCGACGCATCGACCGACAGCCGCCCCGGCTTGTCCGCGCACTGGTACAGCAAGGACCCGTCGTAAGGCTTCGCCGCCGGATACCCGGTGGCCGTGATGCTCGACACCTTCGGCACGGCCGGCCCGTCGAAGTTCACCGGAAGCGCCGAACCGACCGTCTCCTCCAGGGACTTGCCGCCACTGCCCTGCTCCGGTGTCACATGGATCACCGCGTAGTCGTACGACGCACCGTCGCCGCCCGTCTCCCCGCCCTGGTCGATCCACTGCTGCGAGGTCTGCGCCCCGTCACCCCACCAGACGCCGTACGGCGCGATCTGGGAGCGCGTCGCCTGCGTGAGCGCCGTGCCCGTCAGCCCCTGGTCGTTGTAGGACGGCACGAACGCGATGTTCCGGTACCAGCCGCCGTTCTTGCCGGCGTGCACGCAATGTCCCGCCGTCCACACCAGGTTGGACTTGCCCGGGTGGGCCGGGTCCTCGACGACCGTCGCCGAGCAGACCATCGTGCCCTCGGGGGAGTCGAAGAACACCTTCCCGGCGGTGGCCGCGTTGGCGTGGTACGCCGGCCGCACGGCCTTCGCCTCGACCGGGTCCGGCGTCGGGTCGGTCACCCCCTGGTCACCGGAGAGGTCGTTGTCGTCGACGCCCTTGTCCTTGTCCGGGTCGTTGGCGTCCCGCATCCGCTCCGGGTCCCACAGGCCCTTGATGATGGGGTTGATGAAGTCGTTGGCCTCGCGCAGCCACTCGTCCCTGTCCCAGTTCTTCCAGGCGCCGTTCTTCCACTTGTCGATGTCGATCCCGTGCTCTTTGAGCTTGTTCTTGATGTCGTCCGGGATCTTGATCTTGCCGTCGCCGGTGTCGGCCGTGGCGGACGCGGACGCCGGGCCGCCCGCGTTGTCGTCTCCGGAGCTGTCGCAGGCGGTGGCGGTCAGCGCCAGCGCCGAAGCGAGGGCGACGGCCGCCAGCGCCCGGGGCGTGCCCCCTCGAAGGGTGGACGACGGCCGGATGGATCGCATGCTGGTGACTCCCCCTGTTGGTAAGGAACTTGAGCGTCACACTATGCGCTCGCTGTGAGGGCCCGCCCATGGAAGGGCAACGGTTTCGCTACGGGCGGTCCGGTGCGGCCGTCCCCGCACTCCCGTCACTCAGACCCGGCTGACCTCGTCAAACCGCGCTGCCCCGGACCGGTGAGTTCCCGTTGGGTCGCCGGCCGAGGGACGAGTGTGCGGCCGCCGGTACCAGACGACGATCGGCATATATCACGGTGTGTCAAACGGTGGGCCGGTGCCGGTGCCGGTGCCGGTGCCGGTGCCGGTGTCCGTCGGTCTCGGCAAGGCAAGGATCTTGAGGCAACCCGTAACCCGCTGGCCGGTCCGGGGTTGGTAGCGGTGGGGGTCCCGCTGCCTGTGCCCGGTGCCCGCCGATCAACTCGCCTCTGGACAGCGGGGAGGACAGCGAGCCGTGGCCGTGACGGAGTCGGTGACCGGGGACACGTTCGGGGGAGCGCGCGCGGCGCATGAGGGGATCCTGAGACGCCAGTCGGCGCGAGAGTCGCGGGCGCGGACCTACGCGCGCGCCCTCCCCATCGTGCCGGTGCGGGCCCGTGGCCTGACCATCGAGGGCGCCGACGGCCGCCGCTACCTGGACTGCCTCTCCGGCGCCGGCACCCTCGCGCTCGGCCACAACCACCCGGTCGTACTGGAGGCGATCCGCAAAGTCCTCGACTCCGGCGCCCCGCTCTCCGTGCTCGACCTGGCGACCCCCGTCAAGGACGCCTTCACCACCGAGCTGTTCCGCACCCTGCCGCCCGGCCTCGCCGACCGCGCCCGCGTCCAGTTCTGCGGGCCCGCCGGGACGGACGCCGTCGAAGCCGCCTTCAAACTGGTCCGGGCCGCGACCGGCCGCACCGGCATCCTCGCCTTCACCGGCGCGTACCACGGCATGACCAGCGGCGCGCTGGCCGCCTCCGGCGGGGCCTGCGATGTACGGGTCGCCCGGCTGCCCTACCCCCAGGACTATCGCTGCCCGTTCGGCGTCGGCGGCCCGGGCGGCGCCGAACTCGGCGCCCGCTGGACCGAGTCCGTCCTCGACGACCCCAAGTCCGGCGTCCCGCTGCCCGCCGGGATGATCCTCGAACCCGTCCAGGGTGAGGGCGGAGTGATCCCGGCGCCCGACGACTGGCTCCGGCGGATGCGGCAGCTCACCGCCGACCGCTCCATCCCCCTCATCGCGGACGAGATCCAGACCGGGGTGGGCAGGACCGGAGCCTTCTGGGCCGTCGACCACAGCGGGGTCACCCCCGACGTGATGGTCCTGTCCAAGGCCATCGGCGGCAGCCTCCCCCTCGCCGTCGTCGTCTACCGCGACGACCTCGACGTCTGGGAACCCGGCGCCCATGCCGGCACGTTCCGTGGCAACCAACTCGCCATGGCCGCCGGCACGGCCACCCTCGCCCACGTCCGGGAGAACGGCCTCGCCGAACGCGCGGGCCTGCTCGGCTCCCGCATGCTCTCCCAGTTGCGAGGCCTCCAGGAGGAGTTCGCGTGCGTGGGCGACGTGCGGGGGAGGGGGTTGATGATCGGGGTGGAACTGGTGGATCCGGAGGGGGAGCAGGGCACGGGAGCTGCGCAGGACGGGTGCGCGCGGGCCGCGGGGGAGGGCGAGGGATACGCGGAGGCCCTGCAGGACGGCGAGGTCCGGGACTCCGGTAGGGGCAGGGCGGTGGAGATGCGGGGTGGTGCCGTGGACGGAAGCGACTCGGACAGCGGTGCTGTGCGCGGGGTCGGCTGGCGCGAAGGTGCTGTGGGCGGGGGTGGCGGGCGCGGCGGTGCCATGGGCGGGGGCGGCTGGGGCGGCGGTGCTTTGGGCGAAGGGGGCGGGGGTGGCGGTGTCGTGCCCGGCGGCGGGCGGGGCGGCGGTGCGGTGAGCGGGTGGAACGGTGCGGGCCGTCGCCGGCCGCTCCCGGCCGCTCCCGAACTGGCCTCCGCCGTGCAGCGCGCATGCCTGGAACGCGGGCTGATCGTCGAGCTCGGCGGCCGCCACGCCGGTGTCGTACGACTCCTGCCGCCGCTGACCATCACCGACGAACAGGCCGCCGCCGTCCTGGACCGCCTCGCCGACGCCGTGGCGGCGGTGGCCCGCGATCCGGCCGCCCACGGCGTACGGCCGCCCCGCCGACCGGGCGGCGGCAAGGAGCCGGCCGGTTAGCCCGCCCAACCGGAACGGGCCGACCGGCCACCGTGCCCGAGGCGACCGAGCCGAACGGATCGCCCGCAGCGAACCCACCCGCCGGACCAGCCGGAAGGCGCCCGCCCACCGGACCGCGGCCGGCAGGCCGGCTCCCCGGCGCTGCCGGACCGCCGTGAGCAGGCCGGCCGCCCGGCGCCGCCGCACCGAAGCAGTCGCCCGGTGGGCCCGGACCGAATCACCCGGCCCGACCGGGCCGCGCGTGAGATTCCACATCGTCCACACCTCTCTCGTAAGGACAGCCAGCACCCGACTCACCCCCTGGACAGCCGAGTTCGCCGCACACGACGGCCGACGGCCAACGGCCGACCCCGCACCGCCCGAGCCCCTGAGGAACCCTCTTGAACGCCACCCCCGCCCCCGACGACCACGGAGACCAAGGCCCACAGGGACGCCCCGTTCCGCTCGCTGAGTCGGTTCCCCAGCAACGCGGCCGCACATTCCCGCCCGAGCGGTCCCGCGACGACACCGGGGACCTTCTGGAACACCCTGACCCGCACATCGCCGCCCAGGCCGCCGCTGTGGAGAACCTGCTGCGCTGCTGGGCACGCGAGACGAACCTCCCCGCGCCCGACACCGGCACCCTCCGCATCCCGCTGCCCGCCAGCGGTACGGCCCTGATCACTCCGGTCCGCCACTGGTCCCCGACCGGCTGGCACCGCTTCGGCCCACCCCGCCTGGCCGGCACCCCCGACACCGCCCCGCCCGTCGACGCGCTCACCCTCGCGGCCCTGCTCAGCCGGGAGACGACGGGCGCGGCAGGGGGCACGGTGGTCCGACCTGAGGGCGGCCCCGGTCCGGTCGGCGGCGGCCCCGGTCCGGTCGGAGGCATCGTCGCCCAAGCCAACGGCAGCCCCCTCCGCCTCAACGGCAGCCCCCTCCAGCCCGACGGCCAACGCCGTCTCGCCGAAGGCGCCCCCCGCACCCAGGACGTCCCCGATGCCGGCGACCTCGTGGCCCGGGTCGCCGACTCTCTGCGCCGCACGGTCACCTTCATCGCGGACCGGCGTGCCCACCCCGCCGACGGCCCCGACCGTTTTCTCGGCGCCGAGCAGGCCCTCCTCCTCGGGCATCCACTGCACCCGACCCCGAAGAGCCGCGAGGGCCTGACCGACTCCGAAGCCCGGCTCTACTCACCGGAGTTGCGCGGCTCCTTCCCTCTGCACTGGATGGCGGTCGCCTCCTCCCTCCTCGCCACCGACTCGGCATGGACCGAGCGTGGCCGCCACGTCCCCGCGCCGCACCTCATGGAAAGCCTGGCCGGCACGGCTCTGCCTCTGCCCGACGGCTATGGCGCCGCCCTGCCCCTGCACCCCTGGCAGGCCCGTGAGGTCCGCCACCGCGAGACGACCGCCGCCCTGCTCGACGCCGGACTCCTGCGCGACCTGGGCCCCCTTGGCGTCCCCTGGCATCCCACCTCCTCCGTACGAACCGTGCACCGCACCGGCGCCCCCGCCATGCTCAAGTTGTCGCTGGGCCTGTGCATCACCAACTCCCGCCGCGAGAACCTCCGCAAGGAACTCCACCGCGGCGTCGAGATGCACCGTCTGCTGCGCACCGGCCTCGCCAAGCAGTGGCAGGCCGCCCACCCCGGCTTCGACATCGTGCGCGACCCCGCCTGGCTGGCCGTGGACGGCCAGGAAGGCCGACCCGTGCCCGGACTCGACGTGATGATCCGGCACAACCCGTTCACCCCCGCCGACGACGTGTCCTGTGTCGCTGGGCTGGCCGCACCCCTCCCCCTCGACGCCCCGGCGGCGAACGGCGGTCCCCGGCCGTACCGGTCCCGGCTCGCCCGGGTGGTTGCTCGGCTCGCCGAACGCACCGGCCGCCCCGTCGGCGCCGTCAGCGTCGAGTGGTTCCTGCGCTATCTGGAGCAGGTCGTCCGCCCGGTGCTCTGGCTCGACGGCGAGGCCGGTATCGCCCTGGAGGCACACCAGCAGAACACCCTGCTCGTGCTGGACGCCGACGGCTGGCCCGCCGGCGGGCGCTACCGTGACAACCAGGGCTACTACTTCCGTGAGTCCCGGCGGGCGGAACTCGACGCCCGGCTGCCCGGCGTCGGCGAGCACAGCGACACCTTCGTCCCCGACGAGGTCACCGACGAACGCTTCGCCTACTACCTCGGCATCAACAACGTGCTCGGTCTGATCGGCGCGTTCGGCTCCCAGCGGCTCGCCGACGAGCGCCTGCTGCTCGCGGCCTTCCGGCGGTTCCTCACCGACGCGGCCTCCGGACCCGCCCGGCTGCGCACCTCCCTGCCCGGCCGCCTGCTCGACTCACCCGTCCTGCGCTGCAAGGCCAACCTGCTGACCCGGCTGCACGGCCTCGACGAACTCGTCGGCCCGGTCGACACCCAGTCCGTCTACGTCAACATCACCAACCCCCTTCACTCCTGACCGTCCGACCGTCTTGACCACACCGACTTCCTCACCCGCCCACCGCCCACCGCCCAGCGCCCGACCTCCACCGGCCTCCGACCACTGACTTCCACCCACCGCTCTTCAATCACCGACCTCCATTCACCTCACCGACCGAGGAACATGACCCACCTCGTCTCCTGAGAGGAGCGCACCATGCCTCCCACCGACGCGAGCGCCGACGCAGGCCCCGTACCGGTCCACCCCGTCCACCCCGGCCGCTCAGGTCCCGCCGAGGACACCCGGGACTGCGAGGACACCCTGGACCTCCGCCTGCCCGCCGATCTCCTCGCCCTCTTCGCCGGGAAGACGACCGGCCCTGATCTCGGTACGACGGCCCACACCGACGTCGGCGGGACACCCGGCCCCGACAACGGCGGTGGAGGACTGCCCGCACCGGCCGCCCCGGACGGCACTCGCGCCGCCCCGACCAGCGAGTCGCAGGCCCCCGTACTCGACTCTGACCAAGCCGCTGCACTCGGTCATGACCGATCTGCCGCACTCGGACACGACGGAGCCACCACGCTCGCCGATGGACGATCTGCCGCGTTCAGTCCCGACCGACAGACCCCGCTCGGTCATGAACGACCGACCCTGCTGGGCGACGACCGACCGAGCCCGCACACTCCTGACCGGCCCACCGCGCATGTCGACGTCCGACCGACTCCGCACGCTCAGGCCCGACCGACCCCGCTCGGCCAAGACCGGCTCGGCCCACTGGACACGCTCGACCTGCTCGATCAGCTGGCGACCTGGGGCCCCACCGAGACCCCCGTCGGCGCGTTCCACCTCGTACCGGTCGACGTCGAACGCGACCTGCCGATCATCAGCCGCTGGATGAACGACCCCGCCGTGGCCGCGTTCTGGCAGCTGGCCGGCTCACGGGCGCAGACGGAGGATCATCTCCGTGGCCAGCTCGAGGGAGACGGACGCAGCGTGCCCTGCCTGGGCAGCCTCGACGGCACCCCGATGAGCTACTGGGAGATCTACCGGGCCGACTTGGACCCGCTCGCCCGCCACTATCCGGCCCGCCCGCACGACACCGGAGTCCACCTCCTCATCGGCGATGCCGCCGACCGGGGGCGGGGACTGGGGTCCGCCCTGCTCAGAGCCGTGGCCGATCTCGTACTCGATCACCGCCCCGCCTGTGCGCGCGTCGTCGCGGAGCCCGATCTTCACAACACCCCCTCCGTGGCCGCCTTCCTCGGCGCGGGCTTCCGATACGCCGCCGAGGTCGACCTGCCTGCCAAACGGGCCGCCCTCATGATCCGAGACCGATCCCTACGTCATCTGATGTAGCGCTGAGTGATGGCGCGTACACATGTAGTACGAAGCGGCCGCCGATCAAGTTCCCGGCCACCCGGAAGAATTCGGAACAACCCGCTTCCCGGCCACCCGGGAGGAAACGGCACAGGCAAACCCCTTGGCCTGCCCTTCCCTTGGCAGCCCCTTCGCAACTCCTCCTCAGCCCACCTGCCCAGGAGCACCTCGCGTGATCCCGCCCCTCGTCCCCGCCTTGATCGCCCGATTGTCAGTGCCGGGCCGTAGGGTGGTCGCGCTATGACGAAGCCCTCACTCCCTGAACTCCTGCATGCCGCTGTCACAGCTGTCGGCGGTACGGAGCGCCCCGGCCAGGTGACCATGGCCGAATCGGTCGCCGAAGCGATCGACGACGGATCCCATCTGCTGATCCAGGCCGGCACCGGCACCGGAAAGTCGCTCGGCTATCTGGTGCCCGCGCTGGCCCACGGGGAGCGGGTCGTCGTGGCGACGGCGACCCTCGCCCTGCAGAGACAGCTCGTGGAGCGGGACCTGCCGCGCACCGTCGACGCCCTGCACCCGCTGCTGCGCCGACGCCCGGAGTTCGCGATGCTCAAGGGCAGGTCGAACTACCTGTGTCTGCACCGGCTGCACGAGGGCGTGCCGCAGGACGAGGAGGAGGGACTCTTCGACCAGTTCGAGGCGGCGGCGCCGACCAGCAAGCTCGGCCAGGACCTGTTGCGGCTGCGGGACTGGGCGGACGAGACCGAGACCGGTGACCGTGACGGCCTCACCCCGGGTGTCTCCGACAAGGCCTGGGCCCAGGTCTCGGTCTCCTCCCGGGAGTGCCTGGGTGCGTCCAAGTGCGCCTACGGCGCCGAGTGCTTCGCCGAGACGGCCCGTGAGCGTGCCAAGCTCGCGGACGTCGTCGTCACCAACCACGCGCTGCTGGCCATCGACGCCATCGAAGGCGCCCCGGTGCTCCCGCAGCACGAGGTGCTGATCGTGGACGAGGCGCACGAACTGGTCTCGAGGGTCACCGGCGTCGCCACCGGTGAACTCACCCCGGGCCAGGTCAACCGTGCGGTCCGGCGCGCCGCCAGGCTGGTCGACGAGAAGGCCGCCGACCAGCTCCAGACCGCCGCCGAGGGCTTCGAGCGGCTGATGGAGCTGGCCCTGCCGGGCCGTCTGGAGGAGATCCCGGAGGATCTCGGCTACGCCCTGGCGGCCCTCAGGGACGCCGCCCGGACCGTGATCTCCGCGATCGGCACGACCCGTGACAAGTCGGTCCAGGACGAGGACGCGGTCCGCAAGCAGGCACTGGCCTCGGTGGAGTCCGTGCACGACGTGGCGGAGCGGATCGTGAACGGCTCCGAGTGGGACGTCGTCTGGTACGAACGCCACGACCGCTTCGGCGCCTCCGTGCGGGTCGCCCCGATGTCCGTTTCCGGCCTGCTCAGGGAGAAGCTCTTCGCGGACCGTTCGGTCACTCTCACCTCGGCGACCCTCAAGCTCGGCGGGGACTTCAACGGCGTCGGCGCATCCCTGGGCCTCGCCCCCGAGGGCACCGAGGGCGACGACCACCCGCAGTGGAAGGGCGTCGACGTCGGATCGCCCTTCGACTACCCGAAGCAGGGCATCCTCTACGTCGCCAAGCACCTGTCGCGCCCAGCGCGGGACGGTGACCGCGCGGACATGCTCGACGAACTGACCGAGCTGATCCAGGCCGCCGGGGGCCGCACCCTCGGCCTCTTCTCCTCGATGCGGGCCGCCCAGCAGGCCGCCGAGGAGCTGCGCGTCCGGATCCCCGAGTTCCCGATACTGCTGCAGGGCGAGGAGACCCTCGGCGAGCTGATCAAGAACTTCGCGGCGGACCCCCGGACCTGTCTCTTCGGCACGCTGTCGCTGTGGCAGGGCGTCGACGTCCCGGGCCCCAGCTGCCAGCTGGTCGTCATGGACAAGATCCCGTTCCCGCGCCCGGACGACCCGCTGATGAGTGCCCGGCAGAAGGCCGTCGAGGACGCCGGTGGCAACGGCTTCATGGCGGTCGCCGCCACCCACGCCGCGCTCCTGATGGCCCAGGGCGCGGGCCGGCTGGTCCGGGCGTCGGGGGACCGAGGCGTGGTCGCCGTACTCGATCAGCGGCTGGCCACCGCACGGTACGGCGGCTATCTGAAGTCGTCACTGCCCGACTTCTGGTACACCACGGACCGTAACCAGGTCCGGAAGTCGCTCGCGGCCATCGACGCGACGGCTCGGCAGGCGGAGACGGAGTGATGGGGGGGGGGGGGGGGGCCGGGCGCGGGGGGGGGTAAACACCACCAAAAGAGGGGGGGGGGCGGGGGGGGGGGAAGAACCAAAAACCCCACACCGCGCTCGCGCCCCCGCCCTCCCCCGCGCCCCCCTGGGGCGGCGGCCTCTGGGCGGCGGCGCCTCTCCCCCCCCCCCCCCCCCCGCACCCCACCCCCCGCCATCCGAAGAGGCGGTCGCCGGGGGGTCCGGACAGTACAAGACCCCGGAACCGGCGCAGGGGTCCCGGGGCCCGATCGAAGGGCGGGCGGAATGGCCGCCCGCCGCAGGCGTCACACGCGCCGCAGTACCGCGACGACCTTACCCAGGATGGTCGCGTCGTCGCCGGGGATCGGTTCGTAGGCCGAGTTGTGGGGGAGGAGCCACACATGCCCGTCCTCGCGCTTGAAGCGCTTGACGGTGGCTTCGCCGTCGAGCATGGCGGCGACGATGTCGCCGTTCTCGGCGACCGGCTGGCGGCGGACCGTGACCCAGTCGCCGTCACAGATCGCGGCCTCGATCATGGAGTCACCGACGACCTTGAGTACGAACAGCTCGCCGTCGCCGACCAGCTGCCGAGGGAGGGGAAAGACGTCCTCGACGGATTCCTCGGCGAGGATCGGGCCACCGGCGGCGATCCGGCCGACCAGCGGGACGTACGACGCGGCGGGCTTGCCGGCGGTGTCCGTGGGCTGCACGCTCACGGCCTGGTCGGAGCCGCGTACCTCGTACGCACGCGGGCGGTGCGGGTCGCGGCGCAAGAAGCCCTTGCGCTCCAGTGCCATCAGCTGGTGCGCCACCGAGGACGTGCTGGACAGGCCGACGGCCTGACCGATCTCTCGCATCGACGGCGGGTAGCCCCGCCGCTGCACCGAGTCCCTGATCACCTCGATCACCCGGCGCTGCCGGTCGGTGAGGCCCGAGCTGTCCGCCCGGATGCCTGGAGGTCGGCCCGGTAGGGAGCGCTTGTGCCCCTCGGGATTCACGGCTTCGTTCATGGCATGCACCGGGTCGAGTCGGCCCTGGGAGCGGTCCTGGGCGGTGATGGTGGCACTGTCTGCGGTCGTGGTCACGTCGGCCCCTCTCGATGGTCTCCCTGCTGGACAACGGTAGTTGCTTTCGAAAGGTTGCGCCAAACACACGTTCGAGTGAAAAAACGCAGTTCACCGTACGCGATCACATGTCTCGGTGTATGGCTCACGCGACACCCAGCGGACAAAAGGTCTCATTGTTGTACTCTTCACCGCCGGGCTGATGGCCTTGCGGGTGTGTCCAGTCTGCCATCCGGACCCTCGCCGACCGGGAGGACCGCCCCCATCTGCGCCGGAGTCGCACGCGACCTCCGTGCGGCGCCCACGGTATCTCCGTATCCGCCGTAGCGGTACGTGTGCGACACGCGCAACCTGGCGATGTATCAGCCAATCACCACATCTAGTGGTTGGATTGCTACAGCAGCCCACAAGTTGTGGTCCCCCGGGTCTCCGGTCTCTCTGAGATCGCCTATGCTTGGGGCTGCTCCGTGGGGCCCGGGTGGTCCAGCGAGGCCATTGAGTCTGCTGTGAGGAGGGTTGGAGATCATGCACTGCCCCTTCTGCAGGCACCCCGACAGCCGTGTGGTCGACAGTCGTACGACCGACGACGGCACGTCGATCCGCAGGCGCCGCCAGTGCCCTGACTGCTCCCGTCGTTTCACGACCGTGGAGACGTGCTCGCTCATGGTGGTGAAGCGGTCCGGAGTCACCGAGCCATTCAGCCGTATCAAGGTCATCAATGGCGTGCGCAAGGCGTGCCAGGGACGACCTGTCACCGAGGACGCACTCGCCCAGCTCGGCCAGCGGGTCGAGGAGGCGGTGCGGGCCACCGGAAGTGCCGAGCTGACCACCCACGACGTGGGTCTGGCCATACTCGGCCCGTTGCAGGAGCTCGACCTCGTCGCCTACCTGCGATTCGCCTCCGTCTACCGGGCTTTCGACTCGCTCGAGGACTTCGAGGCCGCGATCGCGGAGCTCAGGCAGGCGGCGCAGGACCCCGTCGCGGACGACGAAGACGCGGGAGCGGGGAGCCAGGAGGACGATCACGGGCCGGGCGGTACCACCAGGGCGCCCGAGCCCGTCCACCTCGCCGGCTGACGGGCGGACCGGAACCGGGGGGAGGGCCCGAATCCGGTTGTCGGACGGCGATCCAGGACTTGTCGCGGGTGGCAGCTGAGACTGCCCGCGGCGTCAGTACAGAACAGCGTGTCACGGGAACATCGTGGCATTTCAGGGCGTTTTTGCCCGTAGAGGGAGGCGGCATGACAGAGACGGCGAGCGGTCCGGCACGGAGTTCCCGCGCGAAGGGCACCAAGGCCACCAAGGGGCTGCGTATCGAGCGCATCCACACCACCCCCGGCGTACACCCGTACGACGAGGTGAGCTGGGAGCGCCGTGACGTCGTCATGACCAACTGGCGCGACGGCTCGATCAATTTCGAGCAGCGTGGCGTCGAGTTCCCCGACTTCTGGTCGGTGAACGCGGTCAACATCGTCACCAGCAAGTACTTCCGGGGTGCCGTCGGCACCCCGCAGCGCGAGACCGGCCTCAAGCAGCTGATCGACCGCATCGTGAAGACGTACCGGAAGGCCGGCGAGGACAACAAGTACTTCGCCTCGCCCGCCGACGCGGAGATCTTCGAGCACGAGCTGGCGTACGCCCTCCTGCACCAGGTCTTCAGCTTCAACAGCCCCGTGTGGTTCAACGTGGGCACGCCGCAGCCCCAGCAGGTCTCCGCCTGCTTCATCCTGTCCGTCGACGACTCCATGGAGTCGATCCTCGACTGGTACAAGGAAGAGGGCATGATCTTCAAGGGCGGCTCCGGTGCCGGCCTGAACCTCTCCCGGATCCGCTCCTCCAAGGAGCTGCTCTCCTCCGGCGGCAACGCCTCCGGCCCGGTCTCCTTCATGCGCGGTGCCGACGCCTCCGCCGGCACCATCAAGTCGGGTGGCGCCACGCGTCGCGCCGCCAAGATGGTCATTCTCGACGTCGACCACCCCGACATCGAGGACTTCATCCAGACCAAGGTCAAGGAAGAGGAGAAGATCCGCGCCCTGCGTGACGCGGGCTTCGACATGGACCTGGGCGGCGACGACATCACGTCCGTCCAGTACCAGAACGCCAACAACTCCGTCCGCGTGAACGACGAGTTCATGAAGGCGGTCGAGCAGGGCGGACAGTTCGGCCTGCGCGCCCGGATGACCGGCGAGGTCATCGAGGAGGTCCAGGCCAAGGACCTGTTCCGCAAGATGGCCGAGGCCGCCTGGGCCTGCGCCGACCCGGGCATTCAGTACGACGACACGATCAACCACTGGCACACCTGCCCGGAGTCCGGCCGGATCAACGGCTCGAACCCCTGCAGCGAGTACATGCACCTGGACAACACGTCCTGCAACCTCGCCTCGCTGAACCTGATGAAGTTCCTGAAGGACGACGGCCTGGGCCACCAGTCCTTCGAGGTCGAGCGCTTCGCGAAGGTCGTCGAGCTGGTCATCACCGCGATGGACATCTCCATCTGCTTCGCGGACTTCCCGACCCAGAAGATCGGCGAGAACACCCGCGCCTTCCGCCAGCTCGGCATCGGCTACGCCAACCTCGGCGCGCTGCTGATGGCGACCGGCCACGCCTACGACTCCGACGGCGGCCGCGCGCTGGCCGGTGCCATCACCTCCCTGATGACCGGCACGGCGTACAAGCGCTCCGCCGAGCTGGCCGCGGTCGTCGGCCCGTACGACGGCTACGCCCGCAACGCCGACGCCCACAACCGCGTCATGAAGCAGCACGCCGACGCCAACACCGTGGCCGTCCGCATGGACGATTTGGACACCCCGGTGTGGGCCGCCGCCACGGAGGCCTGGCAGGACGTGGTCCGCCTCGGTGAGAAGAACGGTTTCCGTAACTCCCAGGCGTCCGTCCTCGCCCCCACCGGCACCATCGGTCTCGCGATGTCCTGCGACACCACCGGCGTCGAGCCCGACCTGGCGCTCGTGAAGTTCAAGAAGCTGGTCGGCGGCGGCTCGATGCAGATCGTCAACGGCACGGTTCCGCAGGCCCTGCGCCGCCTGGGCTACCAGGAGGAGCAGATCGAGGCGATCGTCGCCCACATCGCCGAGAACGGCAATGTGATCGACGCCCCCAGCCTCAAGCCGGAGCACTACGAGGTGTTCGACTGCGCCATGGGCGAGCGTGCCATCTCCCCGATGGGTCACGTCCGCATGATGGCCGCGATCCAGCCCTGGATCTCCGGTGCCATCTCCAAGACGGTCAACATGCCGGAGACGGCGACCGTCGAGGAGGTCGAGGAGATCTACTACGAGGCCTGGAAGCTCGGCGTCAAGGCGCTCGCGATCTACCGCGACAACTGCAAGGTCGGCCAGCCGCTCTCCGCGAAGACCAAGGAGAAGGAGAAGGTCGAGGTCACCGAGAAGGCCGAGGCGACCATCCGCGAGACGGTCGAGAAGGTCATCGAGTACCGCCCGGTCCGCAAGCGCCTCCCGAAGGGTCGTCCCGGCATCACCACGTCCTTCACCGTCGGTGGCGCCGAGGGCTACATGACGGCCAACTCCTACCCGGACGACGGCCTGGGCGAGGTCTTCCTGAAGATGTCCAAGCAGGGTTCGACCCTCGCAGGCATGATGGACGCCTTCTCCATCGCGGTCTCCGTCGGCCTCCAGTACGGCGTGCCGCTGGAGACCTACGTCTCGAAGTTCACCAACATGCGCTTCGAGCCGGCCGGAATGACGGACGACCCGGACGTGCGGATGGCGCAGTCGATCGTCGACTACATCTTCCGCCGCCTGGCGCTGGACTTCCTGCCGTTCGAGACGCGCTCGGCGCTCGGCATCCACTCCGCACCGGAGCGCCAGCGTCACCTGGAGACCGGTTCGTACGAGCCGTCCGAGGACGAGGTCGACGTCGAGGGGCTGGCCCAGTCGGCGCCGCGCGCCCAGGAGCTGAAGGCCGTCGCCTCCCCGAAGGCCGAGGCCGCGGTGGCCAAGCCCGCCCCGAAGCAGGCCCACACCAGCGCCGAGCTGGTGGAGATGCAGCTGGGCATCCAGGCCGACGCCCCGCTCTGCTTCTCCTGCGGTACGAAGATGCAGCGGGCCGGTTCCTGCTACATCTGCGAGGGCTGCGGCTCGACCAGCGGCTGCAGCTGACGAGTTGACATGAAGTGACGTAAGGGGCGTCGGCCACGGCCGACGCCCCTTACCGCTGCTCCTGGTCGCTCGCCGTCACGGCCGGCCGAGGCCGCCCATGGCGCGGGTGAAGACCACGGGGTCGTCCTCGAAGCCGTGCAGGCCCGGCCGGAAACTCCAGTCGCCGGACCCGTCGCGCACGAACTCCGCGACCGCGGCCGCGGTCGCCCCGAGGACCGATCCGAAGTCGTCCTCGGCCAGCACGTTGTAGCCCTCCCGGACGCGCACCTCCGGGTTCAGGACGTTCACGAACGTCCGGTGCGCGGACCGCTGTTGGATGACGACCCCGACCACCACACGCGTGTACCGGCCGTCGAGTCGGTCGAGTTCGAGCTTCATCACCTCGTCCCAGCCGAAGCCCTTGCCGTCCTGGCTGTCGCGGTTGAGGAAGATCGTGCCATCGGGCGAGCGGCTGTCGAAGTGCACCAGGTAGGCCGCGGTCCCGTACGGGTCGCCCGCCGTGTAGGTACCGGCGATGATGTCGAGATCGGTGGGCGGCTGCCCGGTCGGGCTGGGATCCCACTTCAGGGCGACCTCGACCTTGCTGATCGCCTTGCTGAAACCGCTCATCACGCGTCCCCTTCCCCCCTGAGGTCCACTGCCCCAACTGATGGGCTGCCAAGGCTTTTTCTCCATCGTGCCACGCGCGCGGGGGCGCATGCGCGGGTGATCTCCGCCGGAGCGTGACCGACGCCACGTCCCATGGCCTTACGATGGCGCGGTGCTGGTCAAGTGGATTCGCTGCACCGTGGTGGACCGCCGCGGGTTCGAGCGGGGGCAGCGGAAATGGGCGGGGCTTCTGGGGGAGCCGGGATTTCGCGGACAGGGCGGGGGCTGGAGTCGGCAGCGAGCCGGAGTGGCGCACACCTTCGCCTTCTGGGAGAGCCGTGCCTTCTACGACTCCTTCATGGCGCGCTCGCACGACCGTCTGGCCGCGTCCCAGTCCGGCACGTACAAGGACCAGCAGGTCAAGTTGTTCGAGTACCGGTTCGATGTGAAGACCGGTTTCGAACCGCGGTTCACGGATTCCGACCTGGTCCGGGTGGCCCTCTGCCGGGTGCACGAGGAGCGCGTCGAGCACTTCACGCTGATGCAGGAGAAGGTCTGGAACCCGGCGATGGCCGGCTCGCCCGGCATGATCCGCGGCATGTTCGCGGAGGCCCCGGCGCACGAGTTCATGATCCTCTCGATGTGGCGGTCGGCCGCCGAACACGGTAAGTACCGCACCGAGCGAGTGGAGCGTCTGGCGCTGCGCGCCCAGACGGAAGCCGACATCGCGGCCCTCACGGGCGACATCGTGGAACTCGAACCGAGCTGGATCGTTTGAATCTCCAACCCTTGATTTGTGTGACCTACGCTGTATGGAGCCCATCCGAGTGCTCGATTTTCCGCCACTCGATCTAGGGTTTTGGCATGGCACGACCACGGCGCATCGTCCTTGTCCGGCACGGCGAGTCAACCGGCAATGTCGACGACTCCGTGTACGAGCGGGAACCCGACCACTCACTGGCCCTGACCGAGCGGGGCTGGCGGCAGGCCGAGGAGACCGGAAAACGCATCCGGGAGATCTTCGGCCGGGAGCCCGTCAGCGTGTACGTCTCCCCGTACCGCCGTACGCACGAGACCCTCCGAGCCTTCCACCTCGATCCGGACCTCATACGCATACGCGAGGAGCCCCGGCTGCGTGAGCAGGACTGGGGGAACTGGCAGGACCGCGACGACGTACGCCTGCAGAAGACGTACCGGGACGCGTACGGGCACTTCTTCTTCCGCTTCCCCCAGGGCGAGTCCGGGGCCGACGTGTACGACCGGGTCGGCGGCTTCCTGGAGAGCCTGTTCCGCAGCTTCGAGGCGCCGGACCATCCGCCCAACGTGCTCCTGGTGACCCACGGCCTGGCGATGCGGCTGTTCTGCATGCGCTGGTTCCACTGGACGGTCGCGGACTTCGAGTCCCTGTCCAACCCCGGCAACGCCGAGATGCGGATGCTCGTTCTCGGGGACGACGGCAAGTACACGCTCGACCGGCCTTTCGACCGCTGGCGGGACCCGGGGTCCCACTGGATGAGCGGCTAGGCTGGCCGAGATGACCGTTTCCTCCGACACTCCGAACGCCGGGCGCCTGGACCGTGCCCTGGCCAGCCTGCGCGGACTCGCCACCGGCGACGCGCTGGGCTCACAGTTCTTCGTTCCGGTGAACTACCCGCTGCTGCAGCGGCGCGAGCTGCCATCGGGCCCCTGGCAGTGGACCGACGACACGGAGATGGCCTGTTCCGTCGTCGCCGTCCTCGCCGCTCACCACCGCATCGATCAGGACGCGCTGGCCCACTCGTTCGCCGCGCACCACGACTTCGACCGGGGCTACGGCCCCGCCGTGAACCGGCTGCTCCGCCTCGTCAGGGAGGGCGGCGACTGGCGCGAACTGGCCGCCGCACTCTTCAACGGGCGGGGCTCGTGGGGCAACGGCGCGGCGATGCGGATCGCGCCCCTGGGCGCCTGGTACGCGGATGATCCGGAGCAGGCCACCCACCAGGCCGAGATCTCGGCCTACCCCACGCACCAGCACCGCGAGGCGGTGGTCGGGGCCATGGCGGTCGCCGCGGCAGCGGCACTGGCGGCGGCGCCCGGCGGCCCGCCGAGTCCCGAGGCGCTCCTCGACGGGGTCGTCGCGCTCGTCCCCAGGAGCGCCGTCGGCCAGGGCCTGCGGCGCGCCCGCGACATGCTCGACTACGACGACGAGGGCACCGTGGCGGCCGTCCTGGGCTGCGGACGGCGTACGAGCGCCCACGACACCGTCCCCTTCGCCCTCTGGTCGGCGGCACGTGCCCTCGGCGACTACGAGACGGCCTTCTGGGCGACCGCCCAGGTGGGCGGCGATGTGGACACCACCTGTGCCATCGTCGGCGGCGTGCTCGCGGGCGGCACGGCGGGAGCGCCCCCGGCCGCATGGACGGAGCGGACGGAGGCGCTGCCGGAGTGGGTGCCGACGGGGACCGGGACCGTGGTCGGCGGAAGACCGCCGGTGTAGGAGGGCCCTGTCGGCCGATGGCTGACGGCGCAGGAAGGTTGCAGTCGGCGGATGGCGGTCGGCGTACGACGGCCGCTGTCGGTGTATGGCCGTCGGCGCGCGAAGACTGTTCGGTCGGGGCATTCGTGGTCTGCGGGGCCTCGGGCTGTAAGCCCTGTGTGGTGCTGCGGGGCGCGTTGGTCCGGCCGTCTCAGCGACGCGGGGGCCCTGTTGATACCCCGGAACGGTGGTGGCCCCGATGCTCTGGGATCCCGACACTCCGGGCACGATCAAAACTCTGTGTGCCCGATGGGAACTCTCCGTGACCGTCGGGCGTTTTCCCGGCATCCGCTCCGCGCTCCGTCCGAGTGCGGACGGCGGAGAAGGCAGCGGAGTCGCGGGGGGCGGTGTTGACGGTGTGGATCGGAGTCTCTGTTCCGGTGGTGTTCGTGGTGCTGTCGGCCGTGGTGCGGATGGCCGGACCACTGCCTCTGCCGGCTGTCCCCTGGCGGCGGTCCGGCCGTCCGCGGCTTCGCGCGGCTTGGTGGGGTCAGCCCAGCCCGGGACCAGCCGTGCCTGCGAGGGCTTCGAGGTCGCTCTTGCGGACCTTGATCACCAGCCAGGCGGTGAGCAGGCCGAGCGCGGCCATCACGGCGGCGGGGACGAACGCGGTCGAGATCCCGTGCGCAAGCACCTCGTGTCCCCAGGGCGCGGGCAACTGGTGGGACTTGGCGAACTCCGCCTTCTGTTCCGGCGAGCCGTCGGTGAGGAACTTCGGCAGCTGCTTCTTCGCCTCGTCCTTGCTGGCCGAGCCGAAGACCGTGGTCAGGATCGACAGGCCCAGCGAACCGCCCACCTGCTGCATGGCGTTCAGCAGCCCGGAAGCCGCTCCGGCCTCGTGCTGGGAGACCCCGGAGACCGCGGTGACGGTCGCGGTCACGAAGTTCAGGCCCATGCCGAAGCCGAAGATGAGCATGGGCCCGAGAACCCCGCCGAGATACGAGCTGTCGGGCTTGATGAATGTCTGCCAGGTCAGGCCGACGACCACGAGGGCGGAGCCGGTCATCATGAACGGCTTCGGGCCGAGGGTGGGCAGGAACCGCTGGGAGAGCCCGGCGCCGACGGCGATCGCCACCGTCACGGGCAGGAAGGCCAGACCGGCCCGGATCGGGCTGTAGCCCAGCACGTTCTGCACGAACAGCACGATGTAGAAGAACATGCCGAACATCGCCGCGGCCAGGCTCAGCATGATCACGTACGTGCCGGAGCGGTTGCGGTCGGCGAACATCCGCAGCGGGGTGATGGGCTCCTTCGCCCGGGTCTCGATGAAGACGAAGGCCAGCAGAAGCACTACCGCGGCACCGAAGGAGCCAAGGGTCAGAGCGTCGCGCCAGCCCTCCTCCGAAGCCCGGATGAAGCCGTACACCAGGAAGACCATGCCCAGTGTGGAAGTCAGCGCGCCCGCGATGTCGAACCGTCCGGGATGCCGTTCGGACTCGTTGATGTACTGCGGGGTGAGGGCGACGATCAGCAGTCCGATCGGCACATTGACGAAGAACACCCAGCGCCAGTCGAGCCAGTCGGTGAGCATGCCGCCGGCCAGCAGCCCGATGGCACCTCCGCCCGCGGACACGGCGGCGAACACACCGAACGCCCGGTTGCGCTCGGGGCCTTCCGGGAAGGTGGTGGTGATCAGCGCCAGCGAGGTCGGCGACGCGATCGCGCCACCCATGCCCTGGAGGGCGCGGGCGGCCAGCAGCTGCCAGGGTTCCTGGGCGAGACCGCCGAGGAGCGAGGCGAAGGTGAACAGCAGGATGCCGGTCATGAACACCCGGCGCCGGCCGAGGATGTCACCGGCTCGCGCACCGAGCAGGAGCAGACCCCCGAAGGTGAGCGTGTAGGCGCTGACCACCCAGGTGAGATCCGTGGTGCTGAACTTGAGAGCGTCTTGAATGTGCGGGAGTGCGATGTTCACAATCGTCGCGTCAAGTACGACCATGAGCTGGCAGGCGGCAATCACGGCGAGCGCGATGCCGGGGCGCCCCTGCCTGCGGGCCGCACCGGGTTTCTGTTCGGGTATCAGCTGAGAGGTTGTCACTATGGGTCCCCCACGAAGGTGTTAGTGAACGCCCGCGTTCACTGTCGCGTCAACGGTAGTGAGTCCTCGGTAGAGAACGCAAGCGTTCACTTAACTGCGCGTCGCGTGCCGCGTCCCCCTTTGTCGTCGCGCGCCGCGCCTCATCCCCCGCTCCGGAATCCCCGCTTCCCCTCGCTCGCTGGAGAAACTCAGATGGTTACCTCGCGCTGGACTGCCGCTCCTCCTCAGGCGGCCTCCCCTCGTCGGCGCGGTGCGGTCCTCGAACGCGCGATCCTGGACGCCGCCTTGGAGCAGCTCAGCACGGTCGGCTGGAACGGCCTCACCATGGAGGGTGTCGCCGCCGGTGCGCAGACCGGAAAGGCCGCGGTGTACCGGCGCTGGTCCTCGAAGGAGGAGTTGGTCGCCGACGCCTTGCAGGCCGGTCTGCCACGCTTGGAGGAGGCTCCCGACCTCGGAAGCGTGCGCGAAGACCTGCTGGCTCTGTGCCGGCAGGCCCGGGACGCGATGTTCTCGCGCCCGGGCTTCGCATTGCGGTCGGTGATTCACGAATGCGATCCGATGCAGGTCGAGCGGTTCCATGGCGTGATCTTCGATGGCGTCGTGGGGCCGACCACCAGGCTGATCGGTGACATCGTCGCCCGCGGCGTAGAGCGGGGGGAGGTGCGCGCCGATGCGGCCAACGACTATGTGCTCGACGCCATTCCGGCCATGATGATGTACCGCAACAAGATTTCTGGAAGCGAATGGAGCGACCAGGAGGTCGAGCAGATGATCGACCAGTACATGCTTCCACTGCTGCTGTCGCGCGGCGTCTGACCCAGCGCTCCGGCGGCCCGCGGTCCGGTCGGGGAAGCCGGGGTGTCGCTCGGGGATCGGCGCGGCGTACCCTAAGGACGCCATGCCGTACGAACCACCTACTCACACCGTCGAGCGCTCCCTCCGCGCCACGACCGGAGCGAAGGTCATTGCCGGTGTCGACGAAGTGGGACGCGGTGCCTGGGCCGGGCCCGTCACCGTCTGTGCCGCGGTCACCGGTCTTCGCCGACCGCCTGAGGGCCTCACCGACTCCAAGCTGCTGACCGTCAAGCGCCGTACGGAACTTGCCGAGGTGCTGCGGACATGGGTCACGGCCTACGCGCTGGGTCATGCCTCGCCGGAGGAGATCGACAGTCTCGGGATGACGGCCGCGCTGCGGCTGGCCGCCGTCCGCGCCCTGGAGGCCCTCCCGGTCCGTCCCGACGCGGTCATCCTCGACGGGAAGCACAACTACCTCGGTACCCCGTGGCAGGTGCGCACGGTCATCAAGGGTGACCGATCGTGTGTGGCCGTCGCGGCGGCCTCGGTGATCGCCAAAGTTCAGCGCGACAAAATGATGGCCGAACTGGGTATCGACCATGCAGACTTCGGATTTGCGGACAACGCCGGGTATCCGTCGCCCGTGCACAAGGCCGCACTGGAGGAGCGGGGCCCCACCCCGTACCACCGGTTGTCGTGGGCGTATCTTGATGCGCTGCCCCAGTGGCAGCACCTCAAGAAGGTCCGCAGCTGGGCGGAGGGAAGCGTTCCGGAAGTCGAGGGTCAGCTCGGCTTCGACTTCTGACGTTCCAGTCGCACTGTTGTGCCACCCAGTTCACGTGACCTGCACCAACGTTTGATAGATATCAGCTCATGCCTCTCATTCCCGAGGAGCCTCAGATTCACGAGAGTGCCCAGGGTCCCCGCGCCACTCCGGCCAGTGGCCGTACCGCGCCGACCCCCCGTCCCGTACCCGGCCCCCGCCCCGCGGCTCCGTCGCGTCCCGGTCGTCCCGGCCCTCTGCGGCCGACGCCGCCGGTACAGCGCGCGCCGCGTGACATGGCCAAGCCAGGCCCGTCCGGCCCGGCCGTGCCCGCCGCGGCAGCGGCGGCCCCGCAGATCCAGCTGATCCCGGCATCGGTCGAGAGCGCTCTCGACTCCGCCGAGGAGGCAGTGGACCTGCTTCTCGACTCGGGCCGTGCCCCCGGTGACGTGCTGGTGATCACCACCGGCGCGCAGCATCCGTGGGCCGACCACGAGCTGACCTTCGGCGAAGCCTCCTACTGGGCGCAGCACGACGCGGGCGACGACGTCTTCTACACGGACGCCGCCGTCGCCTCCCGTGCCGCGACCCGCCCCGTGGTCGTCGTCGCCGTCAACGGCGGTTCCGACGCCGTCGCCGCCACCGCCCTGCCGCTGGCCCTCTCCCGGGCCGGTGCGCTGCTGATCGTCTGCGGCGACCCGCAGCGGATCAACTCGGTGCTGGGCGCCGGCGTCTGAGCCACCTCCGGCGCCTCTGGGACTCCGGAGGTACCGAAGGAGATGTGGCGACGGACTCGCACGGTGGTGCCTTCGGCATGCCCGGACGCCGGGCGAGGGGCACCGGCCGTCGGGGCGCGGCCGTTCGACGGACGGAGGATCCGGAGCGCCAGCACCGGGCCGGATCTGTCGAGTGACCGGACCCGGGGCACGTCCTCCACGGCCCGGAGTTGGGTGAGCGACCCAGCTGAGCACGCCGTACGGCATGTTTGAGGGTGCCGTGCCCGGCGGTGGGTGCTCGGCCGGTGCACCCGCGCGGGGGGCCGGCTTCAGCGGGCGGCCGCGCGGCGCAGAACCTCGGAGACGGCGCCTCCGGTGCGCGGTGGCAGGGGCGCGGACTCGGACAGGGCGAAAGGTCCGGGAGGCGAGTCGGCGTTCGGGCGCCGCCCGCCGCGACCCTCACCGAGTACCTGCCAGCCGTCGTGGGTCAGCGTGATGTACGACCCGCAGCGCAGCCCGTGCAGGGTGCAGGCGTCCCGCAGCCCCCACATCCAGGCACCGTCCTCCTCTGTCCAACGCGCGTCCCCTTCGCGGCAGTAGAGCAGTACGGCGGTCCGCACCGGGGTGCGGCGGCGCAGGTCGTGCGGGATGACCCGGCGCAACTGGGCCAGCAGCGCGTTGCGGAACATCCAGCCGTCGGCCTGCGCCGAGCGCCAGGTGAACGAGGCGCTGGCACACAGCCGTTCCTCCGGGTCGAGGACGGCCACGATCGCCGTCGCCGGCTTGGGACGGTGCCGGGCGTGCAGCCCGCTGACCACCTCACGCGGGTCGCGGAGCAGCGGTATGCCGGCGTCGGACCATTCCGCGGGCTCGAGCAGGCGGCTGGCGGAAGCGGCGGACGCGGACGTCGACAACGATGCTGCCGAGGACGGAGCGAATCCGAAGGTCACGTTCCTCCCTTCGGCTACGCGCCCACACAGCGGGCGAGATCGGATTCGGGGGAGCGCGCACCGCAGTAAGGCCCAACCGGATCACGGACGAGCCGTGCGGGGAGCGGACTTCAATTCTTCCTGTCGAACTTGATTGCGGCAACGAGCAAATGGGGCCACCGACTGTTATCTGGTGGTGCGTGGCTTATATCCCTACCCAGCGGGGCGCCGGAGGACCCGGGGACGTTCGAGTACGACACGTGCGTACGCCGCACCCGGTGCCGTATTCGAACAGCACCGGGTCGATCAGCCCTGTACGGCCAGGACCAGTGGCAACACCCCGCGCGCCCCGGACCTCCGCAACATGCGCGCCGCGACGGCCAGCGTCCAGCCGGTCTCCGTGAAGTCGTCCACCAGCAGCACCGGACCCTGGGCCGCGGCGAACGCGGCGGACAGGGCGGGTGGCACGGTCAGCGCGCCGTCGAGGGCCTTCAGACGCTGGGCACTGTTGCTGCGCGAGACGTGTGCCGCCTCTCCCGCGTACTCCACGGAACCCAGCAGAGGCAGTCTGCCGATCTCCGCGATGCGGGCGCCCAGGGAGTCGATCAGCCGGGGCCGGGAGCGCGAGGCGACGGTGACGACACCCACCGGGCGCGGCTGCGCGTCGGCCGCCCCCGGAGCCCACCCGCCGGGGCCCTTCGCCCAGTCGGCCAGTACGTCCACCACCGCGCGGGCGACATCGTCCGGCACGGCCGTGTCCGGGGCCTGGGGCGCGAGCAGCGGCCGTAGCCGGTTGCCCCAACCGATATCCGACAACCGCCCCAGGGCCCGCCCCGCCGCGGCCTGTTCACCGGCCGGAATGCGTCCCTTGAGATCGATGCCGATGGCCGGCAGGCCGGTCGGCCACATCTTCCGGGGTTCCACCTCGACGCCCGCACGGCCGAGGTCGACCCGTGCGGCGTCCAAAGCGGCCGTGGAGGTGTCAGCCGTGAACCGTGACCGCGCGCAGTTGTCGCAGCGGCCGCAGGGCTTCGCGCCCTCGTCGTCGAGCTGGCGCTGCAGGAACTCCATCCGGCAGTCCGTGGTGGCCGCGTACTCGCGCATCGCCTGCTGCTCGGCCGCGCGCTGCCGTGCCACCCAGTCGTACCGCTCCGCGTCGTACGCCCACGGCTGCCCGGTCGCGATCCAGCCACCCTTGACCCGCTTGACCGCGCCGTCCACGTCGAGGACCTTCAGCATGGTCTCCAGCCGGGAGCGGCGCAGTTCCACCAGCGGCTCCAGCGCGGGCAGCGACATGGGACCGCCGGCCCGGGAGAGGACATCCAGGGTGCGGCGCACCAGATCCTCCGAGGGGAAGGCGAGCGACGCGAAGTAGTCCCAGATCGCCTCGTCCTCCCGCCCCGGCAGCAGCAGTACCTCGGCGTGCTCGACACCGCGCCCCGCGCGGCCCACCTGCTGGTAGTAGGCGATGGGGGAGGAGGGCGAGCCCAGGTGCACCACGAACCCGAGGTCGGGCTTGTCGAAGCCCATGCCGAGGGCCGAGGTGGCGATCAGTGCCTTGACCCGGTTGCCGATCAGGTCGTCCTCGGCCTGCTGCCGGTCGGCGTTCTCCGTCTTCCCCGTGTACGACGCCACGGTGTGTCCGCGCTGCCGCAGGAACGCGGTGACCTCCTCGGCGGCGGCCACGGTGAGCGTGTAGACGATGCCGGAGCCCGGCAGTTCGTCCAGGTGATCCGCGAGCCACGCCATCCGGTGTGCGGCGTCCGGCAGCCGCAGCACACCCAGGCTCAGGCTCTCCCGGTCCAGCGGACCGCGCAGCACCAGTGCGTCCGAGCCACCACCGGTGCCCAGTTGCTCGGCCACATCGGCGGTCACGCGCGCGTTGGCCGTGGCGGTGGTCGCCAGCACCGGCACACCCGGCGGCAGTTCGGCGAGCATGGTGCGCAGCCGCCGGTAGTCCGGCCGGAAGTCATGGCCCCAGTCGGAGATGCAGTGGGCCTCGTCCACCACGAGGAGTCCGGTCGCCGCGGCGAGCTTGGGCAGGACCTCGTCGCGGAAGTCGGGGTTGTTGAGGCGCTCCGGGGACACCAGGAGGACGTCGACCTCGCCGGCCGCGATCTCCGCCTGGATCCCCTCCCAGTCCTCGGTGTTGGAGGAGTTGATGGTGCGGGCGTGGATACCGGCCCGGGCCGCCGCGCCGACCTGGTTGCGCATGAGCGCGAGCAGCGGGGAGACGATGACCGTGGGGCCGCTGCCCGCTGCCCGCAGCAGCGAGGTCGCCACGAAGTACACCGCGGACTTGCCCCAGCCGGTGCGCTGGACGACCAGGGCCCGGCGCCGGTCGGCGACCAGCGCCTCGATCGCCCGCCACTGGTCCTCGCGTAGCCGGGCCTTGCCCGTGTCGTCGCCGACGAGACGGGCGAGGACGGCGTCCGCCCGCGTCCGGAGTTCCGCGTTGCTCGTGTGCTCCATGCGTCCCATACAACAGGACGGGACCGACAGCCGGGTGGGCTGTGGACGCGCGATACGGCTTTGGCGTGTCCCTGATTCGACTTATCCACAGGAAAACCGGAATTCCGAGATCCGCGAGATCGTCGGCGCATGACGAATCACAGCGAAACCACCGGACCCTCCGAAAACGGCGACATCACGGGAGGTGCGCAGCCCCTGGGCCATCCCGCCCACGACACCCAGATCACGCTGCGTACCCCGGCCGAACTGGCCGACGCGCTGCCCTACCTGCTCGGGTACCGCCCCGAGGACAGCATGGTGCTGGTGGCCCTGCACGACCGGGGTGGCCGTGGCCGGTTCGGCGGGCGTGCCCGGCTCGGCATCCCCGCGAACAGGGACGACTGGGAATCGGCCGCACGCCAGCTGGCCCAGGGCCTCACGACGGGCAGCGAACGCCGTGGAACCCGCCCCGAGCAGATGGTCGCCTACGTCTGCCAGGAACCGTCGCCCGGCGAAACGGGCCGGGACGTCATGCACCGGCTGGCCCCGCTCGCCCAACTGCTGCGCACCGAGTGCGGCCGCCTCGACGTGCCGGTGATCGAGGCGCTGTGCGTCTCGCAGGGCCGCTTCTGGTCGTACTGCTGCCCGGCGGACGAGTGCTGTCCTCCGGACGGCGCCCCCATGGGCCTGCCCGGCACCTCCGTGCTCGCGGCCGCCGCCACCTACGCCGGGATCCAGGTGCGCGGCACTCTGCGTGAGCTGCGGGCCAGGCTGCAGCCCTGGGAGTCCGGCGCCGCGCTGGAACAGGAGGGTGCCCTGGACCGCGCCGGAATGGCCCTGGTGCCCCGCATTCTCCACGACGCCTCCCGCGCGGAAGTGGCCGAGGAGACGCTCGCCCTCGCCGAGCAGCTCATGAGCCGGTACGCTGCAGCCGTCCCGGTGGCCGGCGTCCACCAGGCGGACCTCCGCGACGACGCTCTGCTCGCGCACGGCGAGGCCGCGCTGCTGATCCTCGGACTGCAGGACCGCACCACCCGTGACCGGGCGGCCGCCTGGATGGAGGGCGACGAGGCCGGACCCGCCCTGCGCCTGTGGCGAGCCCTGGCCCGCCGGTGCGTCGGCCCCTATGGCGAACACGCCGCCGCTCCCTTGACGCTGGCCGGCTGGGTCGCCTGGTCGGCCGGCGACGACCTGGAGGCGCGGGAGGCCCTGGCGATGGCCCTGGGCGCGGACCCCGAGTACCTCTTCGCCCGCCTCCTGCACCAGGCCTGCAACGAGGGCCTGGACCCGGAGTCGATCCGCCGCTGCCTGCGCACGGAACGCGCGGGGCGCGAGGCGGCCGACAGCGTGGAGGCTGTCGGCGACAGGGCTCCGGCCGACCCGGGCACCGATCACGAGCCGACCGCCGCCTCCGAAACCCGACGTCGCCGCCGTCCGCGCACCGAAGACAGTCTCGACCCGCGGCGGCCACGGCCGGCGGGCGCCCGACCGCGACCGACGGGCGCAGGCCGCACTCGCACCCGCTCCGGGTCGTCCAGGCCGGGCGACGGCACGCGCACCCGCGCGGCGGAGAAGACCGACACCCGAGGCGGCCGGGCCGCCCGGGAGGACTCAGGCACCCGGAAGGGCCGTGGCGAGGGGGACGAATGAACGGGGGCCGGCCAGGGACGGCATACGGACGGGCGTGGGCCGGTGCTGTCCGCCGCTGGACACGGAGCCTCATCGAACCGGAGCCGTTCCGCGACTGCTCGCCCGTCGGCCGGCGCCGTGGCCTGTCGGCCCTGGGCGTCCGGAGGCACGGGTCGACCGGCCCGCACGACGTCTCCTCGCACTGTTGCCCGATCGGGTTCGGCGGGCGGGGCGTGACCAGGAGGAGCCCTCCTCCGTTCACCTGAGTGGCGGAACGCCTGGACGGGTCGTGCCGCCGCCCGTCCCCTGTCCCTCCGGAGTCCTCCGTCCGGCGCCCAGCACGTCCCGGGCGCACAGAACGCAGAAGGAGCGTCCCGTGCATCAGCCGACTCCGACCTATACCGCCGACGGCAACCGCCGACTCCGGGACGGCCCCCCACCCTGGCTCCCGCGGGCGGAAGGCCCGTCGGGGCAGCCCCGCGACCGCACGACCCGGGCCACGCCCCCACGATCGACGCCGGGTCCCCAGAGTCCGGGGTACGTCGGCGGGCTGCCGCCCACGCACACCGCGTTGATCTGCGTCGCGCTGCCCGGCCTAGCCATCTCCACGGAGCAGGGCCAGTTGACCGGCCGCGGCCTGGAGGGGTTCTACCGGGCGGGCCGGCGGCTGCTCGCACGCTGCCAGGTCCGTGTCGCCGGCCGCGAACCGCTCCCTGTGCAGGCGCGGATGGCGGGCGCGGACTCCGCACGCTTCGTGGGCACCCTGCGGGTTTCCCCGGCGGCCGGCCCGGATCCGGACGTCGTCGTGGAACGAATCCGTCACGCCGAGGGCACCGAGCGCATCACCCTGCACAGCTCCGCTCGCCACCCCCTGCGTCTGGCGCTGGAGGTAGCCCTCGGCACCGACCTCGCGGAGCTGAGCGCCATCGCCTCCGGCAGCCCCGGCCCCGAACTCCCGCCCAGCGTCCACGACTCCGGGCTGCGCTGGACCACCCCCACCGGCAACTCGTTGGTCACGGCCGACCCGCCACCCACCGACGCACTGGCCTCCGCGGGACTGCTGCGCTGGGAGTTCGAACTGCCCCCGGGCGGAACGGCGAGCGTGGAACTGCGGGTGCGCCCGGACGGCACGGGTCCCCTGCGCGCCGTGGGACGCGCCGCCACGAGCCCCCTGGCACCCGCCAGGGCCGCGGGTGACGACCCGAGAGCCGCGGCGCTTTTCAGGACCAGCATCGAGGATCTCCAGGCGCTGCTGCTCCGCGACCCGGCACATCCCTCCGACACCTACCTCGGGGCCGGGGCGCCCTGGCGCTGCGGCCTGGCCCCGGCCGAGGCGCTCGCCGCGGCCCGGATGACCCTGCCCCTCGGCACCCGCCTCGCTGCCGGCACCCTGCGCACCCTCGCCCGCACGCAACTGCGCGGTCCGGGTCCGCAGGCCGGCATGATCCCCGGCCCGCGCCGGGACGCCGGAGCACACCTGCCCCCGGGCTGCACGGGCACGGAGGCCACGCTGTTCTTCCCCGTACTACTGGCGGAGGCCCGCCGCTGGGGGCTCCCGGACCAGGAGACGCGGGAACTGCTGCCCGCGGCCGAGCGCTGCCTGACCTGGCTGCGCACCACGGTGGGCGACCACACCTACCTCTGCGACCCACAGCCCGGCGGCCCCGCGCGCAGCGAGACCCAGGCCCACGCCCACCGGGCCGCGCTGCTCGGCGCCGACCTCCTCGACGCGTACGACCGGCCCGGCGGCGCCGGACTGCGGCAGTGGGCGGGGGAGCTGAGGAAGGCGTTCCAAGCGGACTTCTGGACCGAGGACAGAAGCGGCGGCCGTCCGGCAGCGGCGTTGACCTCGGACGGCCGCCCCCTGACCCACCTGGGCTCAGTCGCCGTCCACCTGCTCGACACCGGCCTGCTCGGCGCCGGCAGACCGGCCGTCGGCCTGCTGGACAAGGTGCAGACCGAGCAGCTCGCCCGGTTGCTCGGCGGTCCGGCCATGGACTCGGGATGGGGGTTGCGCGGACTCGGGGCCAAGGAGGCGGGACACAATCCGTTCGGCCACCGGGCCGGGGCCGTCCGGGTCCAGGAGACGGCACTCGCCGTCGCCGGGCTGGCCGCCGCGGGCTACGAGAAGGAGGCGGGCGGGCTGCTGCGCGGCCTGCTGGCGGCAGCCGAGCACTTCGGCCACCGGCTGCCCGAGATGTTCGCCGGTGAGCAGCGCACCGACGGGAGCGCCCCCCTTCCGCACCCTGCGGCCTGCCGTCCGGCGGCCACGGCGGCCGCCTCCGGGGTGCTGCTCCTCACCACGCTCGCCGGCATCCGCCCCGACGCCCCGGCCGGAACAGTCACCCTCCGGCCCGTCCACAGCGCGCCCCTCGGCGAACTCGGCCTGACCGGCCTGCGGGTGGCCGGCGCACCCTTCTCGATGCGGGTCAGCCGACTCGGCCTGGCCATGGTCGAGGAGGCCGCGGACGGCCTGCAGTTGGGGGCATGACCCCGGGCAACCGCGCGCTACGTGACCGGCGCGACGAACGGGTGGGCGGGCGTCGGACGCGTGCCGGAACGAACTACGGAGTGCATACCGGAGCGAAGTGGATCAGCCGTCGAAGCGAGCGACGAAGGGAGTGTTTATCGTCAGGCAGACGACTATGATCACCGCATGCCCTACGACCCGTCAGCCTTTCCGCCCTTCGCCGTCACCGTGGACCTGGTCGTGCTGACTGTGCGCCGCCACGCCCTGTGCGCGCTGGCGGTACGCAGAGGCGAGCAGCCGTTCCAGGGGCGCTGGGCGCTGCCGGGCGGCTTCGTACGGGCCGACGAGGATCTCTCGCAGGCGGCGGCGCGGGAACTCGCGGAGGAGACCGGGCTGCGCGCTCACGACCCCGACGCCCCCGCCCAGGACGGCGGAGCCCACCTGGAGCAGCTGGCGACCTACGGCGACCCCAAGCGCGACCCCCGGATGCGAGTGGTCAGCGTCGCCCACCTCGCCCTCGCCCCCGACCTCCCCGCTCCCCGCGCGGGTGGCGACGCCAGCAACGCGCGCTGGGCGCCGGTCGAGGAACTGCTCGCGCAGGGCGGCTACGGACGGGACGGCGAGACGGTCGCGCCGCTCGCCTTCGACCATGCCCAGATTCTGTCCGACGGGGTGGAGCGCGCCCGCTCCAAGATCGAATACTCGTCCCTGGCCACCGCGTTCTGCACACCCGAGTTCACGGTCGGTGAGCTGCGCCGGGTCTACGAGGCGGTGTGGGGTGTGGCGCTCGACCCGCGCAACTTCCATCGCAAGGTGACCGGCACTCCCGGCTTCCTCGTCCCCACCGGCGGTACGACCACCCGTCAGGGCGGCCGTCCGGCCCAGCTCTTCCGTGCCGGCGGCGCGACTTTGCTCAACCCTCCGATGCTGCGACCGGAGGTCTGACCGTCCGACAGCGCGAACCCTGTCGAGGTTAAACCCTTCTATACCCGGAAAAACGGTCATTCCGCGCTATCTTCCCTAAGGTGATCGAGGCCTTCGGACTGACCAGCAATCCCCGCAAGGCGCACCCGCCCGCCGTCGACGACGTGACCTTCGAAGCGTGCGCGGGCCGCGTCACCGCACTCCTGGGCGAGGCAGGTGCGGGCAAGACCACGGCGCTCAGACTGATGCTCGAACTCCAACAGGGCCGTGGACTCACCTACTTCAGGGGTCGCCCCTTGCATCGGATCGCCCACCCCTCGCGTGAGGTCGGCGTCCTCCTCGGTGACGTCCCCGGTCACCCGGCCCGCTCCGTCCGCGGACATCTGCGCATGCTGTGCGCGGCGACCGGAGTCCCGGTCCGGCGCGCCGACGAAGTGCTCGAAGCGGTGGGGCTCGTCAGCCTGCGCGAGGAGCGCCTGGGCACGCTCTCGCGCGGCGTGGACCGCCGGCTGGGCCTGGCCTGCGCCCTGCTCCCCGACCCACACACCCTCGTCCTGGACGACCCCGCGCACGGTCTCTCCAGCCGTGAGGGTCACTGGCTGCACCGCATGCTCCGGGCGCACGCCGCGCAGGGAGGCACGGTCCTGTTCGCCACCTCCGACCCCAAGGAGGCCGCCCGCGCCGCCGACCGGGTGGTCACCCTGGAGGCCGGCAGGCTTGTCGCGGACCAGGAGGCCACCGACTTCGCCCGCACCCGGCTGCGCCCCCGCGTGGCCGTCCGCAGCCCCCACGCCGCCCGGCTCGCCGCCCTCCTCACCAAAGAGGCCCGCACGGACCACCGCTCGGTGGAGGTCGTCAGCGAAGGTGGCAACCGCCTGTCGGTGTACGGCAGCACGACGGCCGAGGTCGGCGAGGCCGCGTTCCGTCACGGCATCCTCGTCCACCAACTCGCGGACGAGGTCGGTGACATGGGGGCGGGCGCCGGAGCGGAGCCGGCCACGTACGCCGTACCGGAAGCCGTACGACGGCCGCGGGGCGAGAGCGAGCCGGCCGCGGCGGAGGAACACCGGACGGCCGACCGGGCGCCGACCACCGAGCGGCGGGACACGCCCGGTACCGATCGACGTCAGGACGCGAGCGGTTCTCCGGTCACCCCACAGCCTCGGATGTCGGCCGGATCGACGTCGGCGGGTCAGTCACGCACCGCCGACCAGGAGTCGGGCCCGGATCTGCCCGCGAACACAGCGGAGCACTTGGCCGCAGCTGAGCAGCAGCCCGAATCCAGCGGGGCATCCGCCGACGGCCCGGCGGCCGCGCCCAGGGCTCCGCACGAGGAACCGTCAGGCCGCACCCTCGTCACCGAGACCCCGACCGTGGCACTCTCGGCCCGGTCGACAGGCGCTCCCGCGGCTGCCCGGCCCGCGTCGGCCGGCACCGCGTCCTCGGCGTCTCCGGCCCCAGCCGCATCGCCCGAGCCGCCCACCCACGCCACAGCCCCGGACCCCATGTCCGCCACCGTCCCCGCCCAGCCACCCTCCACTGCCGATTCCGCCCAGCCGTCCGCGGCCGCATCCGCCCACCCACCGGCCGGCGCCGCCTCCGCGCACTCCTCGACCACTGCCGCCGTTGCTCAGGCGCCCGCCGCCGCGGCATCCCTTCACGCACCGGCAGCCGCCGCCACCGCCCCGCCGCAGGCCTCCGCCGTATCCCCCCAGTCGTCACTGCGCCCCGTTCCGGACGATCCCTCCGCCCGCGCCGCCTCCCCGCAGCCGCCGACCCCCGCCGTGTCCGGCGTAGCCCCAACCACGCAGCCGCCCGTCGAACAGCCAGAGCCCGGCGAAGCCTCGACCGCCAGGCTGCCGCGGCGGAACTCGCAGACCAGCGAACCTCCGGCAGCCGGTGGCGACCCCACCCCTCTTCCGGCCGGGTCCGTGCGACGGGCTCATGCCATCGCTCCGGACGACTCGTCGCCGCTCCCACCCACCATTGCAGTCCGCTCCGCCCCCAGCCCGCTCCGCCCCCTGCGCTACGAGCTCCGCCGGGCCGCCGGGATCGGCACCGGCTTTGTCACCTGCGGTGCTGTCCTGGTGGTGTCCGCCCTCATCACCGTCCTGCTCGCCCGGCTCGGGCACACCCCGCAGGCCCGGCTGTTCGCCGCCTGGCCGCGTGAGCTGCCGCTGCCCCCTGCGGCGCTCGGCGCGGGGCTGCTCGGGGCGCTGGCCTTCGGAGACGAGTTCCGCCACCCCGCGCTGGCGGCGGACCGCGGCACCGTGCCCCGCCGACTGGGGCTGCTCACCGCGAAGCTGGCGGTCTCCGGAGCCACCGCCGTGCTGCTCTCGTTCCTCACCCTGGGCTGCGACGCCGAGATGCTCTATGTCGTCTACGGCCGGGAACTCGCGAAGGTTCCCGCCGACTGGCTTCCGATGACCGCGAGTTGGTTCGGACTGATCGTCGGCTGTGCCTGGGCCGGTGTCCTGGCGGCGGGCGTCTTCCGGTCCACCACGGCCGGTCTCGCCGCGGTGCTCGCCGTACCCGTACTCGTCGTGCCCGTCGTGCACAAGGCGCTGCAAGGGTCGGGTGTGCGGATGGCCGCCGGACTCCCGATGCGGATGCGGGAGATGTTGCTGCTGCAGTGGCCCTTCGGGGGCGAGCGCTATCTGGTCGCGGGGGCCCGGGTGCTGGCCCAACCCGTGGGCGGGGCAATGGCGTTGTCGCTGACCGCGCTGCTGTGCGCGTACCTGTTCACCACCCTGCGGGCCAGGCTCCGATGACCACGGACCGGGCGCTTCCGATCCTCCCGTGCGCACAACTCCCCGCAGAAAGGCCATTTCTTTCCGATAAGGCGTCAATTGCGATGGGGTGAGCGATCACCCTTTCGTGTGCTTTTCACCAAAGACCTCAAGGGAGTTGGAGACAGCGCCGACAAAGGATCCGTGAGTACCCTTGCGCACACCATGATGACCGCCGCCCGCTCCGCAGACTCTGGTCTGGTCGGCCCGGGCGAACTCGACCGCTACCCGTACGTGGATGCCCCCGCCACCGATCGTGTCGGGGTGCCCTCCTGGGAGGGCCCTGACCCCGAGCTGGGCCGTGTGGGACGACGTGCCGCGGGCAGCCGCGGCCGCGGACTGCACGGTCAACTCGTCCAACAGCTGGGTCAGATGATCGTCTCGGGCGACCTGGGCGCGGACCGCCCGCTGGTGCCCGAGGAGATCGGCCAGCGATTCGAGGTCTCCCGCACCGTCGTCCGCGAGTCCCTCCGGGTCCTGGAGGCCAAGGGCCTGGTCAGTGCCCGCCCGAACGTCGGCACGCGCGTGCGTCCCGTCAGTGACTGGAACCTCCTCGACCCCGACATCATCGAGTGGCGGGCCTACGGGCCGCAGCGCGACGACCAGCGCCGCGAGCTCAGCGAGCTGCGCTGGACGATCGAGCCGCTTGCCGCCCGGCTCGCCGCCGGGCACGGGCGCGAGGACGTCCAGCAGCGCCTGTCCGACATGGTCGAGATCATGAGCCACGCGCTGGCGCAGGGCGACGCGCTGACGTTCTCGCGCGCGGACGCCGAGTTCCACTCGATGCTCATCCAGATCGCGGGCAACCGCATGCTGGAGCACCTCTCCGGCATCGTGTCGTCGGCCCTCCAGGTCTCCGGCGGCCCGGTCACCGGCTGTGAGCGGCCGAACGAGACGTCCCTGGCCCAGCATGCGCGGATCGTCGACGCGCTCGGCACGGGCGACGGCACGGCGGCCGAGGCGGCCATGCGTCAGCTGCTGACCGTCCACCCCGAGGTCGAGCGCGTGGTTCCCGCCCCGCGTGAGCACTGACCCGCGTCGAGAGCGGTGCGCTCGGTCGGTTCCGCGCTCTGGGAGTGCCGCCGGCCCCGTACCCCGCTTCCGCCGGACCCCGCCGGATCCCTCAGGGCTCCGGCGGGGTCCGGCGGCGGGACGGACACGCAGCGGTCGTATGACAGACACCGCAACGGTCGAGTGACGGACACCGCAACGGTCGAGCGGTGTATGACAGCCTCTGTTGCGGCCGTGCGGCGCACGCGTTGGCGTCCGAACCGCCCGGAGAGATCGTCGGCGACAACCTCTGCCCACGTCTGACCGTTTTGAGCGCTTACGGGGTGTGACTCGGGCCACGTAGATTGGGCGTAACGCTCTTGCGAACAACGCGATGACCTAAGAGGTGACAGCCGCGGAGGGAATACGGACGCCATTCATGGCGCTGTGTATCTTCCCGGCCCCTGCCCGCGCCGTCGGCCCATCCCCAAGCCGGCGGTCGGCTCCAGTCCGTCCAGGACGGGGCCGGAAGCCGTTTTTCAACGTTCCGAGAGGTTGTTCGTGTCGGCCAGCACATCCCGTACGCTCCCGCCGGAGATCGCCGAGTCCGTCTCTGTCATGGCTCTCATTGAGCGGGGAAAGGCTGAGGGGCAGATCGCCGGCGACGATGTGCGTCGGGCCTTCGAAGCTGACCAGATTCCGGCCACTCAGTGGAAGAACGTACTGCGCAGCCTCAACCAGATCCTTGAGGAAGAGGGTGTGACGCTGATGGTCAGTGCCGCGGAGCCCAAGCGCACCCGAAAGAGCGTCGCAGCGAAGAGTCCGGCCAAGCGCACCGCCACCAAGACGGTCGCGGCGAAGACGGTGACCACCAGGAAGGCAACCGCCACGGCCGCCCCTGGTGTGTCCCCGTCCGTAGCCGACGATCCGGCCGAGGAGGCGGGGCCCGTGAAGAAGGCCGCCGCCGCCAAGAAGGCCGCCCCCGCCGCCAAGAAGGCTGTCGCCAAGAAGACCGCGACCGCCGCGAAGAAGGCGGTCCCGGCGAAGAAGACCGCCGCCAACAAGGACGACGCCGAGCTTCTCGAGGAAGAGGTCCTCGAGGAGGCCAAGGCGGGCGCCGACGAGCCCGAGGGCACCGAGAGCGCGGGCTTCGTCCTGTCCGACGAGGACGAGGACGACGCGCCGGCGCAGCAGGTCGCCGCAGCCGGTGCCACCGCCGACCCGGTCAAGGACTACCTCAAACAGATCGGCAAGGTCCCGCTGCTCAACGCCGAGCAGGAGGTCGAGCTTGCCAAGCGCATCGAGGCCGGTCTGTTCGCCGAGGACAAGCTGGCCAACGCCGACAAGCTCGCCCCGAAGCTCAAGCGCGAGCTGGAGATCATCGCCGAGGACGGGCGCCGCGCCAAGAACCACCTCCTGGAGGCCAACCTCCGTCTGGTGGTCTCCCTGGCCAAGCGCTACACCGGCCGCGGCATGCTCTTCCTGGACCTCATCCAGGAGGGCAACCTCGGTCTGATCCGTGCGGTCGAGAAGTTCGACTACACCAAGGGCTACAAGTTCTCCACGTACGCCACCTGGTGGATCCGTCAGGCGATCACCCGCGCCATGGCCGACCAGGCCCGCACCATCCGTATCCCGGTGCACATGGTCGAGGTCATCAACAAGCTCGCGCGCGTGCAGCGCCAGATGCTCCAGGACCTGGGCCGCGAGCCCACCCCGGAGGAGCTGGCCAAGGAACTCGACATGACCCCCGAGAAGGTCATCGAGGTCCAGAAGTACGGCCGCGAGCCCATCTCCCTGCACACCCCCCTGGGTGAGGACGGCGACAGCGAGTTCGGTGACCTCATCGAGGACTCCGAGGCCGTCGTGCCCGCAGACGCGGTGAGCTTCACGCTCCTCCAGGAGCAGCTGCACTCGGTCCTCGACACGCTCTCCGAGCGTGAGGCGGGCGTCGTCTCGATGCGCTTCGGTCTCACCGACGGTCAGCCGAAGACCCTCGACGAGATCGGCAAGGTCTACGGCGTCACGCGCGAGCGCATCCGCCAGATCGAGTCCAAGACCATGTCGAAGCTGCGCCACCCCTCGCGTTCGCAGGTGCTGCGCGACTACCTCGACTAGGTCGCGGTCGTACGACGTCGAAGGCCCGGTCTCCCCACAGGGGGCCGGGCCTTCGGGCTGCGGGGCGCGGTGCACTGGATGACTCTGGGTGTCCTGGTACCACCCAGAGTGAGGAGCGTGCATGCGCCGTCCCTTTGCCCCGATCCTGATCCGACCGCTGATCCTGGCGGCCGTCGCCGCCGTAATACCGCTGGCCGGCCCGCCTCCGGCAGTCGCCGACAGCGTTGTCGTCGGCGGGTTCCCCGTCGACGTCTCCCAGACTCCCTGGACGGTCGCGCTGTCCAGCCGTGACCGGTTCGGGGGTACGCGGGCCGGCCAGTTCTGCGGTGGGGTGGCGATCGGCCGGACCACTGTGCTGACCGCGGCCCACTGCCTGGCCGACGAGGTGATCGGGGGGCCCGCCGACCGGGTGCGCGACCTCAAGGTCATCGCGGGCCGCACGGATCTGCTCTCGACGCAGGGCCAGGAGATCCCGGTGACCGTCGCGCGGGTCAATCCGCGCTACGACGCCGATGCGAACACCGGCGACTTCGCCGTCCTCACCCTCGCGCAGCCCCTGCCTGCCGACGTCGTCGTCAAGATGGCCGCCGAGGGCGACGCCGCCTACCGGCCCGGCACCGGTGCCCTGGTCTCCGGATGGGGTGACATCACGGGCGGCGGCGACTACGCGCGCCGACTGTACGCGGCGCAGGTCCATGTGCTGCCCGACCAGGCGTGCGAGCGGGCCTATCCCGGCGGCGCCGACGGCACCTACCGGGCGGATTCCATGGTGTGCGCGGGGGAGACCCTGGGCGGCCCGGACGCCTGTCAGGGGGACAGCGGGGGACCGCTGGTGGCGGAGGGGCGGCTCATCGGACTCGTGTCGTGGGGCAGCGGCTGCGGCCGCCCGGGAAGTCCCGGCGTCTACACGCGCGTCTCCGAGGTCGTACGGGCCCTGGGGTCGGACGGTGGCTTCAGCCGCTCACGAAGGCCTCACAAGCCCTCCTGAGGGCTGCTCTGGGCACATGACGACGGGCGGTCGCTCCCGAGGGAGCGGCCGCCCGTTCACCGGTCTGGGCCGGAGCTGGCTCGTCGTGTGTGCGAGAGGTCAGCGCTCATCTTCGGAGGCGGTGTTCGGAGCGGACGTCAGCCGTTCCGTCTCGTCCTGTATCTCAGCGGCGATCTTCTTGAGTTCCGGCTCGAACTTGCGTCCGTGGTGGGCGCAGAAGAGCAGTTCTCCGCCGCTGAGCAGCACGACGCGCAGGTATGCCTGGGCGCCGCAGCGGTCGCAGCGATCGGCGGCCGTCAGGTGGCTCGCGGGGGTCAGAACAGTAGTCACGTCGCCTCTTCTCTAGCTCGACGAGCTGTCGTACCAGGGTCAACATCCAACCAGCCCGAAAACGTTCCCGCTCGGGGCTTCTCCTCGAAAAAAATCTTTCGAGGTGGCCGTCTGCTGCCGGTTGGCGGCGAATGTGCCGTATTGCGTCGTCTTAGGTGCTTACGGGTTCGCGCGGTTCATCGGTCTCATCCTCCCGGCCGGGTTGCCGGTTGTTTGTGAGGACGTGCCCGGAGCCTAAATGGTTCATGCCTCGAAGGGAACGTGATATGTACTTCACTCCATCGAGGGATCGAACACGCATACGACCGTGGACTAGTGTGAGTTCACGACGAGGGTGGCGTTACAACGGCTCTACCAGGCCTCGGTACCCTCTGAACGGCGACCGAAGCCGGCCCCTTACCCAAAAGGGGCTCCACTGAAATTCAGCGAGGAGCGAACCGCGTGACCGCCGATACGTCCGTGCCGTCCACAGCGCTGCTGGCAGGAGCAGACCGGGACGGCTCCAACTACACCGCGCGGCACCTGCTCGTCCTCGAGGGCCTCGAGGCAGTGCGCAAGCGCCCCGGTATGTACATCGGCTCGACTGACAGTCGTGGTCTGATGCACTGTCTGTGGGAGATCATCGACAACGCCGTGGACGAGGCCCTGGGCGGCTACGGCGACCACATCGAGGTCATCCTCCACGACGACGGCTCCGTCGAGGTCCGGGACAACGGCCGCGGCATCCCCGTGGACGTCGAGCCCAAGACCGGCCTGTCCGGTGTCGAGGTCGTGATGACCAAGCTGCACGCAGGCGGCAAGTTCGGCGGCGGCTCCTACGCGGCCTCCGGCGGCCTGCACGGCGTCGGCGCCTCGGTGGTCAACGCGCTCTCCGCGCGGCTCGACGTCGAGGTGGACCGCGGCGGCCATGTGCACGCGATCAGCTTCCGCCGCGGTGTCCCGGGCGCCTTCGCAGGTGACGGCCCGGACGCGAAGTTCGAGGCCAAGAGCGGGCTGCGCAAGACCAAGAAGATCCCCAGGACCCGCAGCGGCACCCGGGTGCGTTACTGGGCCGACCGCCAGATCTTCCTCAAGGACGCCAAACTCACCCTGGAGACCCTCCACCAGCGGGCCCGCCAGACCGCGTTCCTGGTGCCCGGCCTGACCATCGTCGTCCGTGACGAGTACGGCCTCGGCGCGGACGGCAGCAAGGGCGAAGAGTCCTTCCGCTTCGACGGCGGCATCAGCGAGTTCTGCGAGTACCTGGCCACCGACAGGCCGCTCTGCGATGTCCTCCGTTTCTCCGGACAGGGCACCTTCAAGGAGACCGTCCCGGTCCTGGACGACCACGGCCAGATGACTCCCACCGAGGTCACCCGCGAACTCGGCGTCGACGTGGCGCTGCGCTGGGGCACCGGTTACGACACGACCATGAGGTCGTTCGTCAACATCATCGCCACGCCCAAGGGCGGCACCCACATGGCCGGCTTCGAGCAGGCCGTCCGCGAGACCCTCAACGAGGTGCTGCGCGCCAAGAAGCTGCTGCGCGTCGCCGAGGACGACATCGTCAAGGACGACGCCCTGGAGGGCCTCACCGCCGTCGTCACCGTCCGCCTCGCCGAGCCGCAGTTCGAGGGCCAGACCAAGGAGGTCCTCGGCACCTCGGCGGCCCGCCGGATCGTGAACAACGTGGTCACCAAGGAACTGAAGGCGTTCCTCACCTCCACCAAGCGGGACTCGGCGGCCCAGGCCCGGGTGGTCCTGGAGAAGGTGGTCGCCGCCGCGCGGACCCGCATCGCCGCCCGTCAGCACAAGGACGCGCAGCGCCGGAAGACCGCCCTGGAGTCCTCGTCCCTGCCGGCCAAGCTCGCCGACTGCCGCAGCGACGACGTCGAGCGCAGCGAGCTCTTCATCGTCGAGGGAGACTCCGCGCTCGGTACGGCGAAGCTGGCCCGGAACTCGGAGTTCCAGGCGCTGCTGCCGATCCGGGGCAAGATCCTCAACGTGCAGCGGTCCTCGGTGACGGACATGCTCAAGAACGCCGAGTGCGGTGCGATCATCCAGGTCATAGGGGCGGGCTCGGGCCGTACCTTCGACATCGACGCGGCTCGCTACGGCAAGATCATCATGATGACGGACGCCGATGTCGACGGCTCCCACATCCGCTGCCTGCTGCTGACGCTGTTCCAGCGCTACATGCGGCCCATGGTCGAGGCGGGCCGGGTCTTCGCCGCGGTGCCGCCGCTGCACCGCATCGAGATCATCCAGCCCAAGAAGGGCCAGGACAAGTACGTGTACACGTACTCGGACCGTGAGCTGCGCGACAAGCTCATGGAGTTCCAGAGCAAGGGCATCCGGTACAAGGACTCCATCCAGCGCTACAAGGGTCTCGGCGAGATGGATGCCGACCAGCTGGCCGAGACGACCATGGACCCGCGCCACCGCACCCTGCGCCGGATCAACCTCTCCGACCTGGAAGCGGCGGAGCAGGTCTTCGACCTGCTGATGGGCAACGACGTGGCTCCCCGGAAGGAGTTCATCTCCGGCTCGGCGGCGACGCTGGACCGCTCGCGGATCGACGCGTAGCCGCTGCGCTGGGCCTTGGCCGACGGGGCGGTGAGCTGGGCGCGGGTAAGTCGGGTGAGTCGGGCGGGGGCGACTGGGCGGCGGTGGGTCGTGCGGTGGTGAGGCCTGGCGGTGGCAGAGGCGGGCGGTGATGGCCCGGCGATGGCGAGCATGCGGGGTGACCGTGTCTCAACGGTGCTCGCTGGTGGGGCGCTTCGTTCCCTGCCGCCTGCCGCCTGCCGCCTGCCGCCTGCCGCCTGCCGCCTGCCGCCTGCCGCCTGCCGCCTGCCGCCTGCCGCCTGCCGCCTGCCGCCTGCGGCTCGTCGTCCCGCCCATCGCCGTCTCCGGGTTGTCCGCCCGTCGGCCGCTACACGGCAGCGGCAGCTGTCCGCATAGCTCCGTGCAGGGGTCTCCACCCGAGGGTGGAGAGATCCCGCTCGTTGGATTCCACCCGTGATCCACCCACGCTCCGATCTGCTGACCTGCGCATTTCCGTAGCGTCGGGGGTGTCGGCAGCTCCCGCTCCCGGCACCGCCCCTTCCCGCTCACGGAGGCACTGATGGCCGGGCTCGTCAACGCGTTGCTGATCGTGGCAGTCGTCGTCGTGGTGATCGTGCGCCAGTTCCGCGCCCGCCCGATCGACACCGGTCGGCGCTGGTGGCTGCTGCCCGTGATCCTCGCGGTCGTCGCGCTGCGCGAACCCGGCATACTCGACGCCCATCACCGCACCGAATCTGCCTTGCTGCTCGGGACGGAGTTGCTGGTGGGACTGGGGACGGGTGCCGCCTGGGCCTGGACCACCCGAGTGTGGACCGAGCCCGACGGGGTCGTATGGACCAAGAGCACCAAGGCCAGCGCGGTCGTCTGGTTCGCCGGGATAGCCGTGCGCGTCGGTCTCGTCGCCATCGGCGCCCTCGTCGGTGTCCACCAGGACAGCTCGGCCCTCATGCTCGGCTTGGCGGTCACGCTGCTGGTTCGCGCCGGCATCCTCGTCTGGCGTGCGCAGTCCCTCCCCTCCGCCCCGTCCGCGGGCGGTCCCACCCGGGCGTACGGTGACGGCATGGCCCGGGTCACCAGGAAGGAAGGCGTGTGACGGAGAACGTCTGGACGCGCTGGCCCTCGCGTGAGGCGCTGAGCCGCGCGGGGGTCACCCGGCCCCGGCGCATGCTCGCCTGGGCCGTGCGGTTGATGGTTCTCGGCCTGCTGCTGTGGGGCGCCTTCAACCAGTCGCACGTCCAGGGCTGGGACATGGCCGCGGCGGTGGCGGGTGTCGTCGTGACCGCCCTGGCCTCCTGGGGCTTCCACCGGGCCACGTACGCCCACCGGCTCGTGCCCGCCCTGCTCCTCATCGGTGTCCTCCTGGCCGTCGCGGTCGCGGCGGAGGCCAATGGATTCCGGGGACCGGCCCTCGTGATCTGGTGCGGCTGCGGCATCTCCGCCCTGGAGCGGCTGCCGATCGCGATCGCGGTGCCCGTCACATCCGTGGCCCTGGCCTCGTACTCCGCGTTCAACAACGACGTATGGCTGACCACCGCTGCCACCGTCGTCGGAATGGCACTCGCCGGCTACGTGATGAGACTCGACGCCGAGGCCCGGGGCCACGCTCAGCGACTGCTGGCCCAGGAGCGCGCGGCGAGAGCGGCCGAGGCGGAGTCGGCGGCGCTGGCGGAGCGGGCCACGATCGCGCGGGAGATCCACGATGTGCTGGCCCACAGTCTCTCGGCCCAGATGGTGCACCTGGAGGCGGCGCGGCTGCTGATCGAGCGCGGAGCCGACCGGGAGCAGATCCTCGAACGGGTCGTGGCCGCCCGGGGAATGGCCCGGGACGGACTGGCCGAGACCCGCCAGGCCCTGTCCGCCCTGCGCGGCGAGCTGACCCCGCTGGAGGAGTTCCTCACGGAGATCGTCGCTTCGACCGACGGTGCCGAGGTCACCGTCACGGGTGAACGCAGGGCCCTGCCCGCAGAGGCGTCGCAGACCGTACGACGCGTCGCCCAGGAGGCGCTGACGAACGTCCGCAAACATGCCTACGGCGCCAAGATCCAGGTACGGCTGGACTACCAGGAGCATGAAGTGACCCTGAACGTCAGGGATTCGGGCGGTCGTCCCGGCGACCTCACCGGCGCGGGCAGCGGGTACGGTCTGCTGGGTATGCGGGAGCGGGCCGAGTTGCTGGGTGGCTCGCTGGAGGCAGGGCGTGACGACGAGGGGTTCGAGGTGACGTTGAGGGTGCCCGTATGACGGAGGTGGAGCAGAAGCCCGCGCGGGTGGTGGTCGCCGACGACCAGACAGTGGTCAGGGAGGGCATCGTGATGCTCCTCGGCCTGTTGCCCGGCGTGGAGGTTGTGGGAGCGGCGGGCGACGGGGAGGAAGCTGTGCGGCTGGTCGCCGAACTCGCCCCGGACGTGGTGCTGATGGATCTGCGGATGCCCCGTTGCGACGGTGTGGAGGCGACCCGGCGGATCAGGTCGGAGTACCCGGGGACACAGGTCGTGGTGCTCACCACGTTCGCGGACGACGAGTCGCTGTTCCCGGCGCTGAAAGCCGGTGCACGTGGCTATCTCACCAAGGACGCGGGCGGCGACGAGATCGTGCGGGCGGTGCATAGCGTGCTCTCGGGAGACGCGGGACTGTCGCCGAGCATCCAACGGCGGCTGCTGGAAAGGCTGTCACAGCCCGAGCCGACGGCCGTGGCCACCGAGGCGCCCGACGGGCTGACCGTGCGGGAGACCGAGGTCCTGGTGCTGATCGCCGAGGGGCTCACCAACCAGGAGATCGCCCGCAGACTGCATGTCTCCACCGCGACCGTGAAGACACACATCAACAACCTCTTCGCCAAGACGGTCCTCAAGGACCGGGCCCAGGCGGTGCGTTACGCCTATGCGAACGGATTGGTGCGGCCACCAGCGAATTGAGTCACCTGATGGGGTGAAGAGCCGCGGGAAGAAGTGTCGGGGATCTTCCCGGTCTGTCCATCCTTGGGCATGCAGTCAAGCAACGATCGTCACCGCGACGGCGGGGGCGGTCCCGAGAGTTCGGCCGAGCAGCACGAGGACCAGGGCGAGTACGGCGCGGCTTCCCGAGAAGTCAGGTACGAGGATCCCTGGTACGACGCGCTGGCCTCCGGCTGGGGCGAGCTGGACGGCACCGGGGTACCGGCTCCCGCCGTACCGGCCGCGCGGGCGGAGCGGGAGGGGGCGGCCGTTCGCGCCCGTGACGTGTATCTGGAGGTGCAGCGCAGTGCGGCCTTCCAGGAGGTGCGCCGCCGCTACCGCAGGTTCGTGGTGCCGAGAGTCGTCGTCTTCCTCACCTGGTACGTGGGGTATGTGGTGACCGCGACGACCGCGCCGGGGCTGATGGCCAGGCCCGTCGCGGGGGCCGTGAACGTGGCGATGGTCGCGGGCCTCGGGCAGTTCCTCACCACGTTCCTGCTCACCTGGGCCTACGCCAGGCACGCGCGGTTGCGCAGGGACCGTGCCGCGCTGGAGTTGCGCTGGGACACCCAGGAGCTGACCAGGGGCGCCCGGGGTGGTGAGTCATGACGGGGCATCATCAGACGTTGGCTCTGCTGCTGTTCAGCGCGTTCGTCGCGGTGACGCTCGGGATCACGACGTGGGTGAGTCGGCGACGGCATGGTTCGGCGGAGGAGTTCTATGCCGGCGGACGGCTCTTCTCCCCGATGGAGAATGGTTTTGCCATCGCGGGCGACTACATGTCCGCGGCTTCCTTCCTCGGTGTGACCGGCCTCATCGCGCTCTTCGGCTACGACGGGCTGCTGTACGTGGTGGGCTTCCTGGTCGCCTGGCTGGTCGTGCTGTTCCTGGTGGCCGAACTGGTGCGCAACTGCGGGCGGTTCACGCTCGCCGATGTGATCGCGGCGCGGATGCGGGAGCGGCCGGTACGGATCGCGGCGGGAACTTCCTCGATCACCGTGTCCGTTCTCTATTTGGTGGCGCAAATGGTGGGGGCGGGCAGCCTGGTGGCGCTGCTGCTGGGGCGGACGAGCCAGGCCGCGCAGGCGTGGACGGTCATCGGGGTCGGCGCGCTGATGGTGATCTATGTGTCGTTGGGAGGGATGCGGGCGACCACCTGGATCCAGATCGTGAAGGCGGTTCTGCTGCTCAGCGGCACGGTGGTGCTGACCGTGCTGGTGCTGTTGCGGTTCCACGGCGACATCGACCGTCTGCTGCTCACGGCGGCCGACCGCAGTGGGCACGGGAAGTCGTTCCTGGCGCCGGGCCTCAAGTACGGCGGCAGCTGGAGCGCCCGGCTGGACTTCATCAGTCTGGGGCTGGCGCTGGTGCTGGGCACGGCGGGGCTGCCGCACATCCTGTCCCGCTTCTACACGGTGCCCACGGCGCGGGCGGCACGGCGTTCGGCGGTCTGGTCGATCGGGCTGATCGGCGGCTTCTACCTGATGACGATCGTGCTCGGTTTCGGGGCGGCGGCCCTCGTCGGACCGGACGCGGTGCGCGCCTCGAACGCCTCGGGGAACACGGCCGTTCCGCTGCTGGCGCTCGATCTGGGCGGCGGTGCGGGCTCCACAGGCGGAACGGTTTTGTTCGCGGTGGTCGCGGCCGTCGCCTTCGCGACGATCCTCGCGGTGGTGGCCGGGATCACCCTTGCCTCCTCCGCGTCCGTCGCCCATGACCTGTATGCCTCGTTGCGCAGACCGCACGCCAAGCAGCGCAGCGAGGTGGCGGTGGCGCGGATGGCCGCGGTCGGCATCGGGGTGGTGGCGATCGCCCTCGGCCTGCTGGCCCGCGACATGAACGTCGCCTTCCTGGTGGGGCTGGCCTTCGCGGTGGCCGCCTCGGCGAACCTGCCCGCTCTGCTGTACTCGCTGTTCTGGCGGGGTTTCACGACCCGCGGCGCGGTGTGGGCCGTATACGGCGGGCTGGTCCCGGCCCTGGGGCTGGTCGTACTCTCCCCGGTGGTCTCGGGAAGCCCGGGCGCGCTGTTCCCGGGTGTGGACTTCCAGTACTTCCCGTTGCAGAACCCGGGGCTCGTCTCCATCCCGCTGGGCTTCCTCGCCGGGTGGCTCGGCACGGTCACCTCGGACGAGGTTCCGGACGAGGCCAAGCAGGCGGAGACCGAGGTGCGGTCGCTGACCGGGGCGGGGGCCGTCTGACCTGCGTCGGAGCCGCTGCGGAGCCGTTATGGCGCCACCCAGGCGTACCGGTGCTCCGGGCGGCCCGTGTCGCCGTACTTCAGGGAGAGGCGGAGCCGGCCCACCTGTTCCAGGTGACGGAGGTAGCGCTGGGCGGTGGAGCGGCTGAGGCCTGTCTCGGCGGCGACCTCGTGGGCGGAGAGCGGATGGTCGGCGCGGTGCAGGACGCCGCAGATGAGATCCGTCGTGGGCTCGGACTGGCCGCTGGGCAGGCCGGGCGCGGACGGCGCCGGTGAGGTGCGCAGGGCGCCGAAGATCCGGTCGACCTGCTCCTGGCCCGTCAGGCCCCGGCCGCCGACCCGGTCGACGGTACGGCGCAGGGCCGCGTAGGAGTCCAGGCGGGTGCGCAGGGCGGCGAAGGTGAACGGTTTGACCAGGTAGTGCAGGGCGCCCAGGCGCATGGCCTTCTGGACGGTCGTCACATCGCTGGCCGCCGTGATCATGATGACGTCGGTGCGGTGGCCCTGCTCCCGCATCTGGTGGACGAGTTCGAGGCCGGTCCGGTCCGGCAGGTAGTGGTCCAGCAGGACCAGGTCGATGGTGCCGCGGTTCACGGCGGCCAGGGCCTGGGCGGCGCTGTGTGCGCGGGCGGCCACCCGGAAGCCGGGAACCTTCCCCACGTACTTGGCGTTTATCTCAGCGACGCGGAAGTCGTCATCGACCACCAGGACGTCAATCATCAGGCCTCTCCTTCAAGGCCGGCGAGCGTTAAGCCCGTGTTTCGGCTCCGCAGTTGTAGCGCGAGCAAAAAGAGCACAACAGATGCTTGCGAGCAAAAGAACGGCTTGCGCCCAGAAGACTGCTGCTGTGGTCGGGGCCACATCTACCGTCCCGGCCCATGAGCGCAGACACCAGCCCCGCCATCGAGCTGCGGGGCGCGAGTAAGATCTTCAAGACCCCGTCGGGGGGTCTGCACCCGGCTGTCCGCGACCTCGACCTCACCGTGGGGCGTGGTGAGTTCGTGGCCGTCGTAGGGCCGACGGGTTGCGGCAAGTCCACCACGCTGACCCTGGTCAGCGGGCTGGAGGAGCCCAGCGAGGGCGAGGTGCTGGTAGCCGGTGAGCCGGTGGCCGGCGTCGGCGACAAGGTCGGCTTCGTCTTCCAGCAGGACGCCACCTTCCCCTGGCGGACGGTGTTGTCCAACGTGATGGCCGGGCCCCGCTTCCGGGGCGTGCCCAAGGCGGAGGCCAGGGAGAAGGCCCGCGAATGGCTGGCTCGGGTCGGCCTCGCCGCCTTCGAGGACCGCTACCCGCACCAGCTCTCCGGCGGCCAGCGCAAGCGCGTGGCGCTCGCCGCGACCTTCGTGAACGATCCCGAGATCCTGCTCATGGACGAGCCGTTCTCGGCGCTCGACGTGCAGACCCGGGCCCTGATGTCGGACGAGCTGCTGGAGCTGTGGGAGGGCACGGGCGCCTCGGTGGTCTTCGTCACCCACGACCTGGAGGAGTCCATTGCGCTGGCCGACAAGGTCGTCGTCATGACCGCCGGGCCCGCGACCGTCAAGCAGGTCTTCGACATCGACCTGCCCCGCCCCCGCAAGGTCGAGTCGGTGCGTCTGGAGCCGCGGTTCATCGAGATCTACCGCGAGATCTGGGAGTCCCTCGGCGAAGAGGTCCGCATCACCCGCGAGAGGGGTGCCGCTCATGTCGCCTGAGGTGCTCACCACACCGGTCGTCGACACGGCCAAGACCAGCCCGGACCGCGCCCGGTCGCGGGCCCAGGCCGCCCGCAGACGCAAGGCGATCGTGTTCGCCGTGCGGGTGCTGCTCCTTGTGGCCGTGCTCGGTCTCTGGGAGGTCCTGTCCCGGGCCGAGGTCATCGACCCGTTCAACTTCTCGATGCCCTCCAAGATCTGGGACCAGATCTGGACCTGGGTGACCCACGGCACCGCGCTCGGCCCCCTGGGCGAGCAGATCTGGTACACGCTCTACGAGGCGCTGCTCGGCTGGGTCATCGGTGTCATCACCGGCGTCGTGTTCGGAATCGCCCTGGGGCGGATCGACTTCCTTGCCGATGTCCTCGGTCCGTTCATCAAGGTGCTCAACTCGATCCCCAGGATCGTGCTCGCGCCGATCTTCCTGATCTGGTTCGGACTCGGCCCGTCCTCCAAGGTCGCCTCGGCCGTGGTGCTGGTCTTCTTCCCGGTGTTCTTCAACGCCTTCCAGGGTGCCCGGGAGGTCGACCGCAACCTCGTCGCCAACGCCCGCATCCTGGGTGCCAGCGACCGTCGGGTGACCCTCCAGGTGGTCGTTCCGTCAGCCACCTCGTGGATCTTCACCAGTCTCCACGTGAGCTTCGGCTTCGCGCTCATCGGCGCCATCGTCGGCGAGTACATAGGGGCGACCAAGGGCATCGGGCTGCTCGTCTCGCAGTCGCAGAACACCTTCAACCCGGCCGGCGTGTACGCCGCGATGGTCATCCTCGCTGTCGTAGCCCTCGCTGCCGAAGGGCTGCTGACCTTCGCCGAGCGCCGCATCTTCCGCTGGAAGCCGACCGGCTCCGACAGCTGAGCCTCCACTTCTCCCCGCACCGACCTCTCACAAGGACGTGAACCCCATGCGCACCACCGCCAGATACGCCTCGCTGGCCGCCGCCGGCCTGCTCGCCCTCTCCTCGCTCACCGCGTGTGCCAACGACGCGGCCAGCACTTCCTCCACCGGCAGCAAGGGTGACGGCAAGGGTACGAAGGTCAAGATCATGGTCGGCGGCCTGGACAAGGTCATCTACATGCCGGCCATGCTCACCCAGCGGCTCGGCTACTTCGACGCCGAGGGCCTTGACGTGGAGCTGCTGACCGAGCCGGCCGGCGTACAGGCCGAGACCGCGCTCGTCGCCGGGCAGGTCCAGGGAACGGTCGGTTTCTACGACCACACGCTTGACCTCCAGACCAAGGGCAAGGCGGTCGAGTCCGTCGTGCAGTTCTCGCGTGCGCCCGGCGAGGTGGAGGTCGTCTCGACCAAGGCGGCCGGCGACATCACCTCGCCCAAGGACTTCAAGGGCAAGAAGCTCGGCATCACCAGCCTCGGGTCGTCGACCGACTTCCTCACCAAGTACCTCGCCGTCGAGAACGGGGTGAAGGTCAGCGACTTCTCGCCGGTCGCCGTCGGCGCGGGCGCGACCTTCATCGCTGCGCTCCAGAAGGGTGCCATCGATGGCGGTATGACGACCGACCCGACGGTCGCCACGATCCTGGACAAGAAGGCGGGCAAGGTCCTGCTGGACATGCGGACGCCGGAAGGCTCCCAGAAGGCGCTCGGCGGCCCGTACCCGTCGTCGAGCCTGTACATGCAGACGGACTGGGTCAACGGTCACAAGGACACCGTCCAGAAGTTGGTCAATGCATTCGTCAAGACGCTCAAGTGGATGTCCACGCACAGCGCCGCCGAGATCGCGGCCAAGATGCCCGCCGACTACGCCCAGGGCGACAAGACCCTCTACACGCAGTCCATCAAGAGCACGCTGCCGATGTTCACCGACGACGGCGTGATGCCGGAGAACGGCCCGGAGACCGTGGAGAAGGTGCTGAAGGCGTTCAACACGAACATCCAGAACGCGGATGTCGACCTCAGCAAGACGTACACGACCGAGTTCGTCGAGGCCGCCAAGTAACAAGGGCCGGAGGCGTTCAGCCGCGGGTCGCCCACACGTAACGGTGTTCGGGGCGGCCCGCGTCGCCGTATTTGAGGGTCAGCCGGGCCCGTCCTGTGCGCTCCAGGAGCTTCAGATAGCGCTGGGCGGTCTGGCGGCTCAGCCCGGTCCGTTCGGCGATCTCCTGGGCCGACAGCGGGCCCTGGGCGTTCATCAGGGACTGGCGTACCAGCTCGGCAGTGGTGGGGGAGTGCCCTTTGGGCAGGTCGGGCTCGGACGTCGTGGACAGGGCGCCGAAGATGCGGTCCACCTGGGCCTGTTCGGCCTCGCCGCCGCCGTCCAGGGTGCGCCGCAGCTCGGCGTACGCCTCCAGCTTGGCGCGCAGTCCCGCGAACGCGAACGGTTTGACCAGGTACTGCAGGGCGCCGTGCCGCATCGCCGCCTGCACGGTCGACACGTCCCGGGCCGCTGTCACCATGATCACGTCGGTTCGGTAGCCGCGCCGGCGCATCTCCTGGACCACCGCGAGACCCGTGTCGTCGGGCAGATAGTGGTCCATGAGGACCAGGTCGAGGCGGGGCAGCGTCTCCAACCGGCGCAGCGCCTCGGCCGCGTTGTGGGCCTCGCCGGCCACATGGAAGCCCGGCACCTTCTCGACGTAGGCGGCGTTCACCCGGGCGACCCGGGTGTCGTCGTCCACTACCAGGACCTCGATCATCGCGTCTCCTCGTCGGCCGGGACGAGCGCCGGTTCCGGTTCCGGCTCGGTCAGTGCCTCGGGGAGCGCGACCGTGAACTGCGCGCCCCCGCCGTCCGCCTCGCCCACGACCGCGCTGCCGCCCTGCCGTTCGGCGAGCCGGCGCACCAGCGAGAGCCCGATGCCGCGCTTGCCGTGCGCGGGCGGCTTCTTGGTGGACCACCCCTCGGTGAAGACCAGCTCCCGCTGCTCCGCCGGGATTCCGGGCCCGGTGTCGCGCACCCTGAGGACGACCGCGCGGCCCTCGGCGCGCAATTCGACCTCCACGCGCGCGTGCGGAGTGCCGGCGACCGCGTCCAGCGCGTTGTCCACGAGATTGCCGACGACCGTGACCAGGCCCCTGGGGTCGATCAGCCGGTCCGGGAGCCAGGTGCGGTCCGACACCCACAGGGCGACCCCGCGCTCGGCCGCGACGGTGGCCTTGCCGACCAGCAGAGCGGCCAGCAGCGGGTCCTGGATCTTCTCGGTGACCTGCTCGGCGGTGACCCGGTGGTCGCCCACCACCTCCCCGACGAAGTCCACGGCGTCGTCGTACATCTCCAGTTCCAGCAGCCCGAGCAGGGTGTGCATACGGTTGGCGTGCTCATGGTCCTGGGCGCGCAGGGCGTCGATCAGCCCGCGTGTGGAGTCGAGTTCGCGGCCGAGCTGCTCCAGCTCGGTGCGGTCGCGCAGGGTGGCGACGGCGCCGCCGTCGTCGGTGGGCATGCGGTTGGCGACCAGGACCCGCTGGCCGCGCACGGTGAGCAGATCGGTGCCGGTCACCCGGCCGGCCAGGACATCGGTCGTACGGCCCTCGCCGAGCGCCTCGTCGGGAGACCGGCCGACGGCCTCGTCGCCGATGCCGAGCAGCCGTCTCGCCTCGTCGTTCAGCAGGCGGATGCGGCCGCCGCGGTCGAGCGCGACGACGCCCTCCCGGATGCCGTGCAGCATCGCCTCGCGCTCCGCGAGCAGTGCCGAGATGTCGGAGAAGGCCAGGTCGCGGGTCTGCCGCTGGACCCGCCGGGAAATCAGCCAGGCGGCCAGCGCACCGACCGCGAGAGCGCCGCCGGCGTAGGCGAACAGCCCGGGGATCGCGCTGAGCAGGCGCGCCCGCACGCTGTCGTAGGCGATACCGACCGAGACCGCCCCGATGATCCGGTGCTTCGCGTCGTACAACGGCACCTTGCCACGCGCGGAGCGGCCCAGGGTGCCGTTGTCGATCTGCATGACGTCCTCGCCGGCCAGCGCCTCCCTCGGGCTGGTCGAGACATGGCGGCCGATCTCCGAGAGCGTGGTGTGCGACCAGCGGAACCCTCGCCGGTCCATCACCACGACGTACTCGGCGCGGGTCGCCTTCCGGATCCGCTCCGCCTCCCGCTGCACCGGGCCGGTCGTGCTCGGCTGCGTGGTGAGGACGCCCTCGGCGATCTGCGGGTCCTGGGCGGTGGTCTGGGCGATCGCCAGGGCCCGGCGCATCGCCTCCTGGTCCAGCTGTTTGCTCAGCGGTGCCAGGAAGAGCCCGGTCGCCAGCACCGCGACCCCGGCGGCGATCACCACCTGCATCAGCAGGACCTGCGAGAACGCCCGTCGGGGCAGGCCGAGACGTAGGCGGCGTGCGGGAGGAGTGGGGCTCATGCCCACGACGGTACGTGGGCGTGCGGGCCCGGCCGTAGGGGGTGTGGCGTGGATCTCTTGACTATTTCTTGGGGAAACCCGTCGTCGGGGGTCGCATCAGCTCCCCCTCGCGACCGCGTCACCTCCCGCCCTTGGCGGTCGCGTCAGCTCGCCAGAGCCGTCGTCGCCCGCAGTTCCCGCAGCGACACCACGTCCATCCGGGCCGGCGACCCCAGCACCGACACCCCGCAGCTCTCCGCGCGGGGCGGCAGGGAGGTGCCCTGGGCCACGCCGACCCGCCAGCGGCGGCCGTCGGTGTGGGCGACGGTGACGTCCCAGTGCGGGGCCGCGCCCTCCGTCCGTACGACGCTCAGCACGCCCGCCGCGTACTCGCCCGCCGCCTCGCGCACGGCCAGCTCGGCCGCCTGGCCGGGCCGTTCCCAGGCGGAGCACCCACGGCACCCCTCCAGCACCACACGGCCCTCCTGGGCGCCGTGCAGGACCTCCTTGACGGCATGGGCCTCGGCGCGGCCGTACGCGTAGCCGTACGGCAGCACGAGCACCGTCGGCGAGAAGCGATGACCACCCAGATGGGTGACCTCCCAGGTGCCCGCCACGCCGGACGCGGCCAGTTCGGCGGCGAGCGGGCGGCCGAGCAGGGCGCAGCAGCGGTCGCGCTTGCCGTTGGTGCAGACGAGCGCGAGAGGGCTGCCCGAGTGCGGCCGGCCGTCGAGCGCCGCTCCGAACGATCGGTGGTCGCCTGCACCGAGCGCGGCGAAGTCGAGGCCGAGCAGCCGCTCGGGGTCGCGGGTGGCGGCGCTGTGCAGCCAGACGTTCCCGGGAACCGTGTGGGCCGCGTACACCTGGCGCACGGCGGGGGTGCCCGGATCGGCGTGGCGGCCGGGGCGGCGGATGAGCGCGATCCGCACGCCGGTGCCCTGGGCGGCGGCCTCCAGGGCGCGGCCCAGCGCGGGGTCCAGATGGCTCGAAGTGAGCGCCTTGGCACCCCACGGGCCGGGCTGTTCCAGCAGCAGCCACGTCGTCGCGGTGGCGGCAGTGCCGGAAACGGGCTCGTCGAGCATCCGGGAGACGGTGGTGCACCTACTCACAGAGGTGAGCCTAACCTGACTTTGCCCGGGGTGACTTCCGGCCCCGGCCCGTTCGCCTCTCCGGTGGGCTGCGCGCGGGTGGGCTACTCCGGCAGCGGCTGCGGCGGCTTCGGACCGACGTAGTGACCGCTGGGGCGCATCCGCAGCGGGCGTTCCCCGTACTCCTCCAGGGCGTGTGCAATCCATCCCGCCGTTCGGGCGACGGCGAAGATCGTCTCGCCCGCGGTGGCGGGCATGCCGCAGGAGGCCGTGAACACGGCCAGCGCCAGGTCGACGTTGGCGTGCAGCGGAGCGTGCCGGGCGGTCGTGGCGACGACGTCCCGGGCCGCGAGCAGGGCGGGCTCCGCGCGGGGGACCTCCTCCAGGAGGCCGAACAGGACCCGCGCGCGTGGGTCCTCGCCCTGGTAGAGCCGGTGGCCGAGGCCGGGGATACGACGGCCCGCGCGGAGTTCGTCCGCGATCACCGGGACGGCGGTGCCCTGGTCGAGGACGTCGAGCAGCATCCGGTGGGCGAGGCCGCTGGAGGCGCCGTGCAGGGGGCCTTCGAGGACGCCGAGCCCGGCCGACACGGCCGCGTAGGCGTGGGCGCGTGCGGAGGCGGCGAGCCGGACCGCGAGCGTGGAGGCGGCCAGGTCGTGGTCGACGAGCAGGGCGAGCGCTGTGTCCAGGACGCGCAGCGCGGCGTCGCTGGGGTCGATGCCGGTCAGCCGGCGCCACAGCCGGTGGGCCAGCGGGCCGTCGTCGTGCCCACGCTCGCGCTGCATGGGCAACGCCGCGACCAGCGTGGGGATCAGCACGCGCGCGGTACCGAGGACGGCGTCCTCGGACAGGTCGAAGCGCAGCGGATCCTGGGCGGCCGAGGCGATCGTGGCGACCCGCAGCCGGTCGGTGGGCAAGGTGTGCTCCGGCAGCGCGTCGACGGCCCGGCGCACGACGGCGACGGTGTCCTGCGGGGCGGTGAGGGTCACGCCCGGAGTCATCCGGCCCGTCCACAGCCACTCGGCCACTTCCTCGTAGGAGTGGCGCGCGGCGAGTTCGGTGGCGTCTACGCCCCGGAAGAAGTAGCGGTCCTTCTCGATCAGTGTGATCCGGGTGCGCACCGACAGATCCCCGCCGGACCCCGGACTCCCCGCGGCATCCCGCCTGTTGCGCCGGGCGAGTGCCGCCACCTCGTCGGCGTCGAAGGTGCTGGCGCGGCCGCCGGGCTCACGCCTGCTGCTCAGCTGACCACGGCTCACATAGGCGTACACGGTCTCGGGTTTCACCCCGAGCAGCTCGGCGGTCTCCTTGGTGGTCAGCCGTCGCGCGGGACTGCCGGGAGCGGGTTGTTGATCGCGCATGGCGCCACCGTAGTCGTGTCCGACGGATATTGATTCAATCAATATTGACAGACGATGAGTCAAGCATGGACAGTCGAATCAAGTTCAGGGAGGAAAGCGGAGGCATGTCATGACCGTCAGCAGGAGTGCGTCGACCCTTGTCGAGGTGCCGCGCGGGCTCGCCGGTGTCGTCGTCACCGACACCGAGGTGGGGGACGTCCGAGGGGTCGAGGGCTTCTACCACTACCGGCAGTACTCGGCCGTCGAACTCGCCCGCACCCGTGGCTTCGAGGACGTCTGGCACCTCCTGGTCCACGGCGAACTGCCGGACGCGACGCGTGCCGCCGCCTTCGCCGCCGAGACCGCCGCGCTGCGGCACCTGCCCGACGAGGTCCGGGCGGCGCTGCCCGCGGTGGCCGCGGCGAGCGGCGGGTCCGGACCGCTGGCCGGGATGCGCACCGCGCTCTCGCTGCTCGGCGCGGCGCAGGGTTTCCGGCCGGTGTACGACATCGACGCGGACCGGCGGCGGGCCGACACGGTCGTCGCCTGTGCTGCCGTACCGACACTGCTCACCGCGCTGTACCGGCTCGGCCAGGGGCTCGACCCGGTGGAGCCGCGCGCGGACCTGTCGTACGCGGCCAACTACCTGTACATGTTGACGGGTTCGGAACCGGATCCCCGGCGGGCGCGTGCGGTCGAGCAATACTTGATCTCAACCATTGATCACGGATTCAATGCATCAACATTCACGGCGCGCGTCATCGCGTCGACCGGCGCGGACGTCGCGGCCTGCCTCGTGGGAGCGGTCGGCGCGCTGTCCGGGCCGCTGCACGGGGGCGCGCCCAGCCGGGCGCTGGACACCCTGGACGCGATCGGGACACCGGACCGGATCGACCCGTGGATCCGCGGACGGGTCCTGGCCGGCGACCGCGTGATGGGCTTCGGGCACGCGATCTACCGTACGGAGGACCCGCGTTCCCGCATGCTGCGCGAGATCGCGCAGGACTTCGGCGGCCCCCGGGTCGCGTTCGCCGTCGAGGTCGAGCGCCATGTGGAGCGCATTCTCGCCGAACTGAAGCCCGGCCGCGAACTCCACACCAACGTCGAGTTCTACGCCGGCGTGGTCATGGAACTCTGCGGCCTGCCCAGGGAGATGTTCACCCCGACGTTCGCGGCGGCCCGCGCGGTCGGCTGGAGCGCCAACATCCTGGAACAGGCGGCCGACTCGAAGATCATCCGGCCGGTGGCACGGTATGTGGGACCGGAGCCGAGGGTGCCGGCCGCGGTTCGGTAGGCCTCTGCGGCGATCGTCACGCACCGTCGTCTCCCGGTCGGCATGCCTGGGGCGACGGGCGCGGCTTTCGGCGGCAGGCCGTTTCCTATCCTGGATGGGCCCACACCCCCGCCCGCATGAAAGAGGCCCCCCGTTGGAGCACCACCGCAGCCCCCAGCAGATCCCGGTCGTCGTGCTCGCCGGATTCCTGGGCTCCGGGAAGACCACGCTCCTCAATCACCTCCTGCACCGCAGCGGAGGCAGCCGGATCGGGGCGATCGTCAACGACTTCGGGGCCATCGAGATCGACGCGATGGCCGTGGCCGGCGCCCTCGGCGACTCCACCGTCTCGCTCGGCAACGGCTGCCTGTGCTGTGCCGTCGACGCGAGCGAACTGGACCGGTACCTGGAGCGGCTCGCCGACCCGGCCACCGGTATCGACGTGATCGTCATCGAGGCGAGCGGTCTCGCCGAGCCCCAGGAACTCGTCCGGATGCTGCTCGCCAGCGAGCACCCCGGCATCGTCTACGGCGGCCTTGTCGAGGTCGTCGACGCCGCCGAGTTCGACGACACGCGCGCGAAGCACCCCGAGATCGACCGGCACCTCGCCCTCGCCGACCTGGTCGTCGTGAACAAGCTCGACCGGGCCGGGCAGGGCGGCGAACGTGTCCTGGGGCTCGTGCGGTCGCTCAGCGACCACGGGGCCGCCGTCGTGCCGGCCACCAACGGCCGTATCGACCCCGAGTTCCTCTTCGACTGCCGGCCCGGCGAGGAGCGCATCGGGCAGCTGTCCTTCGACGACCTGCACGGGCACGAGAGCGGCGCCGGGCACGAGGGACACCTGCACACCCGGTACGACAGTCTGTCCTTCGCCTCCGGCCGGCCACTCGATCCCCGCAGGCTCATGACCTTCCTCGACAGCCGGCCCGAAGGGCTGTACCGGATCAAGGGGTACGTCGACTTCGGGCCGTACGACACCGGGAACCGGTACGCCGTGCATGCCGTGGGGCGGTTCCTGCGGTTCTACCCGGAGCCCTGGGGGCGGGACGAGGAGCGGGCGACTCAGCTCGTGCTCATCGGCTCCGGCATCGACGTGCCCGCCCTGCACAAGGAACTGGACGCGTGCACGAACGACGCCCCGCACGCCGACGAGCACGGCATGTGGGGCGTCCTGCGCTATGTCCCGGGCCTGGAGGAAGGCCCTGAGGAGGAGGGTTACGAGGCCTAGACCGGGCCCGCCACCACCGACACCGTCTTCGGCAGCGACACACCCGAGCCGTCCCGGCGCGGGTCGGCCTCCGGGAGCTCGGCCGGCGTGCCGTTCTTCTGGGCCGCCTTCGCCGGCACCGGGCCCGCCCAGGCGAAGGCCAGGCAGTCCTCGCCCTTCAGGAACCGCTGGCAGCGCACCCCGCCGGTGGCGCGGCCCTTGCGCGGGTACTGGTCGAACGGGGTCAGCTTGGCCGTCGTCTGCACCGAGTCGTCGAGCGTGCCGCGCGAACCGGCCACCGTGAAGACCACCGCGTCGGCCGCCGGGTCCACCGCCGTGAAGGAGATGACCTTCGCGCCCTCGATGAGCTTGATGCCCGCCATACCGCCCGCCGGCCGGCCCTGCGGGCGCACCTGGGAGGCCTGGTAGCGCAGCAGCTGCGCGTCGTCCGTGATGAACACCAGGTCCTCCTCGCCGGTGCGCAGTTCCATCGCGCCGACGATCCGGTCGCCCTCCTTGAGGGTGATGACCTCCAACTCGTCCTTGTTGGACGGGTAGTCGGGGACCACGCGCTTGACCACGCCCTGCTCGGTGCCGAGGGCGAGACCCGGCGACGACTCGTCCAGCGTGGTCAGGCAGACCAGCGACTCGCCGTCCTCCAGGGAGAGGAACTCGGACAGCGGCGCGCCGCCCGCGAGGGTCGGGGCGGTCGCCGTCTCCGGGAGCTGCGGCAGGTCGACCACGTTGATGCGGAGCAGACGGCCGGACGAGGTCACCGCGCCGACCTCGCCACGGGCGGTCGCCGGGACCGCCGAGACGATCACGTCGTGCTTGGCCCGCTTGCCGTCGGCGTCCTCCGGGAACGGCTCGCCGTTCGTCGTGCGCGCCAGCAGGCCGGTCGAGGAGAGCAGCACCCGGCACGGGTCGTCGGCCACCTGGAGCGCTACCACGGCCGCCGGGGCGCCCGAGGCCTCCAGCAGGACCGTGCGCCGCTCGGTGCCGAACTTCTTAGCCACCGCGGCCAGTTCGGCCGAGACCAGCTTGCGCAGCTCCGCGTCCGACTCCAGGATCCGGGTCAGCTCGGCGATCTCCGCGGTGAGCTTCTCCTTCTCCGCCTCCAGCTCGATGCGGTCGTACTTGGTCAGGCGCCGCAGGGGGGTGTCCAGGATGTACTGCGTCTGGATCTCCGACAGCGAGAAGCGCTCCATCAGACGCTGCTTGGCCTCCGCGCTGTTCTCGCTGGAGCGGATCAGCCGGATGACCTCGTCGATGTCGACCAGGGCCGTGAGCAGACCCTCGACCAGGTGGAGGCGGTCGCTGCGCTTGGTGCGGCGGAACTCGCTGCGGCGGCGGACCACGTTGAAGCGGTGGTCGAGGTAGACCTCGAGCAGTTCCTTCAGGCCCAGGGTGAGCGGCTGGCCGTCCACCAGGGCGACGTTGTTGATGCCGAAGGACTCCTCCATCGGCGTCAGCTTGTAGAGCTGCTCCAGGACCGCCTCGGGCACGAAGCCGTTCTTGATCTCGACGACCAGACGCAGCCCGTGCTCGCGGTCGGTGAGGTCCTTGACGTCGGCGATGCCCTGCAGCTTCTTGGAGTTGACCAGGTCCTTGATCTTGGCGATGACCTTCTCGGGGCCGACCGTGAAGGGCAGTTCGGTGATGACCAGGCCCTTGCGGCGGGCCGTCACCGCCTCCACCGCCACCGTGGCCCGGATCTTGAAGGTGCCACGGCCCGTCTCGTACGCGTCCCGGATGCCCTCCAGACCGACGATCCGCCCGCCGGTGGGCAGGTCGGGGCCCGGGACGTGCTTCATCAGCGTGTCCAGGTCCGCGTTCGGGTACCGGATCAGATGGCGGGCGGCCGCGATCACCTCGCCGAGGTTGTGCGGCGGCATGTTCGTCGCCATGCCGACCGCGATGCCCGACGAGCCGTTCACCAGCAGGTTCGGGAACGCGGCGGGCAGCGCCACCGGTTCCTGCTCCTGGCCGTCGTAGTTGGGCGTGAAGTCGACCGTGTCCTCGTCGATCGACTCGGTCATCAGGCTGGTCGCCTCGGCCATCCGGCACTCGGTGTACCGCATGGCGGCCGGCGGGTCGTCGTTGCCCAGCGAGCCGAAGTTGCCGTGGCCGTCGACCAGCGGGACGCGCATCGAGAACGGCTGGGCCATGCGCACCAGCGCGTCGTAGATCGACGCGTCGCCGTGCGGGTGCAGCTTGCCCATCACCTCGCCGACCACGCGCGCGCACTTCACATAGGCGCGGTCGGGGCGCACACCCATCTCGTTCATCTGGTAGACGATGCGGCGGTGCACCGGCTTGAGACCGTCGCGGGCGTCCGGCAGGGCGCGCGAGTAGATGACCGAGTACGCGTACTCGAGGTAGGAGCCGCGCATCTCGTCCACGACGTCGATGTCGAGGATCCTCTCCTCGTACGAGTCGTCGGGCGGCGGGGTCTTCGTGCTGCGGCGGGCCATCGCTGCCGGCTCCTTGCTCATGCGTGAACGGGATCTGACGCTGACCATTGTGGACCGCGGTACTGACAACCCGGGCCAGGCCCCGGTCTCCGCGGCCCGCCCCGGTGCCTCGGAGGCGTTCGGGAGCGAGTCGGACGCAGGCTACGCGATCCGCTGTGGGCGTACGTGGTGCGGGAACTTCGCCGGGTCCCGGCGCGCTTGCATACAGTGGCAGGACTGGCAGAAAAACCGCGGTCCGAGACCGCTTCCGCGAGTGACGTGAGTGACGCGAGTGAAGGGACGTACATGCCCATGGGTCACACGACCACGGCCGAGACAGGCTCCGGAGGCCTGACAGCGACCGAGCACCGCTTGGCCAACGGTCTGCGCGTGGTGCTCTCCGAGGACCACCTGACCCCGGTCGCGGCGGTCTGCCTCTGGTACGACGTCGGTTCCCGGCACGAAGTCAAGGGACGTACCGGCCTGGCTCACCTTTTCGAGCACTTGATGTTCCAGGGCTCCGCCCAGGTGAAGGGCAACGGCCACTTCGAGCTCGTCCAGGGCGCCGGCGGTTCGCTCAACGGCACCACCAGCTTCGAGCGCACCAACTACTTCGAGACCATGCCCGCCCACCAGCTGGAGCTCGCCCTCTGGCTGGAGGCCGACCGCATGGGCTCCCTGCTCGCCGCCCTGGACGACGAGTCGATGGAGAACCAGCGGGACGTCGTCAAGAACGAGCGCCGCCAGCGCTACGACAACGTCCCCTACGGCACCGCCTTCGAGAAGCTGACCGCGCTCGCCTACCCGGAGGGCCACCCCTACCACCACACGCCGATCGGCTCGATGGCGGACCTGGACGCGGCCACCCTGGAGGACGCGCGGGCGTTCTTCCGTACGTACTACGCGCCCAACAACGCGGTTCTGTCGGTCGTCGGCGACATCGACCCCCAGCAGACCCTCGCCTGGGTCGAGAAGTACTTCGGCTCCATCCAGGCGCACGACGGCAAGCCCGCCCCGCGCGACGGCTCGCTGCCCGACATCATGGGCGAGCAGCTGCGCGAGGTCGTCGTGGAGGAGGTGCCCGCGCGTGCGTTGATGGCCGCCTACCGGCTCCCGGAGGACGGCACGCGCACGTCCGACGCGGCCGACCTGGCCCTCACCGTCCTCGGCGGCGGCGAGTCCTCCCGCCTCTACAACCGCCTCGTACGGCGCGACCGTACGGCCGTCGCCGCCGGCTTCGGCCTGCTGCGCCTGGCCGGTGCGCCCTCCCTGGGCTGGCTGGACGTGAAGACCTCCGGCGACGTCGAGGTACCGGTCATCGAGACCGCCATCGACGAGGAGCTCGCCCGGTTCGCCGAGGAGGGCCCCACGCCCGAGGAGATGGAGCGCGCCCAGGCCCAGTTGGAGCGCGAGTGGCTGGACCGGCTGGGGACCGTCGCGGGCCGCGCGGACGAACTGTGCCGGTTCGCCGTCCTGTTCGGTGACCCGCAGCTCGCCCTGACCGCCGTCCAACGCGTCCTCGCGGTGACCCCGGAAGAGGTCCAGGAGGTCGCCAAGGCCCGGCTGCGGCCGGACAACCGCGCGGTGCTCGTCTACGAGCCCAAGTCCCCGGAGGCGGTCGAGGACGCCGACGTACCCGAGGACCCCGAGGCCGAGGCCACGGTCGAAGCCGGCGACAACAACGAGGAGGCGGCGAAGTGAGCGAGCTCGCCACCATGGACTTCCACCCGCAGCCCCAGCCGGGCGACGCCCGGCCCTGGGCTTTCCCGGCCCCCGAGCGCGGCACCCTGGACAACGGGCTCACCGTGCTGCGCTGCCACCGCCCCGGCCAGCAGGTCGTCGCCGTCGAGGTGCTCCTGGACGCGCCCCTGGACGCCGAGCCGGCCGGCCTGGACGGCGTCGCCACGATCATGGCGCGCGCCTTCTCCGAGGGCACCGACAAGCACTCCGCCGAGGAGTACGCCGCCGAGCTGGAGCGGGCCGGTGCCACCCTGGACGCCCACGCCGACCACCCCGGTGTCCGGCTCAGCCTCGAGGTCCCGGCCTCCCGCCTGGCCAAGGGACTCGGGCTGCTCTCCGACGCGCTCAGGGCACCTGCCTTCGCCGACAGCGAGGTCGAGCGGCTGGTCCGCAACCGCCTCGACGAGATCCCGCACGAGCTGGCCAACCCCAGCCGCCGGGCCGCCAAGCAGCTCTACAAGGAGCTCTTCCCGTCGACCGCGCGGATGTCCCGACCGCGCCAGGGCACCGAGGACACCGTCGAGAAGATCGACGCGGCCGCCGTACGCGCGTTCTACGACCGGCATGTCCGCCCTGCCACCGGCACCGCGGTCGTCGTCGGCGACCTGACCGGCATCGACCTGGACGAACTGCTCGGCGAGACCCTGGGCGCCTGGCGCGGCTCCGCCGCCCAGCCCCGGCCGGTGCCCCCGGTCTCCGCCGACGACACCGGCCGTGTCGTCATCGTGGACCGCCCCGGAGCCGTCCAGACGCAGCTGCTCATCGGCCGCATCGGCGCCGACCGGCACGACCGCGTCTGGCCCGCCCAGGTGCTCGGCACCTACTGCCTGGGCGGCACCCTCACCTCCCGCCTGGACCGCGTCCTGCGTGAGGAGAAGGGCTACACCTACGGCGTCCGCGCCTTCGGGCAGGTCCTGCGGTCCGCCCCCGACGGCAGCGGCGCCGCGATGCTCGCCATCAGCGGCTCCGTGGACACCCCGAACACCGGCCCGGCGCTCCAGGACCTGTGGACGGTGCTGCGCACCCTCGCCTCCGGGGGCCTCACGGACGCCGAGCGCGACGTCGCCGTGCAGAACCTGGTGGGCGTTGCGCCGCTCAAGTACGAGACGGCGGCGGCCGTCGCCGGCACCCTGGCCGACCAGGTCGAGCAGCATCTGCCCGACGACTTCCAGGCCACGCTCTACCGGCAACTGGCCGCCACCGGCACCGTGGAGGCCACCGCGGCCGTCGTGAACGCCTTCCCGGTCGACCACCTGGTGACCGTCCTCGTCGGCGACGCGGCGCAGATCAAGGAGCCGGTCGAGGCCCTCGGCATCGGCGAAGTGACGGTCGTCGCCGCGGAGTAACGCGACGAGCGGCACGCGCGCGTGAAGCGGGGGGGGGTGTTTCGTGCGGAAAATCCGCGCCGCCAATTAGCGGTTTTGGGGGGGGTTTGGGGGCGTCGGGGTGGGGGGGGGGGGTAAAATATCATGGAGGGGTTTGTTG
>NZ_JBSHAF010000021.1:8480-58956 GCF_053611365.1 Streptomyces sp. NPDC054813 | reverse complement strand
ACTGGGCCCCCCCGCCCCGCCACCGCCGCCGGCTGGCGGCGCGGGCCGCGCACACCCGCCCCGCGCGCCGCGCGCGCGCGCCCGCGCGCGGGCGCCCCCCCCCCCCCCCCCCCCCCCGCCGAATGTCCGAATTGGGGCGGAGGTTGCCTGTCTGCCCTGTGGGATGCGCGACAAAAACCGTGATCCGTTTGAGCATCGCGAGAACGTCCTCGTAGGTTCTTCCGGACTGTGCGTCAGGCAGTGCGCCGCGCCCGCGGCACCGGACAGTCATCGCCGAGTCCCCGTACGGCGCGAGCCAGGGGAGCCGGGGACCCATGCAGTCCCTGGGGTGAATCGGGCGCCCGCGCGAGCCGCGAGGGGGCCCGTAGGAGACCTTCCTGCTCCGAACCCGTCAGCTAACCCGGTAGGCGAGAGGGAAGGAAAGGACCAGCCTCTACATGGCGTTCATGTGCGCCTCCGGGAAGCATCGTCGCCCCGGCCGGGTGAAGCGCACCACCGCGCAGGCCGCCGGCATCGCGGCCCTCACCACCACGGGTGTCATCGGCACCGTCTCGGCCGCTCCGGCGCTGGCCGCGGAGAACTCCGTCGAGCAGACCGGCCTCACCCCGGTCATCACGGTCAGCGACTCGGTCGCCGACCAGATCGACGCCCAGGCTGCCGCGCAGGCGGCCGCCGCCGAGCGCAAGGCGGCCGAGGAGGCCGCGCGCAAGAAGGCCGCGGAGAAGGCCAAGAAGGAGCGCGAGGCCGAGGCCCGCGCCGCGCGGGCGGCCGAGCGCAAGCGCCTCAACGCCTTCGTCACGCCGATCTCCGACTCGTACGTCTCCACCGGGTACAAGACCGGCGGCTCCCTGTGGTCCTCCGGCGCTCACACCGGCATCGATTTCCATGCCGCCACCGGCACGGTGGTGCACGCGGTCGGTACCGGCACGGTGGTCTCCACCGGCTGGGGCGGGTCCTACGGCAACCAGATCGTCATCAAGATGGCCGACGGCATGTACACCCAGTACGGTCACCTGTCGTCGATCGGGGTCTCGGTGGGCCAGAAGGTCACCCCGGGCCAGCAGATCGGCCTCTCCGGCGCGACCGGCAACGTGACCGGCCCCCACCTCCACTTCGAGGCCCGCACGACCCCGGAGTACGGCTCGGACGTCGACCCGGTCGCCTATCTCCGCAAGCACGGCGTGAACGTCTGACCCGAGCACGGCGACGAACATGTGACGTCACCCGGCGAGAGCCCGAAGCCCCGGCCCCCGAGCCGGGGCTTTCGTCGTTTTCGTGACCCCGGTGTCCAAAAAATATGCATGGATTCAGGGCCCCCGTCGGAAATTCCCGCTCATTGCAATAGAGTCACGGAACGGATGCCACTCGGCGGCGTTTCACGGGGATTAAGGCGGAGGTCGGACATGCGTATTCCGGCGCACTCGGTATGCACGGCGATCCGGGACGACATCGTCGCGGGTGTCTACGAGCGCGGCAGCCGGCTCACCGAGGAACTCCTGGCCCGTCGCTACGGCGTCTCGCGCGTCCCCGTCCGCGAGGCCCTGCGCACCCTGGAGGCCGAGGGCTTCGTGGTGACGCGCCGGCATGCGGGCGCGTGCGTCGCGGAACCGACCGAGCAGGAGGCCGCCGACCTGCTGGAGATGCGCCTGCTCCTGGAGCCGCTCGGCGCCTCCCGGGCCGCCCAGCGCCGTACCGAGGCCCACCTCAAGGTGTTGCGGGGACTGGTCAGACTGGGCCAGGAACGGGCCCGCCGGGGCGGCAGCGAGGACCTGCGCTCGCTGGGCGGCTGGTTCCACGAGACGCTCGCCCAGGCCACCGGCAGCCACGCCCTGACCTCGACACTCACCCAGCTGCGGCACAAGATCGCCTGGATGTACGCCGTCGACGCGCCCGCCAACCCCGTGGAGTCCTGGGCCGAGCACGGTGCCATCGTGGACGCGGTGACGCGCGGCGACAGTGAGCGCGCGCGGGCGATCACCGCGCTGCACACCGAGCGTTCCGCGGTCTCCCACCGGCTGCGCTTTTCCGGCGGCACGGACCGGGCCAACGGTGTGAGGACTTCGCAACATCCCGTAAACATGTCGGGCCTGCGGCATTAACACGGGCGCCGTATACAAAGAGGTGTTATTCGGTGGAGCGGTATTTCCGTGGCCCTCTGTCGGGCTCCGCCGCCCTTATTTCGTGCGCGCCCGGAATTTCTGAAGGCGCGCCTTCGGTGTGCCCTGTGCGGAATTAACTATGCCCGGTGCAAAGTCCGGCCCCGATAAAGGGCGGCCGTTCATAAAGACCGGCTCCGGGTGGCGGCATGGCGGGATCTCCGGGTGACGTCACGGCGGGAACGGCGAGGCCGCGCCGCCCCCGGAGGGGTGGCGCGGCCTCGGTCGTGCGGGCGCTGTGGCGCTCAGACGGTCTCGGGGAGCTCCTCGAGACCCTCGGCGACCAGCTTGGCCAGGCGGTCGAGGGCGGCGTCCGCACCCTCGGCGTCGGAGGCGAGGACGATCTCCTCGCCGCCCTGGGCGCCCAGGCCCAGGACAGCCAGCATGGAGGCCGCGTTGACGGGGTTGCCCCCGGCCTTGGCGATCGTCATCGGGACGCCTGCGGCCGTGGCGGCTCGGACGAAGATGGAAGCGGGGCGGGCGTGGAGGCCCTCGGCCCAGCCGACGTTGACGCGGCGCTCAGCCATGTGATGCTGCCCTTCGGTGTTCAGGGTTGTCTAGACCAGTTTCCCATATCGTGAAGCATGCCCGGAGCGGACGTAAGTCCCTCCGGGTGTGTCGTCGGACCGCGGCCTCGGTCCGACTCCCGTCCTCCACAGACTGCCTCGCGCCACTGTCGGACGCGAGCCGTACTCTGGGGCCCATGCAGACCCCGGCGGACCGACAGGACGGGCACGCGTACCCCTCCCACTGGGAGGCGGACGTGGTGCTGCGCGACGGTGGTACCGCGCGCGTCCGGCCCATCACCGTTGATGACGCCGACCGCCTGGTCAGCTTCTACGAGCAGGTCTCGGACGAGTCGAAGTACTACCGCTTCTTCGCGCCCTACCCCAGGCTCTCCGCCAAGGACGTCCACCGCTTCACGCACCACGACTTTGTGGACAGGGTGGGGCTCGCGGCCACCATCGGCGGCGAGTTCATCGCAACCGTACGCTATGACCGCATTGGCGCCGACGGTATGCCCGCCTCCGCGCCCGCCGACGAGGCCGAGGTCGCCTTCCTCGTCCAGGACGCCCACCAGGGCCGGGGCGTCGCCTCCGCCCTCCTGGAGCACATCGCGGCCGTCGCGCGGGAGCGCGGTATCCGCCGGTTCGCCGCCGAGGTGCTGCCCGCCAACAGCAAGATGATCAAGGTGTTCACGGACGCCGGCTACACCCAGCAGCGCAGCTTCGAGGACGGCGTGGTCCGCCTGGAGTTCGACCTGGAGCCCACCGACCGCTCGGTCGCCGTCCAGCGCGCACGTGAGCAGCGGGCGGAGGCCCGTTCGGTGCGACGGCTCCTGACCCCCGGTGCGGTGGCCGTGATCGGCGTCGGCCGGACGCCCGGCGGCGTCGGCCGCAGCGTCCTCGGCAACCTCCGGGACGCCGGCTTCACCGGCCGCCTGCACGCCGTGAACCAGGCCTTCCCCGAGGACCTCAAGGAGGTCGACGGGGTGCCCGCGCACCGCTCCGTGCGTGACATCGACGGACCGGTCGACCTCGCCGTGGTCGCCGTACCCGCCGAGCAGGTCCCGGACGCCGTCACCGACTGCGGCGAACACGGCGTCCAGGGGCTCGTCGTCCTCGCCGCCGGATACGCGGAGAGCGGCCCGGACGGCCGCGAACGCCAGCGCGAACTCGTCCGGCACGCGCGCACGTACGGCATGCGGATCATCGGGCCGAACGCCTTCGGGATCATCAACACCGCCGACGACGTACGGCTGAACGCCTCCCTCGCGCCCGAGATGCCCCGCCCCGGCCGGATCGGCCTCTTCGCCCAGTCCGGCGCCATCGGGATCGCCCTGCTGTCCCGGCTGCACCGGCGCGGCGGCGGCGTCACCGGCACCACGGGCGTGTCGACCTTCGTGTCGTCCGGCAACCGCGCGGACGTCTCCGGCAACGACGTCCTCCAGTACTGGTACGACGACGCCGAGACCGATGTCGTCCTCATGTACCTGGAGTCCATCGGCAACCCGCGCAAGTTCACCCGCCTCTCGCGGCGTACGGCGGCGGCGAAGCCGCTGGTCGTGGTGCAGAGTGCCGGTTCGGCGCCGCAGGGGCACGCGGTACGGGCCACGCGGCTGCCGCACGCCACGGTGTCCGCGCTGCTCCGGCAGGCCGGGGTGATCCGCGTCGACACGATCACGGAGCTGGTCGACGCGGGGCTGCTGCTCGCCCGGCAGCCGCTGCCGGCCGGGCCCAGGGTGGCGATCCTCGGGAACTCCGAATCGCTCGGGCTGCTGACGTACGACCGCTGCCTGGCGGAGGGGCTGCGGCCGGCGCCGCCGCTGGACCTGACGACCATGGCGACCCCCGCGGACTTCCACCGGGCGCTGTCCCGGGCGCTGGCGGACGAGTCGTGCGACGCGGTGGTCGTCACGGCCATTCCGACGATCGGGGAGGGGGCGGTCGGGGACGCGGAGCTGGCGGAGGCCCTGCGGTCGGCGGCCGAGGGGGCGCACGGGAAGCCGGTGCTGGTGGTGCACGTGGAGCTCGGGGGGCTGGCGGAGGCGCTTTCGGCCGCGGGCCGCACCGCACCGCAGGTCATGGCACCCGGCGCCGCCGGCGGTGCCCACCGGTTCCGCCCCGCACCGGCGGAGGCAGGAGCCGAGCCGCCCCCCACCGAGCCGCCCCCCACCGAGGCAACGGCACGACCGAGCATGCCGTCCGCCGAGGCAATGGCACGACCGAGCACTCCGCCCACCGCGGCGACGGCACGACCGAGCACGCCCCCGTCCGCCGCCGGAGCCGCCCGGACACCCCCCGCCGCCGTCACCGAGGCTGTCCAGCCGCCCACCCCCCACCCCTGCTCCCGGCTGATCCCCGCCTACCCCGCCGCCGAGCGTGCCGTCCGGGCCCTCGCCGAAGCCGTGAAGTACGCGCAGTGGCGGCGGGAGGCCGCCGATCCCGGGAAGGTGCCCGAGTACGACGACATCGACGAGAAGGGGGCCGCCGAGCTGATCGGCGCGCTGCTGGAGCGCGGGGAGGGGCTCAACCTCGGGACCGAGGAGACCTGCGCGCTCCTCGGCAGGTACGGCGTCGCCGTGCACCGCGCGCTGCCCGCCCCCACCCCCGAGGCCGCCGCCGTGGCCGCCCGCGACCTCGGCTACCCGGTCGCCCTGAAGGCCACCGCCCCGCACCTGCGCCACCGCGCCGACCTGGGCGGGGTACGGCTCGACCTGGCGGACGAGGAGCAACTGCGCCGGGCGTACGCCGAGTTGACCGAGCTGTTCGGGCCGCCGCAGGAGCTGCGCCCGGTGGTGCAGCGGATGGCACCCCGGGGTGTCGACACCGTCGTACGGGCCGTGATCGACCCGGCGGCCGGGGCCGTGCTGTCCTTCGGGCTGGCCGGGGCCGCCTCGCAGCTGCTCGGGGACACGGCCCACCGGCTGGTTCCGGTGACGGACCGGGACGCGACCTCGCTGGTGCGGTCGATCCGGACCGCCCCCCTGCTGTTCGGCTGGCGCGGCTCGACCCCCGTCGACACGCCCGCCCTGGAGGAACTGCTGCTGCGCGTCTCCAGACTGGTCGACGACCATCCCGAGGTGGTCGCGGTCACCCTGGAACCGGTCGTGGTCGCCCGGCACGGCGTCAGCGTCCTCGGTGCCACCGTCCGCCTCGCGCCGCCGCCCGCCCGCGACGACCTGGGCCCGCGGACCCTGCCCGCCTACTGACCGCGGCGAACACCCCCTCCCCTGGTGGCTTTCCACCAGGGTGCGTCGACTGGCCCGGACCCCCCTTGCCCACGGATTAGGATGGACGCCATGGCCAAGACCAGTACGACGACCCAGGGGCTGCGCGTCGCGATCGAGCGCAGCGGCTACTACCCGGCCCTCGTGGCCGAGGCGGTGGAGGCTGCCGTGGGCGGTGAGCCGATCCGGTCGTACCTGGTCCACCAGGAGACGACGTTCGACCAGAACGAGGTGCGGCGGCATGTGACCGTGCTCGTCCTCACCGGCAACCGCTTCATCGTCAGCCACACCGACGAGCAGGCCGCCGACAGCACCTCCCCGACGCCGTACGCCACCACCTCGACGGAGTCGGTCAAACTCGGCCGGATCTCGTCGGTCGTGGTCAGCCGGGTGGTGGCCAACCCGGAGCAGTACACGCCGGGCACCCTGCCCCGCGAGATCGTGCTGACCATCGGCTGGGGTGCCGTCTCCCGTATCGACCTGGAGCCCGCCGCCTGCGGCGACCCCAACTGCGAGGCCGACCACGGCTACACGGGCAACTCCACGGCGGACGACCTGAGCCTGCGTGTCAGCGAGGCGGGGGACGGCCCGGAGACGGTGCGCCAGGCGCTCGCCTTCGCCCAGGCCATCTCCGAGGCGACCGCGGACGTCACGCACTGATGGCGTACGCCGCCTGGGACCACCCGGAACCGCTCGCCCTCGGCTCCGCGCCGCTGCCCGAGTACGGCAGCGGTTCCCTCGCCGACCTGCTGCCCACCCTGGCCGCCGGGATGGCCGTACCCGGAATGACCGCGTCGATCACGGAACTGACCGCGGCCGACCGGAACTGCGTCTTCCTGGTCGACGGTCTGGGCTGGGAGCAGCTCAGGTCCCACCCGGACGAGGCGCCCTTCCTGGCCTCGCTGCTCGGCAGTTCACGCGGCGGCACCGGACGGCCGATCACCGCCGGCTACCCGGCGACCACCGCCACCTCCCTCGCCTCCGTCGGCACCGGCCTGCCGCCCGGCGCGCACGGCCTGCCCGGCTACACCGTCCGTAACCCGGCCACCGGCGAGCTGATGAACCAGCTGCGCTGGCAGCCGTGGAGCGACCCGGCCGCCTGGCAGCCGTACCCCACCGTCTTCCAGCTCGCCGCCGACGCCGGCGTGCACTCGGCCCAGGTGTCCTCCCCGACCTTCGAGCGCACCCCGCTCACCAAGGTGGCGCTCAGCGGCGGAACGTTTCACGGCCGGCTGACCGGCGAGGAGCGGATGGACTTCGCCGCCGAGCAACTGGCCGCCGCCGACCGCTCCCTGGTGTACACGTACTACGCCGAGCTGGACGGTGCCGGGCACCGCTACGGCGTCGACTCCGACACCTGGCGCGGTCAGCTGATGCACGTCGACCGCCTGGTGCAGCGGCTCGCCGAGCAGCTCCCGCCGCGCAGCGCGCTGTACGTCACCGCCGACCACGGCATGCTCGACGTGCCGTTCGACGAGCAGCACCGCATCGACTTCGACGAGGACTGGGAGCTGCGGGCCGGGGTCGCCCTGCTCGGCGGCGAGGGCCGGGCACGGCACGTGTACGCGGTCCCCGGCGCGGCGAGCGACGTCCTGACCTGCTGGCGCGAGGTGCTCGGCGAGCAGTTCTGGGTGGCCTCCCGGGACGAGGCGATCGCGGCCGGCTGGTTCGGCCCGCCGGACCGGTTCGACGAACGGGTGTACGAGCGGATCGGCGATGTGGTCGCGGCGGCGCACGACGACGTCCTGATCATCGCCTCCGAACGGGAGCCCAAGGAGTCGGCGATGGTCGGCAACCACGGTTCGATGACCCCCGTCGAGCAGCTCGTCCCGCTGCTCGAAGTACGCTCCTAGCGCCCCTCGTCCCACCTCTCCGAAAGGTGTTCAACTCCCCATGCCCGAGCTGGTCTTCTTCTCCGGAACGATGGACTGCGGGAAGTCGACCCTGGCTCTGCAGATCGAGCACAACCGGTCGGCCCGCGGTCTCGTCGGCATGATCTTCAGCCGTGACGACCGCGCCGGCCACGGCAAGCTGTCCTCCCGCCTCGGCCTGGTCACCGACGCCGTGGAGGTCGAGGACGGCCAGGACCTGTACGCGTACCTGGTCGACCATCTCTCGCAGGGCGGCCGCGCGGACTACGTCATCGCCGACGAGGCGCAGTTCCTGGTGCCGGAGCAGATCGACCAGCTCGCCCGCGTGGTGGACGATCTGGGACTGGACGTCTACGCCTTCGGCATCACCACCGACTTCCGCTCCAAGCTGTTCCCCGGCTCCCAGCGGCTGGTGGAGCTGGCCGACCGGGTCGAGGTGCTCCAGGTCGAGGCCCTGTGCTGGTGCGGCGCCCGTGCCACCCACAACGCCCGTACGGTGGGCGGCGAGATGGTCGTCGAGGGTGCCCAGGTGGTCGTGGGCGATGTCAACGAGTCGGCCGGGAAGGTCGGTTACGAGGTGCTGTGCCGCCGCCACCACCGGCGCCGGATGACCGCCGCGTCTGCCCACGCGGCGGCCCTCTCCCCGGACGTCCTGCCCGTCACGACCTGACTCAGCGCGGGCTCTCGATCACGGAGAAGACCGCGCCCTCCGGGTCGGCCACGGTGGCGACCCGGCCGTGTGCGCTGTCCCGGGCCGGCTTCAGCACCTGTCCGCCCAGCTCGGCGACCTCGCGCAGGGTCGCGTCCGCGTCGGCCACCTCGAAGTAGGTCAGCCAGTGCGGCCCCCGGTCCCGCGGCAGCGAGAGGCCGACCCCGTGGATGCCGGCCACCGGGCGGCCCTCGACGTTCAGGGTCACGTAGTCGAAGTCGGCGGACACCACCGGCTCCTCCTCGTAACCGAACACCGCTTCGTAGAACTTGGCGACGCTCGCGGTCTCGAAGGTGAGCAGCTCGTTCCAGGCGGGCGTGCCGGGGACACCGGTGACGGCTGTGCCGAGGTGGGCGGAGGCCTGCCAGATGCCGAACACCGCGCCCGACGGGTCGGAGCCGATGGCCATCCGCCCGGCCTCGGCCGCGTCCAGCGGGCCGACGCCCACCGTGCCGCCGCACAGCCGGGCCGTCTCGGCGGTCAGGTCCACGTCCTCCGAGGCGAAGTACGGCGTCCAGACGATCGGCAGCTGGCGGTCCGGCGGCAGCTGCCCGATGCCCGCGACCTCCTGCCCGTCGAGCAGGGCCCGGACGTAGGGGCCGAGCTGCTGCGGCCCGGGCTGGAACTCCCAGCCGAACAGGGCCTCGTAGAACTCCTCGGTCGCGGTCAAGTCGTGCACCATCAGACTCACCCAGCAGGGGGTGCCGGGCGTGCGCCGAGCGTGTGTACCGCCGTTCGGGCCGGCCGATCCCCGTACCTCGGTCATCGTCACTCTCTCCTCGGCCCCTCGCGGTGGCCGTGTCGCTTCTCCGGACCGGCTGTGCCGCAACCGCGGGCACGCCCCGTGCCGATGCTCGCACCCTCCGTGGCGTCCTGCGTCCAGGCGGTGGCGGCGGCCTTCGCCGCGAGGATGCCTGATCTGCCGTTTCTCGCCCGTTTCCGGGCGATTGCCGCCGGGTGTCCATCAGCCGTACAGCATGTGCCCGATCCCGTACGCCCGGTGATCGAGCCTGTCCGGCCGAGCAGAGTAGTCGGACCTGGACGATGCGGCCACCCCTGGCGTAAGGATGGGGCCATGGAAGCCATCATCACCGCAACCGAACTCGCCGCCGACCTGGCCGGGCCGAACCCGCCCGTGCTGCTGGACGTGCGCTGGCAGCTGACCACGCAGGGCGGCGCGGCCTTCGACGGCCGGGCCGAGTACGCCGCCGGGCACCTTCCGGGCGCCGGCTACGTCGACCTGGACACGGAACTGGCCGCAGCGCCCGGCGAGCGCGGCCGGCATCCCCTGCCCGACCTGGCCGTCTTCGGGGCGGCGATGCGCCGTGCGGGTGTGTCGGCGGGCCGGCCGGTGGTCGTGTACGACGGCGGACACGGCTGGGCGGCGGCGCGCGCCTGGTGGCTGCTGCGCTGGACGGGTCACCCGGATGTGCGGGTCCTGGACGGTGGGTTGCCGTCCTGGGAAGGCGCTCTTTCGGCTGACGTGGCCGAGCCGGCCGAGGGTGACTTCGAACCGGCGCCCGGGGCGCTGGAGTTGCTCGACGCGGACGGGGCGGCCGCGCTGGCCCGCGCGGGTCTGCTGTTCGACGCCCGTGCGGGGGAGCGGTACCGGGGTGAGGTGGAGCCGATCGACCGGATCGGCGGCCACATCCCGGGCGCCGTCTCCGCGCCGACCACCGAGAACGTCGGCCCGGACGGCCGTTTCCTGTCCGCCGGGGAGCTGAGTGACCGTTTCAAGGCGCTGGGCGCCTCCGCGGCGGCCCCGGTGGGCGTCTACTGCGGCTCGGGCGTCTCGGCCGCCCACGAGGTGCTGGCGCTGGCCGTGGCGGGCATTCCGGCGGCGCTGTACGTCGGTTCGTGGTCGGAGTGGTCCGCGGACCCGTCCCGTCCGGTCGCGGTCGGCCCCGAACCGCAGTAGGGCAGCGAGAAGAGGGGGCACGCGCGCGTGCCCCCTCTTCGCATGGTCGTACGAGTCCTGCTGCTCCTGCTATTCCTGCTTCTTGCGCCGCGTCCCGAAGACGATCTCGTCCCAGCTCGGCACCGCGGCCCGGCGGCCGGGGCGCACGCCGTCGGCCTCGGCCTGGCGGTCGGTGGCGCCGGTCAGCCGGTCGCGGTGGCTGCCGACGGAGCGCGGCATGAGGACGTCCGCGTAGGCGGAGCCGGCCGAGGCCGCGGGGGCCGGGGGCTCCTCCGCCGCCGGTTCCGGAGCGGGCTCCTCCGGGACGACCTCCGCCGGGCGCTCCGGGACCACCATGTCGCCCCGGAAGCTCGGTACCGCCTCCAGCAGGCTGGTCAGTGAGTCCCGCTCGCCGGCCGTCTCCTCGACCGGTTCGGCCGACTGTGCGGGCAGGCTCGGCCGGTCCCGGTCGCCGGAACGGTCCAACGGGCGGTCACGCGGCAGCCGCGCGATCCGCGGCACGAACGGAAAGCTGGGCTCCGGTACGGCGAGGTCGTCGGACTCGCCGATCAGCGAGCGCGCCTCGTCGTCGACGGCCTGGACCAGCCGCCGGGGCGGGTCGTAGGTCCAGCTCGCCGAGTGCGGTTCGCTCGCGACCCGGTAGACGAGGAGGACTTCCCAGGTGCCGTCGTCGCGCCGCCAGGAGTCCCACTGCACGGTGTCCTTGTCGGCACCGCGCAGCACCAGCCGCTCCTGGACGGCCTCGCCGAGCAGCGGCCCGGAGTTCTCGCCCGGCCGACGGACCGGCGTCTTGCGGGCTCGCTCGGCCATGAAGGCGCGCTCGGCCAGTACCGGACCCTCGAAGCGCCGCACCCGGTCGACGGGGATCCCGGCCAGTTGGGCGACCTCTTCCGCGGTCGCACCTGCCCGTATCCGCGCCTGGATGTCTCGGGGCCGGAGATGGCTCTCGACCTCGATCTCGATCTGGCCGAGCCGGGGCCGGTCGCCGCGTACGGCGGCGCGGAGCCGTTCGTCGATCGGAAGCGTGTACTCCGTAGAGTCGGCAGCCTTGAGCACCAGCCGTGTGCCGTCATTGGAGACGGCCACGACACGCAGTTCGGGCATGGGGACCTCCCGGGTGGTGCCTGCCGACGTCACGTGCGTCGCTGCTTCCGCTAGTCGAGTGTGGCCTGCCCGGGTGCAGCCTGCCACAACCTTGCCGAGTTGCCCGGCGTGTCGGGCACGGGCCCGGGTACGCCGTTATGGCACGGTTACCTATTCGCAACGCTAAGTGACCAACTCCGTCACCCTGTGCAACTAGCCCCCTCCCGGCGGTCCTGCAAGGCCCCGGACGCCCTGGCGGGAGACCGGACCCAGGGCTCGCAACAGTACTCCATTCGGGCCACGTGCGTGGATTGGCGCGCCGCCCAACTTCTGGCAACGAGCCGCCCCCGGCCCCCGGTTGCCCACTTCGGGCGATCTTGAACGTGGCGTACTTCACGCAATCCGCAGAAACGGAACTAATGGTTTCGTCCGTACGTCCCTTTCTTGTGCAGTCGATCGAACAAGTGCGGGAAGGGCAGGCAAGGTTCGGGAATGCGTGAAAGGCCCGGTTCCGGTGACCAGATCAGTGCGGGGGAGGAGGTGAAGGGGAGTTCGAAGCGGATCGACCTCAGCGTGCCCCAGGTCGCGGGCAGCGCGGTGGCCGCGGTCGTGGCCGCCAAACTCGCGTCCTATGTAGGGGTGTACGGCACGATCCTCGGCGCCGGAGTCGTCAGTGTGATCGCCACCTGCGGCGGCACCCTGTTCCAGCACTTCCTCAAGCGCACCGGTGAACAGCTGCGCGACGCGACGGTGGTCCCCCGGCCCCGGGAGCAAGCGCCCCCGGCGCCCGGCGAGTTCACCGAGGGCACCGTCTACCGCGCCCGGGTGTGGACCTGGCGCCGCCCGGTGTTCGCGGCGGCCCTGGTGTTCGTGGTGGCCATGGCCGGCATCACGACCTGCGAACTGGTCTCCGGCAGCAGCTTCAGCGGCGGCTCCGGTACGACGGTCAGCGGCGCCGTCACCGGCGACACCGGGTCCTCGAAGTCGTCGGACCCCTCGGATCCCGCCGATCCCGCGGACCCTTCGGGCTCCGCCGACCCGAACTCCGGTGAGGGCACGGGCACTTCGCCGACCCCGTCGCCGTCGTCGTCCCCGGACGCGGCACGGTCACCGGCGAGCGAGGGCGCCACGACGCCGGCACCGTCCCCGAGCGAGTCCGCGAGCGGGGAGCCGAGTACGGCCCCCTCGCCGGCGGGGTCCTCGGCTACGGGCCCAGGACCCTCCGCAAGTAGTCGTTCTGGAACAGCCGGTCCGGATCGAGGCGATCCCGCAGCGCGGTGAACTCGCCGAACCGCGGGTAGGTCTTGGCGAAGTACTCCGCGTCCCTGGTGTGCACCTTGCCCCAGTGCGGACGGCCGTCGTGCGCGGTGAAGATGCGCTCGGCGGCGGTGAAGTACGCCTGGTACGGGGTGCCCCGGAACATGTGCACCGCGACGTAGGCGCTGTCCCGGGCGGAGGCGGTGGACAGGGCGATGTCGTCGGCCGGGGCGGTGCGGACCTCGACCGGGAAGTTGATCCTGAGACCGGAACGGTCGACCATCGCCTTCAGTTCCCGCAGCGTGTCCACCAGGGCCTCGCGCGGCACGGCGTACTCCATCTCCACGAAGCGCACCCGGCGCGGGGATGTGAAGACCTTGTAGGGGATGTCCGTGTACGACCGCGCGGACAGTGCCCTGCTGGAGATCCGGGCGGCCGTCGGTACGACGGCGGGCACCGCACGGCCGAGCAACTGCACGCCGTGGAAGAGGCCGTTGGAGAGGAACTCGTCCTCGAACCAGCCGGCCAGCTGCCCCACCGGCTGCGGCGGGCCCGCGCTGCGGTTGTTGCGCTTGGTGTTGGTGTTGCCCGTGTGCGGGAACCAGTAGAACTCGAAGTGCTCGTTCTCGGTCCAGTGCTGGTCGAACTCGGCGAGGACCCGGTCCAGGGGCATCGGCTCCTCCCGCGCGGAGAGCAGGAAGAGCGGCTCCACGGCGAACGTGATCGCGGTGACGATCCCGAGCGCGCCGAGACCGATCCGCGCGGCCGCGAAGATCGCGCGTTCTTCTTCGGTCCCCTTCTCGGAGCAGGTGAGCACCGAGCCGTCGGCGGTGACCAGTTCGAGTTCCCGGATCTGGGCGGCGAGCGAGGCGGACTCGCGGCCCGTGCCGTGGGTGCCGGTGCTGGTGGCCCCGGAGACCGTCTGCTCCATGATGTCGCCCATGTTGGTCAGCGACAGGCCCTCGCGGGCCAGGGCCACATTGAGTCTCTTGAGCGGGGTGCCGGCCTCGACCGTGACGGTCATGGCTTTACGGTCGATATTGCGGATCCCGGTCAACAGCTGAGGGCGGATCGAGACGCCGTCGGTCGCGGCGATCGAGGTGAAGGAGTGGCCGCTGCCGACCGCCTTCACCTTCAGGCCGTCCTCCGCCGCCCGCCGTACGGCCGCAGCCAGCTCGTCCACGGAGGCGGGCGTGACCTCCCGCGCGGGGCGGACGGTGACATTCCCTCCCCAGTTACGCCACGTGCCGCTCTTCCCGCTCGCTGTACTGCTCAACGGTGCCTCCCCGACCCGTGACCGGCCTGTTGAGCCGGCGGTACCCGAGGAAACCGACCGCAACCGCGACGGCCCCGGACACGGCCGGAACCCCGTACCCGGCGCGGGCCCCGGCAGCGTCGATCACCCAGCCGGCGACCGAGGAGCCGAGCGCCACCCCGACCGCGAGGCCGGTGCTCACCCAGGTCATGCCCTCGGTGAGCTTCGCGCGAGGTACGTGCTTTTCGATGAGGGACATCGCCGTGATCATCGTCGGCGCGATGGACAGGCCCGCAACGAACAGCGCCACGGCCAGAAGCGGCAAGTTTCCGACCAGTAGGAGGGGGATCATACTCACGGCCATCGCACATATGCCCAGCAGCCACCTTTGTTCCGGCTTCCCCGCGAACCGCATCAGGCCGAAGACCGCCCCGGCCAGACAGGAGCCCGCCGCGTACAGCGCCAGGACCACGCTCGCGGCGCCCTTGTGGCCGCGTTCGTCGGCGAAGGCGACGGTCACCACGTCCACCGCCCCGAAGATCGCTCCGGTGGCCACGAAGGTCGCCACCAGTACCTGGAGGCCGGGCGCGCGCAGCGCGGAACCGCGGGTGTGGTGCTCGCGCGGGTGCGGTGCGGGCTCGGTGGCGCGCTGGGAGGTCAGCCAGAAGACGCCGGCGGCCAGGAAGCAGGCGGCCAGCAGCGGCCCCGCCTCCGGGAACCAGACCGTGGACAGGCCGATGGAGATGATCGGCCCGAAGATGAAGCAGACCTCGTCGATGACGGACTCGAACGAGTAGGCGGTGTGCAGCTGCGGGGTGCCCCGGTAGAGGGCGGCCCAGCGGGCCCGGATCATCGCGCCCAGGCTCGGCACCGCGCCGATCCCGGCGGCGCAGACGAACAGCAGCCAGTCCGGCCACCCGTAGTGCGCGGCGAAGAGGAGTCCGGCCGCCGCCGCCAGCGCGAGCAGGGTCGCGGGACGCAGCACACGGCGCTGGCCGTACTGGTCGACCAGCCGGGACACCTGCGGGCCGACCGCGGCGGCGGCGAGCGCGATGGTGGCCGAGAGCGCGCCCGCGAGGCCGTACCGCCCGGTGAGCTGGGAGATCATCGTGACCACGCCGATGCCCATCATGGACAGCGGCATCCGGCCGACGAAGCCCGCGGCGGAGAAGCCCTTGGTGCCGGGAAGGGCGAACAGGGCGCGATAGGGGCTGGGCACGGGGGTCTCCGACGGCTGGGTAAGGCGTAACTGCGGTTGGTACAGCTTACGAGTAAGGGGACCCTAATGCACCTTGTCGGCGCTGGGGATAAACCTCCCGAATCCGACTCTTCACGCTCCTGTTTCCGGGGTGTCAGCGCCGGGTGGCAGGATCGGCACATGTCAGACGCGCTCGATGCCACCCCCTACGACGCCCTGCTCCTGCTCTCCTTCGGCGGCCCGGAAGGCCCGGACGACGTGGTCCCGTTCCTGGAGAACGTGACGCGCGGGCGCGGTATCCCGAAGGAACGTCTCAAGGAAGTCGGGCAGCACTACTTCCTGTTCGGCGGGGTCAGCCCGATCAACGACCAGAACCGCGCCCTGCTGGACGCCCTGCGCAAGGACTTCGCCGAGCACGGCCTGGACCTGCCCATCTACTGGGGCAACCGCAACTGGGCGCCGTATCTGACGGACACCCTGCGCGAGATGGTCGCCGACGGCCGCCGCCGCATCCTGGTGCTCACCACCAGCGCCTACGCCTCCTACTCGGGCTGCCGTCAGTACCGCGAGAACCTCGCGGACTCGCTGGCGGAGCTGGCGGCCGAGGGCCTCGAACTGCCGAAGATCGACAAGCTGCGGCACTACTTCAACCACCCCGGCTTCGTCGACCCGATGATCGACGGGGTGCTGCGGTCCCTCGCCGACCTCCCCGAGGACGTCCGCGCGGGCGCCCACATCGCCTTCACCACCCACTCCATCCCGACCGCGAGCGCCGACACCTCGGGGCCGGTCGAGACCCACGGGGAGGGCGGCGCGTACGTCGAGGAGCACCTGGACGTGGCCCAGCTGATCGCCGACGCGGTCCGCGAGCGCACCGGCGTCGACCACCCCTGGCGGCTCGTCTACCAGTCCCGCTCCGGCGCCCCGCACATCCCCTGGCTGGAGCCCGACATCTGCGACCACCTGGAGACGCTGCACGGCGCCGGGGTCCCGGCCGTCGTCATGGCCCCCATCGGCTTCGTCTCCGACCACATGGAGGTCCTCTACGACCTCGACACGGAGGCCACGGCCAAGGCCGAGGAGCTCGGCCTGCCGGTACGGCGGTCCGCGACCGTCGGGTCCGACCCGCGGTTCGCCGCCGCGATCCGTGGGCTGGTCCTGGAGCGCGCGGGCGTGGAGAGCGGGCGCGAGGTCACGCCGTGCGCGCTGGGCGCGCTGGGCGCGAGCCACAACCTGTGCCCGGTCGGCTGCTGCCCCGCCCGCGCCCCTCGCCCGGCCGCGGCCGGCGCCGACAGCCCGTACGCGTGAGGAGCCCCGTGACCGACGCCCTGCACACCGACCTGCTCAAGCTCGCCAAGGAGGCGGCCGCCCGCGCGGGCGAGCTGCTGCGGGACGGCCGCCCGGCCGACCTCGCCGTGGCCCGGACCAAGTCCAGCCCGATCGACGTCGTGACCGAGATGGACATCGCGGCGGAGAAGCTGATCACCGACCTGATCTCCGGACACCGCCCCGACGACGGCTTCCTCGGCGAGGAGGGCGCGTCGACGCAGGGCACGAGCGGGATCCGCTGGGTGATCGACCCGCTCGACGGCACGGTCAACTACCTGTACGGGCTGCCGACCTGGGCGGTCTCCATCGCCGCCGAGCAGGACGGCGAGACCGTGGCCGGTGTCGTGGCGGCGCCGATGCGCGGCGAGACGTACCACGCGGTACGGGGCGGCGGAGCCTGGGCGACCGGGGCGTGGGAGGGCGAGCGGGAGCTGCGCTGCCGCCCGGCGCCGCCGCTGGACCAGGCACTGGTGTCGACCGGCTTCAACTACGTGACCGAGGTCCGCACCCACCAGGCCCAGGTCGCCGCCCGGCTGATCCCGCTGCTCCGCGACGTACGCCGGAGCGGATCGGCGGCGATCGATCTGTGCGACGTGGCCTGCGGCCGGCTGGACGGGTACTTCGAGCGCGGGCTGAACGCGTGGGACTGGGGCGCGGGCGACCTGATCGCGCGGGAGGCCGGCGCGTTGACCGGTGGACGCCCCGGAGAACGCCCGTCCCGGGACCTGACGATCGCCGGCACCCCGGGTGTCTTCGAGCCGCTCCAGCAGCTGCTGGACGACTTCGGGGCCTGGCACGACTGAGGCCCGGACGTCGGGGAGGGGGCCCGGTTTCTTCTGGGGCGTGTGAATCGAACGTCGATGCGGTGGGTAGGGGCCAGGTATGAGCAGGGCCCCGGCGCTGGATTCGCCGGGGCCCTGTTCCTGTGCCGGTGAGTTGGTGCTGCGGGACTGTCAGACGCTGGTCATGCCGACTTCCACGCCGTGTTCGGCGGCGAGGCGGCGCAGGTCGTCGAGCTCGGCCTGTTCCACTTCGACAAGGAAGTCGTCGCCCTCGTCACGAGCCCGGGTGATGTCGGACTCGGTCGCCTTTATGCGCTGCAGAAGTCCTGTGGTGAATGCGTCCATGCTGCGCCCCCTCGTCCTGGGTCGTGGGTCGGTGGCACGGGGGTGTGCCGTTGAAGGGGCGATCACGTCTCTCGCGGGTGCCCAGCGCTGCCCAGCTGGGCGGCGACGGTGCCGGACACCCCCATCGTCCACTCTGCTGTAGCGGCGATGTACGTACCGCATGGTGCTGCGGCACATGCAGAGCGTGATCGCGGGGTGTACATGCCGTCCTCCCCCCGCTCCCCTCCGTGGAAACCTCAACCGGAAGAGAAAATCTCGCATTCCCGTCCGGCGCCGCCGATCCTGCTGCCCCAGCTCTCGTCTTACTGCCGACTTATGGCCGAAAAGGGCAGGATGGGGGTCACACACCCCATGGAGACCCCTGCCCACGTGCGCCGCTGCGCGCTACGCGGGTGGACAGCGGAAGGACAAGCGACGTGCGCGTACTCGTCGTCGAGGACGAGCAACTGCTCGCCGATGCGGTGGCCACCGGACTGCGCCGGGAGGCCATGGCCGTCGACGTCGTGTACGACGGTGCGGCCGCCCTGGAGCGCATCGGCGTCAACGACTACGACGTGGTCGTCCTCGACCGCGACCTCCCCCTCGTGCACGGCGACGACGTCTGCCGCAAGATCGTCGAGCTCGGGATGCCCACGCGCGTGCTGATGCTCACCGCGTCCGGCGACGTCAGCGACCGCGTGGAGGGCCTGGAGATCGGGGCCGACGACTACCTTCCCAAGCCCTTCGCGTTCAGCGAGCTCATCGCGCGCGTGCGCGCCCTCGGCCGCCGTACCAGCGTGCCGCTGCCCCCCGTCCTGGAGCGCGCCGGCATCAAGCTCGACCCGAACCGCCGCGAGGTCTTCCGCGACGGCAAGGAGGTCCAGCTCGCGCCCAAGGAGTTCGCGGTCCTGGAGGTGCTGATGCGCAGCGAGGGCGCCGTGGTCTCCGCCGAGCAGCTCCTGGAGAAGGCCTGGGACGAGAACACGGACCCCTTCACCAACGTCGTACGGGTGACCGTGATGACGCTGCGCCGCAAGCTGGGCGAGCCCGCCGTGATCGTCACCGTCCCCGGCTCGGGTTACCGGATCTGATGACTGTGGCCACCACTCCCGCACCTCCGCAGGCGCCCCCCAAGCCCACCTGGGACCCCCGGAGACCGCAGCCGGTCTTCCCATGGCTGCGCCCGACCATCCGGATACGGCTCACGCTGCTGTACGGCGGCATGTTCCTGATCGCCGGCATCCTGCTGCTCTCGATCATCTACCTGCTCGCCGCGCAGGCGATCAGTACCGGCAACCAGCCGCTGTTCAAGATCGTCGCTTTCCAGAAGCTGCAGGTGTCCAGTGACAACTGCCCCGCGATCAACATGTCCGGCACCACGTCCACCGTGTCGCTGCAGGACTTCAACAACGCGATCGCCCTGTGCGTGGACCACCAGCGCCAGGCGGCCCTGGACGACCTGCTGAGCCGTTCGCTGCTGGCCCTGCTGGGCCTCGCCGTGATCGCCTTCGCGTTCGGTTACGCGATGGCCGGACGGGTGCTGTCCCCGCTCGGCCGGATCACCCGCACCGCCCGCGCGGTGGCCGGCTCGGACCTGTCCCGCCGGATCGAGCTGGACGGCCCGGACGACGAGCTCAAGGAGCTCGCGGACACCTTCGACGACATGCTGGAGCGGCTGCAGCGGGCCTTCACCGCCCAGCAGCGCTTCGTCGGCAACGCCTCCCACGAACTGCGCACGCCTCTGGCGATCAACCGCACGCTCCTGGAGGTGCATCTCTCGGACCCGGGCGCGCCCATGGAGCTGCAACAGCTCGGCAAGACCCTGCTGGCCACCAACGAACGCAGCGAGCAGCTCGTGGAGGGCCTGCTGCTCCTCGCCCGCAGCGACAACCAGATCGTCGAGCGCAAACCGGTCGACCTGGCCGAGGTCGCCACCCAGGCCGTCGACCAGGTGCACGCCGAGGCGGCGGCCAAGGGCGTGACCATCCGGGGCGTACGGAAGCCGGCGGTCGTGCAGGGCAACGGCGTCCTGCTGGAGCGGATCGCGCTGAACCTGGTGCAGAACGCGGTGCGCTACAACGTGCCCGAGGACGGCTGGGTCGAGGTCGACACCGAGATCCAGCACGGCCAGGCGGTACTGTCGGTCTCGAACACCGGTCCGGTGGTGCCCGCGTATGAGATCGACAACCTCTTCGAGCCCTTCCGGCGGCTCCGTACCGAGCGCACGGGCAGCGACAAGGGCGTCGGCCTGGGCCTGTCCATCGTCCGGTCCGTGGCCCGGGCGCACGGCGGCCACATCGCGGCCCAGCCCCGCGAGGGCGGTGGTCTCGTGATGAGGGTCACCTTGCCGGTCTGATGCCGTTACAAGATCACGACACACGCGGAGGATGTTCGCTTTGCGCGGAATTTTCTGTCGGCGTGGCGCGGTACCCCATGTGTGATCGATCACAAGGGCGGAATTCCGGCCATCTACTCTCTGTGATCATGGTTAGGGGAATAAAGCCGGGAAAATCCCTGTTTTCACGGGTCTTGATCACGGGAAGTACAGGGTGAGGCGCCTTTGAGGTGTCTCGTGAGGACCGTGTACGGTCCCCATCGCCATTCAACCTGATCACTCTCGAGGGATCCGGTTGGGTGTCGATTGAGTAACAGACCTTGATGTGAGGCAAAATCTCCGCCTCAGGTCGGGCACAAGTCCGGCCTCTCACGCGTTACGTGCGCTGGAGACACCGCAGACACCCAGAGGGGGAGAGCGACATGGCAACCGATTACGACACTCCACGCAAGACCGACGATGACGTCGACTCGGACAGCCTTGAAGAGCTGAAGGCTCGGAGGAACGACAAGTCCACGTCCTCGGTGGACGTAGACGAGTTCGAGGCCGCCGAAGGCCTGGAGCTGCCCGGCGCGGACCTCTCGAACGAGGAGCTGGCCGTCCGGGTGCTGCCCAAGCAGCAGGACGAGTTCACCTGCATGAGCTGCTTCCTGGTGCACCACCGCAGCCAGCTGGCCCGGGAGAAGAACGGTCAGCCGATCTGCCGCGACTGCGACTGAGGAGGGGTCGGGCATGACTGGCTCGACCCCACCTCGGAGGCGCCGCTTCTCTCTTCCGGGAGCGGACTCGGGGCCGTCCGACGGCCCGCGCGCGCGTGACGACGAGCGAGGCTCATCCGATCCGGGAGCCTCGCTCGAACCGGCGGCCGACCGGGGTGACCTCCCGGCGCCGGCGGACAGGCCCGCGCCCGTCGCCAAACGACGGGCCGGGGTCATCCGTGACAAGGCCGTGAATCTGGCCCGGGAAGGCGCCCGCAAGGGCGGCAGCCGGGCGAGAGCGGGGCTGGCCTACCTCGCGGACCGGATCATCGAGATCGCCCCTCGTGTCCCCGTACGCGACCTCGCGACCCTGCGTCGGCAGTTCCCGGACCTCGGGCCCGAGCAGCTCGCCGACAAGCTGGTGGCGGGCGCGGCGGGTGCGACCTCGGCCGTCGGCGCGGGTGTCGGCGCGGCGGCGATGCTGCCGGTGCCGCCGGCGATGCCGACCGAGCTGGCCGCGGAGATCACCGGGGTCGCGGCGATCGAGCTGAAGCTGATCGCCGAACTCCACGAGGTCTACGGCGTGCGGCCGCCGGGGAACCTGAAGGCCCGCAGCACCGCGTATCTGTCCTCCTGGTCGGGGGAACGCGGGATCGACGTGATGAAGCCGTCGACGGTCAACAACGCCCTCGGCGGGCACATGAAGCGCGAGCTGCGCCAGCAGATCATGAAGCGGATGGTGCGCGACCTGCCCAACCTGATGCCGTTCATGGTGGGCGCCGCGGTGGGCGCGGTCATGAACCGCCGGGACACCAAGAAGCTCGCGGCGCGGATCCGGGCGGACCTGAGAAAGATCCAGGTGCCGTGGGAGGAACTGCCGGAGCTGCCGCCGTTGGAGAAACCGGCGGAGCCGCTGCCGATCGCCGAGCTGCCGGAGGACTTCGGAGGCTGACGGCCGGTGGTGAGAGCCAGGCGAGGCCTACTGGGCCTTCTTCGCCGCCTCGATCGCCGCCGCCAGGGCCTCCGGCTCCCGCGTCGACAGGTACAGGTACGGCGTCGGGTCCGCCGGATCCGTGACCTCCACGCGCAGGGCCCTGGGGATGTAGGCGCGCAGCAGGAGGAAGGCGCGGACGTCGGCCTTGTACGTGCGCCAGGCGCGCGCCTCCTCCGGGTCCAGGACCTCTGACGCGCCCAGGGCGGACACCGGGATCTTCGCCTCGCCCGCGATCAGCGAGTCGCCCACCACCCGGATGCGCGGGGAGCCGTACGAACTGGCCACCACCGCTGCCGCCGCCGTGCCGCCCACCAGGCCGCCCAGCGTCGGCAGAGTGCCGAAGGGAAGCAGGACCAGGGCGCACGAGACGCCGATCAGGAAGCTGAGGAACCACCACGACCAGGGGGCCGTGAGGCGTTCTTCGTACGGGGTGGTGGAGAGCTGCATGGCGTCAAGCTTGGCACGGTGTCCGGATTCACCGGACGCGCGGGTAAGGTCTGCGGCTGTGAGTGGTAGTTCCGCAGCTCTTCAGCCTCCCGCCAGTGCCCGGAAACCGGTGCGGCATCCCGACGCTCCCGCGCCCGGCGAGCTCATCGGCGCCCACTACGAACAGTGTTTCGGGTGCGGCCACGAGCAGTCGCACGGGCTGCATCTGGAGGTGCGGGCCGGCGAGGGGGTCTCCCTCACCGCCGAGTTCACCGTGCGGGCCGCCCACCAGGGCGCCCCGGGCCTCGCGCACGGCGGCGTCCTCGCCACCGCCCTCGACGAGACGCTCGGTTCGCTGAACTGGCTGCTGCGGAAGATCGCCGTCACCGGACGGCTGGAGACCGACTTCGTACGGCCGGTGCCGGTGGGCACCACGCTGTACCTGGCGGCCGAGGTCGCCGCGGTGGCCGGCCGGAAGATCTACTCGACCGCCACCGGGCGCCTGGACGGCCCGGACGGCCCCGTCGCCGTCCGTGCCGACGCCCTCTTCGTGGAGGTACCGGTCGAGCACTTCGTCGACAACGGCCGCGAGGAAGAGATCAAGGCCGTCATGAACGACCCGGACCAGATCCGGCGCAGCCGCGCCTTCGAGGTGAACCCGTGAACCCCGCATCCTGCGTGAGCCCCCTCGACGTCCTCATCCGGCGCGTCGACCCGGACGTACCGCTTCCGGCGTACGAGCACCCCGGTGACGCGGGAGCTGATCTGCGGACCACCGAGGCGTGCGAGCTGAAGCCCGGCGAACGGGCCGTACTGCCCACGGGGGTGTCGATCGCCCTCCCGGATGGGTACGCGGCCTTCGTGCACCCTCGTTCGGGGCTCGCCGCCCGGTGCGGTGTGGCCCTCGTGAATGCCCCGGGGACGATTGATGCCGGGTACCGTGGGGAGATCAAGGTGATCGTGGTGAATCTCGATCCGCGCGAGGTCGTGCGGTTCGAGCGCTTCGACCGGATTGCCCAACTGGTCGTCCAGCAGGTCGAGAGGGTCCGCTTCCAGGAGGTGGCGGAACTTCCCGGCTCGGCACGGGCCGAGGGGGGCTTCGGGTCCACCGGCGGGCATGCCGCGGTGGGTGACGGGAGCGGCACAAGCGGTCAGGCCGCCGACGGTGGCCGGACGGGTGGGAATCGATACGCTTCGGTCGTATCCGACCGGGAAGGACAGTGACGTGTTCGGACGTCGCAACAAGAAGGGTGCCGCCGAGGACGCGGCCGGCGAGGCCGAGCAGGTCGTCGACAGCGTCGGCACCGAGGCGGACGAGGAAGAGGGCGAGCGCGAGCGCGTACGCCTGGAACCGGAGCCCCGGCCCGACGGGCCGTGGGACGACTCCGAGGTGCGGGAGCCGGGCGAGGGCCGGGTGGACCTCGGCGGGCTGTTCGTGCCCGGCGTCGACGGCATGGAGCTGCGGGTCGAGGTCGCGGGTGACGCGATCGTCGCGGCGACCGTGGTGCTCAAGGACAGCGCCGTGCAGTTGCAGGCCTTCGCCGCGCCCAAGCGCGAGGGCATCTGGGGCGAGGTGCGGGAGGAGATCGGCTCCGGCATCACCCAGCAGGGCGGCATCGTCGACGAGGTCGAGGGTCCGCTGGGCTGGGAGCTGCGCGCCCAGGTGCCGGTGCAGCTGCCGGACGGCACGGGCGGCTTCCAGGTCGTGCGGTTCGTCGGTGTGGACGGTCCGCGCTGGTTCCTGCGCGGGGTGATCTCCGGGCAGGGCGCGGTGCAGCCGCAGGCCGCCGGGCTCCTGGAGCAGATCTTCCGGGACACCGTCGTGGTCCGCGGCGAGGGTCCGATGGCCCCCCGTGATCCGATCGTCCTGAAGCTGCCGAACGACGCCCAGATGGTCCCCGAGGGTGTCCAGCAGCAGGAGGAGTCCTCGCGCTTCTCCGGCGGCATGGGCCAGCTCCAGCGCGGGCCGGAGATCACCGAGGTCCGGTAACACAACAGACAGCGACGAGGGCCGTACCCCGCACCGGGGTGCGGCCCTTTCACATGCGCGGATCTTCCGGTGTGAATGGCTCCGCCTTACTTCATACCTTGACGCAAGTCTGGTCCGTACCTACGGTCTCGGCACGCCTATGTTCACAGAGGCGCTCCATTTTCACATATGAGAACATACGAGAACGGAGTCGCTGTGCGTCGCATCCCCCTGCTCGCGGCCGTGGGAGCCCTGCTCCTGGGCGTCTTCACGGCCCCCGTCGCCCACTCGGCCCCCAGCACCTTCGTGCACCCCGGAGTCACCGTCTCCAAGGCCCAGCTGGACTTCGCCCGCACCGAGGTACTGGCCGGCGCCCAGCCCTGGAAGGCGGCCTACGACCAGATGATGGCGAGCAAGTACGCCGACCTGAACCGGACCCCCGCGCCCCGGGCGACGGTCGAGTGCGGGTCGTACTCGAACCCCAACTACGGCTGCACCGACGAGCGCGAGGACGCGATCGCCGCCTACACCGACGCCCTCGCCTGGTACATCACCAAGGACGCCCGCTACGCCCAGAAGGCGATCCAGATCATGGACGCCTGGTCGGCCACGATCACCAGTCACACCAACAGCAACGCGCCCCTGCAGACCGGCTGGGCCGGCTCCTCCTGGCCCAAGGCCGCCGAGATCATCAGGTACACGTACACCGGCACCTGGGCGAACGAGGCCCGCTTCGCCACCATGCTGCGCAACGTCTACCTCCCCACTGTCATCAAGGGCTCCAACTCCAACGGCAACTGGGAGCTGACGATGATGGAGGCCGCCGTCGGCATCTCCGTCTTCCTGGAGGACAAGGCGTCGTACGACACGGCCATGGCCAAGTTCCGCACCCGCACGGCCGCTTATGTGTACCTGGCCTCCGACGGGTCGGTGCCGAAGACCGTGCCCAGCCAGAACCTCGACACCACCGCCAAGATCGTCTCCTACTGGCAGGGCCAGTCCACCTTCGTCACCGGACTCACCCAGGAGACCTGCCGGGACTTCACGCACACCGGCTACGGCATCTCCTCGATCTCGCACGTCGCCGAGACCAGCCGGATCCAGGGCCAGGACCTCTACGGCACGGACGTCGGCGAACGGCTGCGGCAGGCGCTCGGCTTCCAGTCCAAGTACCAGCTGGGCACCGCCGTCCCCAGCTGGCTCTGCGGCGGCTCCCTGACCCTCGGCCTCGGGCCCGTCACCGAGGTCGGCTACAACGCCCTCCACAACCGGCTGGGCATCGCCATGACCAACACCCAGACACTCACCCAGAACAACCGTCCCGCGGGCACCAACAACCTCTTCGTCGCCTGGGAGACCCTCACCCACGGCGACAACCCCAACTGAGCCACCTGTGCCCCGTGACCTCCTCGGAGAGGCCCGCGGGGCACATCAGGGTTGTGTCAAAGATGCCCGCCGCCGAACCGGCTGACCCGTTCGTCCGGATTGTTGGCCGTAAGGTCGACGCTGCGTAGGCGGCGGTAAGCGGAAGACAATGGGACCATGGCACGCGGCAAGCTTCGGATCTATCTCGGTGCGGCACCGGGCGTGGGCAAGACCTACGCCATGCTCTCCGAGGCCCACCGGCGCGTGGAGCGCGGCACCGACTGCGTGGTCGCCTTCGTCGAGCACCACAACCGGCAGCGCACCGAGGTGATGCTGCACGGCCTGGAGCAGGTTCCCCGCAAGGAGCTGGAGTACCGGGACGCCACCTTCACGGAGATGGACGTGGACGCGGTGCTGCACCGCGCCCCCGCCGTCGCCCTGGTGGACGAACTCGCCCACACCAACATCCCCGGCTCCCGCAACGCCAAGCGCTGGCAGGACGTCGAGGAGCTGCTGGCGGCCGGGATCGACGTCGTCTCCACCGTCAACATCCAGCACCTGGAGTCCCTCGGTGACGTCGTCGAGTCCATCACGGGGGTGCGCCAGCGCGAGACCGTGCCCGACGAGGTGGTACGGCGCGCGGACCAGATAGAGCTCGTCGACATGTCGCCCCAGGCGCTGCGCCGGCGCATGGCGCACGGCAACATCTACCAGCCGGACAAGGTCGACGCGGCCCTGTCCAACTACTTCCGGCCCGGCAACCTGACCGCCCTGCGCGAACTGGCGCTGCTGTGGGTGGCCGACCGGGCCGACGAGTACCTGAAGCAGTACCGCAGCGAGCACCGGGTCTCGGCGATCTGGGGCTCGCGGGAGCGGATCGTCGTCGGGCTGACCGGCGGGCCCGAGGGGCGCACGCTGATCCGGCGGGCCGCGCGGCTCGCCGAGAAGGGCGCGGGCGGCGAGGTCCTCGCCGTCTACATTTCCCGCAGCGACGGCCTGACCTCGGCCTCCCCGAAGGAACTCGCCGTCCAGCGCACCCTCGTCGAGGACCTCGGCGGCACCTTCCACCAGGTCGTCGGCGAGGACATCCCCGCGGCCCTGCTCGACTTCGCGCGCGGGGTCAACGCCACCCAGATCGTGCTCGGCTCCTCCCGCCGCAAGGCCTGGCAGTACGTGCTCGGGCCCGGCGTCGGCGCCACGGTCGCCCGCGAGTCGGGCCCCGACCTGGACGTCCACATCGTCACCCACGAAGCGGTGGCCAAGGGGCGCGGGCTGCCGGTGGCCCGGGGCGCCCGGCTCGGGCGCGGCCGGATCGTCGCGGGCTGGCTGGTCGGCCTGATCGGCCCGGCCGTCATGGCGGTGCTACTGAATACGGTCGACCTCGGCCTGGCCAACGACATGCTGCTCTTCCTGACCCTCACGGTCGCGGCGGCGCTGCTCGGCGGGCTCTTCCCGGCACTGGCCTCGGCTGCCTTCGGGTCCCTGCTGCTGAACTACTTCTACACCCCACCCCTGCACCGGCTCACCATCGCCGATCCGAAGAACATCGTGGCCATCGTGATCTTCTTCGGGGTCGCGCTGTCCGTCGCCTCGGTCGTGGACCTCGCCGCCCGCCGCACCCACCAGGCCGCCCGGCTGCGCGCCGAGTCGGAGATCCTCTCCTTCCTCGCCGGCAACGTGCTGCGCGGCGAGACCAGCCTGGAGGAGCTGCTCGAGCGGGTCCGGGAGACCTTCGGCATGGAGTCCGCCACCCTCCTGGAGCGGGCGGACGACGTCCAGCCGTGGAGCTGCGCGGGCCGGGCCGGCGTCGGACCCGCCCTGGCGCGGCCCGAGGATGCCGACGTCGACGTACCCATAGGCGACCACATGGCCCTCGCGCTGACCGGCCGGGTGCTGCCCGCCGAGAACCGCCGGGTGCTCGCCGCCTTCGCCGCCCAGGCAGCCGTCGTACTGGACCGCAGGCGGCTCCAGGAGGAGGCCGATCAGGCCCGCGCGCTCGCCGAGGGCAACCGGATCCGGACGGCCCTGCTGGCCGCCGTCAGCCATGATCTGCGCACCCCGCTCGCCGGGATCAAGGCGGCGGTGTCGTCGCTGCGCTCCGACGACGTGGCATGGTCCGAGGAGGACCAGGCCGAGTTGCTGCAGGGCATCGAGGAGGGCGCCGACCGCCTCGACCACCTGGTCGGCAACCTGCTCGACATGTCCCGCCTGCAGACCGGCACCGTCACCCCGATCGTCCGGGAGATCGACCTCGACGAGGTGGTCCCGATGGCGCTGGCCGGGGTGGACGAGGGCAGCGTCGAGCTGGACGTCCCCGAGACCCTGCCCATGGTCGAGGCCGACGCCGGGCTCCTGGAGCGGTCGGTGGCCAACCTGGTCGAGAACGCCGTCAAATACAGCCCGCCCGATCGGACCGGCCGTGTGGTCGTCGTATCCGCCAGCGCCATCGCGGACCGCGTGGAGCTGCGGATCGTGGACCGCGGGCCCGGCGTGCCCGACGACGCCAAAGAGCGCATATTCGAGCCCTTCCAGCGCTACGGTGACGCTCCGCGCGGCGCCGGGGTCGGACTGGGGCTCGCGGTCGCCCGGGGCTTCACCGAGGCGATGGGCGGCACGCTCAACGCCGAGGACACGCCCGGTGGGGGCCTCACCATGGTCCTCACCCTTCGCGCGGCAGGTTCGGTCACCGCAGCAGCAGAACCCGTGGCGGAAGCAACAGCACAGGCCGCGGCAGAACCGGAAAGGCAGGCCTCATGACCCGTGTGCTCGTGGTCGACGACGAGCCGCAGATCGTGCGTGCCCTCGTGATCAACCTCAAGGCGCGCAAGTACGAGGTCGACGCGGCCCCCGACGGCCGTACCGCCCTCGAACTGGCCGCCTCCCGCCACCCCGACGTGGTCGTCCTCGACCTCGGCCTGCCGGACATGGACGGTGTGGAGGTGATCAGGGGGCTGCGCGGCTGGACCCGGGTGCCGATCCTGGTGCTGTCCGCCCGTCACTCCTCCGACGAGAAGGTCGAGGCGCTCGACGCGGGCGCCGACGACTACGTCACCAAGCCCTTCGGCATGGACGAGCTGCTGGCCCGGCTGCGGGCCGCTGTCCGCCGCGCCGAGCCGGTCGCGGGGGGCGGCGAGGACGACGTGCTGGTGGAGACCGAGGGGTTCACCGTCGACCTGGCCGCGAAGAAGGTCAACCGGGCCGGCCGGGACGTCCGGCTGACCCCCACCGAGTGGCATCTGCTGGAGGTGCTGGTCCGCAACACCGGCCGGCTGGTCAGCCAGAAGCAGCTGTTGCAGGAGGTGTGGGGGCCGTCGTACGGGACGGAGACCAACTATCTGCGCGTGTACATGGCACAGCTGCGCCGGAAGCTGGAGGCGGACCCCTCGCATCCCAAGCACTTCATCACGGAGCCGGGGATGGGGTACCGGTTCGAGAAGTGAAACGTGCGTTCGTTCGAGAAGTGAACCGGGTGATCGGTTCGGGAAACGAGCCGGGGCGTGAGCTGGACTACGGCAGTGTCGGTGAGCCCCGGTACGCTTCAGACATGAGTGCTGTTCCTCGTTCCGAAAAGCCGGCCGGCCGGTTCCGGCGCATGCTGGGCCGGCTGTCCTCGTCGCAGGAGGACCTGGAGTCCGAGGAGCTGCGCGAGGACGCCGACACGACGGGCTGCATCCGGATCGGCGACTGCCAGGACCGGCAGATCGTCACCGTTACTGGTACCTTGCGCACGGTCACCCTGCGGCCGCGCGCCGGAGTCCCGGCCCTGGAGGCCGAGCTGTTCGACGGCTCCGCGGCGCTGGACGTGGTGTGGCTCGGCAGGCGCTCCATCGTGGGCATAGAACCGGGGCGCAGGCTGATCGCATCGGGCCGGATCTCGCTGAGCCGGGGCCGCCGGGTGCTTTTCAACCCCAAGTACGAACTGAGACCCCTCGGTAGGGAGTAGCCGGTGACGTCGCTCGACAAGCCGACCGAAGACACTCAGGCCAAGGACGATGCGCGGGCGGTGACCGAGGCCGCGCTGTTCGAGGCCTTCGGCGGCGTGCGCGGCATGGTCGAGACGGTGCTGCCCGGCCTGCTGTTCGTCACGATCTTCACCATCAACAAGGACCTGCACTGGTCGGCGATCGCCGCCCTCGCGGTCTCCGTGGTGCTGGTCGTGGTCCGCCTGGCGATGAGGGACACCGTCAAGCACGCCTTCAGCGGGGTCTTCGGCGTCGCCTTCGGTGTCGTCTTCGCGATGATGACCGGCAACGCCAAGGACTTCTACCTGCCCGGCATGCTCTACACGCTGGGCCTGGCGGTGGCGTACATCATCACCACGCTGTGCGGGGTGCCGCTGATCGGCCTGATCCTCGGCCCGGTCTTCAAGGAGAACCTCTCCTGGCGCACCCGCAACCCCGGCCGCAAGAAGGCGTACGCCAAGGCCAGCTGGGCCTGGGGCCTGATCCTGCTCGCCAAGTGCGCGATCCTCTTCCCGCTGTACTGGTGGGCCAACACGGCCCAGCTCGGCTGGGTGCTGGTCGCGCTGAAGATCCCGCCGTTCCTGCTCGCCGTCTGGCTCACCTGGGTCTTCCTGGCGAAGGCGCCGGCGCCGATCGACGTCTTCGCCGAGATGGAGGCGGAGGAGAAGGCCGAGGAGGAGCGCAAGGCCGCGCTGGCCGCGGAGAGCGGCGAGCCCTCCGGCGGACGGCACCGCAAGTAGACGGCTGCACGCGTACGACAGAAGGGCGCCCTCCGTAGCGGAGGGCGCCCTTCTTCCTGCGCTGCGTCAGACGTCTTCCCGCCGTACCGACAGCAGGTCCTCCAACTGCTCCTCGCGGGCCTGCGCCGCCACGAACAGGAGTTCGTCGCCGGCCTCCAGGGAGTCCTCGCGGGAGGGGGTGAGGACCCGGGTGCCGCGGATGATCGTGACCAGCGAGGTGTCCTCGGGCCACTCCACGTCGCCGACCTGGGTGCCGGCCAGGGCCGACTCCTCGGGCAGGGTCAGCTCCACCAGGTTGGCGTCGCCGTGGCTGAAGCGGAGCAGCCGGACCAGGTCGCCGACGCTCACCGCCTCCTCGACCAGGGCGGACATCAGACGGGGCGTCGACACGGCCACGTCCACGCCCCAGGACTCGTTGAACAGCCACTCGTTCTTGGGGTTGTTGACCCGGGCGACGACGCGCGGAACGCCGTACTCCGTCTTCGCGAGGAGCGAGACGACCAGGTTCACCTTGTCGTCGCCCGTCGCGGCGATCACGACGTTGCAGCGCTGCAGCGCCGCCTCGTCCAGGGAGGTGATCTCACAGGCGTCGGCGAGCAGCCACTCCGCCTGCGGGACCCGCTCCACCGAGATGGCGGTCGGGGCCTTGTCGATCAGCAGGACCTCGTGGCCGTTCTCCAGCAGTTCGCCCGCGATCGAGCGGCCCACGGCGCCGGCTCCGGCAATAGCGACCCTCATCAGTGACCGCTCTCCTCTTCCGGACCCCCGGCGAAGGCGGCCTCGACCTTGTCGACGTCGTCCGTGCGCATCATCACATGCACCAGGTCGCCCTCCTGCAGCACCGTCTGCGAGGTCGGCAGCATCGCCTCGCCGAGCCGGGTGAGGAACGCGACCCGGACGCCGGTCTCCTCCTGCAGCGTGCTGATCTTGTGGCCGACCCACTTCGGGGAGGCGTGCACTTCGGCGAGCTGGACCCCGCCGGTGGGGTCGCGCCACAGCGGCTCCGCGCCCGAGGGCAGCAGCCTGCGCAGCATCTGGTCGGCGGTCCAGCGGACCGTGGCGACGGTCGGGATGCCGAGGCGCTGGTAGACCTCGGCACGGCGCGGGTCGTAGATGCGGGCCGCGACGTTCTCCACACCGAACATCTCGCGGGCCACCCGGGCCGAGATGATGTTCGAGTTGTCACCGCTGGAGACGGCGGCGAAGGCGCCCGCCTCCTCGATGCCCGCTTCGCGCAGGGTGTCCTGGTCGAAGCCGACCCCGGTGACCCGGCGGCCGCCGAATCCCGGGCCCAGCCTGCGGAAGGCGGTGGGGTCCTGGTCGATCACGGCGACCGTGTGCCCCTGTTGCTCCAGGGTCTGGGCGAGAGCGGAACCCACTCTGCCGCAGCCCATGATGACGATGTGCACGACCGTCCTTCCGGTGTCCCAAAGTTACTGCTCAGCCCCATCAGGGTCTCAGACCGAGGCCCAAGCTACACACGCACCGTCCAGGCTGGGCACCCCTTGGTCATGCTCATCGGCGAGTGATGCTGCGCACGCTCCAGGCAGTGAGGATTCCGAGGCCGACGAGGGTCAGCATGGCGCCGATCAGTTCTGCGGTCGCGGGCATGAGACCTCCGAAGTGCGACGACAGGCGGGGTCTGTCATCTAGGCACGGATCGGACGTAAGCTGCGGAATCCGCAGTTCCAGCCGTCACTTTTTTCACTCGGGAGGCAGATCCCGTACTGCGGCTGGAGGCCTGCCAGGTGGAAGGCCTACGATCCTCTCTCGTGTCCAAACTGACCGACGTGCCCAAACGGATCCTGATCGGGCGCGCTCTGCGCAGTGACCGGCTGGGCGAAACGCTCCTGCCGAAGCGCATCGCACTCCCCGTCTTCGCCTCCGACCCGCTGTCCTCCGTCGCCTACGCGCCGGGGGAGGTCCTGCTGGTCCTGTCCATCGCGGGTGTGTCGGCGTACCACTTCAGCCCCTGGATCGCCGTCGCGGTCGTCGTGCTGATGTTCACGGTGGTCGCCTCCTACCGGCAGAACGTGCACGCCTACCCGAGCGGCGGCGGCGACTACGAGGTCGCCACCACCAACCTCGGCCCCAAGGCCGGCCTCACCGTCGCCAGCGCGCTGCTCGTCGACTACGTCCTGACCGTCGCCGTCTCCATCGCCTCCGGCATCGAGAACCTCGGCTCGGCGATCCCCTTCGTGGTCGAGCACAAGGTCCTCTGCGCGGTCACCGTGATCGTGCTGCTGACCCTGATGAACCTGCGCGGTGTGAAGGAGTCCGGCAAGCTCTTCGCGATCCCGACGTACGTGTTCGTCGGCGGCGTCTTCATCATGATCGCGTGGGGCGCCTTCCGGGGCCTGGTCCTCGGGGACACCATGCGCGCCCCGACCGCGGCCTACCACATCAAGGCCGAGCACCAGGGCCTGGCGGGCTTCGCGCTGGTCTTCCTCCTGCTGCGCGCCTTCTCCTCCGGCTGTGCCGCGCTCACCGGTGTCGAGGCGATCTCCAACGGCGTCCCGGCCTTCCGCAAGCCCAAGTCGAAGAACGCGGCGAGCACGCTGGCCGCGATGGGCCTGCTGGCGGTCACCATGTTCTGCGGCATCATCGCGCTCGCCATGGTCACCAAGGTCCGCATGGCCGAGAACCCGGCCACCGACCTGCTCCACAACGGCGTCGCGATCGGCTCCGGCTACGTCCAGAACCCGGTGATCTCCCAGGTCGCCGAGGCCGTCTTCGGCAAGGGCAGCTTCCTGTTCATCGTGCTCGCCGCGGCCACCGCCCTGGTCCTCTTCCTGGCGGCGAACACGGCGTACAACGGCTTCCCGCTCCTCGGCTCGATCCTCGCCCAGGACCGCTACCTGCCGCGCCAGCTGCACACCCGCGGCGACCGCCTCGCCTTCTCCAACGGCATCGTGCTGCTCGCCGGCGCCGCCGCCCTGCTGACGGTGATCTACGGCGCCGACTCGACCCGCCTCATCCAGCTCTACATCGTCGGCGTGTTCGTCTCCTTCACGCTCAGCCAGACCGGCATGGTCCGGCACTGGAACCGCCACCTGGCGACCGAGAAGGACCCGGCCAAGCGCAGCCACATGATCCGCTCCCGCGCGATCAACACCTTCGGCGCCTTCTTCACCGGCCTGGTGCTGGTCGTCGTGCTGGTCACGAAGTTCACCCACGGCGCCTGGGTGGCGCTGCTCGGCATGTGCATCTTCTACGCGACGATGACCGCGATCCGTAAGCACTACGACCGGGTCTCCGAGGAGATCTCGGCCCCCGAGGAGCCGGACGACGACCTGGTACGGCCGTCCCGCGTGCACTCGGTGGTCCTGATCTCCAAGATCCACCGCCCCACCCTGCGCGCCCTCGCCTACGCCAAGCTGATGCGCTCGGACACCCTGGAGGCGCTCACCGTCAACGTCGACCCGGCCGAGACGAAGGCGCTGCGCGAGGAGTGGGAGCGGCGCGGTATAGACGTCCCGCTGAAGGTCCTCGACTCGCCCTACCGCGAGATCACCCGGCCGATCATCGAGTACGTCAAGGGCCTGCGCGCCCAGTCCCCGCGGGACGCGGTCTCCGTGATCATCCCGGAGTACGTCGTCGGCCACTGGTACGAGCATCTGCTGCACAACCAGAGCGCCCTGCGCCTCAAGGGCCGGCTGCTGTTCACACCGGGTGTCATGGTGACCTCGGTGCCCTACCAGCTGGTGTCCTCGGAGGCGGCCAGGAACCGGGCCCGCAAGCGGCAGGACTGGAACGCACCGGGCGCCGTCCGGCGCGGGCCGGCCGAACACCGGCCGAAGGAGCACAGCGGGGGCTGAGCGCGGCCCGGAGGTTCCGGCGATCACGGTTAGCCGGGGCGCCCCGGCGAGCACGTAGACTGGTGGGCTGTCGTCGGCCCATGCGCGGTCGAACCCCCTCTCGTTGATCTGGAGTCACCCCGCCATGCAGGCAGAACCGAAGAAATCTCTGGTGGGGACGGAGTACGAGGTCGAGGTGGGCCCGGTCGCGCACGGCGGGCACTGCATCGCCCGGACCGCCGAGGGCCAGGTGCTGTTCGTCCGGCACGCGCTGCCCGGCGAGCGGGTGGTGGCCCGGGTGACCGAGGGCGAGGAGGGGGCCCGCTTCCTGCGCGCCGACGCGGTCGACATCGTGGACGCGTCCAAGGACCGCGTCGAAGCCCCCTGCCCCTACGCCGGCCCCGGCCGCTGCGGCGGCTGCGACTGGCAGCACGCCAAGCCGGGCGCCCAGCGTCGGCTGAAGGGCGAGGTGATCGCCGAGCAGCTGCGGCGGCTGGCCGGTCTGACGCCGGAGGAGGTGGGCTGGGACGGCACGGTGATGCCCGCCGAGGGCGACAAGCTGCCGGCGGGCGAGGTGCCGCAGTGGCGCACGCGCGTGCAGTACGCGGTCGACGCCGACGGCAACGCGGGACTGCGCCGGCACCGCTCGCACGAGGTGGAGCCGATCGAGCACTGCATGATCGCGGCGCCGGGGGTCAGCGAACTCGGCATCGAGGAGCGCGACTGGTCGGGCATGCTGGCGGTGGACGCGATCGCCGCGACCGGTTCCCAGGACCGCATGGTGATCCTGGAGCCCCGCCCCGGCGCCCGCCTGCCCCTGGTCGAACTCGACAAACCGGTGTCCGTCCTGCGCGTGGACGAGAACGACGGTGGCATCCACCGCGTCCACGGCCGCGCCTTCGTCCGCGAACGGGCCGACGGCCGCACCCACCGTGTGGGCAACGGCGGCTTCTGGCAGGTCCACCCGAAGGCGGCGGACACCCTGGTGACGGCGGTGATGCAGGGCCTGCTGCCGCGCAAGGGCGAGATGGCGCTGGACCTCTACTGCGGTGTCGGCCTGTTCGCCGGAGCTCTCGCCGACCGCCTCGGCGAGAAGGGCGCGGTGCTGGGCATCGAGTCCGGCAAGCGAGCGGTGGAGGACGCCCGCCACAACCTGGCCGGCTTCCCGCGGGTCCGCGTCGAGCAGGGCAAGGTCGAGTCGGTCCTCCCGCGCACCGGCATCACCGAGGTCGACCTCATCGTCCTCGACCCGCCCCGCGCGGGCGCGGGCCGCAAGACGGTGGAGCACCTGGCGTCCCTGGCCGCCCGCAGAATCGCCTACGTCGCCTGCGACCCGGCGGCACTGGCCCGCGACCTGGCGTACTTCCGGGACGGCGGATACCGGGTACGCACACTGCGGGCGTTCGATCTGTTTCCGATGACGCATCATGTGGAGTGCGTGGCGATCCTTGAACCGGTCGCAAAGGGCGCCTGACCTGCGGTTTCGTGCGTGCGCATTATGTGCGGTGTGGGCGTTACGGGCGATATCTTGACGCTGAAATGACGCTCGTGACGCTCATTTGACGCTCGTTCTGATGGGGTGTCAGGCGAACTGTTGGGCAGGTCAGGCTCTGTCCGGTGGCGTATATCGATGGGGCGCCGAGGGCGGGCGACGTTCTGCGCGGAGCTGCTGGTTCCTGACGATCACTTGTCCCGGAAGAGACCAGCCAACGCCGTGACCTGCGATGTCTGGCCCTCGCAGGTCGTTGACCTGTATGAACGCCCTTTCGGTTGTTTCACGCTCGTACTGGCTGATGCGGCCGGAAGTCCCAGGAAAGTCCCAGAGAACCCCCAAGGGCAGGAGCCACTCTTTCGGCTCTGTACAGGGCATGCGAGTGCGCTGTGGGTTGGTGATCGTGGATCGCCGGTCTGACCCGAATGAACGGCAACGCGCACTGCTCGAACGGCTCGCGGCCGGTGATGAGCATCCCGCAGCCTGGGCGCTGGGGGATTGGCGGTCGGCTTATGCCTTGCGTGATCGAGGGTTGTAGGGGGCAGTCGGAGTGGCAGGGAAGCGCTCGTGGAGGTCACCGAGGACGGCCTCTACTGCCTTCGGCATGGTCATCGTCCTGACGGGTTGACGCTGGCTGAAGGGGGCGATCAGGCGGCATCCGGCGGAGCTGCTGGGCGCAGGCGTAGCTCCGTGCCCTACGCCGAACGGCCCGTCGCTCGTGCGCGACTAAGACTTGTCCCGCAACGCTGTTCGGGGCGAAGTGGTGTATCCGCAGGGAGGGTCTCTCAGTTGGCGGCGATGTCCAGGAGTTGTTGGTGGAGTCCGGGGCGGGCGAACAACGCGGCTCCAGTGTCGCTCCGGTGCTGACCGGAGAGGTCGCTGAAGGTGCCGCCGGCTTCTTGCACGATGGGGATCAGCGGGGCGATGTCCCAGGGGCCGGCTCCCAGGAGGAGGAAGGCGTCCAGTTGACCGGTCGCGACTAGGAGAGCGCCGTGGCAGGTGCCGGACCCGGTGGACGGTTTGCGGGGCACCTGTGCGATGGGAACCGCTGCAGCCCAGTCGAGCGACGGTCGGACCTGCGAGACGCCCCGGGCCAGCCTCGCGGCCACGGCGCGTTCCTGCTGGTTCAGTCTGGCCGGAGGCGGCCAGATGCCGACCGACGCGTCCTGGGCACTTCCGCCTTGGGAGAGGGCCAACCGGTGCGTCGGTGCGGCTGGGTTGGACGGGCATGACCCCGCCCAGGAGCCCGAGTTCGGGCTGGCCCACCATCGGCGGCCCAGGGCCGGGGCGGAGACCATGCCCACGGTGATGCGGCCGTCCTCTTCGACGGCGATCAGGGTGCTCCACTCCGGTTCGCCGGCGAGGAAGCTCGCTGTACCGTCGATGGCATCGATGATCCAGCGCCGTCTGCCGTGCCCATGGGCGCCGAACTCCTCACCGATGAAAGCGTCGTCGGGATACTCCTGGCGGATCAGGGAGCGAAGGACGATTTCGATCTCCTGGTCGGCGTCAGTGACGGGGCTCCCGTCACGCTTCGTCCGGGATTCGATGGTGGTCGAGAAGTAGCTCCGGGCGATGGCATCCGCCTCGTCGGCGAGGCGGTGCGCCAGTTCCAGGTCTGCTCGGTCCGTCACGAGGCCGTCCTTCCCACCGTGGTCCGCTGTTGAGGCTCCGGACGGAGCGTGCAGGCGCGATGTCATTATCAACGCGTGGCTGCTGTGATCACGGCGTCGGAGCCGTCCTGGATTTCCCCGTTCACCGGACTGAACCCGCGCTGCATTGCCAAGTTGGTGACCGCACTACGGCGCGAGGGCGCAGACGGGGGCCGGACGGGCCGACCGTGGAGCCTGCCGTTGGACGACCGAGTCCTGCTGGTCACGGCCTACTGGCGTACGAACTTGACACTGCGCCAGCTCGCCCTGTTGTTGGGCATCTCAAAGTCCGCCGCGGACCGCATAGTCGACCACCTCGGTCCGCTGCTCGCACTCCAGCCCCGGAAGCGATTCCGTAAGGACACCGTGCTCATCGTGGACGGCACCCTGGTGCCCACCCGCGACCAGTACGAGGCCAGGATCCTGCTTGCCGCCCACCCGGCCGCCCGGATTCTTGCCACGTGCCGACCTGGAGTCGATCTGGGCAAGGCCGTGGCGCATGAGGTCGCCCCATGGCCGGTGCATGGACCCCACTGGAATCCCAGCTGATCGTCCTGCCCCCCAGGAGAGTTGAAGGCGGCGGTCCAACGCTGTCCTTCGTCGTGTTGAAGTGAACGTGTGAGCCTCTGGTGGCGACCGCCCAGGTCCCGCACGGTCCCAGGGTGGCTGAGGGTGCGTTCGAGCGGGTGGTGGGCGGTGGTGGGTCCACCCGCGCAGTGGCTGCTTGCCTGCAGCTTCTCCCTACGTTCGTGACTCTTGCCGCCTCCCCACGCCCCCTGATCCGGCGCTTGCCGGTCAGGGGGCTTCCGGCGTTGGCCCTCGATTCCACGGCGCTTCGAGAGGGGGCGGCGGCCACTCGCACAGTCCCAGCGGCGCTGCCTGCCACCGCGTAGTCTGTGGTCGTGGCATCGATCGGGATCCGCGCGCGCCTGACGCACGGCGGTGGCGGTGATGCATGTATGACGCACGAAACTCTCTGCGGGGTTTGGATTTCGCCTTCGAAATTTCCTCGGACCTGTATGTTTCCTTGAAGGAGGGCAAACCGATCGCCTTCCCTGTGACCTCGCAAGTGCGTGGCAATATTGGAGCCGATAAAAACGGGCCGATGACCTGCGGCTCTATGATTTCCGGTAGGTCTGCCGACCTCTTTCCAGGTAAACACCACCCGGACTGCCCCGGATTCCCTGGACAATCACTCCGACCTGGTGCTGCGTTCAGATTGCGCGTTGAGCGACTGGTACCTTTTCTGCTTGCCCAGGTGGCTGTCCAACTGTCTTGACGCTCGTTTGACGCTGATCTGCTCCTTGCGTGGTTCCAGTGAACGGTTCTGGTTCGTCGGCGCGTCCAGTGTGCGTGTGCGAGCGGCCCAGGTTCGGTGTTGTGGCCGATGCGCTGTCGACGCAGCCGCCGATGGTCAGGAAGGGGGGAGGAGTCGTGCTGGCGGCTGAGGTTGGTGTCGGTTCCCGTCAGGGTGCCGTTTTGGTGCGAGTGGCTCGACTGGTTCGCCGGCGCGCTTCCCGGCGAACCAGTGGTACTCGCCACCCATGACCGGCCAGTGCCGGTTCCGCCGGACGGAGCCTGCGAGCCCCGGGCTATAGAACCCGTACCGGAAATAAATAGCCGTCGCCGCCACAGTGACACCATTGGCAACGAGCGGAGGCGTTGAGAAGTGAGCGCGGACCCGAACTGGCGGCCGATGGAGATCGGCCCCGGGGACGTCGTAGCATCGGCGACCGCAGAGGGACTGGTCGACCATCCGCGGCGACCGGACGGACTCGAGGAACTGCTCGTCCGCGAGAGGGCGCTGGAGGTCCGGGGCATCGGCGTCAGCTCAGCCCGGACCAGCTGTTGCCTCACCGGCTTATCCATGTGCACGGCAACTCGTCCCGAATCGAGTTCGGCAAGGACGTCTGTGCCGCGACCGAATGCACCGTCTCGATGTAGAACGAGATGAGTTACGCCCCGCACGGCGTTCACTGGCTGGAGGCGCTGGACGCGGAGCTTCGCGAGGCCTTCGCGGGCGGCGTTCGTGACAGCCGGAGCCTCCACGACAGTTGTGGACTCGGCAAGAGCCGGCACCAGACCTTCGATCTGGATGACCGCGACGAGGCCGAGGAGTTCCTGTCCGTCACCGGGGCGGCCTGGGAAGGGGAGGCGGACGGCGTCCTGCGCGTCGCCCAGGACCGTCCCGCTACCAAGCGGCGCCTCGTGACCGGCGCGGAGGTCTGGCTCAACCAGGTGGACCAATGGCATCAGGCCGGCCCTGGCGACGAGACCGCCAGACCCCTCGCCGAGGTCGCCGTCGCCATGACCGGCCTCCACGACCTGACCGCGCACTGAAGACCGGGAACCACGATGTCCCACGAGATGCCGAAAGCATTCCCCTGGCTGCGCGTGTTCCGGCAGCCGGGGGTCGTGCCCCTGTTGCACCGACCCATCGCGTTCGTCGGCCACAGCGTGGGCGCCCCCGGGCCTTCGAGGTGGCCGGGCACCCACGGCTGTGTCACCCCTCGCCACTGCGGGGGCTCTTCGTCGCTGACGACCACCGCCGTGTCTCCGGTGCGCCGCTCATCCGCCCCGTCACGGCGTTCTCGGAGGCCGCCGGCGACAGGTTCGGCGTCGCGAACGCCAAGACACGAGCGCGTCGTACCCTCGGTGGCTTTGAACACCACGCTTTCACCGGCAACCACTTCCACACCGAAGGGGGCCGGACGTACTCGCCGCCGTGCCGTGGGCCGCGCTGGAACGGCTCATCCCGTTCGGCCGGCGAACGACAGCCATGCATGAGAACTTCCTGGCGCTTCCAGTGCTCCTCCCCCCACAGCGGCACAGACGGCCGCACGGGCGGCACAGCAACTGGCCGAGGCCGCCATCCACCACTCGTCACTGGCCCAAGCGGTCTTTCCGGACCTCTCCACCTGAAAGGTTTTCCTGTGAGTGAATCGTCGCCATTGTCGGATCCGGGCATCGTGCCCAACCCGTACCCGGTCTATGCCGCCCTCGCGGAACACGAACCGGTCCACTGGTGCGAGGGCCTGAACGCCTGGGCCGTCACAAGGTATGACGACTGCGCCGGCGCGCTGAAGGACCCCCGCTTCAAGGCCGAGCGCATGGAGGGGGTGCTGGACGCGAAGTTCGACGGCCGCTCGCTGCCGGCGGACAACATCTACCACCAGTTCACCAAGAACGTCATGATGTACACGGACGCTCCACGCCACACCGCGCTGCGGCGGTCCACCCACGCGGCTTTCACCCGCGAGGCCCATGCGCACTACAGCCAGGTGATCGAGCGCGTGGCGTACGACCTGGTCGCCTCCCTCCCGGATGGCACCAAGGAGATCGACGCCGTTCCCGCACTGGCCGCCAAGCTCCCGGTGAACGCCGCCGTCCACGCCTTCGGAGTCCCCGAGGTGGACCTGGACTTCGTGATACCGCGGGTCGACACGCTCATGACCTACTGGTCCGGCCCGCAGGACCAGCCGTTGGAGCTCGACTTGCTGCTCGAGCACCTTACGGATCTGCACACTTACGCCCTGGAACTCATCCAGGGAAAGCGCGGGACGGTCCTCCCCGACACGGTCATCGCGCGTCTGGCCGCCGCTCAGGCCGCAAACGTCGACTCCACACCCGAGCAGACGATCCATCAGCTCGTCCTGCTGCTCATCGCGCTGTTCGCACCCACCACCCCGGGCTCCACCAGTAGCGGCATGCTGGCGTTCGCGACGAATCCGGAGCAGATCGAGCGCTATCTGACGGACCCTGCCTGTGCGGACAACGCGGTCAATGAGCTGGTCCGCTACAACGCTTCGAACCAGTTCACATGGCGCCGGGCAGGAACGACACTCGACCTGAACGGGGTGCAGATCGAGGAAGGGCAGAACGTCGCCCTTTTCCTGGGAGCAGCGAACCGCGACCCCCGTGTGTTCGAAGAGCCGGACGAGTTCGACCTTGGGCGGCCCAACAGCGGAAAGCACCTTACGTTCGGGGTGGGACCGCACTCCTGCCTCGGCCGGCAGATCGCCGCCCTGGAACTCAAGTGGTTCTTCGCCGCACTGTTCGAGCGCTTCCCGAAGATCAGCCTGGCGGGCGAACCCATCTGGAACCCGAACCTGGAATTCCGCTCCCTCAAGTCCCTGCCGCTGAGCCTCGGCTGACCGGACATCGGTACCGCGAAACCACCCCTCCACCCTGACCGTGGGCGTCCACACACGAAGCGGGCATGTTCCGCAACGCCGTTCGGCGGCGCGCTGTGGACGCCCACGCCGTCTTCCGCATCACAGCACTCCGTGCGCTCCGCCCAAGGGACGGCGGACGAACTCCCACAGGCCACCGTGAGGAGCACCATGCAATCCGAGACCCTGCTGCGCGGCCGCGCTCATCAGGCAGCCCTCGCCCCGGGCAGCCGTACGCCGCAGCCGCCCACCGACAATGCCTCGCCGGTCGGCGGCGCCGCCGACCTGGAGGAAGCCGAGGACTTCCTCGCCCAGTTCCACACGGAGAACCCCGGGCAGCCCGTCGTCCTCGCACAGCGACTGCGCCAGGTGCGCGCGGAGGCCGAGGAACTGGGCACCTACACGCACACCCCGGAGGAACTCGTCTTCGGCGCCCGGGTGGCCTGGCGGAACGCCTCCCGCTGCATCGGCCGCCTGTACTGGAACAGTCTGAACGTGCGCGACCTGCGCGGTGTGACTTCACCCGGTGAGGTTCACCGGGAGCTGTGCGAGCACCTGCGTCTGGCGACCAACGGCGGACGCGTGCGACCCGTCATCTCCATCTTCGCCCCCGACACCCCGGACCGTCGCGGCCCGAGAGTGTGGAACGACCAACTTGTGCGCTACGCCGGGCATCGCCGACCGGACGGCGGTATCACCGGCGATCCGGCGTACGTCGGCTTCACCGACGTCGTACGGGAGATGGGCTGGCAGCCTCCTGGCGGTCCCTTCGACGTGCTCCCCCTGGTCGTGGAGACCTCCGACGACAAGGCGCAGCTGTTCGACATACCCCGGGACCTCGTCCTGGAAGTGCCCCTGAGCCACCCCGACCACCCGTGGTTCGGGCAGCTGGGCCTGCGGTGGCACGCTGTCCCCGCAATCTCCAACATGCGTCTGCGGATCGGGGGTGTCGACTACCCTCTGGCCCCGTTCAACGGCTGGTACATGGGCACCGAGATCGGGGCCCGCAACCTGGTCGACGAGGACCGCTACAACCTCCTGCCCGTCGTCGCCGGCCACCTCGGCCTGGACACCGGCAGCGAGAGCAGCCTGTGGCGCGACCGAGCCCTGGTCGAGATCAACGTGGCGGTCCTGCACTCCTTCGAAGCCGCGGGCGTGAAAATCACCGATCACCACACCGAGTCCCGCCGCTTCCTCGCCCACCTGGCGAAGGAGGAGAGTCAGGGCCGTATCGTGCCGGCCGACTGGAGCTGGATCGTCCCGCCGGTGTCCGGTGGCATCACGCCCGTCTTCCATCGCTACTACGACGAGGCCGATCTCCAGCCGGGCTTCCACTTGGACGACCACGCCCGTGCCCTCGGTCGCGGGCAGTGCCCCGTGACGTCGGAACTCACATAGTCACCGTCCCGGAGGACTTCCTCCTTCGGGCGGATGCCTGCGGCCTGTCCTTTCCGTCCGCGTGCGGATGGCACCGTCCAGGTGCCGCGGGACAGACGGATCTCGCTGACGAGTTTGATCAGATCCGCGTCCTGTCGTGATCCGGCTCACTTGTCCCAGGGCGGCCGTTCCAGTCCAGAGCGGTCTTCGACAGACGTATCATCACGTAACAGGCGGGCAGTTCCACGCCCAAGGCCATGGCCCACGCGATGTACCAGTCGGTAGGGCTGTCCACGGTCATCACATCGAACCACGCGTCCAGCAGCAGCAGTGCCGCGGCCGCGGCGGCGACCGGTGAGACTGCGCGGCTCCTCCGCATGGTCAAAACACCGGTGGCGGTCAGTGTGGCGGCCTCGCACAGATCGAGGCCGATCCAGGACACCGACCAGTTCTGCGCCTGCACTTCGCCGTCCGTGATGGAGCCCAGGTACACGGTCCACGCCAGCAGAAGACCGGCCACCGCGAGGAGGACGAGGCCCAGCCGCGCGGGCGTCCGAGTCATCAGGTTCATCAGCATTCGAGAACCGTAACCGGTCCTTGGAGCGGTGGAGTAGCGGTGATATCGAGCCGATAACCGTCTTCCAGTAGTTGCCCGCTGACGATTCGGGCGATTAGCCCATTCTTGCTGCGGATCGCGGTGCCGCATCAACCGACTTTCGGCAGCAGCTAATTTTGGCCAATGGCGTCTATTCTCCCCTCGCCCGACCACTCCATCCTTTGCGGTCCGCAGCGTAAAACTTTACGAGCCGCTGGTGAACCTTCGTGGCTGCCCTCGTTCTACCACGTGCCGAGCCTTAGGTCGCGTCGTGGCCGTAAATCATTGATCACCTGTTTCGGCCACGGTCAAGTCCGGTCCCGGCCAGACCGTGGAGACTATGCCGACACGATTTTCAGTTGACATGTAACGGCTTCAACGAAAAGACTGCCTCGAGCTCAAAGTGCGAGCCTTCGTCAGGTGGATACGCCCTGATCAGACATCTTCTGCCTACCACTGGGCCGTGTTTTCAGTGGGTTTCGGGGCCCGAGCCTAGGCCGGAGGGATCGCCACGGCGGGACAGCTTTAGACAAATGAGAACTACAGGGGGAACTCATGTCACGGTCGAAGGCAGCCATGTCCATAATGAAATCTCCATCGGCCGGCGAGGGGGTGGACGCCTCCTCTCGCGGCCCGCTAGGTGATCGGTGATGGCGATGGGGGGTGCTGACGCGCAGGGTCCCACCGCGGGTGAGGGCATCCGGATCCGTCTTCTCGGCCCGATCCGGGCCTTCGTCGGTGGCAGGGAGGACACTCTCGGCGGGGTCAAGCAGCGGACGATGCTGGCCGCGCTCCTACTGGCCAACGGAAGGCCGCTGTCGGACACCCAGATCAGCCGTTTGCTGTGGGACTGGGACCCGCCGAGCACCGCGGGGGCGCAGATCCACACCTACGCTTCCAGGCTGCGCAAGCGCCTCGGCGTGACCGTCCCGATCACCCGCCTGCGTTCGGGCTATCGGATCGATATGAGCCAAGTCTGGTGTGACCAAGTGGAGTTCGAGGAGCTTGCCCGGAGCGGCCAGGCCGCCCTGGACGACGGACAGTGGGAGCGGGCGGCGGAACTGCTCCGTCGGGCGCTGGACCTGTGGGACGGCGAGGCTCTGGCCGACGGCACCAAGCGGCTGGCCGAGACCGAGGGGCTGGCCTGGGGTGAGCGGCGGATCGCTGTCCACGAGTCCCGGATCGAGGTCGACCTGGCGCTCGGCAGGCACCGCGCGCTGATCGCGGAGCTCACCGGTCTGGTGGCGGCATTCCCGCTACGGGAACGATTCCGTGCTCAGCTGATGATCGCGCTCGCCCGGTCCGCCCGCCAGGCCGAGGCGGTGCGCCTGTTCAACGAGGGGCGGCGGTTGCTGGTGGACGAGCTGGGCGTTGACCCCAGCGTGGTCCTCACCGACGCCTATCAGGAAATCCTCACCGGCGATGCCGTCCGGGTGCCTACCCAGGCGAGGCCGGTGGCGTCCGTGCTGCTCGACGCGGCCGGGCGGTCGGCCTGACGGCTGGTCAGGTGTCATCGGCTGACGTGGGGGCCTGCTCAGGCACCCCACGTCAGCGGGTGGGCGCGCGAAGAGGGGGCGAACAGCCGGGAGTGGACAAGAGCAGACCTCGGCGAGTGCAAGGCCTGGCCGAGATCAGCTCAACCCCGGTCCGGAGCTCGTGTATCGAGGGACTATAGAGCGATCTCCTAGGAATTAAGCAGGATTCGCGCTGCGCGGCGCCCACTTCGGGAGCGCCCGTACGCCGGCCCACCCGAGAGCTCCGAGAGGTTCAAGTCCTTGCTCAGCAGAATCGCAGATCGTAACCGCGGCGAACGAGGTCGTGGCGCGCACACCGGGACGTCGGCGGCAGGTGACGGCTCCGGCGTACTGGCGCGGCTCGAGGGCGTGCACAAGACGTACGGCCGCGGCGACAACCGGGTACGGGCGCTCGACGGGGTGGACATCGACTTCGCGGCGGGCACCTTCACCGCCATCATGGGCCCTTCGGGCTCGGGCAAGTCGACGCTGCTGCAGTGCGCGGCGGGCCTGGACCGGGTCGACGCGGGCAAGGTCCTGCTGGACGGCGCCCCGTTGCACCAGCTCTCCGAGCGGGCGCTGACCGAGTTGCGCCGCGAACACATGGGCTTCATCTTCCAGTCCTTCAATCTGATCCCGGCACTGACGGCCCGACAGAACGTCGAGCTGCCCCTCCGGTTGGCCGGGCGCGCCATCGATCCGGCGGCTATCGACAAGGGGCTGGCCGAGGTCGGTCTCGCCGAGCGCGGTGGGCACCGGCCTGCCGAACTGTCGGGTGGTCAGCAGCAGCGCGTCGCGATCGCGCGGGCGCTGGTGACCAGGCCCAAGGTGATCTTCGCCGACGAGCCGACCGGTGCGCTGGACTCGCGAACCGCGCGTGAGGTCCTGGCGCTGCTGCGCGGCGTTGTCGAGCAGCACGGGCAGACGGTGATCATGGTCACGCACGACCCGGTGGCAGCCTCGTACTCTCAGCAGGTGGTCTTCCTCGCCGACGGCAGGGTGACCGGTGAGCTGTTCGAGCCGACGGCCGAGTCCGTAGCCATGCGGATGGCCGCGCTGGAGCCCGGCGAGAGCGAGACGAAGCCGTGCTGAGCATCGCCGTAGCCACCCTCCGGCACCGTCTGGTGGGCTTCGTGGGTGCCTTCCTCGCCCTCGCCCTCGGCACGACGATGATCGGCATGATGACGCTGACCCTGGCGGCCACCTTCGGCACGCCGCATCCGGGGCCGCAGCGGTTCAAGGAAGCCTCGACCGTCCTCGCGCCGCAGGGCTTCGAGGGGCGCCCGATGAAGGCCCCCGCGGTGCTGCCCGCCGACGTCGTGACCAAGGTGACCGCGGCCGGGAAGGTCACGGCCGACCGCAGCTTCCCGGTACGGCTGAGCACCGGTTCCGAGGATACGACCGGTCACCCCTGGAGCTCGGCCGCCTTCGCGGGCTACCACCTCGTGGCCGGACGCGCGCCGGAGGCCGCGGACGAAGTCGTCGTCACCGGCGGTGTCAAGTCGCTGATCGGACGTCGAACCGAGGCGGTCACCGCCCGGGGCGCCGGCCCTTACCGGGTGGTGGGGGTCACCGACGCGCTCTGGTTCGAGAACGCGGTCTTCTTCAGCGACGCCGAGGCGGAGCGCCTGTCGCCCGGCGTCAACGCACTGGTCACCGACCAGAAGACGAGCCGGCTGTCCACCCTCGTGGGCGACCGGGCCGTGGTCCTCGGCGGCGACGACCTGACCCGGATCGACCCCGACGACACCGGCGGCGCCGAGGCGCTCGCCAACGCCCAGGCGATGGCGGGCAGTACGACCGGCCTCGCGGTGTTCGTCGCGGTGTTCGTCGTCATCGCGACCTTCGCCTTCGCCACCGAGCAGCGCCGCCGCGAACTGGCGCTGCTGCGGCTGGTGGGCGCCGCGCCGCGGCAGGTGCGGCGCATGGTGCTCGGTGAGGCGATGCTGATCGGCCTGGCGGCGGCGGCCGCCGGCTGCGTCCTCGCCCCGCTGTGCACCATGCCGCTGCGCTCCTGGATGCTCGACCACGACGTCGCCCCTTCCTGGTTCACCATCCCCTTCAACCCGCTGCCGCTGCTGATCTCCTTCGTCATCGGCGTGGCCGCGGCGCTGGCCGGCTCGGCCGCCACCCTCGTCCGGGTCTCGCTGATCCGGCCGATCGAGGTGCTGCGGGAAAGCGTGGTGGAGCGTCGCGGGATGACGCCGATCCGCTGGCTGCTCGGGATCGGAATGCTGATCGGGGCAGTCGTCGCCGGGATCGTGATCTTCCGGACCGAGCCGTATCTGGCGGCCAGTGCCCGCAAGTACGAGGCGGTGCCGGTCCTCTACGTCGGCGCGGTCACCCTGCTGGCGCCGATCCTGCTGCGACCGGTCACCCGGCTGCTGACCGGCCCGATGCGCGGCTCGGCCAAGGCCGGACCGCTGCTGGTACGCGAGAACATCCTCACCTCCCGGCGGCGTACGGCCGCCATGGTGGCGCCGATCGTGGTGGCCGTCGGGCTGGTAGGCGCCCTGCTGACGATGCAGAAGTCCGGTGACGCCGCGGTCCTCACCCGTCAGCAGCAGGAAGTCCAGGCGGCGGGCGTCGTCGTCCCCGGCGGTTCCGGGATCGACGCCCGCACGCTGGAGCGGCTGACGGCCGTGCCCGGGGTCCGAGTCACCCCGGTCACTTCGATGAACATCCGGATAGGCACCGCCCAGGGCGAGCAGATCGACTCGCTGCGCACCAACGCGGTGCCCGCGACGGCGCTGGGCACCACCATCACGCCGCCGGTGGTCTCCGGCTCGCTCGCCTCGCCGCCGGAGAACTTCGTGGTCATCGACGAGCACGCGGCCGAGTCCGACAGCCTGTCGGCCGGGGACCACGTGGTCACGCTGCTGCCGACCGGTGAAAAGGTTCGAACCGTCATCGCGGCGGTGGTCGCGCGCGGTCTGAACGGTGACGACACCTATGTGTCCGCGTCACTGACCGGCGCGGTGATGCCGAGCCAGGTCTACCTCGACTCGACGGCGGGCGTGGGCCGGCCGCTCGACGAGCGGCAGACGGCCGCGGTGAACCAGGCGCTGGCCGGCTCCGGCGCGCACGTCCTGACCTACGGCGCCTATCTGGAGGCCCAACGCGCGCATGCTGCCGAGCAGACGAACAACGCCGCGGTGGTCATCCTGGGGATCGCACTCGCCTACGCACTGATCGCGGTCGCGAACACTCTGATCATGGCGATGGCCGGGCGGCGGCGGGAGTTCGCCCTGCTCGGGCTGGCCGGCACGGTGCGCAGTCAGATCGTGAAGGTCGCCGCCGCCGAGGCCGCCGTGGCGGTGGTCGTCGGCACGGTGCTCGCCGCAGCGGCGACCGGTCTCGCCGCGGCGACCCAGCACGTCACGCTGAGCAAACTTGTGGCCGGCGCGCCGACGGTGATCCCGTGGGCGCAGGTCCTGGGGACCGTCGCGCTCTGCGCCCTCGTCACCGTCGTCACCGCGTCCGGGGCGACCGGACGGGCGACCCGCCAGCGGGCGATCGAAGCCGCGGGCATCCGCGAATAGAACACGGCCGGGACCACGCGCGAGCCGCGGACGGACGGCAGAGAGGATGAGGTGAGAACACCCATGGGGCTCAGCGCAGGGATTCTGGACACGATCGGCGACACCGCCCTGGTACAGCTGGTGCGGGTCGCCGGAGGCTTCCCGGGGCAGCTCCTCGCCAAGCTGGAAGGTTTCAACCCGACCGGCAGCACGGAGGACCGCTCCGCCGTCGCAGCGGTGGACGAACTGCTGCGGCGCGGCGAGCTGGTCGAGGGCGCGACCCTGGTGGCCGAGACCGGTTCCGCCGACTTCGCGGCGAGCCTGACCCAGGTCTGCCGCAGCCGGCGGGTCGAGCTCGTCTGTGTCGTCAGTCCCGACGTCGAGGCCGCCGTGGGCGGCCTGCTGCGGGCCTATGGCGCCCGGGTCGCGGTGCCGGACGGCGCCGTGGCGGACGAGCCGGCGCGGGCGGCGTTCGCCCGCGATCTCGCGGCGCGAATCGGCGGGCACTGGCCCGGCTCGCACAGCGCGCTGCGCCGCGCCGAGTCCGACCGGGGTGCCGCGCGCGAGATCCTGGAGCACGTCGACGGGCCGTTCGACCTGGTGATCTGCGACGCGGACAGCCCGGCGGTGCTACGCGGCTGCGCCGATCAGATCCGATTGCTGGGCCTGGCCACGGAGCTGGTCGCGGTCCACCTGGTCGGCGACGCCGAGGTACCGGTGCCGGCGGATCCGGGCGTCGAAGGGGTGCGCCACCGGCTTCGGATCGACCGGACGACGGCCGCCCGCGCCTGCCGACGGCTGGTCGAACGGGAGGCGATCCTCGCCGGGCCGCGCTCCGGGGCGGCGCTGGCCGCCTTCGAGCAGCTCGCCGACGGGCTGGCGCCCGACGCGAAGGTCGTCCTGCTCTTCCCGGACAAGGGGCACCGCCACCTGGACTCGATCTACTCCTGAGCACCCGGTCAACGGCACCTCGGCGCCCCTCCCGCCGACCGTGACCCCGGTGACGCCGACCGCGACCCCGGGCCCGGCGGCCCGCTCCGTGACGCCCTGGACGGGCTGCCACCTCCCGCACATCCGGACCCCGTTCTCCGAGGGTTCCCGACCGAAGGAACGTCATGCTGGTCCTGCGAAACTCCGAGGTTCGCAAGATCCTCGACACCCACCGCGACCTGGTCGTCGAGGCCGTCGGCGACACCTACCGGAGGCACGCCGCGGGCCTGACCACGGTGCCGCACTCGATCTTCCTCCGCTTCCCGGACATGCCCAAGAACCGCATCATCGGCCTGCCGGCCTATGTGCGCGGCGGTGACGAGCCCGCGTCGATCGGGATGAAGTGGATCGCCTCCTTCCCGGACAACGTCGCGCGCGGCGTCGACCGGGCCAGTGCCGTCATCGTGCTCAACGACTCGAAGACCGGGCGGCCGACAGCGCTGATCGAGGGCTCCGAGATCTCGGCGCATCGCACTGCGGCCAGCGCGGCGATCGGCGCCCGGGTGCTCTCCGTGGAAGCCGAGCCCGAGGAACTCGCCCTGATCGGCTGCGGCCCGATCAACCGTCAGGTGCGGTACTACCTGCGTGATGCCTTCCCGAGCCTGAGCCGGCTGCGGCTGTTCGACCTCGACCGCGAGCGGGCGCAGCGCTTCGGTGAGGAGGCCGAGCGGCAGTACGGCCTGACGACGACCGTCGGCGGCTCCGTGGCCGAGACGATCGCCGGGCAGCGCCTGATCGCCCTCGCCACCACCGCGCCCGCTCCCCATCTCGACCTCGGGCCGGCAGCCGAGGACGCGACCGTCCTGCACGTCTCGCTGCGCGACCTGCACGTCGAGGAGATCCTCGGCGCGCAGAACGTGGTGGACGACGCCGACCACGTCTCCCGCGAACAGACCTCGGTACACCTGGCCGAGCAGGCCAGCGGCTCGCGTGACTTCATCGACGCCGAGATCGGCGTGATCCTGCGCGAGCCGGCCTCGTTCCGACGAGACCCGGCCCGCCGGGCGATCTACTCGCCGTTCGGCCTCGGGAGCCTCGACATCGCGGTCGCCGACCGCATCCGGGGCATCGCGCGGGCCGCCTCCCTGGGCGTCGCCATCGACGGCTTCCTGCCGGGCGAGTAGCCCCCCTGCACGCCGGTCCCGCCCGCCGGTCCCGGGGGGGGGGCCGCCGCGGGGGGGGGGGGGGGGGGTTGGGGGGGGGGGCCCCCCGCCGCGGCCGGGGGCGCCCCCCCACGGCCCCCCGCCCCCCCCGGGGGGGGGGGC
>NZ_JBSHAF010000021.1:0-8470 GCF_053611365.1 Streptomyces sp. NPDC054813 | reverse complement strand
CGGCGCACGCGCCGGCTTCGTGCGGGGCGAGTCGCCCCCGCGCCCGCGGGGCCCCCCCCCCGCCCCCCCCCCCGGGCGGGGGGGGGGGCCGGCGGCTGCGTTTGCGCGGTGCGCACATGGCCCGTCGACGGGCCGCCCACGGAACGGCACCGTTCCCGCCAGGTCGGGTCAGCGCGGTGACGGGCAGCCAGAGACCAGGCGAAGTATAGAAGTCGAGCCGAGGATCTCCTTCGGCGGGAAAGGCGCGTGCCGCGGTGTGACGTACAGCGCCCCATATTCGCGTGCCCGGCCCCGCTCTCACCGTTCGTCCGTCAGCTGCCGTGCCGCGCAGCCGACCGTTCGCCAGGAGTTCCGATGGAAGAGCAGACCGACCTCCGCCGCTACCGCGTCGTCCTCAACGACGAGGAGCAGTACTCGATCTGGTGGGCCGACCGTGACCTGCCCGCCGGCTGGCGGGCCGAGGGAACCGAGGGCTCCAAGGAGGAGTGCCTGGCCCACATAGACGAGGTCTGGACGGACATGCGTCCGGCCAGCCTCCGCCGCCGCATGGAGGCCGCGGCCGGCTAGGCCCGTCCGGTGGGTCAGGCCGCGCCCGTTGCGCACGACGCGCCCTGACCCTTCTTCGCCCACCCCGCGCCGCCGTGCAGCCCCCGATCAGGAGTGTCCAGGATGAACCCGCAAGTGCCGAGCGACGAGGCCGCCGTGCTCGTGCAGCTCGTGGCCGGCCAGGCCCATCTGACGCCGCACACGGTCGCGGTGACGGACGGTACGTGCTCCCTCGGCTACGCCGAACTCGACGCCCGGGCCAACCGGCTGGCCCACTACCTGGTGGAGGCCGGGGTCGCGCCGGACACCGTGGTGGGGGTCTGCCTGCCCCGGAGCGTCGACCTGGTCGTCGCACTGCTGGGCGTCTGGCGGGCCGGCGGCGGCTACCTGCCGCTCACCCCGGACCTGCCGGCGGCCCGGCTGGCCCGGCTGATCGGCGACAGCGCGGCCGGACTGGTGATCACCGACGCCGGCTCGGCGCAGGCCGTCCGGGACGCGGGCGCCGGCCCGATCGTCCTCGACGAACTGGCCGAGCGGCTCGACGCCCTGCCGGAGACGGCCCCGGAGGTGTGTCCGGCGGCGGAACACCTCGCCTACGTCATCTACACCTCCGGCTCGACCGGTGAGCCCAAGGGCGTCGCCGTCACGCACGGCGGCATCGCCAACCGGGTCCGCTGGGTGGTGCGCGAGTGCGAGCTGACGGAGCAGGACACGGTACTGCAGAAGACCGCGATCACCTTCGACGCCCACTGCTGGGAGGTGTTCGCCCCGCTGATCAGCGGCGGCACCGTCGCCCTGGCACCGGTGGGCGTGGAGGCCGACCCGGCCGCCATGCTGCGGGCCGTCGCGGACCACCGTGCCACCGTGCTGCAGGTCGTGCCGTCGGTGCTCCGGCTGCTGCTGGAGGAGGACGGCTGGGAGCGCTGCGACGCGCTTCGGCTGCTCTTCTCCGCGGGTGAGCCGCTGACCAGGGAACTGGTCTCCGCGGTGCGGAGCAAGGCCGAGGTCCAGGTATGGAACACCTACGGCCCGACCGAGTGCTCCATCGACGTCACGGCGCACCGGGTCGACCCCGAGGCGCTCACCGGGCCGGTGCCGATCGGCCGACCCATCACCGGCATGCGGGTCCTGGTCGTGGACGCCGTGGGCCGCCCGCTCGGTCCCGGCCGGGCGGGCGAGCTCCTGGCCGGCGGCACAGGCCTGGCCCGCGGCTACCTCGGTCGCCCGGCGATGACCGCCGAGCGCTTCGTCCCCGACCCGTTCGCCGGCGACGGCTCGCGGCTCTACCGGACCGGCGACCGGGTGCGCTGGCGCAACGACGGGGTCCTGGAGTACCTGGGCCGGATCGACGACCAGCTCAAGATCAACGGCATGCGCATCGAGCCCGCCGAGATCGAGGCCGCGCTGCTCGCTCACCCCTCGGTCCTGATGACCGCGGTGGTCGGGTACGAGTCCTCGAACGGCGACAGGCGACTGGCCGCGCACTACGTCCCGCGCCCGGAGGCGCCGCGGGCCGGCTCCGCCGAGCTGCGCCGCTTCCTGGCCGAGGCGCTCGCCCCGGCGATGGTCCCGGGCACCTTCGTCGAGCACGCCTCGCTCCCGCTCGGGCCGACCGGCAAGATCGACCGCAAGGCCCTGGCAGTGCCCGCCGCCGGGTCGGCCGGTGTGCGGCGGCCCCCGGTGACGGAGTCCGAGCAGCTGATCGCCGGAGCGTGGCGCACGGTGCTGGGCGCCGACGAGGTCGGCCTGGACGACGACTTCTTCGACCTCGGCGGCACCTCTCTGCAGCTGACTCGCCTGGTGACCCGGCTGCGCGAGCTGTCCGGCACCACGGTCGCCCTGCGCGGGCTGTTCGGCGCCACCACCGTCGCGGCGCAGGCCGAGTTGCTGGGTGCGGCCGCCGAGCCGGGCCCGAAGCCCGTCGACCGCAGCGGGCCGCTGCCGCTCTCGCCCGGCCAGCAGCGCATCTGGTTCTCCGAGCGGCTGCGCTCGGGCGTCGGCGAGTGGGTGTCCGGGCTCGTGCTGCCGGTGCCGGCCGACGCCGGGGTGCCGGCGATCCAGCGCGCGCTCGACCTGCTGGTCGAACGGCACGAAGCGCTGCGCAGCCGCTTCCCCGAGATCGACGGCGTCCCGGTGCAGATCGTCGACCCGCCGGCCGCCGTCGGGCTGCGGGTGGTGCCCGGCGGCGCCGCGGCGGTGCCCGGCGTACTGCGCACCGAGCAGCAGGAGGGCTTCGACCTGGCGACGGGGCCGCTGCTGCGCGCGGTGCTGGCCGAGGACGGCACCGACCGGGCGCTGTGCCTGCTGATCCACCACATCGCCTCCGACGGCTGGTCGACCGGCATCATCGAGCGCGAGTTCACCGAGTTCCTCGGGGCGCTCGCCGCCGGCCGCACGCCCGAACTGCCGCCCCTGCCGATCCAGTACGGCGACTACGCGGTCTGGCAGCAGAAGGCTGCCGATGACCCCCAGACCGAGCGCGAACTCAATTACTGGACACGGGAGTTGGAAGGACTTCCGGCGCTGCGGCTGCCCACCGACCGGCCGCGTCCGGCGGTCCGCGACGGCCGCGGCTCGATCGTCCCGCTGGAGATCGACGCCGAGCAGAGCGAGGCCCTGAACCGGCTCGCCCGCAAGGCCGGTACCACCCGGTTCACCGTGCTGCTCACCGCCTTCGTCTCCTTGCTCGGCCGGCACGGCGGCAGCTGGGACCTGCCGATCGGCACGCCGGTCGCGGGCCGGGAGTTTCCGCAGACCGAGGGCGTGGTCGGCTTCTTCCTCAACAGCCTGGTGCTGCGCGCCCGCCTGCAGCCGGAGCTGCCCTTCACGGAGGCCGTGCACCGGCTCGGACGGACCGTCAAGACCGCGCTCGCCCACCAGTCGCTGCCCTTCGACCGGCTGGTGGAGCGGATCGCGCCCGAGCGCGACCTCTCCCGCACCCCGATCTTCCAGGCCGCCTTCGACTTCCACGACGCCGACTTCAATGCCCTGATCGGCGAGGACACGCCAGTCGAGTCGCTCGCCGAGATGTGGCACGCAACCCACACCGACCTCACCCTGATCCTGCGCCCGCGCTCCGACGGCTCGCTGGTGGGCGGCCTGGAATACGCGACTGCGCTGTTCGACCGGACGACCGTGCGCCGGATGGCCGATCATCTGCTGCGGATCCTCGAGGTCGCCGCGACCGCGCCCGATGTCGCGCCGGCCGAGTTGCCGCTGCTCTCGGAGGCCGAGTTCCGGACCGTGGACGGCTGGGGCACCGGCGAGCCCGCGGACGAGACGGCGCCGGCCTCGGTACCCGCCCTGGTGGCCCTGCGCGCCGCGGAGAACCCGGACGCGGTGGCGCTCACCGGCGAGGACGCCGTCTGGACCTACGCCCGCCTGGACGACTACGCGGGACGGCTGGCGAGCCGGCTGCGGGCGGCCGGCGTCGGTGCCGAGGACGTGGTCGCCGTCGCCATGGACCGCGGGCCGCGGCTGATCGCGGCGCTGCTGGCGGTCTGGAAGGCGACCGGCGCCTACCTGCCGGTCGACCCGGCCTTCCCGGCAGACCGCGTCGCACGGATGGCGGAGGCCGCCGGAGCCCGGGTGCTGCTCGCCGACGGGCCGAACGCCGAGCGGTTCGGCGCGGCCGCGGACTCCTGGACGGTGCTGGACGTCGCGCGGGAGCAGGCGGCGATCGAGGCCTGCGAGCCGCTCGCCCTGGCCGCGGACGACCTCGACCGGCTCGCCTACCTCATCTTCACCTCGGGCTCGACCGGACGCCCCAAGGGCGTCGCGGTCACCCACCGCGGCCTGGCCAACCACGTCCGGTGGGCCGCGCGCACCCTCGTCGCGGCCGCGCCCGGTGGTGGCGCGCTGTTCTCCTCGATCGCCTTCGACCTGGTGGTGCCGAACGTCTGGGCGCCGCTGACCACGGGTGAGCGGGTCTGGCTGCAGGCCGAGGACGACGACCTCTACGAGCTGGGCGACCACCTGACCAAGGCCGGTCCGTTCGGCTTCCTCAAGCTGACGCCGAGCCACCTGCAGGTGCTCACCGACCGGCTCGGCCCCCAGCGCTGTACCGAACTCGTGGGCGAGCAGGGCTTGATCGTCGCGGCCGGCGAGCGGCTGCCCGCGACGCTGGCCCGCCCCTGGGCCGCAGCCCTCGGCGACGGCCGGCTGATCAACGAATACGGCCCCACCGAGACCTCCGTCGGCACCTGCGTGTTCCCGGTGGACAACCCGGTGCTCGGCGACGAGGTGCCGATCGGCCGGCCGCTGCCCGGCATGATCATGAGGGTGCTCGACGAGCGGATGCGGCCGGTCCCGGTCGGCGTGATCGGCGAACTCCACGTCGGTGGCACCGGGGTGGGGCGCGGCTACCACGGCCGGCCCGGCCTGACCGCCGAACGCTTCCTGCCCGACCCGCTCGGCGCTCCCGGAGCGCGCCTCTACCGCACCGGCGACCTGGTGCGCTGGACGGTGCACGGCCAGGTGGAGTTCGTCGGCCGAATCGACGAGCAGGTGAAGATCCGCGGCTTCCGGGTCGAGCCGGGCGAGGTCCGCTCGGTGCTGCTGGAGCACCCGGCGGTGCGGGACGCGGCCGTGGTCGCGGTGCCGAGGCCCTCAGGCGAGCTCCAACTCGCCGCGTACTACGTGCTCGCCGACCCGGCGCAGTCGCCCTCCGCCGACGCGAAGCTGGCGGCGCACTGTGCGCAGGCGCTGCCCGAGTACATGGTTCCGGCCTCCTTCACGGTGCTCGACCGGATCCCGCTCAACGCGAACGGCAAGCTCGACCACCCGGCCCTGCCCGAGCCCGAAGCCAAGGCCGCGGCCAGTGGCCCCACCGGCCCGCGCGACCTCGGCGAGCAACTGATCTCCGAGATCTGGCAGAACCTGCTGGGCGGGCCGGTCGGAATCGAGGAGGACTTCTTCCGGGCCGGCGGCAGCTCGATCCTCGCGATCCAGCTGGTGGCCCGGCTCCGTGAGACCTTCCAGCTCCAGATCGGGGTGCGCAACGTCTTCGAGGCGCCCACGATCGCCGAAATGGCCCGGTTGATCGAAGACATGATCCGCCAGGACGACGCCGCGCGGGGCGCGGGCCCGGACTCCCCGAAGGGACACAACGCGTGAACGACTTGGTCGAGCCGGCGCCGGGGCACGGTACTCAGCCCACCTCCCGCGAGGACCTGTTCCGCGCGAGGCTGCAGGCCGCCGAGGCCGCGCGCCGCGAGGCGTTCCCCCAGGCAGACCGGTCCCGCCCACTGCGGCTGGGTGACGGACAGCAGCAGATGTGGTTCCTCAGCCGGCTGGATCCCGAGAGCAGCGAGTACGTCGTGCCGCTGGCGCTGCGCCTGCGCGGCGCCCTGGACGAGGACGCGCTGGCCGCCGCCTGGCGGTTCGTGTTCTCGCGCCACGAGATCCTGCGCTCCCGCTACGCGACGGTGGACGGCGAGCCGGCCCAGCTGGTGACCGACGACGTACCGGCCGCGCCCACCGTGATCGACCTGCGCGAGGCGCCCGTCGAACGCCGTGAGGCCGAAGCGCGCGCGGCACTCGACCACGAGTTCACGCGCCCCTTCGACCTCGCGGTCGAACTGCCGGTGCGCGGCTCGCTGATCCGGGTCGCCGACGACGAGACGATCCTCGCCGCCGCCTTCCACCACATAGCCTGCGACGCCTGGTCCACCGGCGTCTTCGCCACCGAACTCGCTGCCGCCTATACGGCGGTGGTCGGCGGCACCGAGCCGCAACTGCCCGAGCTGACCGTCCAGTACGCCGACTACGCGGCCTGGCAGCGCGCGCGGGCGGGCAGCGCCGACGCGGAGCGCGACCTTTCCTACTGGCGCAGCCGGCTGGAGGGGGTCGAGCCGATCGACCTGCCCACCGACCGCCCCCGCCCCGCCGTGCGTGACCACGTCGGCGGTCAGGTTCAGTTCACCATTCCCGAGGACCTGGCGGACCGGGTCCGGCAGTACGCCCGCCATCAGGGCACGACGCCGTTCGCGGTGCTGCTGACCACCTACCAGCTCCTGCTCTCGCGCTACACCGGCGTCCAGGACGTGGCCGTGGGCACCGTCGTCTCCGGCCGGGATGCCGAGCAGCTGCGCGGCATGATCGGCTACTGCATCAACAGCCTGGTTCTGCGCGGCCGTTGGACCGACGACCGGAGCTTCGACGAGCTGGTGCGCGGCACTGCCACCACCGTGCTGGAGGCCTTCGACCACCAGCAGATCCCTTTCGCCCGCCTGGTGGACGAGCTGGAGCCGCAGCGCGACCTGTCGCGTACCCCGCTGTACCAGATCGCCTTCACGATGCACGACGAGCGCGCCGACGGCCTCGCCTTCGGTGACGTCGCCGCCTCCGCGCTGGAGGCCGGCGCGGGCATCGCCAAGTGCGACCTGGCCCTCCAGGTCTCCGGCGTGCGGACCGGTGCGATGGGCGCCGGCTTCGTCTTCGCCGCCTCGCTCTTCGACGAGCAGACCGTCCAGCGCTTCGCCCGGCACTTCCTGCGCCTGCTGGACCGTTGCACCACCGAGCCGTCGGCCGCCGTCCGCACAGCTGTCTTCCTGGACGAGACGGAGGCCGCGCTCACGGCGGACACCCGGCCGCTGTCGGCCGCCACCGTGCCGGCCGGCCTGCACCGGCTGTTCGAGGCCGCCGCGGCGAAGGCCCCGGAGGCCGTCGCCCTGGTCGTGGGCGAGCAGGCCTTCGGCTACCAGGACGTGAACGAGCGGGCCAACCGGCTGGCGCACCGCCTGATCGAGCTGGGCGCGGGGCCGGAGCGGTCCGTCGGCGTGCTGCTGGAGCGCGACGCACAGATGATCCCCGCCCTGCTCGGGGTGCTCAAGTCGGGTGCCGCCTACCTGCCGCTGGACCCGTCGCTGCCGGCCGACCGGCTGGAGTACGTGCTGATCGACGCCCAGGCCGGGATCGTGCTGACCACCGCCCGGCTGGCCGCGCGGCTGCGGACCTGGTTCGACGGCGTGGTGGTCGAGCTCGACGGGGCCGACGCGCCGGCGATCGTGGCCGAGTCGGCCGAGAACCCGCAGGCCGAGGTCCACCCGGACAACCTCGCCTACACGATCTACACCTCCGGCTCGACCGGCCGCCCCAAGGGCGTCCGGGTGAGCCACGCCAACGTTGCCCGGCTTCTGGCGACCGCTCAGGAACACTATGCGTTCGACGAGTCGGACGTGTTCAGCATGACCCACTCGTACGCCTTCGACGTCTCCGTCTTCGAGATGTGGGCGGCCTACGCGCACGGCGCCCGGCTCGTCCTGGTCTCCGAGGAAGCCGTGCGCTCGCCCGAGGACCTGCTGCGCACCCTCGTCGCCACCGGTGTCACCGTGCTCTCCCAGACGCCGTCGGCCTTCCGCGGCCTGGTCGCCGCCGCCCGTGAGGCGGACCCGCGGCTCGACGAACTCGCGCTGCGTCTGGTGGTCTTCGCCGGCGAGAAGCTGGAGGTCCGCGAACTCGCCCCGTGGGCCGAGCGGATGGGCCTGGACAGGCGCGTGGTGCTCGCCAACATGTACGGGATCACCGAGACCACCGTGCACAGCACCTACCACCGCGTGGACGCGGCCGACTTCGAGCCGGGCGCGCCCAACCGGATCGGCGAGCCGCTCTCGGACCTGCGGCTGCGGCTGCTCGACCCCGAGGGCCGGGCGGTTCCGGTGGGTGTGGTCGGGGAGATCTGTGTGGCGGGTGGGGGTGTGGCTCGTGGGTATTCGTCGGCGTGGTTGACGGCGGAGCGTTTTGTGCCGGATCCGTTTGGTGGGGCGGGTTCGCGGATGTATCGCAGTGGTGATCTGGCGCGGCGTCGGGGTGATGGTGTGCTGGAGTTTGTGGGTCGTCGGGATCATCAGGTGAAGGTTCGGGGGTATCGGATCGAGCCGGGTGAGGTGGAGGTGGTGCTGGCGGGGGAGCCGTCGGTGGGTGA
>NZ_JBSHAF010000020.1:0-213193 GCF_053611365.1 Streptomyces sp. NPDC054813 | reverse complement strand
CCGGACACCGCCTCCTCCGCCAGCTCATCCTGCTCAGCTAACACCCCTGTCGCAGCGATCAACGCCTACGAAAATCTTGGAAGAGCCAAGAAAAAAAGACACTCCCGTCCCGGGCATCATCAACGAGCTCGTCCGCCCGGACATCGTCAAGACATTGATGACAATCCATAGCAAGGCGCCGTCCGCGAAGATCGTCCTCATGGGCTACCCGCCTCTCATCTCCGACAGCGGGTCCTGCTTGAGGGTCGGCATCGGCACCGCCCAGCTCGGACTCTCAGCGGACTCCGCGAACTGGCTCAACGACACCGCTGGCACCCTGGCTGCGGCAATGCAGGGCGCCGTCGATGACGTGAACAAACAGGGCGTTCTGGCATGGTTCTCGAACCCGACGAACGACTTCGCAGGCAAGGGGGTGTGCGGAAACCCCGAACAGGTCCATGGCATCGTCAAGACCCTCACCACCTCGGACAACCCAGCCCTGGACTGGTCACTCCTGAACAAGTACGGATTGTCCGCCCAGTCGTTCCACCCCAAGGTCGGTGGAGCACGCCTGTACGCCAACTCGCTTGAGCGCACCATGGCAGGCATGGGCCTGTAGTCCGGTCGGTCATTCGTTCCGGGGCCGCCCGTAAGCACGGCTGCCCCGGAACGATCGTATGTAGGTACGGATACTCATGCACGGCCCGTCCGTCCTGCCGGACAGTTACAGCGAGCGCTCAGCGTGGCCACGGATACAAAAAAGGGGAGAGCATGACAAGAGCTCACAAGACCGTGTGGGGCGCGGTCGCCACCGTCGTCGTCTTAGCCCTCTCCGCCTGCTCGTCCCAGGGCCGCGCCGCGAGCCTGAAAGAAGTCCGCAAACTCGCGGGCAGCACCGAGGCGGTACAGGCTCGGCAGAAGACGGAGAGTCGCCTACGGGACGTGGTCCGCGCGTACGACGACCACACCCCCCTCACCCTCGCCATGGTCGTCGTACGCGACATGTGTGTGGGAGGAAAAGGGAAACAGTGGTTCGACTCGAACGGCGACGACCAGTACAAGATCCGCTGTTCGATGTGGGTCACCGCGTACTACGGAGCCGACCAGAAACGAATCGTCCCCGTCCTCGACGGCGTACTCACCGCCGGCGACCGGACCGGGTCCAACATCCCGTTCACCCATGACACCTACGGGCAGTTCGTCGAGTACTACCGCGGTCACGGCGGCCATGGGGAAGTACCCGAGCTGTCCCTTCCTGATCACACTCTGTCCTGGGACCCCCTACGTGACCGCCGGCCGGACCTGATGGTCAAGGAACCCGACAAGTGCCCAACCGACGATCCACCGCTGACCCGATGTGTGCGGGAGCCGGACGCCGAGACGGCGGCCGCCATCCGCAAGCAGTACGGCATGGTGTTCAAACTCGATCTCGCCTCCCCTGAATACTACAAAGTATCCAAATAAGACACCGTTTCCTTTGGCCGTAGTCACGCCAGGGTGCGGGTTCATGGTGGCAGTACGGTGGGGCCGCCCTGATCCACTACTTCTGCGAGGTTGGCCCCGATCATGCACGAAGACTTGGATAGCACGTCGGCGCTGGCGCTGGCATGCTCAACTGGACTGCGGATCGGAGGGGCCCTGTACATCCTCGCTGAGCGGGCTGGACTCGCTGACCCGTACTAACTTGCCGATGCAGGTCTACGGGCCGGTCTGCGGGCCGCAGCAGGTCGGACGCTCGACCAGGACGTACTGCAACATGCTCGGTCCGGCCTGGATGCTGCTCAGAGCAGCTACTCGCTGGACCGTGCCGCCGCATTCACCCAGGCCACTTCAGGCTGATCGGGCGAATCCTCCAGGCGCTGGAGCAACCTGATGAGCATTACGGTTGGGTGCGGCTTTTGCCGCACCCAACGCAGAAAGCCCGGGCGATTCAGCCCAGTTTTGGCTATGGTCGGGTTTCCTACCTCCGGCGGGTGCCCTTAGCGGCCGCCCCGCCGGAGAGCGCCGGCCCGCCACCATGAGGCTCGATAAGGTAATGACTCGAAAGAACGCCGCCGCTCCCTCTTCTGCGGCGTCGTGCGGCCCCTGACGTACGAGCACGTCTTCCCGGACTGACTACGCAGGGCAGGCCTGCACGGCGAGGGCACACGCGAGTTCATCGGCACCGACGGAGTCTCACGGCTTCAGTCCGGCGGCCCCTTCAGCAAGAAGATCAAGATCGTCTGCTACCACTGCAACAACGAGTGGATGAGCGGCATGGAGACCGACGCGAAGCCGCTGCTGCAGGCCATGTTCGCCGCCACGGAGACCACCCAGGTTGTACTCGCCGGCCAGGCGCAGCTGGTCCTGGCCCGCTGGGCGTTCAAGACGGCGGCTGTACTGACCCAGGTCAACGGGAAGTCTCCGTTCCCCAGTGCCCATCGCCGCGAGTTCCACAAGACCGGCAATCCGCCGCGCAAGGCCTTCGTGCGCGTAGGCTCCGCGCCGGTGACCAACCACGACCTCGGGATCCAGCTGGGCGAGTTCCAGCACCGCCGCCCCCACAGCATGGAGGTCCATATCGACGGTCAGCTCGCATTGACCGCGCCGGCGTACGTGTCGCGGTTCCGGCTGCTGAACGCGGTATTCGAGATCTTCGGTGTGGACTGCCCAGACATGGACATCAACGTTGAGCACTCCGAGGATCTCGCACATGTACTGCTGCCTTTGTGGCAGCAGCAACATGAGCGGATCTGGTGGCCGCCGACCAGCCTGGAAACCCTGGGCGGTATCAACGGCCTGCTCCAGGTACCCATCATCGGCTCCCCCGTCGTGCAGACAGCGCCGCCGTCTTCCTCCGGCGGCCCTCACATCCTCAGCTCTACACCACGTCAGTGGACGTGACCGAACACGGAACCGTCCGGCCTCAACTCCCCGATGGTGGACTGTCGGGACGGTGGCGGGGATAGGTACATCGACCGCTGAACGGGCCGGGTGGGGCGGTGCCGCCGTAGTACTCCGAGCAGGGGAGAGCCCGGAGCTTGGGGAAGGGCGGCAGCGGTATCAAGACGACGGGTGCGGCACCTTCTCCGGCGCACCCGCCTCATTTCGTGCGCCAGCACCGTTCCGCTGGATCAGGGGCGAAGGGGACCTGGACAGGGCCCAGGCAGAGGAGACCGGCAGATGGCGAAGGACTCGACGAGCACGACGGTGAGCGTGGCTGTGGCGCAGCGGCCGGGCCGGGGACGGAGCCGCCGTCCACGGACGAGGTCGACGTCCAGTGGCGCGGCCAGCGCTCACCTGCGGTAGGGGCCGTACGGACTCCAGCCGTGCAGGAAGGGCTCCAGGTCGCTGGGTCCGGGCTTGGGTACCTCGGGCATGCGAAGCGGTCGGGTGAGCGGATCGAGTGATCGTATGTGGTTCGTCGCCCAGGTCAGCCAGGCTTCGGCCGCGGTGCGCTCGGTACCGTGTGGCATGGCGTCGATCCGCGCGCTCGCCACGTGCGAGCGTCCAGCAGCGACGGACCACGGACCCGGCGCGCTACCGGACGGAGATGCAGCGCGCCCGGTCCCTGCTCTTCGTGGCGGCCACGCGCGCCTGCCCGCGACAGCCTCGACGTCTTCTGGCACGGGGAGCCGAGCCCGTTCCTGGAGGAACTGATCCGGGTCCGGCCGCCGGTCGCGGCGTGACCGGCCTCTGGGACCGTGCCGCGGTTCGTTTCGGTCAGCGCGGCATGACCGGCCCCTGAGGCACGAGGAACGGCCGCCGAGGATCCTCCGGCGGCACCCTGCGGGTCGCAAGGGCCGGTTCGGGGTCCGGCAGGTATGGGGCGAGGGCCGCGTACACGTCCGTCGCCCGGCTGGGACGGTCCTCGGGGCGCTTGGCGAGCAGTGCGTGCAGCAGGTCCTGCAGAGCGGCCGGGGCATCGACGCCGCGGTCGGCCAGCCGCGGCGGAGACGCGGTGAGGTGCCGGGTCACGAGTTCGGCGGGGCCCTCACCGTGGAAGGGAGGGTGTCCGGTGAGCATGTGGTGCAAGAGGCACCCCACCGCGTACAGGTCGCTGCGGCCGTCCAGCGGCTTTTCGCCGGCCAGGAGTTCGGGCGAAGCATAGGACACGTTGCCGAGCGTTTCGCCCCTCATGGTGAGTCGCGGGTCGGTGTCCGAGAGGACCTTCACAAGACCGAAGTCGAGGATCTTCACCAGCCCACTGGTGCTTACCATGACGTTCTGCGGCTTGAGGTCGCGGTGCACGAGGCCGGCCGCATGTGCGGCGGACAGACCCGAACACAGCTGCGCGGCTGCCGAGACCGCGGCGGTCACGGGCAGGAGCCCGTCGTCGGCGCCGTCGATGACGTTGTCGAGGGTCGTGCCGTCGACGAGCTGCATCACCAGACAGCAGACGTCCTCGGTGACGGCCGCGTCGTACACGGTCGTGATGTTGGCGTGGTCGAGACGAGCGGCAGCCTTGGCCTCCCTCTCGAAGCGCGCCAGGGCGGTACGGCGCCAGTCGGGCAGGGCCAGAAGATCTGCGGCGACGGTCTTCACCGCGACTGGACGCTCCAGATACACGTCCGTGCCCTGCCAGACGTGCCCCATCGCCCCTCTGCCCAGCATCCGGTCCAGCCGGTACCTGCTGCGCAGAACCTTGCCTGCGACAAACTGCTCCGCGTTCTCTTCCTTCGATGAGCCCCAGCGGTATGTCAGTGCACGGACTGCCTGGCCGGAGGCCCTACCCTTGCCGAAGACCTCATGCTCCCAGTTCAGGCGGCATGTTGGTACTCGTCGGGGATGCCGCCAAGTCGTTGGCGTCGTGGTCTGTCGAGGTGGGTGATCTGTTCGAGGTCGCTGATCGGCGTCGGAAAGGGGTGCAGCGGGCGGGCGTTGGCCATTGCGCCTGCTGAGAATGTCATCCATGCAGCTCAGGGGCTTGTTTGGTGCCGAGGCAGGATGAGTACTCGTGTTGCTTCGTCTCGCCTACCTGACCATCACCAACGCGTTCGCCGCGCTGCGGCTGCTACCGATGAGCGACCGCGACAAGGACGCGGAGATTCTCGCCCTGCGCCACCAGATCATGATCCTCAAGCGGCAGCTCGGGGAGGACCGGGTGAAGTCCACCTCGGAAGACCGAGCCTTCCTCGCAACTTTGCTGGTGCCGCTGCCACGCCAGGTTCTGCGTCGGCTCCGGTTGCCGGTCCAGCCCGACACCTTACTGCGATGACACCGCGACCTGATCAAGCAGCGCCACGCCCACAGCTGCCGACCCAAGAAGCCTGGCCGCCCGCCCACCGTCGTGAAGCTACCGCAGAGTGCACGGCGAACCCGCCGTCCTCGGCATCAAGGTCGCCGCCTCCACCGTCTGAAACCTTCAAGATCGCCGTCCTCGTCGAGCAGACGCTGTTCTTCCTCACGCCACGATTCGAACGTGGCCGGCAGCTCCAGTTCGGCGCCAAGTGGCGGATGGATCTCTCCCCGTACCAGGCGGAGCAGGAACTCTGCCATTCCCATGTCGTACTCGTGGTCCCGACGGCGGTCTCTGGGCCGGAAAACCACTCGCCACTCGTCGGGCTCACCGGCGCACCGCCACAGAAAGTCGTCACCCGCTTCGTTCGACGCCCAGGTCAACGTCCCGTCCACCGGCGGCCGCTGAGCGGCGTAGAGCAGGTGGTCCCCGTACGGACAGCCATCGAAAGGCGGCGTACGGAAGCCGATCAAGTCGCTGATCGAACCCAGTCCGTACACCGCTACGAAGTCGCGGTAGTCAACCGGCAGCTGCCATCCCGTCTCACCGCGCAGTGCATCCCAGTCGACCGTGTCGCCGCCGTCCAGATTACGTAGAGGCACTCCGCCGTGGTGACGGTGGGTGCTCAGGACTCGTCCCGGGCACCCGCTGATCGGCCGGCGTGTCGGGAAGCGCTCGGGCGCGCAACAGCTTTCACTTCTCTCCGGCCACGTAGGGCCGGGCCTTGCTCCGCAACGGAGAGGTCTTGTCCCACACGTGCCAGCGTGCCCCACATACCGGATCGGTTCCGTACGTCGCCTCTCCCGGAAAGTCCGGAACAGCCACCCGCTCGGGGCGCGGACGCTCGCGCAGATTTCGCCCGCACTTCGGGCACTTCTCCGGGTCCGCCATCGGATACACGCCCACCGTCGTCTCCGCTTCCTGCCAGACCGGCATGGATCGTCGTTCCGTCAAGAAATCTCACTGTATCTGCACTTCAATGCCTCATTACCCTGAGGACCACGTATGGGGAAGGACCGGGAGGGAGACGAGTTGAGCGAGATCGAGCGTGAGGTGCATGCGCGGGTACAGGCTGCCGCCGACAAGGAGATCCATGTCAGTACGGTCTGGTTCTCCGACGAGTACCCCGAGGCCGGGTTGTGTGCGGAAGTGCGCGAGTACAACCCGTCCACTGAGGCCTTCGGTCGCGGGATCACGTTCCCGCTGGACAAGCTGCACGGCGTCATGGAGGGCCTGGAGAGCATCTGGTTCAGCCACGGCGCCGGGGCCGAGGGGGAGGCGACGGATCCGGGCCATGAGGTGGACTCATGGCCCTTGGCAGCCTCTGGAATCCGAACAAGGCGTGTGGCATGATCACGAGTGCCGGGTACTCGACACCTGGTAGCCACGATCGTGCCGCACCATCGGCCTCGTAGATCTCCCTGCCGGCAGGTAAGGGGGTCCCCTTTCGAAGGAGACTCCTGTGCCTGCCGTTTCTCGTTCCCCCAAGCCCGCGCAGTGGGCGAACTATCGGCGTGCGGTCGTGGACATCGCCTTTCCCTCGCACAGCATCCGCATCACGCCGGATCCCTCGGGCGGTGCACCGGGCCTTCCGTACCCGCTCAACAGTGCGCACACGATCCACATCGTCACTGCCTTCAACCCCCGTGGACCCAACACCACTGTGCAGACCAACCTCCGGGCGCAACACGAATTGCTGCGGAACCTCGGTCTTCGAGGCCTGCGATGGTGGCCGGCCGTCGGAGGCGATGTGGCCGGTATCCACGCCGAAATCAGCGCGGCCGTCGTCGGTATGGACGACACCCAGGCCAGGGCTCTGGGCCAGCGGTTCGGCCAGGACGCCGTCTTCGCCTGGTCACCGACCTCGTGGCGACTGTTGGGCTGCGCCGAGGCCATCCACGACACGGTCGCCGCCGGCTGGCACGCCACCCTCCTGTAGATCCGCCGGTCTTCCCGGCCGCACGCCTCGCGAGCGACCCCAACGACCAGCCGAGCACACCAGGACAACTACCTCGCATCCCAAAGGAGCCACGCCCATGAATCGCGGCGACTACGAAACCCTTGCTGCCGTCGCCGACAGTGGCGTTGACACCAGCGCACGGCGCATCCTCGCCCTCGACCTGGCCGACGCACTCACCGGCACCCATCAGCGCTTCGCCCCCGTCAGGTAGCAGTGTGACATCGGCCCGGTGAGCCCTGTCGAGGTCGCCCAGTGGACCAACCGACTGTCGCGTGGAGCACATCGACGATCGCCGACGGGCGTGGGAACAGCGCACCGAAGGCCGCTTCGATCCTTGCTCCGCCCGGTAGTCGTTGTGTCACCGCGTCCCATCCGACCCGAGGCGATGGCTGGACCGGACCCCTCTGGAGCCGGCGCCGCTCGCCTGCCGGAGCCCCCTATTGTCTCATTGACGATAAGCAGGATTCCGTGCCGAGCCGACAGGGCGTCAATATGCTGATCATCACTCCTTTTTCAGCACTTCTTCATGTCTGTGCCGCCCTGGCCGCTTCCGTCTCACATCGCCGCCGCGCATCACCGCCCGCCCGACCCGCCCTCCGCGCGCCGCCGCACCTTACGGAGTCCCGATGGCTTCCGCCCACATCCCGCAACCTCGATTGGACACGCATGCCCTCGACCGGGCAGCCGGCATGCTTCTCGGCGCGGCCGTGGGCGACGCGCTGGGAGTGCCCTATGAGTTCAAGGCGACGCTCCGCGATGACCAGCAGCCGCGGATGATCGGCGGCGGGCTGGGACCGTACGAGCCCGGCGAGTTAGGTGACGGTGCGTCAGATCATCCAGCCGAAATCCAGCCATGGGCACGCGAACGGGGTCGGCCCGAATCTACGCCGGCCCCGCCTGGCCTGGTGTTTTGCTAATTCGTCAGATCCACGGTGATGCGTGGCCTATGCATTGAAGTGGAACTCCACCACGCCCCCTCCTGCAACACGCAGTTCTACCCGATCTTCCATCGACGCCTCGCCGTTGACGCAGTCCTCGGCCGCCAAGCTGGCCTCCAACAAGCCCTTGGCCGCCACAGGACGGCAAATCTGTCGTGCGACATCTCTATAGGGGACATGCAAGGACAAACCGGTTCTCGGGCGCCGATGCCCGACTACACGTACCCGCAGTCCCCATCCGAGCAGCACACAGGCCCGGGCACCCCGTGGCAGACCCGGGTTGCCCTCCCCGAGGAGCCACCCGACGTGACCGAGCCCGTCGCTGCCGCCCTCCTGCAGCTCCTTCGCACTCTGATCTCCGATTCGAGCCAGCAGCGGCCCGAGCCCCGCAGCGGCTGACCGAGAGACGCGGGCCGCCGCTGGCTCTTCTCCCCCATTCGAGGTACGACAGAACGACACATAACACCCGCAGCGCGCTCCACGCCGCGCGCCCGCACTGGGAGTGCCACCGCACGTGATCCGCTTCGCCTTCGCCGGACGCTGCTCCACCGAGGACCTCCAAGACCCCGAGGCCTCCAGAAACTGGCAGCTCACCCGCGCCCGAGCCCTGATCGAACCCGCCGGCGGCAACATCGTCACCGAATACTTCGATGTCGGACACAGCCGCTCGCTGCCCTGGCAGCGCCGCCCCCGAGCCAACGAACTCCTTAAGGCCCTGCGCAACCCCAACCGCGGATTCGACGCCGTCGTGATCGGCGAGCCGCAGCGCACCTTCTACGGCAACCAGTTCGGCAACACCTTCCCCGTCTTCGTCCACTTCCGCATCCCCCTGTGGGTCCCGGAGATCGGCGGCCCGATCGACCCGGACAACGAAGCCCACGACCTCGTCATGTCCGTCTTCGGCGGCATGAGCAAGGGCGAACGCAACCGCATCAAGATCCGGGTACGGACCGCCATGAGCTCCCAGGCCCAGCTCCAGGGCCGCTACCTCGGCGGACGACCTCCCTACGGCTACCGGATCGCTGACGCCGGGCCCCACCCCAATCCCTCCAAAGCCGCCGTCGGCCAGCGCATCCACAAACTCGAACCCGATCCCGCCGCCGCACCCGTCGTGCAGCGGATCTTCCGCTTGTACATCGACGGCATGAGCGACAAAGCCATCGCCGCCCAGCTCACCCGCGACGGCATCCCCTGCCCCTCCGCCCACGACTCCGCCCGGAACCCGCACCGCAAGAAGACCGCGTGGCAGCAGGGCGCCGTGCGCGCCATCCTCATCAACCCCCGCTACACCGGTTACGAGATCTGGAACAAGCAACGCAAGGAAGAACGCCTCCTCGACGTCGACGACGTCACCCTCGGCCACCGCACCAGCATGACCCACAACCCGGTCGAAGAATGGATCCGCTCCAACGAACCCGCCCACGAAGCGATCATCAGCCCCAACCGCTTCGACACCGTCCAAACCCTCCGCAGACAGCGCGCCCGCAACCAGGGACGCCAGGAACGAGCCGGAAAACAAGGCGCACGCCCCTACGCCCTGCGCGGACGGGTCCGCTGCACCCTGTGCGGACGCAAGATGCAGCCCGCCACCATCCGCAACCACGTCTACTACCGCTGCGAATTCAAAGACCAGGAACAAGCCCTCTACCCCGACCTCACCCACCCGCGCACCGTCAACCTGCGCGAAGACGTGGTGTGCCGTGCCCTGGACCAGTGGATCGCCCGGGCCTTCGCCCCCGACCGGCTCACTGCCACCCTCACCGCCCTCACCCACGCCAGCGCAGCGGCGAGCACCGCAGAGACCCACACACCCGAGCAGGCCCAGGCACGCCAGACGATCAAGGACTGCGAGCGACGACTCGCCCGCTACCGGGCAGCCCTCGAAGCCGGAGCGGACCCAGCCGTCGTCACCCAGTGGATCAACGCAGCACAGCAAGACAAAGAGGCGGCGCAGAAGAAACTCGACGCACTCCCCACCCTCACCCGGAAGAAGCAATCCCCACTCGACGCCCAGCAGATCCGAGAGATCACTGACAGTCTTGGAGACATTGCACAGCGCATCCGCATGGCCGACACCGACAAGAAAGGCCCTCTCTACGAGGCCCTGGGCATCACCATCAGCTACGAACACGCAAAGAGGACCGCGACCGTAAGGTCGAGGCCCTCATCAGCGTATCGTCAGTGGTTGTGTCCGAGGGGGGACTTGAACCCCCACGCCCGATAAAGGGCACTAGCACCTCAAGCTAGCGCGTCTGCCATTCCGCCACCCGGACTAGGTGTCTGCCACCTGACCGGGGGCGTTCCCCGCGGCGACATGGACAACAATACCAAGCTTTCGGAGTGCCCTTCACCTGCGTTTCCGTGGACATATCCACAGGTCGGCGCCCCCTCACCGTGCGTACCCGACCCGCTACCGGCTCAGGCGGTCCGGGCCCGCCGACGTAGGGAAAGAGCAGGGCCGCCGCACGACACCGTGCCGCGGCCCGTGCGTGCGTCACGGCATGAGCTGGTACTCCGGGAAGTTCCCCGGCAGCCGCTCCCCCGCCGGCCCCTGGGTCACCGCGCGCACCAGCAGTTCGCCGCCGACGAAGGCGCCCCGCCAGGACGCGCCGAAGCCGCCGAACAGTTCGTCCCGGTCGCCGCGGGAGCGTGGCTTGCCGTGGCCGACCTTGAAGGCACGGATCTGCGGCGCCAGCCGCGCGAAGGTGGCCTCGTCGTCGGTGGAGAGCGTGGCGACCAACGCGCCGTTGGACGCGTTCATGGCGGCCAGCAGTTCGGCCTCGGTGTCGACCAGGACGATCGTGTCGACCGGACCGAACGGTTCCGCGTGGTGGAGCGGGGAGGACCGGGGCGGGTTGAGGAGGGTGACCGGGTGGACGTACGACGAGGTGTCCTGGCCGGGCAGGAAGCGCGCGTCTGCCGGGCGCCCGCGGTGCAGTGGGACGGCGCCGCGGTCGACGGCCTCGGACACCTGGTCGGTCAGGTCCTTGGCCTTGGCCGCGTTGATCACCGGCCCGAAGTCCAGCTCGGGCGGCGGGTCGGCGGGGTCGCGGACCGCAAGAGGGTGGCCCACGCGCAGCCCCCGGACCGCCGGGAGGTAGGCGGTGAGGAACTCGTCGAACAGCTCGCGCTGGACGACGAAGCGCGGGTAGGCGGTGCAGCGCTGTTTGCCGTAGTCGAAGAGCTTGGGGACGACGGCGGTGAACGCCTCCCAGCCGGTGAAGTTCCAGATGCCCCAGGTGTTGAGCCCCTCCTGTTCGAGTACGTGCCGCTTGCCGAGGTCGGCGACGGCCGTGGCCACCGCGGCGCCTGTGTCCCGGCCTCCGACGAAGGAGACGCAGCCGATCTCCGGCGCCCGCACCAGCACCTCGGACAGCTCGCCCCCGCTGCCGCTCAGCAGCGTCACCGGCAGGCCCTCCCGGGCGGCCAGCGCGCAGGCCAGGGTGAGACAGGCGACGCCGCCGTCGGTGGGGGTCTTCGCCACCACCGCGTTGCCCGCCAGGGCCTGGACCAGTACCGCGTGGACGAGCACGCTCATGGGGTAGTTCCAGCTGGCGATGTTGGACACCGGCCCGTCCAGCGGGGCGCGCCCCGCGAGCATCGGCTCGATGCCGTCGACGTACCAGCGCACCCCGTCGATCGCCCGGTCCACGTCCGCCTGGGCCAGCCGCCAGGGCTTGCCGATCTCCCAGACCAGGAGCAGGGCGAGCAGTTCGCGGTGTTCGGTCAGGGCGTCCAGGGTGGCGGCCACCCTGGCCCGGCGTTCGTCCAGCGGGACGTGCCGCCAGGCCCGGTGCTGGTCGAGGCAGGCGCGGACGGCCCGGTGGGCGGTGCCGCGGTCGAGCCGTGGGGCACCGGCGATGGGGCTGCCGTCGACGGGGCTGGTCGCGGGCAGCGGCCGGCCGTCGGGCTGCCAGGTGCCGGCCCAGAGGTTGAGGACACGGTCGTCGCGAAAGGCCTCGGGGGCGAGAGCGAGACAGCGCGCCCAGGCGTCGCGCCACCCGGTGCCGGGCTTCTGGACCAAAGGGATCGAAGCGCCGAGGGCCATGGCTCAGCTCCCTTCCGGCTGCCGGGCGTCCAGCAGGTCGAGGACCAGCCGGGCGGTCTCGGTCGGTGTGCTCCCCACCCGCACCCCGACCGCCTCCAGCGCCTCCTGCTTGGCCCGCGCGGTGCCGGCCGAACCGGAGACGATGGCACCCGCGTGGCCCATGGTCCGGCCCTCGGGCGCGGTGAACCCGGCGATGTAGCCAACGACCGGCTTGGTGACGTGGTCCCGGATGTAGGCTGCGGCCCGTTCCTCCGCGTCGCCGCCGATCTCCCCTATGAGCACGACGAGTTCGGTGTCGGGATCGTCCTGGAAGGCGGCCAGGCAGTCGATGTGGTTCGTGCCGACGACCGGGTCACCGCCGATGCCCACACAGGTGGAGAAGCCGATGTCCCTCAGCTCGTACATGAGTTGGTAGGTCAGGGTGCCCGACTTGGAGACGAGACCGATCCGGCCCGGCTTGGTGATGTCGGCGGGGATGATGCCCGCGTTGGACTGGCCGGGGGTGATCAGACCGGGGCAGTTGGGCCCGATGATCCGGGTGCCCTTGCCACGGGCGTACGAGGTGAAGGCGACGGAGTCGTGGACCGGGATGGCCTCGGTGATCACGACCGCGAGGCCGATGCCGGCGTCGGCGGCTTCCAGCACCGCCGCCCTGGCGAAGGCGGGCGGCACGAAGACGACCGTGACGTCGGCGCCGGTCGCGGCCATGCCCTCGGCGACCGTGCCGAAGACCGGGACCGCACGCTCGTCGAAGTCGACGCTCTGACCGGCCTTGCGCGGGTTGACGCCGCCGACGACGTCCGTCCCGGCGGCCAGCATCCGCCGGGTGTGCTTCATGCCCTCGCCGCCGGTCATGCCCTGGACGAGGACCTTGCTCTCCTTGGTGAGGTAGATCGCCATGTCGTCCCGTCTCCTCAGGCAGTGGTGGCGAGTTGGGCCGCGCGGCGGGCGGCGCCGTCCATGGTGGTGGCCTGTTCGACCAGGGGGTGCGCGCGGCCGTCGAGGATCGCCCGGCCGCGGGCCGCGTTGTTGCCGTCGAGTCGGACCACCAGCGGCTTGGCGAGGCGGACGGTCTCCAGGGCCTGCACGATCCCGTCGGCGACCGCGTCGCACGCCGTGATCCCGCCGAAGACGTTGACGAAGACCGACTTCACGGCCGGGTCGGAGAGGATCACCGAGAGTCCGTCGGCCATGATCTGGGCGGAGGCTCCGCCGCCGATGTCGAGGAAGTTGGCGGGCCGGGCGCCACAGCCTGCCACCACGTCCAGGGTGGACATCACCAGGCCGGCGCCGTTGCCGATGATGCCGACCTCGCCGTCCAGCTTGACGTAGTTGAGGCCGCGGGCGGCGGCCACCGCCTCCAGCGGGTCCCGGTGCCCGCTCTCCTCCGCGCCCCAACGGGCCTGCCGGAAGCGGGCGTTGTCGTCAAGGGTGACCTTGCCGTCGAGCGCCAGTATCCGGCCCTGTTCGGTGCGCACGAGCGGGTTCACCTCGACGAGCAGGGCGTCCTCGCGGACCAGCACCTGCCAGAGCCGTACCAGGACGTCGACCGTCTGCGGCGGCAGTCCGGCGGCGCCGGCGATCTCCTGGGCCTTGGCGGAGGTGACGCCGACCGCGGGATCGACGGGCACCCGGGCCACCGCCTCGGGACGGGTCGCGGCCACCTCCTCGATCTCCATGCCGCCCTCGGCGGAGGCGATCGCGAGGAAGGTGCCCGCCGCGCGGTCCAGGGCGTACGAGACGTAGAACTCGCTGTCGATCTCCACGGGTTGGGCCAGCATCACTTTGCCGACCGTGTGCCCCTTGATGTCCATGCCCAGGATCTGCCGGGCCGTCAGTTCCGCGGCGGCCGGGTCGGCGGCGAGCTTGACGCCGCCCGCCTTGCCCCGGCCACCGGTCTTGACCTGCGCCTTCACTACGACTCGGCCGCCGAGTCGGCGGGCGATCTCGCGGGCCTCCTTGGGCGAGTCGGTGACCTCGGCCCTCGGCACCACGATGCCGTGTTCCTCGAAGAGTTCCCTTGCCTGGTGTTCGTACAGGTCCATTCCGGCTCCTGTCTGCGAAGTCATCCAGAAGTCATCGCGAGGCCGAACTCCGATGACTGAAAAGTGCCGCACGCCCCCTGGACACCACCCACCGGATGCGGGATAACAAGCTTCATACAGTATTCGTCGACTGTATGCAATGTACGAAGACGGTATCCCACCCCCTACGAAGGGACAGGACTTCGCCATGCCCGACGACACCCAGGACGTGATTTCCGGTGGTCATCTCGTTGCGAAGGCACTGAAGGCCGAGGGGGTCGACCGCATCTACACCCTCTGCGGCGGCCACATCATCGACATCTACGACGGCTGCGTAGACGAGGGCATAGAAGTCGTCGACGTCCGCCACGAGCAGGTGGCCGCCCACGCCGCCGACGGCTACGCACGCATCACCGGCAAGCCAGGCTGCGCGGTCGTCACCGCGGGGCCGGGGACGACCGACGCCGTCACCGGGGTCGCCAACGCCTTCCGCGCGGAGTCCCCGATGCTGCTGATCGGCGGCCAGGGGGCGCTCACCCAGCACAAGATGGGGTCCCTGCAGGACCTTCCGCACGTCGACATGATGGCGCCGATCACCAAGTTCGCGGCGACCGTCCCGGACACCGCCCGCGCCGCCGACATGGTCTCCATGGCGTTCCGCGAGTGCTACCACGGCGCCCCCGGCCCCTCCTTCCTGGAGATACCGCGCGACGTCCTGGACGCCAAGGTCCCGGCGGAGAAGGCGCGCATCCCGCGGTCCGGCGCCTACCGGGCCTCCACCCGCTCGGCCGGCGACCCCGAGGCGATCGAGAAGCTCGCCGACCTCCTCGTGCACGCGGAGAAGCCGGCCATCCTGCTGGGCAGCCAGGTCTGGACGACCCGGGGCACCGCGGCCGCCATCGAGCTGGTCAGGACCCTCAACGTCCCGGCGTACATGAACGGCGCCGGACGCGGCACCCTGCCGCCCGGCGACCCGCACCACTTCCAGCTCTCCCGGCGGTACGCGTTCTCCAACGCCGACGTCATCGTGATCGTCGGCACGCCCTTCGACTTCCGGATGGGCTACGGCAAGCGCCTCTCCCCCGCCGCCACCGTCGTCCAGATCGACCTCGACTACCGCACGGTCGGCAAGAACCGGGACGTCGACCTCGGGATCGTCGGCGACGCGGGGCTGGTCCTGAAGTCCGTGACCGAGGCCGCCTCGGGCCGCGTCAATGGTGGTGCTTCCCGGCGCAAGGAGTGGCTCGACGAGCTACGGGCCGCCGAACAGACCGCGATCGAGAAGCGGTTGCCGCAGCTGCGCTCGGACGCCTCCCCCATCCACCCGTACCGCCTGGTCAGCGAGATCAACGACTTCCTCACCGAAGACTCGATCTACATCGGCGACGGCGGCGACATCGTCACCTTCTCGGGGCAAGTGGTACAGCCCAAGTCCCCTGGCCACTGGATGGACCCGGGCCCGCTCGGCACCCTCGGCGTCGGCGTCCCCTTCGTGCTCGCCGCCAAGCAGGCGCGGCCCGACAAGGAGGTCGTCGCCCTCTTCGGCGACGGCGCGTTCTCCCTCACCGGCTGGGACTTCGAGACCCTGGTCCGCTACGACCTCCCCTTCGTCGGGATCGTCGGCAACAACTCCTCGATGAACCAGATCCGTTACGGCCAGGCCGCCAAGTACGGCAAGGAGCGCGAGCGGATCGGCAACACCCTCGGGGACGTCCACTACGACAAGTTCGCCCAGATGCTGGGCGGTTACGGCGAGGAGGTCCGCGACCCCGCCGACATCGGCCCCGCCCTGCGCCGGGCCCGGGAGTCGGGCAAGCCGTCGCTGATCAACGTCTGGGTCGACCCGGACGCGTACGCCCCCGGAACCATGAACCAGACCATGTACAAGTGAGGTGAACGCCGATGACCACCAAGGCACTCGAAGGCATCCGCGTCCTCGACATGACGCACGTCCAGTCGGGGCCGTCCGCCACCCAGCTGCTCGCCTGGCTCGGCGCGGACGTCGTCAAGCTGGAGGCGCCGACCGGTGACATCACGCGGGGGCAGCTGCGTGACCTCCCGGACGTCGACTCCCTCTATTTCACGATGCTCAACTGCAACAAGCGGAGCATCACCCTCAACACCAAGACCGAGCGCGGCAAGGAGCTCCTCACCGAGCTGATACGCCGCTCGGACGTGATGGTGGAGAACTTCGGGCCGGGCGCGGTCGACCGGATGGGGTTCACCTGGGACCGCATCAAGGAGATCAACCCCCGGATCGTGTACGCGTCCATCAAGGGGTTCGGGGACGGCCCGTACACCGACTTCAAGGCGTACGAGGTCGTCGCCCAGGCGATGGGCGGCTCGATGGCCACCACCGGCTTCGAGGACGGGCCGCCACTGGCGACGGGCGCGCAGATCGGTGACTCGGGCACGGGGGTGCATACCGTGGCCGGGATACTGGCGGCGCTCTTCCAGCGGGAGCGGACCGGACGCGGCCAGCGGGTCAACGTCGCCATGCAGCACGCCGTGCTCAACCTCTGCCGGGTGAAGCTGCGCGACCAGCAGCGCCTCGTGCACGGGCCGCTCGCCGAGTACCCCAACGAGGACTTCGGCGACCAGGTGCCCCGCTCCGGCAACGCCTCCGGCGGCGGTCAGCCCGGCTGGGCGGTCCAGTGCGCGCCGGGCGGCCCGAACGACTACGTGTACGTCATCGTGCAGCCCGTCGGCTGGCAGCCGATCACCCGGCTGATCGGCCGGCCGGAGCTGGCGGAGGACCCGGAGTGGGCGACCCCGGAGGCCCGCCTGCCCAAGCTCAACAAGATGTTCCAGCTGATCGAGGAGTGGTCCTCGACGCTCCCCAAGTGGGAGGTGCTGGAGCAGCTCAACGCCCACAACATCCCGTGCGGGCCGATCCTCTCCACCAAGGAGATCATCGAGGACGAGTCGCTGGTCGCCAACGAGATGGTGGTCACCGTCCCGCACCCCGAACGCGGTGAGTTCGTCACCGTCGGCAGCCCGCTCAAGCTCTCCGACTCCCCCGTGGACGTGACCAGTTCACCGCTGCTGGGCGAGCACAACGCAGAGGTCTACATCGGCGAACTCGGTCTCGGCGACGAAGAGTTGCGCCTGCTCAAGTCGAACGGAGTGATCTGACGTGATGGCAGAGGACCGGGAGCTGCGGGTCCGCCAACTCCTCGACTCCGTACGCGCGGAGGGCCGTGACGCGCTCACGGCGCCCGAGGGCAAGGTGATCGCCGATGCGTACGGGATCGCCGTACCGGGCGAGGAGCTGGCGAGGGACGTCGACGAGGCGGTGGCGTACGCGGCGCGCTTCGGCGGACCGGTCGTCATGAAGATCGTCTCGCCGGACATCCTGCACAAGACCGACGCCGGCGGGGTGATCGTAGGGGTCGAGGGCGCGGCGGACGTGCGCGCGGCCTTCCACCGGATCGTCGGGAACGCGAAGGCCTACGACGCCGGCGCCCGCATCGAGGGCGTGCAGGTGCAGGAGCTGCTCCCGAAGGGGCAGGAGGTCATCGTCGGCGCGGTGACCGACCCGACGTTCGGGAAGGTCGTGGCGTTCGGGCTCGGCGGAGTGCTGGTCGAGGTCCTGAAGGACGTGACCTTCCGGCTGGCGCCCGTCTCCGCCGACGAGGCGCTGTCCATGCTGGACTCCATCCAGGCCGCCGAAGTGCTGCGCGGGGTGCGCGGGCAGGCCGGTGTGGACCGCTGGGCGGTCGCCGAGCAGATCCGGCGCGTCTCCCAACTGGTCGCGGACTTCCCGGAGATCGCCGAGGTGGACCTCAACCCGGTGATCGCCACCCCACAGGGTGCGGTCGCCGCCGACATCCGGATCATCCTCGCCGAGAAGCAGCCGCCGCCGCGCCGGAAGTACGCGCGCGAGGAGATCCTCACCTCCATGCGCCGGCTGATGCAGCCCCGCTCGGTCGCCGTGATCGGCGCCTCCAACGAGCCGGGCAAGATCGGCAACTCGGTGATGCGCAACCTCGTCGACGGCGGTTTCGCCGGGGAGATCCATCCGGTGAACCCCAGGGCCGATGACATTCTGGGCCGCAAGGCGTACAAGAGTGTCACGGACGTTCCCGGTGAGGTGGACGTGGCAGTCTTCGCCATTCCCGCCAAGTTCGTGGCAGCGGCGCTGGAGGAGGTGGGCCGGAAGAAGATCCCCAACGCCGTCCTGATCCCCTCCGGTTTCGCGGAGACCGGCGAACACGAACTCCAGGAGGAGATCGTCGCGATCGGCGAGCGGTACGGCGTCCGGCTGCTCGGCCCGAACATCTACGGCTACTACTCCACCTGGCAGGACCTGTGCGCCACGTTCTGCACGCCCTACGACGTGAAGGGCGGAGTGGCGCTGACGTCCCAGTCGGGCGGCATCGGGATGGCGATCCTCGGCTTCGCGCGGACCACGAAGACGGGTGTGTCGGCGATCGTGGGCCTCGGCAACAAGTCGGACCTGGACGAGGACGACCTGCTGACCTGGTTCGGCGAGGACCCGCACACCGAGTGCATCGCGATGCACCTGGAGGACCTCAAGGACGGCCGCGCCTTCGTCGACGCGGCGCGGAACACCGTACCGAAGAAGCCTGTCGTGGTCCTCAAGGCGGGGCGTACGGCAGCCGGTGCCAAGGCGGCCGGTTCGCACACGGGGGCCCTCGCGGGTGACGACGCCGTGTACGACGACATCCTGCGGCAGGCGGGTGTGATCCGGGCGCCGGGTCTGAACGACATGCTGGAGTACGCGCGCGGCCTGCCGGTGCTGCCGGCCCCGCAGGGCGACAACGTCGTGATCATCACCGGCGCGGGCGGCAGCGGTGTGCTGCTGTCCGACGCCATCACCGACAACGGCCTGTCCCTGATGGAGATACCGCCGGACCTGGACGAGGCGTTCCGCCGCTTCATCCCGCCCTTCGGAGCCGCGGGCAACCCGGTGGACATCACGGGCGGCGAGCCGCCGTCGACGTACGAGGCGACGATCCGGCTCGGTCTTGAGGACCCGCGCATCCACGCACTGGTCCTCGGCTACTGGCACACCATCGTCACCCCGCCGATGGTGTTCGCGGAGCTGACCGCGCGGGTGGTCGCGGAGTTCCGGGAGCGGGGCATCGAGAAGCCGGTCGTCGCCTCGCTCGCGGGGGACGTCGAGGTCGAGGAGGCCTGCCAGTACCTGTACGAGCGGGGGGTCGTGGCGTACCCGTACACGACCGAACGGCCGGTGGCCGTGCTCGGCGCCAAGTACCGCTGGGCGCGGGCGGCCGGACTGCTGGGGGGCGGCTCATGACCTAGCCGAGGAGGGGGCCGGCCGGCGGTGCGCTGCGGCCGGCCCCGGGACCCGTGCGCGCACGAAAGGCATTGGACAGGGGGCGCTGGCCAGAGCTTTCGACGCAAGGGGTGCTGAACGAACATGTCATCCATCGATCTAACGGCGTCCGTCCCCTTCAGGGAGGTGACGGACCGCAACGGCCGCACATACCGGATCGGCGAGACCGACGTCGATCTGATGGGCCGCACACGCAAGTGGATGGTCATCCTGCCCTGGGTGGGCATGATGGGCATCAGTTCCGCCGAGTACGCGTTCACATCGGCGGAGGACACGCTGCACGAGGCACATCTGTGGAGCAGCGGGCACATCTTCTGGCTGATGGGCGTCTGGGTGTTCTTCCAGGCGGCCGTGGCCTTCCCGGCCGGGCAACTGCGGGAGAGCGGACGGCTCCCCGCGCGTACGGCCATGCTGATCGGCGCGGTCGGCACACTGCTGGGCTACGTGGCGCTGGCGTTCGCGCCGAACGTGGTCGTCGCCTATCTCGGCTTCGGCATGTGCAGCGGTATCGGCGCCGGTCTCGTCTACGCGACCTGCGTGAACATGGTCGGCAAGTGGTATCCGGAGCGCAAGGGCGGCAAGACGGGCTTCGTGAACGGCGGTTTCGCCTACGGGTCCGTGCCGTTCGTGTTCCTGTTCACCTCCGTCCTGGACCTGAGCAACTACAGGGTCCTGCTCACCTCGGTCGGCGTGGGACTGTGTCTGGTGGTGGCGTCGGCGGGCTGGTTCTTCAAGGACCCGCCGAAGAACTGGTGGCCGTCGCACGTCGATCCCCTGAAGGTCACTCAGGACCCGCGCATAAGGCGGGCGTTGGAGAAGAACCCGCCGGCGGTCAAGCAGTACACCCCGAAGGAGGCGGCCCGTACCCCCGTCCTGTGGATGATGTGGTTCTGCCTGCTGTGCACGGCCGGGATCAACATCTTCGGCATCGCCTTCCAGGTGCCGTTCGGCAAGGACATGGGATTCGCGGGCGGCATCGTCGCCACCGCGATGTCCTTGAAGGCGATCGTCAACGGCACCGGGCGCGGGGTGATCGGCTGGATCTCCGACCGGTACGGCCGCCGCAACACCCTGATCATCGTCTGCATCGTGCTCGGCAGCGCGCAGTTCGGTGTGCTGGTCTCCGGCCAGATGGGCAGCATGCCGTTCTTCCTGTTCTGCTCCATGGTCTCCGGGTTCGGCGGCGGGGCGATCTTCCCGCTCTTCGCGGCCATGACGGCGGACTACTTCGGTGAGAACAACAACGCCACCAACTACGGGATGGTCTACAGCTCCAAGCTGATCTCCGGCCTGGTGGGCTCCGGTCTGGGCGCGGTCGTCGTGGGTGAGTGGGACTACCACGGCGCGTTCGTGCTCGCGAGCTCCGTCGGCCTGGCCTCCGCAGTGCTGGCCCTCTTCCTCAAGGCACCGGGCAGGCCCAGCGCCCGGCGCATCGTCCCCAACCCGCATCCGCTCGGCGAGGAGATGGCGTGACATGACGGCAGACCCTGTAGCCACGAACAGCACCGGCGCTCAGCGTCGTCCGTACCGTGAGGTGACGGACGCCCGCGGCCGGGTGTACCGGATCGGGGAGACCGACCGGGACATCCTCGGCCACTCCCGCAACTTCATGGTCTACCTCCCGTGGGTGGCCATGATGGCCATCAGCGTCTTCGAGTACGCGTACGGCTCGGCGGAGGACACCCTGTCCCACGCGCACGGCTGGACGCAGTCCAACACCTTCTGGATCCTGAGCATCTGGGTGTTCTTCCAGGCCGGCATCGCCTTCCCGGCGGGCTGGCTGCGGGAGAAGGGCATCCTGACCGCACGCCGGGCCATGTACACCGGGTCCGTGATGTGCCTGATCGGGTTCCTGGCGCTGTCGCACATCAGCGAGATCTGGCTGGCGATCATCGGCTTCGGTGTGATCGGCGGTCTCGGCTCCGGACTGGTCTACGCGACCTGCATCAACATGGTCGGCAAGTGGTTCCCCGAACGCCGGGGCGCCCGCACGGGATTCGTGAACGGTGGCTTCGCCTACGGCTCACTCCCCTTCATCTTCATCTTCAACTACGCCTTCGACACCGCCAACTACCACCGCGTCCTGGACCTCATCGGCGCCTACGTGATGGTCGTGGTCCTGGTCACCGCGTTCTTCTTCAAGGACCCGCCGAAGAACTGGTGGCCGGCCGACATCGACCCGCTCTACCAGTCGGGCGACGCCAAGAGCGCCACGGCTCTCGCCAAGAACCCGCCCGCGGTACGGCAGTTCACGCCGAAGGAGGCGATCCGCACCGGCATGCTCCCGCTGATGTGGATCTCCATCGTGATGACGGCCGGCGTCTCGATCTTCGGTATCTCCTTCCAGGTGGACTTCGCCAAGGACGTCGGCTTCGGCCCGCTGGTCGCGGCCTCCTCCATGGGCGTGATGGCGGTCATCAACGGCATCGGCCGCGGCGTGGTCGGCTGGCTCTCCGACCGCCTCGGCCGCAAGCCGACGCTGGTCTTCGTCATCGTCGTGCTGGGCCTGGCCCAGTTCGGCGTGATCTGGGCCGGTGACGTCAAGAGCGAGTGGCTGTTCCTGTTCTTCGCCTTCCTCTCCGGCTTCGGCGGCGGCGCCTTCTACCCGCTCTTCGCCGCACTGACCCCGGACTACTTCGGCGAGAACTACAACGCCACCAACTACGGCCTGGTCTACAGCGGCAAGCTCGTCAGCGGCCTGTTCGGCGGCGGCCTCGGCTCCATGGTGGTCGGCGCCTGGGGCTACAACGGCGCGTACGCCCTGGCCGGCGGCATCTCGATGCTGGCGGCGGGGGTGGCCCTGCTGCTCCGGCAGCCGGGCCGGGGCCCGGGCACGACAGCGAAGGTGGGTGCGGTACAGCCGCAGACGGCGACCTGACGGGTCCCACGGAACCTTACGTCGAGGTCTCCCCAGCGGTTGAGTCCCGGACCGATGTCCGGGACTCAACCGTTTCCGGACCCTGCGCACTCGGCAGGTCACGGCGCGAGGTTGAGGGCGCGGCGGGCCGAATCGATGACGTTGTGGGCACACCGAGCGACAACTCCGCGTGAGGGCTTGGCCAATGGCACAATCGCAATGCCCTCCACCGCCTCATCCACGGCGCACGAAGCGACCTCGGTGAGTCGGTCAGCGATCGAGTACACGCTGGAGTCATGCATGACGGCAGACCCCACCCGCGAAAGTCGTATCGACACGAGCCGGCCCCACCCGGCACGCGTCTACGACTGGCTGCTGGGCGGCAAGGACAACTATCCGGTTGATGAGGAGGTGGCGGCGAAACTGCCACCGGAAGCGCGTCTCAACGCCATGCGCAACAGGGCGTTCATGCACCGCGCGGCGGCCTGGCTGGCCGGCAACGGCATCGACCAGTTCCTCGATATCGGTACGGGCATCCCGACCCAGCCGAACCTGCATCAGATCGTGCAAGGCATAGTGCCGTCGGCGCGGATCGCCTACGCCGACAACGACCCCATCGTGCTGCGGCACGCGGAGGCTCTGCTCATCAGCAGTCCCGAGGGAAGCACCGACTACATCGAGGCCGACGTACGGAAGCCGGGAACCATCCTCGACCACGCCCGTACGTTCCTGGACTTCACCCGGCCGGTCGCGTTGTCGATGATCGCGCTGATGCACTTCATCACCGACGACGAAAACCCCTACGGTCTTACGCGGACGCTTCTCGACGCGCTGCCCTCGGGCAGTTACTTCATGTTCTCCCACGGCACCGCGGACGAGCACCCGCACCTCGTCAAGTCGGTGACCACGACCTACCGCAAGGGCGAGATCCCCCTGCGCATGCGTACGCGGGCCGAGATCGAGCCGTTCTTCGAGGGCCTGGAACTGGTGGCTCCAGGGCTGGTCACCGCGACCCAGTGGTACAAGGATTCACCGGCTCCCACCCCGGAGCTGAGCGGCTTCTACGTCGGCGTCGCCCGCGTGCCGTAAGAACGTCCTCGCACCCGAGGGCAGGGGGCGGCCGACGACGGAGGGCCGCGCAGGGCCGTGTGACGCGACAAGGCGAAGCACGCGACCGCACGGTGCCAGAAGGCGGACGCCGTGACGGCGCGCTCGTCCTCCAGGGGGTTTCGGTGCAAGCCGGTCGAGCAGGCCGTTCTCGCCGTGCGCGCCAGCGGGCGTACCACTTGGCCGGGCAGCGGCTCCGGCCCTTGGCTTCGACCTTGCCGGCGGCCTGGTCAGGCCTTCGGCCGCTCGTGGTACGACCGCCGGGTGTGCTCGGTGTGTTCGCGCATCAGCCTGGTCGCCAGCTGTTCGTCGCGGGCCGTGATCGCCGCGATCAGTTCGCGGTGTTCGATCCAGGACTGGTGGCCGCGCTGCCGGGCCACCGGCGTGTAGTACCAGCGGACCCTGCGGTCGACCTGGGCGGCGAGTTCGGCGAGGACCGTGTTGCCGGCCAGGTCCATGATCTTGGCGTGGAACGCGGCGTTCAGCGCGACGGCCCCGTCCACGTCGTCCGCGGCGACGGCCTTCTCGCCCTCGGCGCACAGGGATTCCAGCGCGGCCACTCCCGCGCTGCCCGCCTCGGCCGCCGCCAGCCGCGCCGCCTCCGCCTCCAACAGGGTGCGGACCGTGAGGAGTTGGTCGGCCTCGTCTTCCGTGGGCTCGTGGACGAACGCGCCCTGCGCGGGCCGGAGGTCGAGCCAGCCCTCGGTGTTCAGCCGCTGGAGCGCCTCGCGCACCGGCTGCCGGGAGACGCCCAGGTGGCCGGCGAGTTCGCTCTCGACGAGGTGCTGGCCGGGCTGGAGGGCGCGGGTGGTGATGAGTTCCAGCAGTGCCTCGTAGACGCGGTCACGGAGCGGTCCGGGGCGTTCGAGCTTGGGCACCGCGCCCTGCGGCAGTCCGGCTGACAACATCGGGTCCCCCTTCGGCAGACACCCGTTACGAGCGGACACTCAGTATCGATTGTCTTTCGTCTACAGTCTACGGCGCACAACTGCCAGGGGAAGCGGGAGTTGACCACGTCACACCGCGGAACGCGCCCCTCAGGGACACCGCACGACCTGCCCCGCGTACGACAGATTGCCGCCGAAGCCGAAGAGCAGGACCGGGTCGCCGCTGGTGACGCTCCCCTGCTCGACCAGCTTGGACAGCGCGAGCGGGATGCTCGCGGCCGAGGTGTTGCCCGATTCGGTGACGTCCCTGGCGACCACCGCGTTGACCGCGCCGATCTTCTGCGCGAGCGGCTCGATGATCCGCAGGTTCGCCTGGTGCAGCACGACCGCCGCGAGGTCGGCGGGGGTGACCCCGGCCTTCTCGCAGGCGCGCCGGGCGATGGGCGGCAGCTGGGTGGTGGCCCAGCGGTAGACGCTCTGCCCCTCCTGCGCGAACCGCGGCGGGGTGCCCTCGATCCGTACGGCGTGGCTCATCTCGGGGACGGAACCCCACAGCACCGGCCCGATCCCGGGCTGCTCACCGGGCCCGCAGCCCTCGACCACGGCCGCACCCGCCCCGTCGCCGACCAGGACACACGTCGTGCGGTCGGTCCAGTCCGTCACCTCGGACATCTTGTCGGCGCCGATGACGAGCGCACGGGTGGCGGCGCCCGCCCGGACGGTGTGGTCGGCGGTGGCGAGCGCGTGGGTGAAACCGGCGCACACGACATTGACGTCCATCGCGGCGGGCTGCGGGATCCCGAGCCGGGCGGCGACGCGAGCGGCCATGTTCGGGGAGCGGTCGATCGCGGTGGAGGTGGCGACCAGGACCAGGTCGATGTCGGCGGGGGTGAGGCCGGCCGCGGCGAGGGCCTTGGCCGCGGCGTGCGCGGCCAGCTCGTCGACGGGTTCGTCGGGCCCTGCGATGTGCCGGGTGCGGATGCCCACCCGGCTGCGGATCCACTCGTCACTGGTGTCCACCAGACCCGCCAGGTCCTCGTTGGTGAGCACCTTGGCGGGCTGGTAGTGGCCGACGGCGGCGATGCGCGAGCCGTTCATGGGTGGTGGGTCCCCCTCGTTGCCTCGGTGTGGGCCCACCAGTCTGTTCAGTGACTCACGGGTACGACGGCACGTAAGGCCACAGGAAACGGGCGCCCGAGTTGTCGGCTTCTTGCAGACCCTCGGACGCCCGAGCATTCTCCCGGTTCACCCGTTGAACAGCTGAGTCGCTTTCTGCACGAGTTCATACACTCCGTAGGCGAAGGGCGCGCCCACCCAGAGCCAGGCGACGGCGATCAGCCAGCGACGGTCGGTCTCAGGCCCGCTGCTCTCGTTCGACATCGACGGCCTCCCTGGGGGCGGGGATGTGGTGGCGGACGTTGACGGGCCGGATCAGCTCGTTGGCGACGAACCCGATGACGAGCAGTCCGATCATGATGCCGAAGGACAGCGTGTACAGGTCGGCGCCGTGCTTGCCCGCGTCCTTCTGGTGGTCGGCGATCCGGTTGACGATCAGCGGCCCGAGCACACCGGCCAGGGACCAGGCGGTGAGCAGCCGGCCGTGGATCGCGCCGACCTGGTAGGTGCCGAAGAGGTCCTTCAGATAGGCGGGGACGGTGGCGAAGCCGCCGCCGTAGAAGGAGAGGATCACCAGGGCGCAGAGGATGAACAGCGGCTTGGAGGAGTCCCCGAACAACGTGATGAGCAGGTACATCAGCGCGCCGACACCGAGGTAGACGCGGTAGATGTTCTTGCGGCCGATCAGGTCGGAGGTGGACGACCAGCCGATGCGGCCCGCCATGTTGGCGGCGGACAGCAGGGCGACGAACCCGGCCGCCGCGGACACCGTCACCGGAGTGGAGCTGTCGGCGAAGAAGTCCGTGATCATCGGGGCGGCCTTCTCCAGGATGCCGATGCCCGCGGTCACGTTCATGCAGAGCACGACCCACAGGCACCAGAACTGCGGGGTGCGGATCGCGGTGTTCGCCGAGACCTGCACGCCCTCGAAGGCGCTCGGTGCGTCCGCGACCGGCTTCTCGCTGCGTGGCACCCGGATCAGCAGCACGCCGAGGGTCATGAAGACGGCGTACGCCAGTCCGTGCACCAGGAAGGCGAGGGCGATGCCATCGTTGTCACTGCCGAAGGACGAGAGCATCTGCGCGGACCAGGGCGAGGCGATCAGCGCGCCGCCGCCGAAGCCCATGATGGCGATGCCGGTGGCCATGCCGGGCCGGTCCGGGAACCACTTGATCAGGGTGGAGACGGGCGAGATGTAGCCGATGCCGAGGCCGATGCCGCCGACGAATCCGTAGCCGAGGACGATCAGCCAGTACTGCTTGGTCTCGGCGCCGAGCGCGGAGATCAGGAAGCCGGTGGAGAAGCAGACCAGGGCGACCGTCATGGCCCAGCGCGGTCCGTTGCGCTCGACGAGGGTGCCGCCGAACGCGGCCGACAGGCCGAGCATCACGATCGCGAGCTGGAAGGGCAGCGCGCTCTGGGTGCCGCTGAGGTTCAGCGCGGATTCGAGCGGCGGTTTGAAGACGCTCCAGGCGTAGGCCTGGCCGATGGAGAGGTGGACGGAGAGGGCGGCGGGCGGGACGAGCCAGCGGCTCCAGCCCGGCGGTGCTACAGGGGGGCTGCTCATGAGTCCCGAACGGTAGGGCCGGGTCAGGGTAGTTGAGAACCCAACGGCTCGATCGTATGCGATGAGCGGTATCCAGAATGCGCCGAACGGTCGCTGTCGGAACCCTTGTCGGGCCCGACTCCATACTGTAGACAATATTTCGTCGACATGATTCGGCCGACGGCCGGACCGCTTCGCACGACGACCCACGACCCGGTCTCCCCGAGGCCACCTCCGCGGTATCCCTCAAACCGAACGGAGTGTTCCGTGAAAGTCGCAGTCCTCGGCGCCGGTGCGATCGGCGCCTATGTCGGTGCCGCACTCCACCGCGCGGGCGCCGATGTGCATCTCGTCGCCCGTGGACCGCATCTGGCGGCCATGAGGCAGTACGGAGTACGGGTGCTCAGCCCGCGCGGCGACTTCACCGCGCATGCCCACGCCACCGACGACCCGGCCGAGATCGGCCCGGTCGACTACGTCTTCCTGGGGCTGAAGGCCAACTCGTACGCGGCGTGCGGGCCGCTGATCGAGCCGCTGCTGCACGAGCGCACGGCGGTGGTCGCGGCCCAGAACGGCATCCCCTGGTGGTACTTCCACCGGCACGGCGGCCCCTACGACGGCCACCGCGTCGAGAGCGTCGACCCGGGCGGCGCGGTCAGCGCCGTACTCGCCCCCGAACGCGCCGTCGGCTGTGTGGTCTACGCGGCAACCGAGCTCGAAGCCCCGGGCGTGGTAAGGCACCTGGAAGGCACCCGGTTCTCGATCGGCGAGCCCGACCGCAGCGCGTCCGAGCGCTGTCTGCGGTTCAGCGAGGCGATGCAGAGCGGCGGGCTGAAGTGCCCGGTGGAGCCGGAGCTGCGCAACGACATCTGGCTCAAGCTGCTCGGCAACATCTCCTTCAACCCGATCAGCGCGCTGGCCCGGGCCACCATGCGGCAGATGTGCCTGCACGGCGGCACCCGCCGGGTCATCGAGGACATGATGCGCGAGACGCTCTCGGTCGCCGAGGCGCTCGGCTGCGAGGTCGGTGTCTCCATCGAACGCCGGCTCGCGGGCGCCGAGAAGGTCGGCGACCACCGCACCTCCACGCTCCAGGACCTGGAGCGCGGCAAGCCGCTGGAACTCGACGTGCTCCTCGCGGCCGTCGTCGAGCTGGCGGGGATCACCGGCGTGGAGGTGCCCACCCTGCGCACCGTGCACGCCATCTCGGACCTGCTCGCGCTGAGGAGCGCCGCATGAGGAAACGGCAGCAGAAGACCTACACCCGGCTCACCCACCCCCTGGTACGGGACTCCCGTGACGAGCCGTTCCGGCGGGCGAGCTGGCAGGAGGCCCTGGACCGCGCGGCTCGCGGCCTGGACCGCAACCGGGGGGCGTTCGGGCTGTTCTCCTGCGCCCGCGCCACCAACGAGATGAACTACGTGGCCCAGAAGTTCGCCCGGGTGGTGATGGGCACCAACAACGTCGACTCCTGCAACCGGACCTGTCACGCCCCGAGCGTGGCCGGCCTGAGCGCCGCCTTCGGCTCCGGCGGCGGCACGTCCTCGTACGAGGAGATCGAGCACACCGACGTCATCGTGATGTGGGGATCCAACGCCCGCTTCGCGCACCCGATCTTCTTCCAGCACGTACTGAAGGGCATCAGGAACGGCGCCCGGATGTACGCCGTCGACCCGCGCCGCACCTCCACCGCCGAGTGGGCGGAGAGCTGGCTCGGACTGAACGTCGGCACGGACATCCCGATGGCGCACGCGATCGGCCGGGAGATCATCCACGCGGGGCTGGCCAACGAGGCGTTCGTCGAGCGGGCGACGAGCGGCTTCGAGGAGTACCGGGCGCTCGTCGAACCGTGGACGCTGTCGCTGGCCGAGAAGGTGACGGGCGTCCCGGCCGCCGCGATACGGGAGTTGGCGCACGCCTACGCCCGCGCCGAGCGCGCCCAGCTGTGCTGGACCCTCGGCATCACCGAGCACCACAACGGAACCGACAACGTCCGCGCCCTGATCAACCTCTCCCTGCTCACCGGCCAGGTGGGTCGCTACGGTGCCGGGTTGCAGCCGCTGCGCGGCCAGAACAACGTGCAGGGCGGCGGCGACATGGGCGCGATCCCCAACCGCCTCCCCGGCTTCCAGGACATCCTCGACCCGGACGCCCGGCTGAAGTTCGAGTCGGCCTGGGACACGGTCATCCAGCCGCACTACGGGCTGAACCTGACCGAGATGTTCGAGGCCATGGAGGAGGGCACGCTCAGGGCGGTCTACTGCATCGGCGAGAACCCGGCCCAGTCGGAGGCCGACAGCGAGCAGGCGATCCGCCGGCTGAGCGCCCTCGACTTCCTGGTCGTCCAGGACATCTTCCTCACCAGGACGGCGGAGCTGGCGGACGTGGTGCTGCCCGCGACCGCCGGCTGGGCGGAGACCGAGGGCACGACCACCAACAGCGAACGGCGGGTGCAGCGGGTGCGCCGGGCCGTGACCCCGCCCGGCGAGGCCCGCGAGGACATCGACATCCTCTGCGACCTCGCCACCCGCCTCGGCCACGACTGGAAGTACGCCGACGCCCAGGCCGTCTGGAACGAGCTGAGGTCGGTCTCCCCTGACCACTACGGGATGACGTACGACCGGCTCGCCGAGCACCAGGGCATCCAGTGGCCGTGCCCGAGCACCGAGCGTCTCGAACCGGCCTATCTGCACGGCAGGTTGTGGGAGAAGGACCCGGCGCGGCGCGGCCTGCCGGCCCCCTTCGGGCTGGTCCGGCACGATCCGCCGGTCGACCTCACCGACGAGGAGTACCCCGTCCGGCTCACCACCGGGCGGCGGCTGGACTCCTACAACACCGGCGTGCAGAGCGGCGGTTACGCCTCCCCGCTGCGGCGCGGCGAGTACATCGAGCTGTGCCCGGAGGACGCCGAGCGGTACGGGGTCGTCGTCGGCGAGGAGGTCCAGGTGTCCTCGCGGCGGGGCTCGGTCGTGGCCCCGGTCTGGATCGACACCGCCCTGCGCCCCGGTCTCGCCTTCATGACCATGCACTTTCCCGACGAGGTGGACACCAACCAGCTGACGATCGAGGCGAACTGCCCGATCGCGGGGACGGCGGAGTTCAAGGCGTCGGCGATCCGTATCGAGAAGCTCCCGGTCGCGACCATCGTGAGGTGACCCAGGTGGACCTGCACTTCGGCGACAGCAAACCGACGGACGAGGAACGGGCCGCCGTCGACGCCCTGCTCGGCCCTCCGGAGTCCTCCTGGGAGGGCGCCGACCGCTCCGACGCGGATCTGCGCTGGGCACGCGGCGGGCGCCCCGCCCGGGACCGGCGCGACCTGCTGTTGCCGGGGCTGCACGCGGTCAACGACCGGATCGGCTGGATCAGCGAAGGGGCCCTCGGCTATCTCTGCCGCCGCCTCACGGTCCCCCCGGCCGAGGCCTACGGCGTCGCCACCTTCTACGCGATGTTCTCCGTCGAGCCCCGCCCGGCGACCGTCCTGCACGTCTGCACGGACCTGGCGTGCACGGCGGCCGGGGCGCCGGAACTGTGCGCCGGGGTCGAGGAGGGTCTCGGTCCCGGGGTGCACGTCGAGCGCAGTCCCTGTCTGGGCCTGTGCGAGCGGGCTCCGGCCGCCCTTGCCATCCGGGCCGGGGACCCGGCACGTACCGCGGTGTCGGCGCCGGCGACGGTCAGGACGGCCGTCCTCGCGGCCACCGCGCCCGACTCGGCCCCCGAGGAGCCGTCGGCCGCGACGGCCGTACCGCAGTCGGGACAGGAAGGTCTGACCCTGTTGAAGCGGGTGGGCGTGGTCGACCCGTCCTCGCTCGACGACTACCGGGCGCACGGCGGCTACACCGCCCTGCGGCACGCCTTCGGTCTCGGTCCCGCCGGAGTCATCCGCGAGGTCACCGACTCCGGTCTGGTAGGGCGCGGGGGCGCCGCCTTCCCCACCGGCCGCAAGTGGCAGGCCACCGCGTCCCAGCCGGACCACCCGCACTACCTCGTCTGCAACGCCGACGAATCCGAGCCGGGCACCTTCAAGGACCGCGTCCTCATGGAGGGCGACCCGTACGCGCTGGTGGAGGCGATGACCGTCGCGGCGTACGCGATCGGCGCGCACCGGGGCTTCCTGTACATCCGCGGTGAGTATCCGCGCGCGACACGGCGGATACAGCACGCGGTCGACCAGGCGCGTGCCCGTGGCCTCCTCGGCGAGGACATCCTCGGCCAGGGCTTCGCCTTCGACATCGAGATCCGGCGCGGGGCGGGGGCGTACATCTGCGGTGAGGAGACGGCCCTGTTCAACTCTATCGAGGGGTACCGGGGCGAGCCGCGCTCGAAGCCGCCGTTCCCGGTGGAGAAGGGGCTGTTCGGCAGGCCGACGGTCGAGAACAACGTGGAGACGCTGGTCAACGTCCTGCCGATCCTGACCATGGGCGCCCCGGCCTACGCGGCGATCGGGACCGCCAGGTCCACCGGACCCAAACTGTTCTGCGTGTCGGGGAGCGTGGCCCGCCCCGGTGTCTACGAGCTCCCCTTCGGAGCCACGCTCGGCGAGCTGCTGCAACTCGCCGGAGTCCGGGACGACTTGCGGGCGGTGCTGCTCGGCGGGGCCGCCGGCGGCTTCGTACGGCCGGACGAACTCGGCATCCCGCTCACCTTCGAGGGCACCAGGGAGGCGGGCACCACGCTCGGCTCGGGTGTGGTCACGGCCTTCGACGGCACCGTGCCGCTGCCTCGGCTCCTGCTCCGCATCGCCGAGTTCTTCCGGGACGAGTCCTGCGGGCAGTGCGTGCCGTGCCGGGTGGGGACGGTCCGCCAGCAGGAGGCGCTGCACCGGATCGTCGAACGCACCGGACCCGGCGCGGCCGACGACATCGCGCTGCTGCGCGAGGTCGGCCGGGCGATGCGGGACGCCTCGATCTGCGGTCTGGGCCAGACCGCCTGGAACGCCGTGGAATCCGCCATCGACCGTCTGGGGGCGTACCGATGACCGTCACACCGCTGGGAATCCCGCGCCGGCTGCTGGAGTTCACGATCGACGGCGAGGAGGCCCGGGTCCCGGAGGGCTCGACGATCCTGGACGCCTGCCGGGCGGCCGGGACGGACGTCCCGACGCTGTGCGAGGGCGACACCCTGCGCCCGAAGAACGCCTGCCGGGTCTGCGTGGTCGAGGTGGAGGGTTCGCGGACCCTCGTGCCCGCCTGCTCCCGGAAGGCCGAGCCGGGGATGGTGGTACGCACCGGCACCGAGCACGTCCGGCACAGCCGCAGGATCGTCCTGGAGCTGCTGGCCTCCTCGGTGGACCTGTCAACGACCCCGCGGGTCGCCGAGTGGATCAAGGAGTACGAGGCGAAACCGGACCGCTTCGGCCCCGACGCGGCCCGCCTGGACGAGGAACCCAGGGTCGACAACGATCTGTATGTGCGCGACTACGACAAGTGCATCCTCTGCTACAAGTGCGTGGACGCCTGTGGCGACCAGTGGCAGAACAGCTTCGCGATCTCGGTCGCCGGGCGCGGCTTCGACGCCCGGATCGCCGTGGAGCACGACGCCCCGCTGACCGACTCGGCCTGTGTCTACTGCGGGAACTGCGTCGAGGTGTGCCCCACCGGGGCGCTGTCGTTCAAGTCGGAGTTCGACATGCGGGCGGCGGGCACCTGGGACGAGTCGCGGCAGACGGAGACGACCACCGTGTGCGCGTACTGCGGTGTGGGCTGCAACCTCACGCTCCACGTGCAGGACAATGAGATAGTCAAGGTCACCTCGCCGCACGACAATCCGGTGACCCACGGCAACCTCTGCATCAAGGGCCGTTTCGGCTACCAGCACGTACAGAACCGGGGCTGATCAGACCATGGGACGAGTCACGGAACGACGCAAGGTCCTCCGCATCCGCGACGGAGCGGTCTCCGCCCGGCCGGACACGCTCGTCGCCGAGGAACCGCTGGAGATCAGACTCAACGGCAAACCCCTGGCCATCACGATGCGCACACCCGGCGACGACTTCGCGCTGGCGGCCGGATTCCTGGTGAGCGAAGGCGTCCTGGCGACCGCCGACGACCTGCAGAACATCGTCTACTGCGCGGGAGCGACGGTGGACGGCTCCAACACCTACAACGTGGTCGACGTACGGACCACGCCGGGCGTCAGGCTCCCCGACTTCACCCTGGAACGGAACGTCTACACCTCCTCGTCCTGCGGGCTGTGCGGCAAGGCGAGCCTCGACGCGGTGCGTACGACGGCGCGCTGGCCGATAGCCGACACTCCCCCGGTCCGGGTCGAACCCCAGCTGCTCGCGAGCCTCCCCGACCGGCTCCGCGCTTCCCAGCAGGTGTTCGACCGGACCGGGGGGCTGCACGCGGCGGCCCTGTTCTCCGAGGACGGCGAGCTGCTGGACATCCGGGAGGACGTGGGCCGGCACAACGCGGTCGACAAACTGGTCGGGCGGGCGCTGCAGAACGGCAGCCTGCCGCTGTCCCGGGCGATCCTGCTGGTCTCCGGGCGGGCCTCCTTCGAGCTGGCGCAGAAGGCGGTGATGGCGGGCATCCCGCTGCTGGCGGCGGTCTCCGCGCCGTCCTCGCTGGCGGTGGACCTGGCGGCGGAGACCGGGCTGACCCTGGTCGGCTTCCTGCGGGGCCCCAACATGAACGTGTACGCGGGCGAGGACCGCATCGCCCTGCGGGCCGCGGCCGCCCAGGGCTGACCGGCTCCCCGCGGCACGGCGGCGGGGCCCCGACCGGCGGGGAGCGCCCCCTGCGCCGCAGGGGCCCCGCCTCAGCCGGGCACCGCGACGCCCGTCGCGGCCTCGGCGAACGCTGCGATCAGCGGGGAGCGGCGGCCGGCCGCCCAGGCCAGCAGCACCCGGTCGGGATCGGCGTCGGAGACCGGGACGTAGGCGATGTCCGGGCGGGAGTACTGCTCGGCGACCGAGTGCGGCACCAGGGTGATGCCGGTGCCGGCGGCCACCCGCTCGAACTTCTCCTCGATGGTGCGCAGCGGCAGGTCGCCGGGGAGGGGATCGTTGTAGCGCAGCCATCGCTCGCCGTCGAGGTCGGCGAGCGTGATCTCCGGTTTCCCGGCCAGCCGGTGCTCGGCGGGGAGCATGGCCACGCGGGTCTCGCCGTACAGGGGGCGCAGTTCGAGTCCGTCCTCGCGGACCGGCCGCCGTACGTAGGCGATGTCGACCGTGCCGTCGAGGATGAGCCGCTCCTGGTCGTCCCACTCGACCCGGCGGGCGCCCGTCTCGACATCCGGGTGGGTCGCGGCGAAGGCGCGCAGCGCGGGGGTGACGACGACACCGGCGCGGAAGCCGACGACGAGCCGCTGCCGGCCGCGGGCGGCCTGCAGGACACGGCGCCGGGTGCCGTCGGCGGTGGCCAGCAACTGGCGCGCGTCGTCGAGGAGCTGGTGACCGGCGTCGGTCAGGGTCACGCCGTGGCTGTCCCGTACGAACAGGTCGGCGCCCAGGTCCTTCTCCAGCGCGCGGATCTGACGGCTGAGCACCGGTTGGGCGATGTGCAGCAGCTCGGCCGCCCGGCCGAAGTGGAGGAGCTCGGCGACCGCCACGAAGTAGCGGACCTTGCGCAGATCCAGGTCCATGCCCGCACCTCCTGGCCAGAGACGGCGATGCCTTCAGGGCATCGCCACCGCCGGAAGAGGTCTTGGACGGCCGATGCCGCCGGGCCGCAGGCTGGAAGCGTCCGAACGGGACGGAACAGCAGCTCGGAGAGGAGCCGGCCATGGGTCTGCAGGGACAGCGTGTCGTCGTCATCGGAGGTACGTCGGGCATCGGGCTCGCGGTCGCGGAGGGCGCGGCGCGGGAGGGCGCGCGGGTCGTCGTCGCCTCGCGCCGGCAGGAGAGCGTGGACGCGGCACTGAAGGTGCTGCCCGAGGACGCCGAGGGCCAGGTGCTGGACGCCACGGACGAGGAGGCGGTGCGCGGCTTCTTCGCGCGGCTCGGCGGATACGACCACCTGGTGTTCACGGCGGGTGAGTCGCTGCTGCTGGAGACCGTGGCCCGAACAAGCGTCGAGGAGGCCCGGCGTTTTCTGGACACCCGGCTGTTCGGCGCGTACACGGCGGTGAAGTACGGCGTCGGGTCGATCCGCCCCGGGGGTTCGGTGGTGCTGACCACGGGTACGGCGGGACAGCGGCCGATGCCCGGTTCGAGCGTCGCGTCGGCGCTGTGCGGGGCGATGGAGTCGCTGACCCGGGCGCTGGCCGTGGAGCTGGCGCCGGTGCGGTTCAACGTGGTCTCGCCGGGAGTGGTGCGGACCGAGCTGTGGCGGGAGCTGCCGGAGGCGGACCGGGACGGTCTGTTCCGGTCGTCCGCCGAGTCGCTGCCGGTGGGGCGGGTCGGCGAGCCGGCGGATGTGGCGGAGGCGTACCTGTACCTGATGCGTGGGGGGTACAGCACCGGGTCGGTGGTGGTCGTGGACGGGGGCGGGTCGCTGGTCTGAGCGGTCAGGCGGGGGTGAGGCGTACGTCGGCGGCGGTCACGACCGTGCCCAGGCGCGGGAAGTCGAGCCTGACGGACGCCTCGTGCTCGGCGGCCGTGAAGGCGGCCATGGCGTCCGACACGAAGACGAGGTCGTAGCCGAGGTCGGCGGCGGCGCGGGCGGTGGATTCGACGCCGAGGTTGGTGGCGATGCCGCCGAACACCAGACGGGTGACGCCGAGCCGGCGCAGCCGGGCGTCGAGTTCCGTGCCCTGGAAGCCGCCGATCGTGCGCTTGACGATCTCCACGTCTCCTTCTCCGCGGAGTCCGGCCACCAGCCCGCTGCCCGGCGGCTGCTCGGCGAGCGCGGGCCGTTCCACGCGGAGCAGCACCACGGGTGCGCCGGCCGCGCGGAAGGAGTGGGCCAGCTGCTCGGCGGTGTGCAGGACTTCGGTGCCCTTGCGGGGCTCCAGGGGCAGCGCGACGATGCGGTCCATCAGGTCGACGAGGACGAGAGCGGTGCGCGCCGGGTCGAGCGCCAGGGGTGCGGTCATGACGGAACGTTAGCCGTCATCAGCCGTCCGTACCGGAAATCCGGATCAACAGGCCCGTGAACTGGTCGCGTTCGGCAGCCGACAACACCGGCGATCGGGTCCCGGGCCGACCTCGGAAAGGCCGCGCCCCCTCGCCGCCCGCAAGCCGCCCCCTCGCCGACCGCTCGCCGGCCGCTCGCCGCCCCCTCGCCGGCCTCTCAGCGGCCGGAGGTCCCGGTGCCGACGGCCGACCGTGACTCCGCCGCGGGGGCGGCCGGGGGCACGGCGTCCTCCTCCTGGGCCTCCGGGTCGTGGGCACGGCGCTTGGCGATGACCGCGCACACCATGAGCTGCATCTGGTGGAAGAGCATCAGCGGCAGCACGGCCAGCGAGGCATGGGCGCCGAACAGGACGCTGGCCATGGGCAGTCCGGAGGCGAGGGACTTCTTCGATCCGGCGAACTGGATGGCGATGCGGTCCCCGCGGCCGAAGCCGAGCGCCTTGGCGCCGTACCAGGTCAGGAGGAGCATCACGGCGAGCAGCACGGCCTCGACGGCGAGCAGGCCGGCCAGCCGGACGGCGCTGACCTGGTGCCAGATGCCCCGGACCATGCCCTCGCTGAACGCGGTGTAGACGACCAGCAGGATCGAGCCGCGGTCGACCAGGCCGAGGATCTTCTTGTGCCGGGCGATGAACTCCCCGATCCACCGGCGCAGCAGCTGTCCGGCGACGAACGGCACCAGCAGCTGGAGGACGATCTTGACGATCGAGTCGGCGGAGAAGCCGCCCCCGTTGCTGCCGAGCAGTGCGGCGGCGAGCAGCGGGGTGAGGACGATGCCGATCAGCGAGGAGAAGGACCCGGCGCAGATCGCGGCGGGCACATTGCCCCGGGCGATCGAGGTGAAGGCGATCGACGACTGGATGGTCGAGGGCACCAGGGTGAGAAAGAGGAAGCCTTGGTAGAGCGGATGGGTGAGCAGCACGGGCACCAGGCCGCGGGCGGCCAGGCCGAGCACCGGGAAGACCACGAACGTGCAGACCAGGACCGTGGCATGGAGCCGCCAGTGCCGCAGTCCGTCGACGGCCTCGCGGGTGGACAGGCGGGCGCCGTAGAGGAAGAAGAGGAAGGCGATCGCGGCCGTGGAGGCGCCGGAGGCCACGTCGGCGGCGGTGCCACGGGCCGGGAGGAGCGCGGCGATGCATACCGTCCCGAGCAACAGCAGGACGTACGGGTCGATCGGCATCCAACTGGGCCAGCTCAGGCGTTTCACGGTGCTCCACTTGCGGTCGGTCCATGGTGTCGGGCCGGCGCGTACGCCGGGCTCTCGCGGGGGCTCTCGCCGGCGGCCCGGAAGGCCCCTCTCCATCGTCCTCCTCCGGCAGGCGATCGGGAATCCGGTATACCGTTCTGACTGCCATCGCGTTCCGCGATAACATGTTCGAGTGTATGACCCTTCGCAGCTGCGGACCTTCCTCGCGGTGGCCCAGACCCTCAGCTTCACCCAGGCGGCCCGCCGCCTGGGACTGCGCCAGTCGACCGTCAGCCAGCACGTGCGGCGTCTGGAGGACGCGGCCGGCCGCCAGCTGTTCTCCCGGGACACCCACTCGGTGGAACTGACCGAGGACGGCGAGGCGATGCTCGGCTTCGCCCGCCGGATCCTGGAGGTGCACGAGCAGGCGGCGGCCTTCTTCACCGGGACCAGGGTGCGCGGCCGGCTCCGGTTCGGCGCGTCGGAGGACTTCGTCCTCACCCGGCTGCCGGAGATCCTGGAGGGGTTCCGCTACGACCATCCCGAGGTCGACCTGGAGCTGACCGTGGAGCTGTCGGGCACCCTGCACGAGCAGCTGGCCGCCGGGAAGCTGGACCTGGTGCTGGCCAAGCGACGCGTGGAGGATCCGCTCGGCGAGCTGGTCTGGCACGACGACCTGGTGTGGATCGGCGCGGAGCGGCTCCGTCTGGACCCCGACCGTCCGGTCCCGCTCATCGTCTATCCCCCGCCGGGCATCACCCGCGCACTGGCCCTGGAGGCGCTGGAACGCCAGGGCCGCGAATGGCGCATCGTGTGCACCAGCGGCAGCCTCAACGGGCTGATCGCGGCGGCCCGGGCGGGCCTGGGCGTGATGGCCCACTCGAAGGGCCTGGTCCCCCCGGGTCTGTTCCGCGTCCCGGACCGGGCGGGACTACCGGAACTGGGCAAGGTCGACTTCGTCGTCGTACACGGCCCGAGACGCACACCGGCACAGGCGGCGGCGGACGCACTGGCGGCCGCGATCCTGAAAGGAGGCGCGCGGTTGCGGCCCGCACGGGCGCGGGGCTGAATCGGAGGTGCGGCTGCCGCCGCGTGGGCGCGACCGGCCGCCACCGCCCCGCGAACTCACCACGGCCCCTGATACGTCAACTGCTTCACCCTCCGCAAAAACGGCATGGCCTCCACATGCTGCACCCCCTCCAGTTGCCCCACCGGGCCGCTCAGATACGCGTACAGATGCGCCGTATCTCGCAGCACCGCCGTCACCACGACGTGCGACGGCCCGGCGGTGGCCGCGGCGAACGCCACCTCGTCATGCCCTGCCAGCGCCTGGCCGACGGAGGGCATCGCGGCCGGCGTGGTGGTGATCCACAGCACCGCGGACTTCGAGAACCCCAGCACCTCGCACCGGTACTCGACGTCGATGTACACCGCCCCGGAGGCGAGCAGCGCGGCCAGCCGGCGCTTCACCGACGACTCGGACCGTCCCGTCGCCCGTTGCAACTCCGGGTAGGTCGCGCGCCCGTCCCGCTCCAGCGCGGCGAGCAGCGGAGCGTCCTCGGGTTCCAGCCACACCGGCCCGTCGGACTCCGGCGCCGCCGGGCGCAACGCGGCGACCTGGTCGTCCGTCAGCGCCCGGAACTTCAGCACCCACCCGGACGGGCCGCCGTAGAACCGGTGCAGGAGCTGCTGGGCGCGGATCTCCACCACGCTGGGGGTGCGTGGCAGTTTCCCGAGCAGCAGGTCGTCGTGGTCGCCGGGGTGGCGCGGCCGGGTCATGCAAACGATCTCGGTGCCGCCGGCGGCCAGCCCGATCCAGGCGGTGTCGGGGCGCTTGGCGAGGGCCTCGGCGATGACGGTGGCGCCGTCGGGCGCGCAGCGCAGCCGGAGCATCCACTGGTCCTGGCCGAGCCGTTCGGCGTCCCGGACGGCGACCACCCGCAGCCCGGCCTCGGCGCACAGTCTGCGGTAGCGGCGGGCGATCGTCTGGTCGGAGACGCCGACTACCGCCCCGATCCGGCTGAAGGAGGCCCGGCCGTCGACCTCCAGCGCGCTGAGCAGCCGCAGGTCCAGCTCGTCGAACGTGTCGGATTCCAGTGCCAGCACGGTCTCTCCCATCGGATTCCGCCGAACATCCCGGTTCCACCGCCCTGATCGGCCGGACTGACCCCATGGTACGGAGTGACAGCAAGCCGTTCGGCCGAGGAGTGAAGCGATGCGCAGGTGGGGGCCGCTGACCGCGGTGTGTCTGGGAACGTTCATGTTGTTGCTCGACGTGACGATCGTGGTGGTGGCGCTGCCGGACATGGCGGCGGCACTGCACGCGTCACTGAGCGACCTGCAGTGGGTGGTGGACGGGTACGCCCTGGCGCTCGCCGCGCTGCTGCTGGGGGCGGGGGCGGCGGCCGACATCCTCGGCCGGCGCCGGGTGCATGTGGCCGGTGTCGTGCTGTTCGCCGCGGCGAGCCTGCTGTGCGGGCTGGCGCCGGGGCCGGGGACGCTGGTGGCGGCGCGGGCCGTGCAGGGGGTGGGCGCGGCCGCGATGTTCGCGACGACACTGCCGCTGCTCGGCTCGGTCTACCAGGGGCGGCAGCGGTCGGCGGCGCTCGGCGTGTGGGGTGCGGTGAGCGGCGGGGCCGCGGCGGTCGGTCCTGTGGTCGGCGGGCTGCTGACGGCGGGGCCCGGCTGGCGGTGGATCTTCCTGGTGAACCTGCCGGTCAGTGTGGTCGCGGTGTGGCTGACGCTGCGGGTCGTACCGGAGTCGCGGGGACCGCGCGGGATGCGCGTGGACTGGGCGGGTACGGTCGCGTTCGCGCTGTTCGCCGGTGGCGTGACCTACGGGGTCGTACGGGCCGGGGAGGACGGCTGGACGGCGGCGGCGGCGCTCGGCGCGTTCGCCGCGGCGACCCTCGGGCTGCTGGTGTTCGTGCTGGTGGAGCGGCGGGCCGCGCATCCGCTGCTGGAGCTGTCGCTGCTGCGCGGACGGTCGTTCACCGGAGTCATGGTGGGGGCGTTCGCGTTCAGCGGGGTCGCGTTCGGGGCGCTGCCGTACGTGTCGATCTGGATGCAGACCCTGCTCGGGATGACCCCGGTGCGGGGCGGGCTGACACTGCTGCCGATGACGGTGGCGGCGATGGTGGTCGCGGTGCTGGTGGGGCGGCTGCTGCACGGGGCGCCAGCCCGGCTGACGGTCGACGGCGGGCTGCTGCTGATCGGCGCGGGCGACCTCTGCCAGGCGGTGCTGGGCGCGGGCTCCTCCTGGACCGCGCTGATACCGGGGTTCGTGCTGGTGGGTATCGGCACCGGGCTCGTGTCGCCGACGGTCGCGGGCGCGGCACTGGCCGCGGTGCCCGCGGAGCGGGCCGGGATGGCGGGCGGTGCGGTGAACACGGTCCGGCAGCTGGGGTACGCGCTCGGGGTCGCCGTCTCCGGGACCGTGGTGACCTCCCGGATGACCGGCACGCTGCCGCACGACGCGGCGCACACGCTGGCGGGCGGCGGCGCCGGAGCGCTGCGCGGCACCTTCGCCGAGCACACCCTGCGCACGGCCTTCGCCTCCGGGCTGAACGGCGCCCTGCTGGTGCTGGGCGGCGCCTCGGTGGTGGCGGGCGCCCTGGTCCTGGTGCTGGTCCGGGCCCCGCGCACGGACGGCCCGGTGACGAAAACGGCGCCGGCGGCGCAGTCCTCGGAGGGGACGGCACTGCCGCGTGCCTGACCGGCCGGTAACCGGCCGGGGGCGGTAATCGGGTCGTACAGATTCAGTGGAGATTACGGAGGCGGAACTTACTCAACCGTAAGGATTCTGTCCGACCCTTCCCCATGTGAGGGTATTTTCCAGGCCCTGACGGGCACATACGAGAGCAATGCTCGTTTTCGCACCCCCTCCCGAACGGTCTGCCGGTGGGGTAGCTTTCACGGCGCTGTGCGGAGCGTGACTGGGGAGCGAGAAGCGGGAGCGGGGTTTGCGCGAGTTCACCAACCCGCCGTTGGCGTTGGCGTCGGCGCCGCCGGTCGGCGGTCTGGCCGACTGCGTGTTCGAGCATGCCCTGGCGGACCCGCTGCACATCGCCCTGGGCCGCAAGGACGACCTCGGCCAGTGGCGTGAGGTGACCTCCGCCGAGTTCCGCGACGAGGTCCTGGCCCTCGCCAAGGGGCTGCTGGCGCGCGGCATCCGGTTCGGCGACCGGGTCGCGATCATGTCCCGCACGCGTTACGAGTGGACGCTGTTCGACTTCGCCCTGTGGACGATCGGTGCCCAGGTGGTGCCGGTCTACCCCACGTCGTCGGCCGAACAGTGCTTCTGGATGCTGTACGACGCCGAGTGCACGGCCGCGATCGTGGAGCACGAGGACCACGCGATGACGATCGCCACCGTCATCGACCGGCTGCCGCAGCTGCACCAGCTGTGGCAGCTGGACTCCGGCGCGGTGCAGGAGCTGTACGACGCGGGTGCGCATCTGGAGGACGAGGTCGTGCACCGGCACCGGCAGGCGGTCACCCCGGACTCGGTCGCCACGATCATCTACACCTCGGGCACCACCGGCCGCCCGAAGGGCTGTGTGCTGTCGCACGGCAACTTCATGTACGAGGCGGACGCGGTCGTCGGCCGCTGGGAGTCGGTGTTCCGCGCGAAGAAGGGCGAGGAGGTCTCCACCCTGCTCTTCCTGCCGCTCGCGCACGTCTTCGGCCGCATGGTGGAGGTGGCCGCGGTCCGGCACGGTGTGCGCTTCGGCCACCAGCCGCAGCTGAACGCGGCCGCGTTGCTGCCCGATCTGGCCGCGTTCCGGCCGACGTTCATCCTGGCCGTGCCGTACATCTTCGAGAAGGTGTTCAACGCGGCCCGGCGGAAGGCGGAGAAGGAGGGCAAGGGCGGCCCGTTCGAGAAGGCGGTGGAGATCGCGGTCAAGTACGCGGACGCCGTCGAGGCGAAGGCGTGGGGCACCGGGCCCGGCCCGTCCGCGTCACTGCGCGTGCAGCACCAGCTCTTCGACAAGCTCGTCTACTCCAAGGTGCGGGCGGCGATGGGCGGCCGGATCCGCAACGCCATGTCCGGCGGCTCGGCCATGGACCGCAGGCTCGGCCTGTTCTTCGCCGGCGCGGGCGTGCAGATCTACGAGGGCTACGGCCTGACCGAGTCGACGGCGGCCGCCACCGCCAACCCGCCCGAGCGCACCCGCTACGGCACGGTCGGCCAGGCCGTCCCGGGCACCACCGTGCACATCGCGGACGACGGCGAGGTCTGGCTGCACGGCGGCAACGTCTTCCAGGGCTACCTCAACAACCAGAAGGCCACCGACGCCACCCTGCACGACGGCTGGCTGGCCACCGGCGACCTGGGCTCCCTGGACGAGGACGGCTATCTCACCATCACCGGCCGCAAGAAGGAGATCCTGGTGACCTCCGGCGGCAAGAGTGTCTCCCCCGGTGTCCTGGAGGAGCGGGTGCGCGACCATCCGCTGGTCAACCAGTGCATCGTCGTCGGCAACGACCGCCCCTACATCGCGGCCCTGGTCACGCTGGACACCGAGGCCGTCGAGCACTGGCTGCAGATGCGCGGCAAGCCCCGGATGTCCGAGGCCCAGCTGGTGCGCGACGCCGACCTGGAGACCGAGGTGCGGCGCGCGGTGGTGGCCGCCAACACCCTGGTCTCGCAGGCCGAGTCGATCCGTACCTTCCGTATCCTCGCCCAGCCGTTCACCGAGGAACACGGCCTGCTGACCCCGTCGTTGAAGCTGAAGCGCAAGGCGATCGAGAACGCCTACGCCAACGAGGTCGAGGCCCTCTACCGGGCCTGACGGCCCGTCAGCTCGTCACTTGATGTCGATCCGGAAGACCTTGTCGGATCCGTCGGGCTCGTTGCCGTTGTTGTCGCAGTTGGTGGTGGACAGCCACAGCTGGTCGGCGCCCGGCACCTTGGTCACGGTCCGCAGGCGACCGTAGGTGCCCACGTAGTACGCCGTCGGCGTGCCGACGCTCTCGGCGTTGCCGTTGATCGGGACGCGCCACAGCCGTTCGCCGCGCAGGGACGCCATGTAGACGACGTTGCGGACGATGGCGATACCGCTCGGCGAGGCCTCTGACACGTTCCAGGTGGCCTTCGGGTTGGTCATTCCCGCGACCGAGCAGGTGCCCTCACAGGTCGGCCAGCCGTAGTTGGCGCCCGGCTTGATCAGGTTCAGCTCGTCCTTGGAGCTGTTGCCGAACTCGGCCTCCCACAGCCGCCCGTTGCGGTCGAAGGCGAGGCCCTGCGGGTTGCGGTGGCCGAGGCTGTAGACGTAGTTCCCGAACGGGTTGCCCGGGGCCGCCTTTCCGTCCGTCGTCATCCGCAGGATCTTGCCGTTCAGGGAGTTCTTGTCCTGGGCGAGGTCGGGTGTCTGGGCCTCCCCGGTGGAGACGTAGAGATAGCCGTCGGGGCCGAAGAGGAGCCGTCCGCCGTTGTGGTAGCGGTTCTTCTTGATGCCCTGGAGCAGCACCTGGTAGTCGCTGAGCTTGCTGCCGTCGTAGGTCATGCGCACGACCCGGTTGCCCTCGGACGCGGTGTGCATGAAGTAGACGTAGTGGTTCGTCCCCCACTTGGGGTCGACCGCGACCCCGAGCAGCCCGCCCTCCCCGTTGGTGGTGACGGCGTTCGGGACGGTCCCGACCTGGGTCCTCGTACCGTCCTCGGTCACCTTCCAGACCCGGAAGTCGTCCCGCTCCGTGACCAGGGCGGTCTTGCCGTCGGGCATCCAGTAGGTGCCCCAGGGGATCGTCCAGCCGGAGGAGAGGGTGGCGACGGAGGAGGGGACGCCGCCGTCGGTGGCGCAGGCCTTGGTGGTGAAGGTGACGCTGTTGCTCGGCTCGGAGACGTTGCCGGCCGCGTCCCGGGCGACGACGTCCAGGGTGTACGGGCTGTCGCAGGCGAGGCCCGTGAGGGTGCTGGTGGTGGCGCCGGTGACCGTCCGGTAGACCGTCGACCCGCTGCGGATGTCGTACGCGGTCACCGCCCGGTCGTCGGTGGACGCGCCCCAGGAGAGGTCGACGGTGTTCGCCGTGATGCCGGCCGCAGACAGGGTGCCGGGTTTGGTGGGCGGTGTGGTGTCGGAGCTCGGTTTGGTGGTGCAGTCGACGACCGGGCTGGCCGGTGAGGTGTTTCCGGCCGCGTCGCGGGCGATGACGGTGAGGTCGTAGGTGGTGTCCGGGGTGAGGCCGGTGAGCGCCTTGGAGGACGAACTCCCGGGCGCCTCGCCGATCTTGTTGCCGTGCTCGTAGAGGTCGTACGCCGTCACACCCACGTTGTCGGTGGCCGCGCCCCAGCCGAGGGTCAGCCCGTCCTCGCCGATGTCGGAGCAGGACGGCTGGCCGGGCCTGGTGGGGGCCTGGGTGTCGGCGGGCGTGTCGAGGCTGACCTTGTCGAGGTTGGGACCGCCGTTGGCGGTGGTCGCGGTGGCGCGGATCTTGTTGGAGCCCGCCGCCAGGGGGACGTCGACGGTTTTCGTGGTCCACGTGTTCCAGTCGGCGGTGGCCGGGAAGGAGACGCCGGACGCGACGACCGTGCCGCCCACGGAGATGTCCATCGGCCGGTCGACGGCGGTGCCGTTGGCGAAGCGGAGGGTGAGCGCCGAGGTGCCCGCGGCGGTCGCGCTCACCGTGAACTCCACGGACGAGCCCTTGATGTTGGTGTAGTCGACGAAGCCGGTGCCTGTGTAGCCGGTGTGGTTGGTGGCGACCGTGCCCTGGGAGATCGTCGCGCTCTCGGCCTGGTAGTCGGTGGCCGCGAGGGCGGTGCCCTGGCTCAGCCCGGCCAGCGGCAGCGCGAGCACCGCGGCCAGCCCGTAGGGCAGAACTCTCTTGAGGTTCATGGAGGTTGCTCCCTCTCAGCCCGTGTACTGGGCGAAGACCTTGAGGTAGTCGTACGGCTGCTGCGGGACACCGCTGCAGGCGTCCCCGTCGGTGCCGGAGCCACAGGCCCGGTCGCGGTTGACGGACCAGTAGGTGAGGCGGCCGATGTGGTGCTGCTGGGCGTAGCCGAGCATGGTCCTGAAGTCGGCGACGCGGACCCGTTCCCCGGAGTCGTCGGTCGTGCCGTTCATCGAGGACAAACCGATGTGGGCGTAGGCGGTGGCGTCGCTGTAGCCGTAGGCGGACTTGACCCGGGCCTTGAGACCTTCCATGGCCTGGGTGGTGAGGGTGCCCATGTTCGTGGCGCCCCCGCCGAAGTCGAACGGCATGATGCACCAGACGTCGTTCGACAGACCGGAGTTCGCGGCCCGCTTGATCATGTCGACGCCGGTGGAGTCGGGGCCGCCGGTCGTGGTGCCGAAGGTGATGACGGTCCTGAGACCGGGGTTGTTCGCCTTGACCGTCTTCAGCGCGTCCACCACCCGCTGCCGTACGGTCGCGTTGGACCACTCGGTGTTCTCGATGTCGATGTCGAGGGCCTTCAACCGGTAGGCGTTGATGACCTTTTGGTAGGCGCCGGCGAGTGCGCTCGCACTGGAACACCTCTCGCCGAGCTTGTTCCCGCTCCAGCCGCCGACGGAGACGACGACGTCTCCGCCGGCCGCCCGGATCGCGTTGATCTTCGCCTGGTCGTCGCCGCCGGTGAGCGGGCGCGAGCCGTCCCACTTGGGGTTGCAGGTGCCGTCGGAGAGGACGAAGGCGAGGGTGAACCACTTGACGCCGGTCGCCGACATCACCGAGGTGGGATTCTGCGGGCTGCCCCAGCCGAGGTATTCGTAGGGGGCGACGGCGAAGCCCGGTGCAGCCGCCGCCTTGAGCGAGTCGACCGGTTTGACGCGGATCAGACGGGTCTCGCCCGGCCGCAGGCCGGCGCTGTAGGAGTCGGCCGTCACGCCCTTGTGGGAGCCGGACCACAGGTCGGTGACGTCGCCGGAGCCGGAGAAGCCGACCTGGGTCCATTTCACCGAGACCGTGGAGCTGCCGGAGGTGCCGGTGTTGAAGAGGGCGACGACGTACTGGCCGTCGCTCTCCTTCTTGCTCCACACCTGTTTGACCCCGCTGTTCACGATCCGCTTCGCGGCGACCCCGTCCTGGTCGACGCCGATGAGCCGGTCGTTGGTGAGCATGGCCTTGTCGACGGTGTCGAGACGGGTCAGGTCGGTGCCGAGGAGCAGCGGGGCCGCGGCCATCGCCCACAGGGTGAAGTGGGAGCGCCGCTGGTCGGCGGTGAGGCCGACCTGGTCGCCGTTGCCGATCTCCAGGGAGTCCAGGTCGTTCCAGCCGCCGGGACCGGCGTACGGCTGCCAGTTCGCGGCCGTGTCGAAGCGGGCGGAGACATGTGACCAGTCGGTGAGCGGATAGCCGCTGCCGTGGTCGCCGGGACCGCAGTAGCACTCGACGTCGCCCTGGGTGCGCCAGCTGTTCGCGAGCTGCCGCCAGGTCGGGGCGTCGGCGATCGGAAGGTTGTTGGAGAGCCCGAAGGTGATGGGCCGTCCGGTGCCGCGCAGCGCCTGGGACCAGGCCTTCACGTCCGGGACGTCCTGGCTGCCCACCCCGTCGATTTTCAGGTAGTCGACTCCCCAGGAGGCGAACTGGTTCGCCCAGGAGTTCACGAACTCCTGCGCGCCCGGCTTGGAGTAGTCGATGTAGTACATGTTCTTGCAGTTGTAGTTCTTCTCGGTCTTCGAGGTGTCCGCGATGTCCTTCGCGTGGTACGACGTGCCCTCGATCGGGGTGTTCTTGGTGACGGCGTTCTTGGCGATGCCAGGGGTGACGTAGAAGCCGAACTTCAGGCCCTTGGAGTGGACGTAGTCGGCGACGGCCTTGATGCCGCCGGGGAACTTGGCGGTGTCGACGGCCCAGCGGCCGTACGAGTCGACGGTGAAGCCGTTCGAGTCGCACTTCTGCCAGAAGTCGTCGAGGTTGACGTGGACGAAGCCGTGGTCCTTCAGCCCGCTCGCGACCAGCGCGTCGGCCTGGGCCTTGATCTTGGCCTCGGTGGGCTGGCGGCGCACATAACTCCAGCTGCTCCAGCCCATGGCGGGCCGGACGGACTGACCGTTGTCGGAGGCGGCGGCCGGGTGGGCGGTGCCCACGAGCGGTACCGCCGCGGCGACCAGCAGTCCGGCGACCGCTGCCGTCAGTGTTCTGATCCGGATCACGGGCGTCCTCCGTTCACGGGCGTCGCGTAGGCCGTGCCGATCCAGGCCTCGTCGACGCGCAGCCGCTTGTAGCGCGTGGTGTCGGTGGCGGCGGCCCAGGTGGAGTCCACCTCCAGGCGGACATGGCGGGCGGTGGCGGCGGTCAGGTCGATGCCCTGGATACCGCGTCGGCTGGGCAGCTCCCCGGACTTGACGGCGCTCCCCCAGTTCGTGCCGTCGTCGCTGAGGAACACCTTGTACGCCTTGATGCGCGCCGACTGCTCGGTGCCGGAGCGAGCGTAGGCGACCGAGTCCTCGCGCTGGTTGAGGCCGATGTACTGGATCTTCTTGGCCGAGCCGAGGTCGAAGGTCAGGTTCACGGGCAGCGTCTTGTTGCTGTCCCAGTAGGTGAGGTAGTCGCTGTCACCGGCGGCGGAGCCCGCGTGACCGCTCGCCGAGGCGCTCGCGGTGACCTTGACTCCGGACAGGATGCCCTGACGGCCGGCGGTCATGACCTTGAAGACGGTGTCGTACGGATCCCAGTCGCCGAGCCCGGTCAGGGTCAGCACACCGCCGGACTGCGACCAGGAGACCGCCTTGCCCGTGCGGAGGTTGGTGACGGAGGCGATGCGGTAGCCGTTGTCGCGGATCCGCAGGGTGCTGGTCGAGGGTGGGGTCAGGACGTGGATGTACTGGCGGGCGGAGTCGCCCCTGGCGATGGTGGTGACGCCGTGCGCCCCGTCGTTCCAGAAGCCGGGCTTGAGGCCGCCGTACAGGTAGCCGCCGCCCTCGGTGCCGTGCAGGGACTCCCAGATGGGGTCGAGATAGGAGTCGGCGAAGGTGTTGAAGCTCGCCTGGTTGGCCGGGAACCTGCCGTTGACCTGGGCGGTCTCGGCCATCAGAGCCTTCACCGAGGAGCCGGCGTTGGTGACCAGCCGGCCCAGGGTGAGTGCGCGGTCGACGGTCGGGTCCGAGCCGTCGTACCACCAGGCTCCCGTCGAGGGCAGCTTGAAATCGGCCTCGGTCAGGCGGGGTTGGGCCGTGTAGACCGCCTGCGGGTAGTCGTAGGACGGAGTCATCCCGGTCTTCTGCTCATTGCTGATCATGTCCATGATCGGCGTGTCTTCGTTGTTGTCGCTGAGCGTGTACGCGGGGCGCTTCTGCTGGATCTGTGCGTACAGGTCGTGGCTCTCCCAGTACGCGTTGTCGTTGTCGATCCAGAAGCCGCCGAGGTCGGGATAGCGGTCCATGACCTCGAAGAAGTTGTCGTAGCTGAACTGGCCGAAGCCGTCGCGGGTGGTGAGGTCGACGTCCTTGCCCTTGTAGGCGGAGTAGGCGGCCGAGTCGAGCCACTCGTGGCCGCCCTCGTCGTGCCACTGGGGATCGTCGGTCATGTAGAGGATGACCTTCATGCCCTTGGCCTTGGCGGCGGTGATCAGCTCGCCGAGGAAGTCCCGTTTGGTGGCGCAGGAGCCGGGGATCTTCGAGGGCCAGGGGCGGGCGTAGCCGAGGCGGCTGTGGAAGGTGGCGAGGACCAGGTACTGGGTGTGCAGCTTCTGGGCCTCCTTCACCCAGTAGTCGGGGGTCCAGCCGCCGCTGGTGACGTCGCTCTCCCAGGCGGTGCAGCTGGTGTGGGCGGGGGCGGTGCGCAGACCCCAGTGCAGGAAGAGGCCGCCGACGGAGCCCCGGAGGAAGTCCTGCCGGGGATTCTCCAGGTCGAGCGGGTTCGCAGCCGTACCGCAGTCCTGGCCGCCCGAGACGCGGAGGGCACCGCCGGAGGTGTTGTGGCTGTCCGTCAGGCAGGCGCCCGTGACGTCCTGGAGGCCGATGTCGTACGGGGAGTCGCCGCCCTTCTGCGCGGTGAAGCGGGTGAGGCGGATGCCGCTCGCCGCGTTGGCGATGACCGCCGGCCGCCCGTCGTCGGCCGCGAACTTCACAGAGCTGTCGGTGAACTGGACGTCGTCGGCGTTGTGCAGGTACCAGCCGTAGGCCGGCCGGGTGCCGATGGCCTTGGGGTTGTAGTCCTTGGGGTCGTTGCCCGGCACACCGGTCGACATGGTGCCGTTGCCACCGGGCACGGTGATGTCGACGTCGGTGAAGGTCACCCCGTGGATCCGGTGGCCGCTCTCGCCCCACAGGGTCGGGCTGAAGGACGGGGTGGTGCCGGTGGCGGTGATGTTCTCGTACGTCACATCGCTGATCGAGCCGATGCCCGGGCTGTTTCCGCAGCGCCTGCGGGTGCCGATCTTCTCCATGATCGGGGAGTGCACTCCGGTCATGGTGATGTCCTTGTAGTGGACGTCGGAGATCTTCGCGCCGTCCATGGAGACCATGCCGAGCCCGGACTTGTCCGCGCCCTCGATACGGATGTTCTCGAACTGGTAGTCCGAGAAGTCCCCGCAGGTCTCGGAGCCGAACATCAGGGCGTTGCAGCACTTGGCCGACAGGGAGGATTCACTCACCCGGACGTGCCCGTTGGGAAGTTTCGCGCCCAGGGCGTAGTCGCTCTTGAAGACCAGGGCGTCGTCGTTGGCCTTGATGTTCGCGTCGGTGACCGTGACGTTCGTGGTGGAGATGATGTTCCAGCCGTCGCGGTCGCTCGCGGTGTCGATGGTCAGGTGGTCGGACGTGACGTTCGTGCAGCCGTTGATCAGGGCCGCGAAGTGGCCGCCGCGACGCAGGGTGAGACCGTCGCCGATCCTGAGTCCGTCACACCGGGTCAGCGAGATGATCTTGTCGGCCTCGCCGGACTTCGGGTTGCCGGTGATCAGGTTGCCGGCGCCGTCGATGACGCCCTGGCCGACGAAACCGATGTCGGTGAGCTTGTCGCCGTAGATCATCGCGTCGTGGAAGTGGCTGTGGCCGTAGTCCTGGTAGGCGTCGTTCGGGTTGGACTCGGCCTTGTCGTAGGTGTCGGCACTGGAGCCCTGGAGGGTGGCGCCCTTGTCGAGCTGGAGCGTCACATGGCTCTTCATGTGGATGGTGTTCTTGGACTTGTAGGTGCCGGCGGTGAAGCGGACGGTGCCGCCGCCCGCCGAACCGGCCGCGTCCACGGCCTTGTCGATGGCCGGGGTGTCGTTGGCCGAGCCGTCGCCCTTGGCGCCGTAGTCACGTACGTCGTAGACGGCGGCGCGGGGCGCGGTGTGCGGGGATGCCAGGGCCGCGGGACGGGAGAGCCCGAGGACGACGGCGAGAACCGAGAGGACGATCGCGGCAGCCCTGTGCCGCGCGACAGTGGCTCTGAATGTTGTGCTCATGACACGGAATCACCTCGCAGTTGCTCGTTCATGATCAGGAAGGCCCCGAGGCCGTGGAAGTCGTTCGTGGCCCGGGTGCGGGCGACGTAGTACGCGTAGTCGCCGACGTTCGTGCCGATGGAGATGCCGGCGAGGTCGGTGCGGCCGTCAGCGCCGACGGACAGTTCGGCGAGCACGCCCTGGTAGCCGCGGCGGGCGACATCCTCGTAGTGCGGGTCGAGGTAGTGCTGCTGGACGCCGCGGGACAGGGCGTAGGTGAACATGCTGGAGCAGGACGTCTCGGTCCAGTTGTCGCCGCGCCCGCCCTTGTCCATCACCTGGAACCAGCGTCCGGTCGCCGGATCCTGGTACTTCTCCAACCCCGCCGCCAGTTTCCGGAAGACGGTGAGCAGTTGGGGTCGGCGCGACTGGTTCGCCGGGACGGCGTCCAGCACGTTGACGATCGCCATCGCGTACCAGCCGACGGCACGGCACCAGTGCTCGGGCGCGAGCCCGGTCGCCGGATCCGCCCAACTCGCGCTCTTCGACTCGTCGTAGGCGTGCTTGAGCAGTCCGTTCGCGACCTGGAGGTGGCCGCCGTAGACGGCGAGCTGCTTCGCCGCCTCGTCGTCGGCGTACGCGCTGTCCCCGAACTCCTTGCCGTACTCGACGAGGAATGGATTCACCATGTAGACGCCGTCCGCCCACAGTTGGTGCGCGCGGCTGGAGTTGTCCGCGTGCCAGAAGCCGCCGTCACCGGTGCGCGGGTAGGTGTTCAGGCGGTCGCGGATCTTCTTGGCGGCCTTGCGGTAGCGGTCCTGGCCGGTCTCGTGGTGGAGGATGACCAGGAGCCGGCCCGCCTGCATGCTGTCCAGGCTGTTGAACGACTGGTCGATCGAGCCGTCGCTCCTCACGAACCGGTCGACGTAGCTCTTGAGGTAGGCGAGGTAGCGGGGGTCGTGGGTGCGCTGGTAGGTGAGGTACTGGCCGTAGAGGTAGAGGCCGACCGGGTAGGACCAGCCGCCGATGGTGCTCGGGGTGTAGCGGGCCATGGTGGAGTCGACGACCGCGGTGGACCAGTCGGGGACGGTGGCGGGCCTGGTCGCGGTGGCCGCGGTGGCCGCGGTGGCGGGTGGGGATACCGCGGCGGGGAGTGTGGCCGCCGTGGCGGTGGTGAGCGCGACGGCCACCAGGGCGGCTCGTAGGCGTTTCATGGTCCTCCTTCTCGGTAGGCGGCGGCCGCGGTGGTCCGCCGGAGGGGTACGGCACGGTGGCCTGGTGCGTGGCGGCAGGCCGGGTCGGTGTTGCGGGCGTCTCCGGTGAGCGCGTACGCCTGGCAGCGGCAGCCGCCGAAGTCGGCGGTGCGCAGGGCGCAGCCCCGGCAGGGCTCGCGCATCCAGGACTCACCCCGGTAGGCGTTGAAGGCCTTCGACTCCCGCCAGATCCAGGCGAGTTCGCGTTTCCGGACGTTCGGCGGGTCCAGGCCGGGCAGGGTGGCCGCGGCCGGGCAGGGCAGGACGGTGCCGTCGGGGGCCACGGTGAGCGAGATCCGGCCCCAGCCGCCCATGCAGGGCTTCGCCGTGCCGCCCACCAGATCCGGGGCGACCCAGACCAGCTCGGGTTCGTCCAGGCGCCGGCGCCACCGAAGGACCGTTTCCCGGGCCCGCTCGACCTGGCCGGGGAGCGGCAGCAGGGCGGCGCGGTTGCGGGCCGCCCACCCGTGGTACTGGGTGTTGGCCAGCTCGATCCGGTCCGCGCCCCATGCCACGGCGAGTGCGATCAGATCCTCGACGGCGTCCAGGTTGCCCCGGTGCAGGACGACGTTGAGACCGAGGGGCAGGCCCGCCGCCCGGACCAGCCGGGCCGCGCGTTCCTTGGCCGCGAACGAGCGGGCGCCGGCGATGCGTTCGGCGGCCGTCGGTTCCGGGTGCTGCACGGACAGCTGCACACTGCGCAGCCCGGCGCCCGCCAGCCCGGCCAGCCGGCGCTCGCTCAGTCCGAGCCCGCTGGTGACGAGCTGGGTGTAGAGGCCGGCGGTGTCGGCGGCGGCGACCAGCTCGGGCAGATCCCGCCTCAGCAGCGGCTCACCGCCGGACAGATGGGTCTGCACCACGCCCAGCTCACCGGCCTGCCGGAACACCTCCGCCCACAGTCCGGTCCCCAACTCAGCTGACCGACCGGTCAGTCGGACTGGGTTAGAACAATACCCGCAGCGCAAGGGACAGGCATGAGTGAGCTCGGCCAGCAACGCCCAGGGCGGTGCGACGGGGGGCGGCGAAGCTCGCCTTCCGCCGGGATCGGCCGGGATCGGTGGATGCCGTCCCGCACCCCGCTCGGCGGTGTTCGCCGCAGGTGGATCCCTGTCCGGGCGGGCAGTGGTCATTTCAGCCACCCCTCTCTCCGTAACGCCGTGAGGAACTCGGGGACTTCGGCGGCGACCGGGGCGTTCGGGAACGTCCTGGACAGTTCGGTGACGATGTCCGCCACCGCCCGGCTGCCGTCGCACAGGCGCAGCACCCCGCCGGCCCGGCCGTGCAGGACGACCACCCGCTCGGGCAGCAGCAACAGGTCGGTGCCGCGCACCCGGTCGTGGCGCAGCACGACCGCGCGGGCGAGCGCGGGCCGCCAGGTCATGACCCGCCCCAGCCCGCGGTGTCCCCGCGGTCCACGGCGTCGAGGAGCGCCCACAGCACCTCGCACTTGTAGGCGAGCGCGGCGACGGCGCGCTGCTGCTGCTCACGGTTGCGGGCCCAGTCCAGGACCAGGGCGAGCGCCTCCTCGCCGTCCCGGGCACCCTGGTCGACGCGGCCGCGGAAGTAGGTGAGTCCGGCCGGGTCGATCCACGGGTAGTGGCGTTCGAAGGCGGCGATGCGGGTGCGCATCAGGCCGGGCGCGGACAGCTCCGTGAGGGAGGCGGCGACCGCGTCCAGCGCGGGGCGTACCCGGCAGAAGGTGACGTACCCCTCGACCGCGAAGCGCACCCCGGGCAGCACCCGGGAGGCGTCCCACAACTGGTCACGGGCGAGGCCGGCCGCCTCACCGAGGCGCAGCCAGCGTTCGATACCGCCCTCGCCCTCCGCGGTGCCGTCGTGGTCGCGGATGCGGCGCAGCCAGGAGCGGCGCAGCGCCGGCCGGTCCAGTTTGGCGAGGATCAGGGCGTCCTTGACGGGGATGTGCCGCTGATAGTGGAAGCGGTTGGTGATCCAGCGGCGCAGCTCGGCCGGGGTCAGTTCGCCGCGGTGCATGCGCTGGTTGAAGGGGTGCCGGTCGTGGTAACGGTCGGCGGTGACGGCTCGCAGCCGTTCGGTGAATTCCGTGACCGGCCAGGGGCCGGCTGTCGTCCCGGCGTGGACGCTCGTGACGGTCATGGTGCGGGTCAGCGGTCGCCGAGGGCGTAGCCGGTCACTTCCAGGGCGGTCTCCACGACCTGATAACCAGGGCTTCGCCAGACCTTTTCATCGGATGTCTGCAGAGCGGTGGGTTCCGCCTGGCGGTCTTCCGAGGTCGTCTCGTTCATGGGTACGTACCTGCTTTCCTGAGGTTGGGGGTCTCAGAGCGCAGACAGGGAGTCGCGTTCACAGGGATCCGCTGGAAAACCCACAGGGTGGTTCACATCCCTGTACCGGGTTCAGCGATACGTCCGACGGTGCGAACCAGAGTCTCGGCAGGAACGGGCCGCGGTCAATGGTCCGGACCCATAAGGTCGGATGCATTTCCGGCCAATCTCCGTACCGAGAGGCTGACTCACCGCTCGGTTCCGGCGGATTCCGGACTCAGGAATGCATCACGGCCGGTGATCGTTGACGATGGGAGTACCACCTGTCGACAACCTAAGGATCGAGAGCTCGTGAGCAGCAAGGTCCCCCCGAAAATCCTCAACAACGGCGTCGAGATGCCCCAGCTGGGCTTCGGTGTGTGGCAGGTGCCGGACGACGAGGCCGAGCGGGCCGTCGCCACGGCACTGGAGGCCGGGTACCGCAGCATCGACACAGCGGCGATCTACGGCAACGAAGAGGGCACCGGCAAGGCCATCGCCGCCTCCGGTATCCCCCGCGAGGACTTGTTCGTCACCACCAAGCTCTGGAACGCCGACCAGGGGTACGACGCCACGCTGCGCGCCTTCGACGCGTCGCTGGCGAAGCTGGGTCTGGACCACCTGGACCTGTACCTCATCCACTGGCCGCTGCCTGCCCGGGGCAAGTACATCGACTCCTACAAGGCGTTCGAGCAGCTGCTGACCGACGGCCTCGTCAAGGCGATCGGCGTCTCCAACTTCCTCCCGGAGCACCTGGAGCGGCTGATCGAGGAGACGTCGGTCATCCCGGCGGTCAACCAGATCGAACTGCACCCGCACCTGCAGCAGCACGCGGCCCGGGAGTTCCATGCCGAGCAGGGCATCGCCACCGAGGCCTGGTCCCCGCTCGGCCAGGGCAAGGGCCTGCTGGAGGTGCCGGCGATCGTCGCCATCGCACAGAAGCACAACCGCACCCCGGCCCAGGTCGTGCTGCGCTGGCACATCCAGCTGGGCAACGTGGTGATCCCGAAGTCGGTCACACCGTCCCGGATCAAGGAGAACATCGAGGTGTTCGACTTCAGCCTGGACATCGAGGACCTCGCGGCGATCAGCGCGCTCAACGAGGACCGCCGCATCGGTCCGGACCCGGCCACCTTCGACATGGGCTGAGCGCACATGGGCTGAGCGCACACGGGCTGAGCCCACATGCCTCGAGCTCACATGGGTCGAGCGCACATGGGCTGGGCAACCGGCATGGACTGAGCGGCAGCCCGGCGCACACCGGCCGTTCCGCCGTGATCACGGTGGGACGGCCGCTCGTGTTCCCCCACTCGTTCCCCGACTCCCGTGCGGGGCGCGTCAGTCGGCGTGCACGTCCGCGTGGACGACCTCGAACTCCTCCAGGGCGACCACGGTCACATGCGCCTTGGCGACGTCCTGGCACCGGGCGGCCGCCTGGCCGCCGCGGGACGCGGCCATCGAGGCGCGGTCGACGAAGAGCACACCGACCGAGCCCCGGCCCAGCTGCCGGTCGACCAACAGGGCGCACCGCGCGAAGCCGGGCAGCGTCTCCAGGCGGGGTATCGCCGACGAGCGGAACGTCTCGACGAACAGATCCGTGTCGGCCGGGTCGAACTCCACCCTGGTCATCCGCACCCCGCCGCCCACCCTCGGCAGCTGCACCGTGTGGAAGACGGCCACCTCGTAGTTCTCGACGGCGACGGTGCCCGCGAACGGCTCCAGCATCGGTCCGCGCCGCTCGCGCATCACCTGGTCGCTGTTGCGCCGGGCCTCTTCGGAGCCCCACCAGCTCACCGCGAGCAGTTTGCCCAGATCCCGGTCGACGAAGACGCCCGAGCCCCGGTACTCGGGACGTTCCTCCAGCAGACTGCGCCCTTCGCTGTTCAGCGCCCGGATGGCCGCCTCGATCTGCGCCGGATCGCCGGTGACGTACACCGTGCGTACGAACATGGCCCCTCGCCTCCCAGGAGCCACCGGAGCCACTGCTCCACCCCCGCACGGCTCCTGCATAAATGTTCGGAATGTCCTGCCCCACCAGTGTTCCCCTGGGTCTATTTCGCCGCAATATACGACAATTCCCTGAGTTCACACCCAGGGGTTGACGCGGACATGCAGCCGGGTCCACCTTGTACGGCACCCGGTCAGGAAACTTTCCTAACAGAAGGGGACCCCCCACAGTGCGCATCCGAACACTGACCCTTGCCGCGGCCTCCGGGGCCGCACTGCTGGCCGCCGGAGTGCTTCCCGCGAGCGCGTCCGGCACCACCGTCCCGAAGTCCGCTCAGGAGGGTTCGGTCAGCGCGGCCGACCTGCTCGCCAAGGTGACCTCCTGCTCCCAGATCTCCAGCGGCAAGTACAAGACCGACGACGAGACCTCGGCCACGATCCCCGTCTGCGGCAAGAACGGCGCGGTGTTCTGGAAGTCCGACATGGACATCGACTGCGACGGCCAGCGCACCACCAACTGCAACGCGGACCGCGACCCCTGGTACCAGGACGACACCGCCTTCCACCAGTCCGACGGCAAGCCGCTCAAGGCCGAGTCGCTGCCGTACGTCGTGGTGCCCAGCTCCAGCAGCATCTGGAACTACTCCAGTGCCGGCATAAAGGGCGGCGGCGTGGTCGCCGTCATCTACAACAACAAGGTCGAGTACGCGGTGGTCGGCGACACCGGCCCCACGAAGATCATCGGCGAGGCGTCGTACGCGACCGCCAAGGCGCTCGGCATCGACCCCGACCCGGCGACCGGCGGTGCCGACTCCGGCGTCACCTACATCCTGTTCAAGAACTCCAAGGTCTCCCCCATCGAGAGCCACAGCGCGGCGGTGTCCCTCGGTGACCAGCTGGCGAAGCAGTTCCTCGCCAACAACTGACCCGGGGCGGGCGGACGGCCCGGTACCACGCGGTACCGGGCCGTCGGGTACGTCAGTTGGGCTGCCCCAGCGGGCGTACGACGAGGGTGTTGACGTCCACGCCGGCCGGCTGCCGGATCGCCCACACCACCGAGTCGGCGATCTGGTCGGCGGTCAGCAGCAGGCCGGGCGGCAGGCTGCCGTTCGCGTCCCAGAACGGGGTCTCCACCCGGCCCGGCGCGACCAGCGTGACGCCGATGCCGAACTCGGTGACCTGGCGGCGGGTGTTCTCCGCGAGCCCGGTGACCGCCCACTTCGTCGCGCCGTACAGGTTGCCGGGCGTGTTCACGAACCCGGCGACGCTCCCGACCAGGACGATCCGCCCCCGGCTCGCCTTCAGGGCGTCGACGGAGGCGCGGATCAGCAGGGCGGGGCCGAGGACGTTGGTGAGGACCATCTCGGCCCAGCCCGCCGGGTCACCGTCGGCGACGGTGTCGTGGGTGGCGAAGCCGGCGTTGGCGACGACGGTGTCGAGCCGGCCGTACGCCTTGAGCGTGCTGTCGACCGCCGCCTGCACGTCGGCGTACTCGGCGGTGTCGCCCACGATGGTCAACAGGCCGTCCGGGTCGCCGAGTTCGCGGGCGAAGTCGCGCAGCCGCTCCGCGCCCCGCCCGGTGACGGCCACCCGGTGGCCCGCGTCCAGCAGTTGGCGCCCGACGGCGGCACCGATGCCGCTGCCGCCACCGGTGATGAGCGCGACCGGAGAGTCGTTCATGGTTTCCCCCTGTGATTGGTGATCGACCGGAGTCCATCACTTCGAGCGCTCTCGATGTCAAGGACCGCAGATGGGGCGGTACGGCACGGAGGGCAGGTACCGCCGCCACTGCGCCCGCGTCGGACCCCCGTCCGCCCGGGCGCACAGCTCGCTCGCGCTCTCCTCGGGCCGCAACGGAACGCTCCGGTCGGGGAGATGGGGGGGTGGCCATGTGCAACTCCGCTCCGTCCGCGGTGAATCCGAGGGCGAGGACCGGTCCGTCACCGGCCGGTGCGGTCGTCGGGGTCGGCCGGGATCGCGCCGTCTCCCACACCTGCGCCGAGCCGTCGGCGGTGCTCGCTGCGAGCAGTGTCCCGTCGGCGGAGAACGCCAGGGCCGACGTGACCACCGTGGCACCGGCCGCTCTGAGCACGGCGAGCCTGCGCCAGGTGTGCGCGTCCCACAGAGTGAGCCGGCCGCCCACGTCCTCGGCTGCCAGGTAGCGGGCGTCGGGGCTGAAGGCGGCGGTGCGCACAAGGTCCTCCCCCGTGACTCCGCCCGTTCGCCGCCTGCCGGTCGTGACGTCCACGAGCCCGCCCTCGTAGGTCAGCGCGGTGCGGCCGGTGTGGTCGACCCCGACGGTGTTCTCCCCGTTCACGACCGGCGGTTCGGTGGCCGTGACCGGCCTGCCGCCCGTGTCGAACGCCGCCCGGGCCGCCGCCTTCCGCCGCCAGGCCGAGCCCGTCAGCCCGTGCAGGGAGAGGGTGTGCACGGCGCTGGTCCGGCTCTTCCCCGGCGCCGACCCGCTGCTCGTGCTGCGGCTGCCCTCCGTGCTGGCCGTCGCCGTCACGGCCGGCCTGCTCGCCCTGCTCGGAGCCCGGTGTGCGGGCCCGCGCGCGGGGCCGGCGGCCGGCCTGGTGTTCGCGGTGCTGCCGCCGGTCCAGCGCTATGCGCAGGAGGGCAGGTCCTATGCGCTGGTCTGCGCCCTCGTCGTGTGGGCGACGTATCTGCTGGTACGGGCGGTGGACACCGGGACCACCCGGGCCTGGGCCGGCTACGGCGCCGTGCTGCTGACCGCCTGCCTGCTGCACGAGTTCGCGGTACTGGTGTTCGCCGCGCACGCCGTGGCCGTACCCCGCGAGGCCCGGCGTGCGTGGCTGAGGGTGGAGTGCGCGGTCGTCGCCGCGGTGGCGCCCCTCGCCGTTCTGAGCATGCGGCAGTCGGTGCAGGTGGCGTGGATCGGCGGGCTCGGGGCCGGGGCGCTGCTGGGCTTCGGCGGAATCGCGCTGCTCGGGTACGCCTGCGCGACGGTGCTGCCGAGGACGCTGGTCCGGCTCGCCCTGCCGCTCGCCGTGCTGCCCGCCGGGCTGCTGATGCTGGTGTCGCTGGCCAAGCCGTTGTACGTCGACCGGTACGTCCTCTACGGCCAGGCGGGTACCGCGCTGCTGGTCGGTCCCGCCCTGGACCGGCTGGTCCGCGCCGGCGGTCCGCGCCGGGCGGCCGCGCTGCTCGCCGTCGGCGTGGCCGTCGCCGCGCTGCTGCCCGTCACCACGTATCTGCGCACCCCGGGCAGCCGCCTGGACGATGTCACCGCCATCGGCGCGGCCGTGCGTACGGCGGGTGCCGGCGCCGACGGAATCCTCTATCTGCCCGCCCGCCGCCGGGTCTGGTCGCTCGCCGACCCGGGCACTGCGCGGGGACTGCGCGACCTCGCCCTGGACCGCAGCCCCGCGGCCTCCGGAACGCTGTACGGCACGGAGGCCGGCCCGTCCGTGATCCGGGCCCGGCTGCTCACCGTGCACCGCGTGGTCGTACTGCGGGATCCGGTGGGACAGCCGCAGGATCCCGCGCCCGGTGAGGTCGCGAAGCGCAGGGCGCTCGCCGGGCGCTTCGAGGAGTGCGGGACGCGGCTGGTGCACGGAGCGCGGGTGACTGTGTACGCGCTCCGCTGCTAGACGGGCCGTACGGCCGTGTGCACTGTGCGGGCGCCGAGGACGAACACGTCGGCCCTGCGGTGCACGCTCGCCGGGTCGGCCGGGTCGAGGAGGCGGTCCAGGGTGGTGCGGTCGTCGGCGTCCAGACCGTCGCCGACGCTGTCGCGCAGCCGGGAGAGGATCTCGGTCACGTAGGTGCGGGCCCGGTCGGAGGCCGGGGCGGGCAGGTCGATGAGGAAGCTGCGGCTGCGGGCGTACCTGAGCCCGGCGGAGTTGAGCAGCGCGGGCCAGTCCTCGGCCTCGGCGACGGCTCCGGGCAGGTCGGTGCGCATCTGCGCGAACCACTCCTCCTGCAGCGCGTCCAGCCGCGCCTGGAGCCCGGCCCGGCCGATGCCGATGTCCCGGGACAGGAAGCGGCTCGGCAGGCCGCCTTCGAGGATGGCCAGGGTGCCGCCGGGGGCCAGCCGCTCGCCGAAGGCGGTGAGCGCGGCCCGCTGGTCGCCGAGGTGGTGCAGGCTGTGCCCGGCCCACAGGAGGTCCGCCGGGTAGTCCAGCTTGTCCAGGACGCCCGGGAGTTCACCGGCGAGGACGTCGAAGCGGTCCGCCACGCCGAGCCGCTCGGCGCGGGTCCTGGCCCGGTCGAGGAGCGGTTCGCTGCCGTCCACGGCCAGCACCCGCGCACCCGGGAAGACCTCGGCGAACAGACACGACACCACGCCCGGCCCGCTGCCCACGTCGACGATCAGCCCCGGCTCGGTGACCTCCTTGCCGAGCCAGCCCAGGGCGTGCTCGTAGAGCGGCGCGAACAGCTCGGCCTGCGATTCCAGGTGCGGGGCCATCTCCGCCCAGTCGATGTCGGTGTGCGCGTGGGTGTGGGTGTCGGTGTCGTTGTGCTGGTGGTGGTGATCGTGCGCCATGGGAGCAGCCTCTCGTCCGGGTGCCGCCAGGGTGCGCCGACGCACCGCCCGGAGGCCAGCCCTGTTGCCGGTGCGGCAAAAAAGAGGATGCGGACGGCAAAGCCGGCGGGCCACGATGGCCGGATGGACGACGAGCTGGTGGAGCGCTTCCTGACCGACGGCTTCGTGAAGATCGAGGGGGCCGTCGCACCCCGGGTCGCCGAGGGCTGCGCTCAGCGGCTCTGGCGGGAGACGGGGTACGACCCCGAGGACCCGGGCACCTGGAAGGACCCGGTGGTCTGGGTGGCCGGCCTGGCCGACGGCCCCTTCGCCGCCGCCCCCAACTCCCACGTGCTGCACGAGGCGTTCGACCTGCTGGTCGGTGAGCGGCGCTGGGACCCGCGCTATTCGCTGGGTGCCTTCCCGCTCAGGTTCCCGCACCGCGAGGAGCCGGATGACGCGGGCTGGCACATCGACACGAGTTTCCAGCCGGAGGGCACCACCGACTGGTACGCCAACGTGTGGTCCAGGGAGCGCGCCCTGCTGATGCTGTTCCTGTTCAGTGAGGTGACCGAGGAGGACGCCCCGACCCGGATCCGGGTCGGCTCGCACCTGGACGTGCCCCGGATCCTGGAGCCGTACGGCGCGGAGGGTGCCACGCTGCAGGAGCTCGGCCCGCAGGTGGCGGCGGCCTCCGCGCACCGCCCGGTCGCCTTCGCCACCGGCCGGCCGGGCGACGTCTACCTGTGCCACCCGTTCCTGGTCCATGCCGCCCAGCCGAACCACGGCACGCGCCCGCGCTTCCTGGCCCAGCCGCCGCTGTACCTGAACGCGCCCCTGGAGCTGGACCGCCCCGACGGGACCTACTCGCCGGTCGAACTCGCGGTCCGCCGGGGCCTGGCCCTGGGCTCTGCGCAGGGCTGACCCCGGCGGACGGTCACCGTCCTACGACAGCGGCGGGTAGGCGTTCTGCATCAGTTGCTGGAACTGGGCGGAGAACCAGTGCCCGGACAGCGGCGCGTTCGGCAGGGCGCCGGACATGCTGTTGCCGTTGCGGGCGTTGCCCGTGTACGTCGGGTCGCACATCTGGTCGAAGCCCTTGCCCTCGTCGTTCGGGATGGCGGTGCTGGAGCCGTCGGACTCGCCCGGGGGCTTCATCCAGACGTAGGCGTCGATCCCGGTGGCCGGGCTGGCCTGCGGGCGCTCGCCGAGGCCGGCGCCGGACTGGTTGCACCAGTTGCCGATGTGGATCCGGCGGTCGTAGCGGCCGCCGTCGACGTAGGTGTCCACGCTGGTCGTCGCACCCGGGCCGGCCGGGCGGGCGCTGCCGCCCCAGCCGTTGCGGGAGGTGTCGATCAGCATGCCGATGCCGGAGTTGAAGCCGACCGAGACCAGCTGGGTGCGGAAGGCCTGGGCGAAGGACAGCTCGTCGACGTACCGGTTCCAGTCGACCCACTTGGACTGGCGCACGGAGGTGCCGTTCACCGTGTCGTTGACGGTGAAATTATTCTCCTTCAGGGCGCTGTAGTTGGCCGTGTTGGTGATGAACCCGGCCACGTCGTCGACGGTCGCGCCCTCACTGGTCGCCGCCTGCTTGAACACGTTGGCCGCCGGGGCGAAGTTGTCGTCCCAGCCGAGCCAGCCGTGGTGGCCGGCGTCGAGGTAGTTGTAGACGTTCGGGATCGCGCCGAGCTTGGCGAGCGCGTAGCCGACGCCCTTCACGTAGTTGCCGTTGGCCAGCATGGTGTCGCAGTTGGCGGTGGCGGTGGCCCGGCTGCCGGTGTTGGTCACCAGGTTGGGCAGCGAGTCGATCTCGATGGTGGTGACGATCCGCAGCGAGGCGTACTTGGGGTCGGCGAGGATCGTCGCGATCGGGTCGATGAACTGCGTCTTGTACTTGTCGATCTCCGTCGGGCCGAGCTCGCCGTTGGACGCGAGGGCCGCGCAGTCCCGTCCGGGCAGGTCGTAGACGACCAGCTGGACGACCTCCTCGCCGCTGCCCTTCTGGGCGAGGGCGGCGTCCAGGTGGGCGCGCAGACCCATGCTGGTGCTGGTGCCGGCGATCGCGGCGATACGGTCGAGCCAGACGCCGGTGGGCTGGTTCGAGACCCGGCTGCCGCCCGGTTCGGCGGCGGCCTTGGCCGACCACTCGGGGTTCACGTACACCTTGGCGCCGGAGTACGGGTTGTCGACGCGGGTGCCGCTGCCACCGCCCCCGTCGTCCCCGCCGCCTCCGCCGCTGCCGTCGTCGACGTTGCAGGTGACGCCATCGAGGGTGAAGGCGGTCGGGAGCGCGTTGGTGCCGCTGTAGGACCCGTTGAAGCCGAAGCTGACCGAACCGCCGGTCGCCAGGGTGCCGTTGTAGGTCTCGTTGGCCGCGGTGACGGCGGTGCCGCTCTGGGAGATCCTGCTGTTCCAGTAGCTGGTCACCTTCTGGTTACCGGCGTACGACCACTTCACCGCCCAACTCGACTTCGCCGCCGAGTTGTTGGTGACGGTCACGGCGGCGGTGAAGCCGGCGCCCCAGTCGTTCTGGATCTTGTAGTCGACGGTGCAGGGAATCGCGGAGATCGCCGCCTCCGAGGAGGGGGTCACGGCGACCGCCGGCCCGGACACCCCGGCGACGAGCGCCAGGGCGGCGAGTACCGCTGTTCTGGTACGACTCATGAGTGCGGGTTTCCTTCTTCTTCGGTGGATGGGCTAGGAGTTGACGGCCTGGAGGTGGTCGCGCAGACCGGCGCCGTACGCCGTCGGCGTACCGCTGTAGTCGGAGATCAGGGACGGGCCGGAGGAGCAGTCCCAGGTGTTCCAGGTCCAGCCCAGGTAGGACAGGCCCCGGTCGTCGAACCACTTCATGACCTGGTCCACGAAGGCGTGCGAGCAGGTGTTCTCGCCGATCTCCCCGGCGACCAGCGGTACCTGGGCCGCGACCGGGGCGAGGGTGGAGTTCCAGCAGCTCTCACTGGCACAGGTGTTGAAGTTGTAGACGTGGTAGGCGGCGACGAGATTGCCGGCCGGGTCGGTGGGCCGGTACGCCGGCCACTGGCTGAGGTCGTTGGAGTACGCCAGCCCGCCGATCATGATCACGTTCTTCGCGCCCGCCGACCGGATGCCGTCCACCAGATCCTGCATGCCGGCGACCCCGTATCCGATCCCCGGGCAGGTGCCGCCGTCTCGCCAGCACGCCCAGGCCTGGGCGGTGGTGGAGGTCGCCCGGTCCGGGTACGGCTCGTTGAACAGGTCGAACACGGCCGCCGGGTCGTCCTTGAAGGTGCCGGCCACCGAGGACCAGAAGGACGGGCTGTACTGCGCGTCCGGCATCGGCTTCTGGCAGGTGGCGTGCACGTCGGAGCAGCCGGCCGAGTTGCCGGTGTACTGGCCGTAGGACCAGTGCAGATCGAGGATCGGTGTCATGCCGAACGACTCGACGCGGGCCACCAGGTCCTTGACCGCGTTGATGTAGTTGGCGCCCGCGTACTCGGGCTTGACGTTGGACAGGCCCAGCCAGCACTCCTCGTTGAGCGGGATGCGGACCGCGTTCGCCTTCCAGTCGGCGATCGCCTTGATCGCCGCGTCGTCCACCGGGCCGTCCCAGATCCCGTAGCCCTGCACACACATGAACTCGCCGCCGGAGCGGTTCACGCCGAGCAGCCGGTGGGCCGTGCCGTCGGCGTCCACGAGCTTGGTGCCCAAGACGTGCAGGGCGGGCGCCGTGCCGGTACCGGGCGGCCCGCTCGGGGTCGGAGTGGGAGTGGGAGTGGATTCAGAATCGACGTTGCAGGTCGTGCCGTTGAGCTTGAACGCCGTCGGTACGGCGTTGCTCCCCGACCAGGAGCCGAGGAACCCGGCGCTGACACTGGCGCCGGTGGCCAGCGAACCGTTCCAGCTCTCGTTCGCGGCGGTGACCGTCGTACCGGACTGGGACCACTTGGCGCTCCAGCCCTGGGTGACCTTCTGACCGTTCGCGAAGCCGAAGCCGAGGCTCCAACCGCTCATGGCCGCCATGTTGTTGGTGATGGTCACGGAGGCCTGGAAGCCGGTGTCCCACTGGCTGGTGACCGTGTACTGCACCGTGCACGCCGGCGTTGCTCCGGACGCCGACACCACCGGCACCAGCGCGGACCCGACGAGGGCTACCGCACCGGCGACGGCTAAAAGAACTGAACGCGGGGGGTGTCGCATGAGCGACTCCTTGCAGCTCGGGCGCGTCGTGACGGACGCGTCGACTGAACGGAATCGCTCCCACTGGTGCGAAGGAAGGTAGCGCCAAGTGACGGCGAAGAACAGGGAGTTGCCTGACTTTTCCGCAGCGGCGGCTGTCGAATCTTTTCGACTCTTCGACGGCCTTGACCGAACCATGCCACGTCTCCACTATGGGAGCGCTCCCACTGGTTCAAGCCTTGACTTCTTCCCGAGCCGCAAGCGCAAGGAGGAACCAGCACATGCATCCCGCACACCCCCCGCACCCCGGGCGGAGACGCAGAGCCGTACGACGGTTGTGGACGGCCGTCGTCACCACCCTCGCCCTGCCCCTGTCGATGCTCGCCACCGGCACGACCCCCGCCCACGCGGCGACGGTCCAGTGCAGCGTCGACTACAGGACCAACGACTGGGGCACCGGCTTCACCGCCGACCTGACCCTCACCGACCGCGGCACCGACTCGATCAACGGCTGGACGCTGACGTACGCGTACACGGGCAACCAGAAGCTGACGAACGGCTGGAACGGCACCTGGTCCCAGTCCGGCACCTCGGTCACCGTGCAGAACGCGTCGTACAACGGCACGATCGCGGCGGGCGCGGCGGTGTCGACGGGTGCCCAGTTCTCGTACACCGGCAGCAACGCGGCGCCCACCGGTTTCGCGGTCAACGGCACGACCTGCGCCGGCGCGCACCAGCCGCCGGTCACCGTGCTGACCAGCCCGAGCGCGGGCGCGGTCTACACGCAGGGCGACGCGGTGCCGCTGGCGGCGACCGCGGCGGCGGCCGACGGCGCGACGATCAGCAAGATCGAGTTCTACGACGACACCACCCTGCTGGGGACGGACACCTCGTCGCCGTACTCGCTCTCGGTCACCGGTCTGACCGTGGGCAGCCATTCGCTGGTGGCGAAGGCGTACGACAGCCTGGGCGCGTCCGCCTCCTCGACCCCGGTCGGCATCACGGTCGCCTCCGGTCCCGCCGTGGTCGCCTCGCCGGCCCAACTGGGCATCCAGCAGGGCGCGACCGGCACCTTCGGGGTGAGCCTGTCCAAGCAGCCGACCGCCAACGTGACGGTGTCGGCGGCCCGGACGGCCGGGAACACCGGGCTGTCGGTGAGCGCCGGATCGTCGCTGACCTTCACCCCGTCCAACTGGAGCACCGCGCAGAAGGTGACCGTCGCCGCGGACTCCGCCGGCACCGGCACCGCGACCTTCACCGCGTCCGCGACCGGCTACACGAGCGCCGCGGTCACCGTGACGGAACTGGCCGCATCGAAGGCGTACGACGCACGCTTCCTGGACCTCTACGGGAAGATCACCAACCCGGCGAACGGCTACTTCTCCCCCGAGGGCATCCCGTACCACTCGGTCGAGACACTGATCGTCGAGGCCCCGGACCAGGGACATGAGACCACGTCGGAGGCCTACAGTTACCTTCTCTGGCTGCAGGCCATGTACGGCAAGGTCACCGGAGACTGGTCCAAGTTCAACGGCGCGTGGGCCCTCATGGAGAAGTACATGATCCCGACCCACGCCGACCAGCCGACGAACTCCTTCTACAACGCGTCCAAACCGGCCACCTACGCCCCGGAGCTGGACACGCCGAACGAGTACCCGGCGAAGCTGGACACCTCGGTGCCGGTGGGCTCGGACCCGATCGCCGCCGAACTGAAGACCGCGTACGGCACGGACGACGTCTACGGCATGCACTGGCTGGAGGACGTCGACAACGTCTACGGCTACGGCGACACTCCGGGCGGCGGCTGCGAGGCGGGCCCGACGGCCGACGGGCCGTCGTACATCAACACCTTCCAGCGCGGGGTGCAGGAGTCGGTGTGGGAGACGGTCCCGCAGCCGACCTGCGACGCCTTCAAGTACGGCGGCACGAACGGGTACCTGGACCTGTTCACCGGCGACTCGTCCTACGCCAGGCAGTGGAAGTACACGGACGCCCCGGACGCCGACGCGCGTGCGGTGCAGGCCGCGTACTGGGCGGACGTGTGGGCGAAGGCGCAGGGCAAGGGCGCCGACGTCTCCGCCACCGTCGGCAAGGCGGCGAAGATGGGCGACTATCTGCGCTACGCGATGTACGACAAGTACTTCAAGAAGATCGGCAACTGCGTCGGCCCGTCCACCTGCCCGGCCGGCACCGGCAAGGACGCCTCGGACTACCTGCTGTCCTGGTACTACGCGTGGGGCGGGGCTACCGATACGAGTGCGGGCTGGGCGTGGCGGATCGGCTCCAGCCATGTGCACGGCGGCTACCAGAACCCGCTGGCCGCGTACGCGCTCAGCTCGAACGCCGACCTGAAACCCAAGTCGGCGACCGGGGCGGCGGACTGGGGCACGTCCCTGACCCGGCAGCTGGAGTTCTACCGCTGGCTGCAGTCCTCCGAGGGCGCCATCGCGGGCGGGGCGACGAACAGCTGGCAGGGCCGGTACGCGAGTCCGCCGGCCGGTACGTCGACGTTCTACGGCATGTACTACGACTGGGAGCCGGTCTACCACGACCCGCCGTCCAACCAGTGGTTCGGCTTCCAGGCCTGGTCGATGGAGCGGGTCGCCGAGTACTACCAGCAGACCGGGAACGCCACGGCCAAGGCGATCCTCGACAAGTGGGTGGCGTGGGCGCTGTCCAAGACCACGATCAACCCGGACGGCACCTACCAGATCCCCTCGACGCTCCAGTGGTCGGGCCAGCCCGACACCTGGAACGCCTCAAGTCCCGGCTCCAACAGCGGACTTCACGTCACCGTCGCCGACTACACGAACGACGTGGGCGTGGCGGCCGCGTACGCCAAGACGTTGACCTACTACGCCGCCAAGTCCGGTGACGCGACGGCGAAGTCGACGGCCAAGGCGCTGCTCGACGGCATGTGGGCCAACTACCAGGACGGCCTGGGGATCGCGGTACCGGAGACGCGGGCCGACTACAGCCGCTTCGACGACAGCGTGTACGTGCCGAGCGGGTGGTCCGGAAAGATGCCGAACGGCGACACGGTCAACTCGTCGTCGACGTTCGCCTCGCTGCGGTCCTTCTACCAGGACGACCCGGCGTGGTCGAAGATCGAGAGCTACCTGGCGGGCGGGGCCGCGCCGTCGTTCACGTATCACCGGTTCTGGGCCCAGGCGGACATTGCTCTGGCCATGGGGTCGTATGCGGAGCTGCTGGAGTAGTAGTTCGGCTGCGGGTACATCGTGGCTGGTCGCGCAGTTCCCCGCGCCCCTGAAGGGGCGCTGCGCCCGCCGCACGCTTTGCCAGAACCGCTTGCCGGGCCGTCCTCACCCGCACTGGGGGCGGCCCGGCACCTCTCACACCCGACGGAAAGCGCTTACTGCACTCACCCCAGGAAGGGACCCTCGTGCGAAGAACCCGCATCCTCACCGCCGTCCTGGCCCTCGCCGCCGGGTTACTCGCGGGCACCCCGCCCGCGCTCGCCGCCCACGAGACCGCGCAGGTCACGCTCGCCGCCGACAGCTACACCTGGCACAACGCCCGGATCGACGGGGGTGGTTTCGTCCCCGGGATCGTCTTCAACCGCAGCGAGAAGAACCTCGCCTACGCCCGTACCGACATCGGCGGCGCCTACCGCTGGCAGGAGTCGACGAAGACCTGGACGCCGTTGCTGGACTCGGTCGGCTGGGACGAGTGGGGCCACACGGGCGTGGTCGGCCTGGCCTCGGACTCGGTCGACCCGAACAGGGTGTACGCGGCCGTCGGGACGTACACCAACAGCTGGGACCCGACGAACGGGGCCGTGCTGCGCTCCGCCGACCGTGGCGCCAGCTGGCAGAAGACCGATCTGCCGTTCAAGCTGGGCGGCAACATGCCCGGCCGGGGCATGGGCGAGCGGCTGGCGATCGACCCGAACAGGGACAGCGTGCTGTACCTGGGGGCGCCCAGCGGGAAGGGCCTGTGGCGGTCGACGGACTCCGGGGTGACCTGGGCGCAGGTGACGAACTTCCCCAACGTCGGTAATTACGTGCAGGATCCGACCGACACCACCGGCTACGCCTCCGACAACCAGGGCATCGTGTGGGTCACTTTCGACGAGTCGACCGGTACGGCCGGTACGGCGACGAAGACGATCTATGTCGGGGTCGCCGACCTGCAGAACTCGGTGTACCGCTCGACGGACGCGGGCGCCACCTGGACCCGGCTCGCCGGCCAGCCGACGGGATACCTCGCGCACAAGGGCGTACTGGACGCCGTCAACGGCTACCTGTATCTCTCCTACAGCGACAAGAGCGGCCCGTACGACGGCGGCAAGGGCCGGCTGTGGCGGTACGCGACCGCGACCGGCACCTGGACGGACATCAGCCCGGTGGCGGAGGCCGACACCTACTACGGCTTCTCCGGCCTGACGGTCGACCGGCAGCACCCCGGCACGGTGATGGCGACGGCGTACAGCTCCTGGTGGCCGGACACCCAGCTCTTCCGCTCCACGGACAGCGGCACGACCTGGACGAAGGCGTGGGACTACACGTCCTACCCCAACCGCTCGAACCGTTACACGATGGACGTCTCGTCCAGCCCGTGGCTCACCTTCGGCGCGAACCCGTCACCCCCCGAACAGGCCCCGAAACTCGGGTGGATGACCGAGGCGCTGGAGATCGACCCGTTCAACTCGAACCGGATGATGTACGGGACCGGAGCGACGCTGTACGGCACCGAGAACCTGGGCGACTGGGACTCCGGCGGCCGGTTCACGGTCAGGCCGATGGTGCAGGGCCTGGAGGAGACGGCGGTCGACGACCTGGCCGCGCCCCCGTCCGGCGGGGCCCAGCTCTTCAGCGCGCTCGGTGACATCGGCGGCTTCCGCCACACGGACCTCACCAAGGTCCCCTCGCTGATGTACACGTCCCCCACCTTCACGACCACGACGAGCCTGGACTTCGCGGAGACCGACCCCAACACCGTGGTGAGGGTGGGCAATCTCGACTCCGGCCCGCACATCGCGTTCTCGACGGACAACGGCGCCAACTGGTTCGCGGGGACGGACCCTTCGGGGGTGAGCGGCGGCGGTACGGTCGCGGCGGCCTCCGACGGCAGCCGGTTCGTCTGGAGCCCCGCGGGCACCGGCGTCCAGTACACGACGGGCTTCGGCTCGTCCTGGTCGGCGTCGAGCGGGATCCCGGCCGGGGCGACCGTCGAGTCCGACCGCGTCGACCCGAAGACCTTCTACGGCTTCAAGTCCGGCAAGTTCTACGTCAGTACGGACGGCGGCGCGAACTTCACGGCGTCCGCCGCGACCGGTCTCCCCAGCGGGGACAGCGTGCGTTTCAAGGCGCTGCCCGGGACGAAGGGCGATGTGTGGCTGGCCGGCGGCGCCACGGACGGCGCGTACGGGCTGTGGCACTCCACGGACGGCGGCGCGAGCTTCGCCAAGCTCCCGAACGTCGACCAGGCCGACACGATCGGCTTCGGCAAGGCCGCGACCGGTGCCTCGTACCAGACCCTCTACACCAGCGCGAAGATCGGGGGAGTACGCGGCATCTTCCGCTCCACGGACCGGGGGACGACCTGGACCCGCATCAACGACGACGCCCACCAGTGGGGTTGGACCGGCGCGGCGATCACGGGTGACCCGCGGGTGTACGGCCGGGTGTACGTCTCCACGAACGGCCGGGGCGTGATCTACGGCGACACAGCCGGAGGCGGTGACGACGGCGGAGGCGGCACGGATCCCACCCCGACCGGCGCCTGCACGGTCGCCTACCGGATCACCAACCAGTGGACGGGCGGGTTCCAGGCGGACGTCCAACTCACCAACACGGGCTCGGCGTCCTGGACCGGCTGGTCCCTGGCCTGGCCCTTCCCGAACGGCCAGAGCGTCGGCCAGCTCTGGAACGCCGACTGGACCCAGTCAGGCGCGACCGTGACAGCCAAGAACGTCAGCTGGAACGGCACGGTCGCGGCCGGCTCCTCGGTGTCCTTCGGCTTCACGGGTACCTGGACGGGGGCGAACACCAAACCCACGTCCTTCGAACTGGGCGACCGGACCTGCACGGTCGCCTGACCGACCGAGAGCGCGTGCCGCACCGGGCACGCGCTCTCTCCGGCCGCTCGGCGGGCGGGGTCAGCGGACGATCAGTCGGTGCGGTCCCGCCGGGACCAGTTCGCCGATGACCGGGGCACCCGGGACCTCACCGGCGACGAGGAGGCCGCCGGAGGTCTGGGCGTCGGCGAGGAGGAGCCGGGTCAGGTCGTCGGCGTAGCCGAAGTCGGTGTGCGGAGTGACCCATGCGAGGTTGCGGCGGGTGCCGCCGCTGATGTGTCCGGTGCGGGCTGCCTCCCGGGCGCCGTCGAGGAACGGCACCGCGGCGGGGTCGACGACGGCGGTCACGCCCGATGCGCGGGCGAGCTTGTACAGGTGTCCCAGCAGACCGAAACCGGTGACGTCGGTGGCGCAGACCGCCCCCGCGGCCACCGCGTCGCGCGCCGCGTCGCGGTTGAGCGCCACCATCGTCTCGATCGCCTGCGGGAAGACCTCGCCGGTCGCCTTGTGCAGGTTGTTGAGGACTCCCAGGCCCAGCGGTTTGGTCAGTGACAGTGGCGTCCCCGGCCGTCCCGCGTCGTTGCGCAGGAGGTGGTCCGGATCGACGGTGCCGGTCACCGCCATGCCGTACTTGGGTTCCGGGTCGTCCACGCTGTGGCCGCCCGCCACGACGCAGCCCGCCGCCGCGGCGATGTCCGTTCCGCCGCGCAGTACTTCTCGTGCCAGACCGAACGGCAGCACGTCACGGGGCCAGCACAGGAGGTTGACCGCCACGAGTGGGGTGCCGCCCATGGCGTAGACGTCGGAGAGCGCGTTCGCGGCAGCGATGCGGCCCCAGTCGTAGGGATCGTCGACCACCGGTGTGAAGAAGTCCGCCGTGGCGACGGCGGCGGTCGCGCCGGCGGCGCCCGGCAGCCGGATGACGGCCGCGTCGTCGCCGGCTTCGAGTCCCACGAGCAGGTCGCCCGTGGTGACGCCGGGCCCCCCCGGGGCCGTCAGTCCGGCGACGATCTCCTCGAGTTCGCCGGGGGGAATCTTGCAGGCGCAGCCGCCGCCGTGTGCGTACTGCGTGAGGCGTACGGTCGTCCCCTGCTCCGGTGGCCGGTGCACGCCGGTTCGTGTGCCTGTCATGAGTACATCAGTCCTTGCGGGTGTGGGTGAGCGCCGTGTGGCGCGTTGACTTGCCCGGGAATACGACGGTTCGATGGCCCTGCAGGGAGGCGTAAGGGTGCCTGGTGGCCCTCCCGGTCTTCAAAACCGAGGTGTCCGAGCAACTCGGGCAGGCGGGTTCGATTCCCGTCCGTCTCCGCCGGTCAGCGCGTGATCTCCGGGTCACCGGCCGTCCAGGCCTGTGGCGGGGCAGCGGCGCAGCGCGGCGTCCACCCGTTCGGTGTGGCCGTGCTGGTCCAGGTATTCCAGCAGCGGGACGGCGACCCGGCGCGTGGTGTCCAGCGCCTGGCGTGCCTGGCTGGTGGTGAACGGCTGCTCCAGCCGGGCGAGGACGGCCACGGCCCGTACGTCCGCGTCCGGAAGCAGCACGATCCCCTGGCCGATCCGCAGCAGGGTGCCCGCGGCCTCGGCGGCCGCCAGCAACTTGGGTGTGAGGCCGAGTTCGTTCAGCCGTCCGGCGTCCGGGGCGTGGAACGGGGCACGGGCGAGGTCCGCGCGTACGGCCTCCACCGCGGCCTCGATCGCGGGCGGCAGCGTGGGGCCGCCGTGACTGCCGTGGAGCCGGCCGTCGCTGTACCGCAGGCCGGGCGACTGTGCCCGGAGCGCGTCGACGAGGCCGCGCTCCGGCAGTCCGAGCGTCTGCCGGGCCGCCTCCAGGGGCATGCCGGGTTCGAGGGGGTTGCGGGCGGCGTGCTCCTCGACCGCCTCGGCCAGGCGCTCGCGCAGCGCCGCCCAGTGGGCCGGGTCCGCCAGCCACTCTCCCGCGACCGGCTCCAGCGGCGGTTCCACGCCCATGGCGAGCAGCTCCGAGCGGCGGATCAGACCGCGCCGGCGCAGTTCCTCGGCTCCGTCGGCGGGTCCCGGCGCCGCCCCCAGTTCCCGGGCCCGGGCCGCCGCCGCACCGCGCCGGGTCAGCCGCGGCGGGCGGACGTCGAGCACGGTGATCCCCGCCGGGACGCGGTGCAGTCCGGGGTCGCGCAGCAGCGCGCCGTCGCCGACGCGCAGCGGCAGCGGTGCGGCCAGCCGCAGGCGCGCGGTGTCCGTGCCGAGCGGACGGACCGTCACCGGCACCGCCGCGGAGCCCGCGTGCAGGGTGAGGTCGCGCGGCAGCTCGCGGGCCGCGTCGCCGCGCAGCCGTACGTCCATGAGGTCGGTGGTCAGCCAGCGGTCCGGGGTGAGCAGCGCGTCCCCGCGGCGTAGCTCCCCGACGCCCGGTCCGGTCACGTTGACCGCCACCCGCGCGACCGCCCCGGCCTCCTGGCACGGCTCCTTGAGGCACTCCAGCCCGCGTACCCGCAGCAGCCGCCCGTCGCGGGCGAGCCGGAGCCGGTCGCCGACGCGCACGGTCCCCGCGCCGAGGGTGCCGGTGACGACCGAGCCGTGGCCGCGCACCGTGAACGCCCGGTCCACCCACAGCCGTACGTCCGCGGCGGGCTCCGGGGCGGGCAGGTCGCCGGTCATCCGGACCAGGCCGGCGCGCAGCGCGTCGAGACCGGTACCCGTCACCGCGCTGACGGCCACGCCCGGTACGTCGCCCAGGGACGAGCGGGCGATCCGGGCGCGCGCCTCGGCGCGGGCCGCGTCCGGTCCGGCCAGGTCGCAGCGGGTGACGGCGAGGACGCCGTGCCGTACCCCGAGCGCGTCCAGGACGGACAGATGTTCCTCGGACTGCGGTTGCCAGCCCTGGTCGGCGGCGACGACGAAGAGGACGGCGGGGACCGGGCCGACCCCGGCCAGCATGTTGCCCACGAGCCGTTCGTGCCCCGGTACGTCCACGAAGGCCACGTCACCGGCGCCGGGCAGCCGTGTCCACACGAAACCCAGGTCCAGTGTCATGCCCCGGCGCCGTTCCTCCGCCCAGCGGTCGGGCTCCATCCCCTTCAGGGCGCGCAGCAGTGCGGACTTGCCGTGGTCGACGTGTCCCGCGGTGGCGACGACGTGCACGGGTCAGCTCCCCGTTCCCGGCCCGGCCGCCCCGGGCGGGACCTCGGCCAGTCGCACCGCCCGCGCCAGGAGCGCGTCGGCCTCCGGCGGGACCGCCCGCAGGTCCAGCAGGCAGCGGCCGTCCTCGACGCGGGCCATGACGGCGGGGTCGGTTCCGCGCAGCGGGGCCGCGTAGGCGGCGGGCAGGGAAACGGCGGCGCTCGGCAGCGTCACGCCCGGCGCACCGCCGCCGCCGACCACCGCCTCGGTGTCGACGGCTCGGCTGTCGAACCCGTCCGCGCGCAGGCCCGCGGCGAGGTCCCGGGCGCGTTCGCGCAGCCGTGCGGGGTCGGCGCGCAGCGCGGTGACGGTCGGCGGGACGGGGCCGCGCACGGTCGCCTCCAGGGCGGCCAGGGTCAGCTTGTCCACGCGCAAGGCACGGGCCAGCGGGTGCCGGGCCAGCCGCCGCACCAGTTCCGCGTCGCCCAGCACAAGCCCGCACTGCGGTCCACCGAGCAGCTTGTCGCCGCTGGCGGTGACCAGGGACGCCCCGGCCCGCAGCCAGGTCGTCGCGTCGGGCTCCCCGGGCAGTGCGGGCTCCGGGGTGAGCAGGCCCGAGCCGATGTCGGCCACCACGGGCACCCCCAGCGGGGCCAGTTCGGCCACGGACGCCTCCCGGGTGAAGCCGGTGACGCGGAAGTTGGAGGGGTGGACCTTCAGGACGAAACCGGTGTCCGGGCCCACGGCCGCGGCGTAGTCGGCGGGTGTGGTGCGGTTGGTGGTGCCGACCTCGCGCAGCCGGGCGCCGGTGGAGACCAGCAGGTCGGGCAGGCGGAAGCCGTCCCCGATCTCCACCATCTCGCCCCGGCTGACGACGATCTCCCGTCCCCGGGCGAGCGCGGTCGCGGCCAGGACGAGCGCCGCCGCGCCGTTGTTGACCACATGGGCGGCCTCGGCGGCCGGCACGGCGCGCAGCAGGGCGTCGAGCGCGGCTCGCCCCCGCCGGGAACGGGTCCCGCTGACGAGGTCGAGTTCGACGTCCGTGGTGCCGGACGCGGCCAGCACTGCGTCCCGGGCGGCCGGCGAGAGGGCGGCCCGGCCCAGGTTGGTGTGGAGCAGTACGCCGGTGGCGTTGACGACCGGGCGCAGGGTGCAGGCGGTGGCGGGGAGGGCGGCCACGGCACGGTCGGCGATCTCGTCGACGGGTACCTCACCCGCCCGGGCCCGGGACTGCACTCCCGCGACCACGTCCTTGACCAGCTCGCGCCCGAGCCGCCGCGCCGCCGCGGTCAGCCGGGGATCGGCCAGCAGCACATCGGTGCGCGGCAGCCGCCGTCGCCCGTCGACGGGCGGTCCTGCGTCCGCCGCGCCGGCGTGGTCGCGCGCCATCTCGTGCACCTCCGCTCCGGCCCTGCCGACGGCAACCCGGCCAGGCTAGGTCGGCGGCCGCTCCCGGAGCCCACGCCGCACCGTGCGGGGTCCGGCCCGGACCGGCACGGCTCATGGCCCCGGCCGGTTCGGGGCCGGGTGCGCCGATCCGGTGCGGACCGTGAGAGGACACGCGGGCCCGCCGCGGGCCGTGACGAGCGCGAGCGGCCACGCTGCCTCGCGCCGGGCGGGCACCGCGCCCAGGTCACGTGCCGCCCTCGGCCCCGCGCCGGGCTTCGAGGCGTTCGCGCTGCGGCTTCACCACGTACGCCGGGTCCTTCGTGGACGCCACGCCCGCCTCGAAGGTGCCGAACCGCTGGAGCCCGCTGCCTACCAGGAGCGCGAGGCCGCCGAGTGCGGCGGCGACCCGGCTGCGGCGGGCGCAGGTGAGGGCGGCGCATGCCCCGCCGACGGTCAGGTACTCCGACGCCCTGCGCATCCGGTGGGCGGCGCCGTGGGTGAACGCCGAGGTCTCGAACTGCGGCTTGCTGTCGATGCGGTGGGCCGCCACGATCTCGATCGCGGCGCCGAGGAGGGCCAGTCGGCGGGCCGGACCCGCCTCCGCCGGCGGGGCGCAGATCATCGCCAGGCCGGCGCCGCTCGCCGCGGCGGACCCGGTGAAGACGAACGGCAGCTCCTTGTGGGCCTCGTGCCAGGCCGGCACCGCCGTCTGGGAGAGCAGAACGGCCGTGTACGAGGCCAGCGCGGGCGCGATCGCGGCCGCGGAGACGCCGCCGAGCCGGGCCGCCCACTTCACGGCGGTGGTGAGCCCGGCCCGGTCCAGCCAGGGCTTCGGCACGAGTTCGGCGAGGCCGGCCAGGGAGCAGCCGGGGCCGTAGGACATCAGGATCCAGGTGCCCACCGACATCGGGGAACTCGGCTTCGCCACCCGCATCATGTGGTGGAAGCGCAGCGGCCGGCCGAGGTCGCCGATGAGGAGGTAGCTGCTGGCGAGCAGTGCCCCGAAGCTGCCGACACGGCAGGACCTGCGCATCTCGGGCCGCCCGGTCAGGTCGGCGCCGACCGCCAGCAGGGCGGCGCCCGCCGAGAGTCCGCCGGTGAGGAGGTAGGCGGGGACCTTCCACTCCCATACCGGCGGCTTCAGCACCGGGCGTCCGTAGTAGGACCGGAATTCCGCGCGCGGGACCATCGACTCCTCGCCACCGCCGCCGCGGTGCTTCCCGCCCCCGCCGCGCCCGGTCATCGACGCCCTCCCTTGACGAAGACCGCGGCGGACGCGGCCACCATCACCCCGGCGGCCACGGCCGCGTGCTTCCACATGGACCCCAGGTCACGGGTGGTGACGACCGGGTCCGGAGGCAGCCCGTAGACCTCCGGCTCGTCGAGGAGCAGGAAGAACGCGCCGTCGCCGCCGACCCCGTCGTCGGGGTCGCGGCCGTACAGCCGGGCCTCGGGCACGCCCGCCTCGTGGAGTTGTTCCAGGCGGGCGTCGGCGCGCTCGCGCAGTTCGTCGAGCACGCCGAACTGGATGGAGTCGGTCGGGCAGGCCTTGGCGCAGGCCGGTTCCAGGCCGCCCTTGAGCCGGTCGTAGCACATGGTGCACTTCCAGGCCCGGCCGTCGTCGGGGCGGCGGTCGATGACGCCGTAGGGGCAGGCGGAGACGCAGTAGCCGCAGCCGTTGCAGATGTCGGGCTGGACGACGACGGTGCCGAACTCGGTGCGGAAGAGCGCCCCGGTGGGGCAGACGTCCAGGCATGCGGCATGGGTGCAGTGCTTGCACACGTCCGACGACATCAGCCAGCGGAAGTCCGTGCGGGTCTCCGCGCCGCTCCCGGCGCCGGGCAGGTCGAAGCTGGGGAAGCCCAGGTCGACCGGTTGCGTGCCGAGTTCGGCGCCGGCCCGGGGCCCCGCGTCGTGCAGCGCCTCCGCGACCACCTCGCGGGTGGTCTCCGTCCCGGACGGCCCGGTGGGCAGGCCGACCAGGCCGGAGTCCTGGTCGCCGAGCCGCAGGTCCTGCTCGATGAAGGCGACGTGCCGCCAGGTGCTCGCGCCGAGCGAGCCGGTGTTGTCGTAGGACATGCCGAGCAGGTCGAAGCCGTCCGCCGGGACGTCGTTCCACTCCTTGCAGGCCACCTCGCACGCCTTGCAGCCGATGCAGACGGAGGTGTCGGTGAAGAAACCGACCCGGGGCGGGTGGTCCTCGGGGTGGCCGGCGTCCCCGGCCGGGTCCGCCAGCGGGCCGAAGAAGCTGTTCTCGTGCTCGCTCATCAGGGTTCCTCCGGCCCTTCAGTGGTGGCCGGGCGGCCGTCGTCAGGAGGCCCGTCCGTCCGGTGGCCGTGGGCCGTCACCTCGCTGGTGCCGGTCCTCGTGGTGATCCCCGCGCGGCGCCGGTAGTCCTCGACGTACGCGAGGAGGGCGGGGCCGCGCGGGCGCCGCCCGGGCCGGATGTCGCAGGTGAGCACCTTGCTCTCCTGGATCAGCACGTTGGCGTCGGCCACCACGCCGATCAGGTCGTTGACGACGTCGCCGGTGGTGATGCCGCGGCTTCCCCAGTGGTACGGCATCCAGATCTGGTGGACCGTGTGGCCGTCGAGCCGCAGCGGGGCCAGCCGGTCGGTGACGACCACCTTGGCCTCCACCGCGGTCCGGCTGGTGATCACGTGCGCCCAGTCCATGTGGTGCAGTCCGCGCTCGGCGGCGAGTTCCGGGGACACCTCCACCGTCAGTCCGGGCTGGAGCTCCGATAGGTAGGGGAGCTGTCGGCTCATCGCGCCGGCCGTGTGGTGCTCGGTGTACCGGGAGGCGGTGAACACGTACGGGAACACATCGTTGTGGGGCTCGGGAGGCGAGGGGTTGTACGGGTTGTCGGTGCGCGCGTAGGTCAGCCGGGTCGGGTTGGACTGCTGTGTGTAGAGCGCGTTGCGCACCGGGGACTCTTCGGGTTCGTAGTGGGTGGGCAGCGGCCCGTCGACCAGTCCGGTCGGTGCGAACAGCGCCGCCTTCCCGTCGCCCATCATGATGAACGCGTCGTCCCCGGCCAGCGCGTCCGTACCGGTCGCTTCCGGCGGCGGCTGGTGGTGCGGTGGCTTGTGCCGCTGGAAGTCGGGGATGTCGTGGCCGGTCCACTCACCGCGTTCCGCGTCCCACCAGACGAGAGCCTTGCGCGCGCTCCACGGCCGGCCGTCGGGGTCCGCGGACGCCCGGTTGTAGAGGACCCTGCGGTTGAGCGGCCACACGAAGCCCCACTGGTTGTCCGTGATCGGGTGCTCGAACCGTGAGGTGCGGCGCCGGGCCTGGTTCGTCTCGTCGGCGAAGACGCCGCTGTAGATCCAGCAGCCGCACGCGGTGGTCCCGTCGTCCCTGAGCTCCTCGTAGGAGTTGACGGTGCGTCCGGTAGTGAGGTCGATGCCGTTGATGTGGCGCAGCACGTCCTCGGCGGACGGTTCGTCCCCCTGCTCCAGCGCGTAGTCCCAGGCCAGACCGAGGACCGGCCGGTCGCGTTCGTCCTGAGACCCAGCCAGCTTCTCCCGGACGATCCGCCCGAGGTGGTAGAAGAACCACAGGTCGGAGCGGCGGTCGCCGATCGGTTCGATCGCCTGGTCGCGCCACTGGATCATGCGCTGGGTCTGGGTGAACGTGCCGCTCTTCTCGACGTGCGAGGCGGCGGGGAAGAAGAACACCTCGGTCTTGCAGGTCTCGGTGGAGATCTCGCCCGTCTCGATCTCGGGGGCGTCCTTCCACACGGTCGCGCTCTCGATCATCGCGAGGTCGCGGACGACCAGCCACTCCAGGTTGGCGATGCCGAGCCGCTGGAGCCGTCCGTGGGCCGACCCCACCGCCGGGTTCTGCCCGACCAGGAAGAAGCCGTACACCGTGCCGGCGATCATGTCCATCGCGGTGCGGTAGGTGCCGTGGTCGCCGTTGATCCGTGGCAGCCAGTCGTAGCGGAAGTCGTTCTCCGGGGTGGCCGCGTCACCCCAGTACTCCTTCAGCAGGGAGACCATGTACGTCCTGGCGTTCGCGAAGTACCCCTTGCGCATCACATGGCGTACGTCGTCCACGAACCTGGTCAGGCTGGTGTGGGTGACGTTGGGCATCGGCAGGTAGCCGGGCAGCAGGTTGTACAGGGTCGGGATGTCCGTGGAGCCCTGGATGCTGGCGTGGCCGCGCAGCGCCAGGATGCTCCCGCCGGGCCGCCCCATGTTGCCCAGGAGCAGCTGGACGATGGCGCCGGCCCGGATGTACTGGGCGCCGACGGAGTGCTGTGTCCAGCCCACGCTGTAGACGAGCGAGGTGGTCCGCTCCCGGCCGGAGTTCTCGGTCCAGGTGCGGCACACGTCGAGGAACTGCCGCCGGGTGATGCCGCAGACCCGCTCCACCATCTCCGGCGTGTACCGGGAGAAGTGCCGCTTGAGGATCTGGAGCACACAGCGCGGGTGCCGCATCGTGGGGTCCGTCGCGATCCGGCCGGCGGTGCCGGGCAGCGCCTCGTGACCGCCGGCCGACTGCGCGGGGGTGGCGGAGATGAGTGTGCTGCCCTGCCTGCCGTCGCCCTCGCCGCCGACGCACTCGTACGCCCAGCTGCTGCTGTCGTACTTGCCGGTCTCCGGGTTGTAGCCGCTGAACAGGCCGTCCAGGTCCTCGGTGTCCTCGAAGTCCTCACGCACCAGGTACGTGGCGTTGGTGTAGGCCCGTACGTACTCCTCGAAGTGCAGGTCGTTGGAGAGGATGTAGTTGACGACACCGCCGAGGAAGGCGATGTCACTGCCCACCCTGAGCCGCACGTGCTGGTCCGCGTGCGCGCTGGTGCGGGTGAACCGGGGGTCGATGTGGACCACCCGGGCACCGAGCTTCCTGGCCTCGATGACCCACTGGAAGGCGACCGGATGGGCCTCGGCCATGTTGGAGCCCATGATGATGATGCAGTCGGCGTCCGTCAGGCTCTCCGGGGTGTCCGTGGCACCGCCACGGCCGAGCGAGGTTCCCAGACCGGGAACCGTGGCGGAGTGTCAAATGCGCGCCTGGTTCTCGATCTGCAGGGCGCCCAGGGCGGTGAACAGCTTCTTGATGAGGTAGTTCTCCTCGTTGTCCAGCGCCGCGCCGCCCAGGCTGGCGAAGCCCATGGTGCGGCGAAGAGGGTTGCCGTGCTCGTCGGTGTCCTGCCAGCCCCGGCGGCGGGCGTCGAGGACCCGGTCGGCCACCATGTCGAGGGCCGTCTCCAGGTCCAGGTCCTGCCACTCGGTGGCGTACGGGGCCCGGTAGCGCACCTTGTCCTCGCGCTGCGGTCCGGTGACCAGTTGCTTGCTGGAGGAGCCCTTGGGGCACAGGCGGCCGCGGGAGACCGGGCTGTCCGGGTTGCCCTCGATCTGGGTGACCTGCTCGTCCTGGACGTAGACGTTCTGGGCGCAGCCGACGGCGCAGAACGGGCACACCGAGTGCACGATGCGGTCGGCGTCCTCGGTGTGGGGTGTGAGGGTCCTCGACCGCTTCGACTGGACGGCCCTGCCCCGGCCCAGCCGGTCGGCTCCGGTGATCTGCCGGTACACCGGCCACAGGTCCGCCCACCGCTTCACGCCCATCCGCCCGCTCCTTCGCGTCAGGGCCCCCGACCTCGTTTCCACGCTACCCGCGGGGCGGGCCGCGGCAAGTTCAGGGCACCCCGGGCCGGGACCCGACCGGACTACGGCTACAGCTACGGCTACGGCTACGGCTGTGACGCCCGTGGGTGTCACATGAAGTTGCGGGTGTGCAGTGCGGACAGGGCCGCCGCCTCGTCGTCCGGGAACCCCAGGCGTGCCAGGCGGTGGCAGCGTCCTTCGTCCATCTCCTTCTGCAGTTGCTGCACCGCCTGCCAGCCGCGGGCGATGTCCCGCGGCGCCCAGGAGCCCGCGGCGAGCAGCACCAGGGAGTCGAAGACGTCCTCGTTGAGTCCCGCGGTGCCGGTCAGCGCGTCGTGCCGCCGCTCCACCGCGGCACGCAGCCGGCCGTGCAGCAGCGGGTCGACCGTGGCCCGGTGTTCCAGATGCCCGACACCGAACGCCACGTGCCGTGCCTCGTCCTGGCGGACCAGATGGCTGATGCGGCGGGTGACCGGGTCGGGGGCGTGCCGCTCCAGGAAGGACAGGAGGTTGAGGAAGCTGCCCTCCCCGAGCACGGACAGCAGGAAGGACGCGATGGAGAAGTCCGGTTCGGTCAGCAGGGTCGCCAGGGACGCCCGGCCGCCCACCGAGGAGGTGCCCATCTCGCCGCCGCGCAGCAGTGCCCGCCGGGTGAAGACCTCCACGTGCCTGGCCTCGTCGGCCGCCTGTACCGCGAGCAGCTGGAGCACCTCACGGAAGTGCGGATGGACCTGGACCAGCAGCCGCCCCGGCACCACCAGGGCGGCCTGCTCGTTCTCCACCAGGTAGGTCATCACCTGGACGACGGCGGTCTCGATCTCGTCGGGCAGGGTGAAGCCCTCGTCCCACTCCACCGCGCGGTAGGGGTCCCACTGCGAGGTGACCGCCTGCCGGTACAGACGGGGCGCGAGATCGGTCCACGCGACGTCCCTGTCGACGACGGCGAAGGGCACGTCCGGTCCGCCCGCCTCCACCAGCGCTCCACGCGCGGCGAGGCCCCAGTGCGGGCGCGCCCGGTCCGCGATCCCCCCGGCCGACACGCCACCGGCACGCTCCGCCCCGTGCAGGCGGGCGCCCGCGACGGGCCCCGCCCGCACCCGCGCGACCACCGGCGCTTCCCGCGGGTCCGCGGCCTCCAGCTCGTGCCCCTCATGGCGGCACCAGACGGCCAGATGGGGCAGCAGCGCCGGGTCCGTCCCGAGCACGTCGACCCGTGTTCCGGGCGGTGCCTGCCGCAGGGCGCGGCTCAGCAGCAGCCGCGCGCCCTGCTCGAAGCCGAGCGCGCCGAGGTCGGCCGAGACCGCGCCGGCGGCTGTCACGGCCGGTAGCCGGCCGCGGTGATCCGGCCGCTCGCGTCGTAGAAGCCGGTGGCGTCGAGGGCCGCGGTCAACTGGCCGAAGCCGGTCTCCCGGCCGGGCAGCCACCGGGTAAGCCCTTCCAGGTCCAGGAGTCGGCGAACCTCCGGATCGCCGTACGACATGGAGAGCAGCAGCGCCGAGAACCGGTCGCCGAGCTCCTTGTCCAGGGACGGTCCGGCCGCCAGTACGCAGTGGTCGTAGGGCTCGGTGCGCGACAGCAGCCGGGTACCACCGGGCGGCAGGGTGCCCTCCTGCCCGAACAGCAGGTGGCTGGCGTCGATCATGCAGGCGGCGTCGGCCTCCCCCGCCGCCAGCGCGCGGGCCGCGTCCCGTTCGCCGCCGATGTGGTCGCCGTGCAGGCCCACCCCGGTGTCATGGCGGCGTACCTCGAAGTCGGTGCCCGCGACCAGGCCGAGATCGGCCAGGTGGTGCAGTGGGATCAGGGTCGACTGGGGCGAGTCGACCGCGCCGACGGCAACCGTCCGGCCTTTCAGATCGGCCGTCGAGCGGATCTCGCCGTCCGCCCGGACGACCACCACGGAGGTCAGGTCGCGGTCGGTGTCCCGCATCACGAGCGGCGTCACCCCCGCACCCGCCGCGGCGGCCAGCCGGCGGGTGCGCAGCCAGGCCAGCGGCGAGTGCCAGGCCGCGTCGATCCGCCCGTCGATCAGGTCCTGTGCCTGCCGCTCGTAGTGGGCGTAGAGCACGAAGTCGAAGGGCACACCCTGCGCGAGGAGCCAGGACCGGAATCCGGACCAGATGGTCACGACCTTCGGATCGTAGGCGACGGCGCCGAGCACCAGCTCCTGCATCAGGCCTCCTCGAAGAGCGGCAGGCCCAGTTCCACGCGGCCGCAGAAGTCGTGCAGCGCCTCGGTGGTGGGTGCCATCACACGGGCCGCGAGGGCGTCCCGGAACCGTCGCTCCACGCCCGTCTCACGCCGGAAGGCGGCGCCGCCGCACAGGCGCATCGCGCCGTCCGCCACCTCGGCGGCGGTCTCCGCTGCGAGGGCCTTGATCTGCAGGACCCGCAGCGTCGCCTCGGGTCGTCCGGTCTCCGTCGCGGTGAGCGTCTCCTCCAGCAGGGCGCGCAGCGCGTCGGCACGCAGTCGCAGCCCCGCGAACTGGTTGCGGGTCATCGGCTGCTGGGCCAGCGTCCGGTCCAGGTGCGCCAGGCGGGTGTTGCGAAGGTGCGCGGCGGTGAGGCCGAGCAGTGCTTCGCTCACGCCGAGCGAGAAGGCCGCGCTCAGCACGAGGAAGCACGGCAGCACCACTTCGAGAGCGGTGCTCAGCCCCTCCCCGTCGGCGGTCAGCAGCGCGGACCGGGGCACGGCGACGGCCTTCGCCGACACGGGGCTGGACGCGTTGCCGCGCAGGCCGAACCCGTCGTAGTCGCCGTGTACTTCGAGTCCGGCGCTGCCCGCGGGCACCAGCCACAGCGACATCGGGCCGTCCGCCCGCAGCGGCCTGCTGGACCAGACGTAGGTGTCGGCCTCACCGGCCGAGGTGACCCAGGACTTCTGCGCGTCCAGGCGCACCGCGTCGGCTCCCTGGGGCTCGGCGGTGCTCACCGGGGCCCAGAAGTGGCTGCGGGAGCCGCGCTCGGAGAACGCCAGGGTGGTCAGATGGCGGCCGGCGGCGATCTCGCGCCGGACGTCCTCGGGGGCGTACCGGTCCAGGACGGTGACGGCCGAGTAGTGCATGAGCAGCACCATGGCCGTCGACCCGCACGCACCCGCGAGCCGTTCGATCACCTGGGCGGCCTCACGCAGTCCGGCGCCCGCTCCACCGTTCTCCCGGGCACTGAGCAACCCCAGCAGCCCGGCCTCGCCCAGCGCCCGGATCCCCTCCCGCGGGAAGCGGCCGGTCCGGTCCACCTCGTCGGCGAGCGGCCCGACGAGGTCACGGATCAACGCGTCGAACGCGTCGGATCGGAGGTTCGGGGATTCGGCCATGATCGTCTGCACGATTTCGCACCTTGATGTGGAGTGGTTACTGAATGTCCAATTCCGCGAGCCAGTCAAGCATTCCGTCCGGTGCACGCGACGGAGCGCGCGCCGAATGACCGAACGCAACCGGTGCGATGCAGCAACACGCACGTCATCGCACGCGGGCGCGTGCCACCGCCGGCACGCGCCCGCCGCCGCTCAGGGTGTGTAGACCGTCGGGCGAGGTGCCGTTCCCATCCCGTCACCGAGGAAGAAGCTCGGGTGGGGCGGCTGGTTGGAGGCGGTGTTCTGCCAGGCCAGGGCCGTGCGGTACTGGGTGTCGTGGAGAAGGGTCGTGATCCTCGTACTCGTCTCGTACGGCGTGGAGTAGATACGCAGGGCCGTGTTGTCCGTCGTCGGCCAGACGGCCTCCTCTCGCCAGTCGCCGAGGATGTCCCCGGAGAGGGACGGCGTCGCCTTGGTGCCGTTGTCGGAATGGACGCCGGCGCCGGTCAGGAGGCGGGTGTCGGACGAGGTGCCGTACTTGTCGATGTGGGTGTCGTCCAGGAGTTCGCGGACCGGGTCGCCGTCCCACCAGGACAGGAAGTTGATGCTGGAGGGCTTGCGGCCGGCGACCACCGTGCCCTTCGGGTGAAGGTGCCGATCCGCCAGTCCCAGACGGCGATGACCGTGCGGGTGTAGTAGCCGCGGGCCTCGATCAGGGAGGGGCGGGAGCCGTCCAGGTAGGCGGTGCCGGCCAGGAAGCGGTCGACGCGGTAGAGGGCGGTCAGGCCGGCGCCGACCAGGGCGGCCGTGGTGGTGAGCGCTGCCAGGACGGCTGAGCGGCGTCTGCGATGCGGGTGCTGCACGGGACATGCCTTCCGGGAGACGGACGGGGTCCTCCGTCAGTCGGCGTTGTCCGTCCCGGAGTTGCCGTATCTTTCGGCCAGTTCGGCGACCGTACGGGCGATGCGTTCACGCAGCTCGGGCGGGTCCAGGACCTCGATGTCCGCGCCCAGGCGCAGGAATTCGGCAACGGCGTGGTCCACCGACTCGATGGGGATCCGAGCCAGGGTCCAGGCGTCGGCCGTCCCCACCCCCACCGCTCTGGGGAGCGTGACGCCCGGCGCCAGCCGGACCAGGGCTTCACCGCCGCCGTACAGCCTCGCGTGGAAGTCGCGTTGGTACGCCGTCCAGTAAGCGGCGGTTCGCGGGCGGCCGCGGGGAGTTCTACGGCGACGACCGGCACGACGGCCGGAACGTACGGGTGCGGTTCGTCTGGTCGGGGGTCTCCCCCACCGGTGCGCGCTGGGAGCAGGCTTTCTCGGTGGACGGCGGGGCGACCTGGGTGACCAACTGGACGATGGACTTCAGCCGTCCGCCGGTTTCCTGAACGCCCGGTCACCTGGAGCGCGGGGCGGGCGGCAGCGAGGCGGCGGGTGACGACGCCGGTGCCGCAGGCGAGGTCGAGGAGGCGGCCGGGGCGGTCCGGGGGCAGGTATCAGGCCGAGGACGGCGTCGGCGGCAGCCTCGGCGCGCGCTTCGCCGCCGCGCGTGGCGTCGTAGGCTCCGGCTTCCTTGTCGTAGTCGAGCACATGGCTCAGTGTGCGCCGTGACCTGGGGCGATGTCCTCCACTCTGCGGGCGAGTTCGACGTCCAGGCCGGTGACGGCGCCGCCCACGCTGTGGGTGTTCACGGTGAGGGTGACCGTGTGATAGCCGAGGGTGAGGTCGGAGTGGTGGTCGAGCTCGTCCTGGATCCGGGCGATGTGCACGACGAGCGCGGCGGCGGCGAAGTGCGAGTCGAGACGGTAGACGCGGGCGAGCCGGTCGCCGTCCAGCGACCAGCCCGGCAGCTCGGCCAGCCGGTCCTCGATCTCCTGCTGCGCCAGCGGTTCCACGGCCATGGTTGCGGCTTCCTTCCCTGAGGTGCCCGGAGGCGTACGTGGGTTCAGCCTGCCACGACCGGGCCTTCCGGGCGCGTACGCACGGCGGTGCGCGTCGCCTCGCGGCCCGCGCCCTCGACGGGAGCCGCCCTCTCGGCCCGGAGAGCAGCCCCCTCCTCGACTACCGTCGTCCGCATGACCACTGTCGCGTCCGGCCCCGCCGCCTCCCCGCCCGCCCCCGACGGGAAGGGCGTCGGCCCGCTGCTGCGCGCCTGGCGGGAGCGGCGGCGGGTCAGCCAGCTGGAACTGGCACTGCGTGCCGACTCGAGCGCCCGGCACATCAGCTTCGTCGAGACCGGCCGGTCGCGGCCCAGCGAGGAGATGGTGCTGCGGCTCGCCGAGCACCTGGACGTGCCGGTCCGGGAGCGCAACGCGCTGCTGCTGGCGGCCGGTTACGCCCCGCACTACCCGGAGACGCCGCTGGACGACCCGGCGCTGGACGCGTTGCGCGACGGCATGGAGCGGCTGATCCAGGGCTACGAGCCGTATCCGGCGCTGGTGGTGGACGCCACGTACACGGTGGTCGCCGCCAACCGGGGCATCGCGATGCTGCTGGAGGGCGTGCCGGAGTCGCTGCTCGCGCCCGCGCCGAACGCGATGCGGCTGACCCTGCACCCGGAGGGACTGGCACCGCGCATCCGCAATCTGCGCGAGTGGCGGGGGCATCTGCTGGAGCAGATGCAACGGCAGATCGCGCTGCACCGCTCCGACGCGCTGCGGGAGTTGTACGAGGAGGTCGCCGGCTATCCGGCCCCGGCGGGCGTGGACGACGGTCAACCCGCCGAGCCGGTCGCCTGGTTCGCGCTGCCGATGCGGATCGAGCACGAGGGTCGGGTGCTGTCGTTCGTGTCGTCGATCTCGACGTTCAACACACCGATGGACGTGACGGTCGCCGAACTGGCCATCGAGACGTTCCTGCCGGCGGATCCGGCGACAGCCAAGTACCTGCACTCACTGGCAAGTTGACGTAAGAGGTTGCCTCGACCAGGTGTGCGAGGCAGCATCGCGTGACACACTGCTCCCCGTACTTGTGCACGTAGGGGAGGCGTGGCGTGAGTGAGCGGCGTGCTGCGCCCACCGTAGGTCAGGTCGTGCTCGGCAAGCGGTTGCAGGAACTGCGGGAGGCCTCGGGCCTCGGCCGGGACGAGGCGGCGCGGGTGTTGCGGGTGGCGCAGGCGACCGTGCGGCGGATGGAGATGGCCGAGGTCGCGCTGAAAATCCCGTACGTCCAGGTGCTGCTGGAGACGTACGGGGTGCCCGAGGAGGAGCACGCCGCGTTCGTGCGGCTGGCCGAGGAGGCCAACCAGCCGGGCTGGTGGCAGCGGTTCCACGACGTACTGCCGGACTGGTTCAGCCTGTACGTGAGCCTGGAGGGCGCGGCCCGGGTCATCCGCTCCTACGAACCGCACTTCCTGCCCGGCCTGTTGCAGACCGAGGCTTATGCGCGGGCCGTGCTGGAGGCCGGGACGATAGGCCACGGCGACCCCGCGGCCGTGGAGCGGCACGTGTCGCTGCGCCTGACCCGGCAGCGGCTGCTGGAGCAGGACGATCCGCCCCACCTGTGGGTGATCATGGACGAGACGGTGCTGCGGCGCCCGGTCAGCGCCGACTGCGAGGTGATGCGCGACCAGGTCGACAAGCTTCTCGCCTTCGTCGAACGGGACCGGATCACGCTCCAGATAGCCGAGTTCGCGAGCGGCCCGCACCCGGGGACGTACGCGCCGTTCACGCTGTTCCGGTTCGCCGAGCCCGAGCTGCCCGACATGGTCTTCACCGAGTACCTGACCGGCGCCCTGTACCTGGACTCCCGGGACGAGGTCGGCGCCCATCTGGAGGTGCTCGACCACATGACGGCCCGGGCCGCCTCGGCGCAGCGGACCGAGGAACTGCTGCGGGAGTACCGTGACAACCTCTGAGGAGCAGAGACTGTGACCGCATCCGAGCCCGCACCCCCCGCCGTCGACACCAGCCGGCCGCATCCGGCCCGGGTGTACGACTGGTGGCTGGGCGGCAAGGACAACTACCCGGTGGACGAGGAGCTCGCCCGGAGGATCCTCGCCGTGGACGGCACGGTGCTGCGCGGGGCGCGTGCCAACCGCCGGTTCATGCAGCGGGCCGTGCGCGCCGTCGCCCAGTCCGGGACCCGCCAGTTCCTGGACATCGGCACCGGCATCCCCACGGAACCGAATCTGCACCAGGTGGCCCAGGGCGTGGCACCGGAGTCGAGGGTGGTGTACGCGGACAACGACCCGATCGTGCTGCGGCACGCGGAGGCCCTGCTGCGCGGCACGCCCGAGGGCAGCACCGCGTACGTCCACGCCGACGTCCGCGACCCCGGCAGCCTGCTGGCCCACGCCGCCGAGACCCTGGACTTCGCAGAGCCGATCGCTCTGTCGCTGGTGGCCCTCACCCACTACCTCGACGACGACCCGGACGGCGACGACGTCCACGGCCTGCTGAAGACGTACGTCGACGCGCTCGCCCCGGGCAGCCATCTGATCCTGTCCCAGGTCACCCCGGACCTCAGCCCCGAGGCCGTGACACAGGCGGCCGAACACTTCCGACGCAGCGGGACGCCGTTCCATCCGCGTCCGCTGACCGGCTTCTACCGCTTCTTCGACGGCCTGGAACTGCTCGGCCCCGGAGTGATCCCGGTCTCCGGCTGGCGCCCGGATCCCGAGGACGTGGCCCTCCAGCAGGAGGGCATCGTGCCGGTGTACGGAGCTGTCGCCCGCAAGGCCTGAGCCGTTCGGGTGTCCCGACCGGCGACACGTCCGGATGTCCTGGACAGGTGACCCCGTACGGCTCGGCCGGGTGACCCGTTCGGATCGTCTGGACAGGTGCGTTCCCGTGCCCGCCCCTAGCGTCGAAGCGAAGGGTGAGCAAGGGAGCGCAGGTGACCGACACGCAGACACCTCCCAGGGAGCCCGGTGTGGCGCTGCTCGGTGCCGCCCGGTTCTTCCGCCCCGGCACGCCCGCGCCCGATCTGCACAGCGTGGCCCTGACCGGCGGCCGGGAGGCGGACGCCTTCTACCGGGACCGCTGGAGCCACGACAAGGTGGTGCGCTCCGCGCACGGCGTGAACTGCACCGGCTTCTGCCGCTGGAAGGTGTACGTCAAGGACGGGATCATCACCGGGGAGACCCAGGAGACGGACTACCCGTCGGTCGGCCCCGACCGCCCCGAGTACGAGCCCCGCGGCTGCCCGCACGGCGCCGCGTTCTCCTGGTACACGTACTCGCCGACCCGGGTGCGGTATCCGTATGTCCGGGGCGTGCTGCTGGAGATGTACCGGGAGGCGAAGAGCCGGCTGCGGGATCCGGTGGCCGCCTGGGCGGACATCCAGAACGACCCCGAGCGGCGCCGCCGTTACCAGCGTGCGCGCGGCAAGGGCGCTCTGGTGCGGGCCACTTGGGACGAGGCGGTGGAGATCGTCGCCGCCGCCCAGGTGCACACCATCGCGGCCTACGGCCCGGACCGGATCGCCGGCTTCTCCCCCATCCCGGCGATGTCGATGGTGTCCCACGCGGCCGGTGTCCGCTACCACTCCCTCATCGGCGCCCCGATGCTGTCGTTCTACGACTGGTACGCCGACCTCCCGGTGGCCTCGCCGCAGGTCTTCGGCGACCAGACGGACGTACCGGAGTCGGGCGACTGGTGGGACGCGGCCTATCTGATGATGCGGGGCTCGAACGTCCCGGTGGCCCGCACCCCGCACGCCCGCTGGATGGCGGAGGCCCGGTACCGGGGCCAGAAGGTGGTGGTGGTCGCCCCGGACGACGCGGACAACGCCAGGTTCGCCGACGAGTGGCTGCACCCGCACCCGGGGACGGACGGCGCCCTGGCCCTCGCGATGGGCCACGTCGTCCTGAAGGAGTTCTTCGTCGACCGGGAGACCCCGTTCTTCACCGACTACGTACGGAAGTTCACCGACCTGCCCTTCCTGGTCGCGCTCACCGAACGGGACGGCGCGTACGTGCCCGGCAAGTTCCTGCGCGCCACCGACCTCGGGCAGCAGGGCGAGGGCGCCGAGTGGAAGACGGTCGTCCTGGACGCGGCGTCCGGCCGCGCCGTCGTCCCCAACGGCTCCCTGGGCTTTCGCTGGACCGTCACGGGCAAGGGCCTCTGGAACCTCGAACTCGGCGACATCGAGCCGCGGTTGAGCCTGTACGGCACTGAGGTCGCGAGCCCGGTCGAGGTGCTGCTCCCGCGCTTCGACACGGACGGCGGCGAGCACGGGCAGGGCCACGGGGAGGTGCTGCGGCGCGGGGTGCCGGCGACCCGGCTGGGCGGCGCGGACGGCCCGCTCGTGACGACGGTGTTCGACCTGCTGGTGGCGCAGTACGGGGTGTGGCGGCACGGTCTGCCAGGGAGCTGGCCCGCGAGCTACGAGGACGCGCGCTCCCCGGGCACCCCCGCCTGGCAGGAGCGGCACACCTCGGTCCCGGCCGCCAAGTGCGTGAAGATCGCACGGGAGTTCGCGCGGACCGCGGAGCGTTCCAAGGGCCGCTGCATGATCCTGATGGGCGCGGGCACCAACCACTGGATCCACTCCGAGACCATCTACCGAACCTTCCTGGCCCTGCTCCAGCTCACCGGCTGCCAGGGCCGCAACGGCGGCGGCTGGGCGCACTACGCCGGCCAGGAGAAGTGCCGCCCGGTCACCGGCTGGGCCACTCTGGCCTCCGCCGCCGACTGGTCCCGGCCACCACGCCAGATGATCGGCACGGCCTACTGGTTCCTCAACACCGACCAGTGGCGCTACGACCGTTTCGGCGTCGACGTGCTGGCCTCGCCGCTCGGTGAGGGCAGGTTCGCCGGGATGACGGGCGCGGACTGCCTGGCGTTGTCGGCCCGTTCGGGCTGGATGCCGTCGTACCCGACCTTCGACCGCAACCCCCTCGAGCTGGGCGGCGTGTTCGGCGATCCGGTGGCCAAGGCGGTGGCGGAACTCCGCGCGGGAACCTTGAAGTTCGCGTGCGAGGACCCGGACGCCCCGGAGAACTGGCCGCGGGTTCTCACCCTTTGGCGGGCGAACCTGCTGGGCTCCTCGGCGAAGGGCGCCGAGTACTTCACCAAGCACCTGCTGGGCACGCACTCCTCGCTGCGCGCCGAGGAGGCGGCCCCGGGCGAGCGGCCCCGTGACGTGACCTGGCGGGAGGAGGCACCCGAGGGCAAGCTGGACCTGCTGCTCTCGCTGGACTTCCGGCCGACCTCGTCCACCCTGCTGTCGGACGTCGTGCTGCCGGCCGCCACCTGGTACGAGAAGCACGACCTGTCGTCGACCGACATGCACCCCTATGTGCACTCCTTCACCCCGGCCGTGGACCCGCCCTGGCAGGCGCGCACCGACTTCGACACCTTCAAGGCACTGGCGGAGCGGCTGAGCGAGCTGGCCGTGGGCCGTCTCGGGGTGCGCAGCGACCTGGTGGCCGTTCCGCTCCAGCACGACACCCCGGGCAAGATCGCCCAGCCGGGCGGGGTGGTGCGGGACTGGAAGCGCGGGGAGTGCGAGCCGGTGCCCGGGCAGACCATGCCGAACCTGGTCGTGGTCGAACGGGACTACACGGCGGTCGGCGCCAAGTTCGCGGCACTTGGCCCCCTGGTGGAGCAACTGGGCCTGCCCGCCGAAGGCATCGTCCTCACGCCGGACCAAGAAGTGGAACAGCTACGGAGGTTGAACGGCACCGGCTACCAGGGCCGCCCCTCCCTCGACACGGCGATCAAGGCGGCGAACACCATCCTGGCGCTGTCCGGCACCACCAACGGCCGTCTCGCCACCCAGGGTTTCCGCACCCTGGAGCAGCGCACCGGGCAGGAGATGGCCCACCTGGCCGCCGAGCACGAGGGCAGGCGAGTCACCTACGCCGACACCCAGGCGGCGCCGGTCCCGGTGATCACCTCTCCGGAGTGGTCGGGCAGCGAGTCCGGCGGCCGCCGCTACACCGCGTTCACCCTCAACACCGAGCACCTCAAGCCCTGGCACACGCTCACCGGCCGCCAGCACTTCTTCCTCGACCACGACTGGATCCACGAACTGGGCGAGGCGCTCCCGGTCTACCGGCCGCCGCTGGACATGCACCGGCTCTTCGGCGAGCCGCGCCTCGGCCCGGACGGGCAGCGGGAGGTGACGGTCCGTCACCTCACCCCGCACGACAAGTGGTCGATCCACTCCGAGTACCAGGACAACCTGTTCATGCTCGCGCTCTCCCGGGGCGGCCAGAACATCTGGTTGTCCCCGCAGGACGCGGAGGCGATCGGGGTGCAGGACAACGAGTGGGTCGAGGCGGTCAACCGCAACGGCGTGGTCGTGGCCCGTGCGGTCGTCTCGCACCGGATGCCGCCCGGCACGGTCCACATGCGCCACGCGCAGGAACGCACGGTCGCCGTCCCGAAGACCGAGACCACCGGCAGACGCGGCGGCATCCACAACACGCTCACCCGGGTGATCCTCAAGCCGTCCCATCTGATCGGCGGCTACGCGCAGCTCTCGTGGGCCTTCGACTACCTGGGCCCGACGGGCATCCAGCGCGACGAGGTCACGGTGATCCGCCGTCGCGGCCAGGAGGTCGAGTACTGATGCGTCCCATGGCCCAGATCGCGATGGTCATGAACCTCGACAAGTGCATCGGCTGTCAGACCTGTTCGGTCACCTGCAAGCAGGCGTGGACCAACCGGCGGGGCATGGAACACGTCTGGTTCAACAACGTCGAGACCCGGCCCGGCCCGGGCTATCCACGCCGTTACGAGGACCAGGAGACCTGGCGCGGCGGCTGGGAGCTGAACCGGCGGGGCGCGCTGAAGCTCAAGGCGGGCGGCCGGCTGCACAAGCTCGCCGGGATCTTCTCCAACCCCAGACAACCGGAGATCAAGGACTACCACGAGCCCTGGACGTACGACTACCAGAACCTCACCGACGCACCGCTCGGCGACGACTACCCCGTCGCCCGTCCGGTCTCCCAGCTCGACGGCAAGCCGATGAAGATCGAGTGGTCGTCGAACCGGGACGACGACGTGGCCGGCGCCCCCGCCTACGGCGACCTGGACCCGATGGTCGAGCGCACCCGCCGGCAGGCCTCGGACAAGGTCAGGTTCGAGTTCGAGCAGGCGTTCATGTTCTACCTGCCGCGCATCTGCGAGCACTGCCTCAACCCGTCCTGCGTGGCCTCCTGCCCGTCCGGCGCGATGTACAAGCGGGCCGAGGACGGCATCGTGCTCGTCGACCAGGACCGGTGCCGGGGCCGGCGGATGTGCGTGACCGGATGCCCGTACAAGAAGGTCTACTTCAACCACGCCACCGGCAAGGCCGAGAAGTGCACCCTGTGCTCTACGCGCCTGGAGGTGGGGCAGCCGACGGTCTGCTCGGAGACCTGCGTGGGCCGGCTGCGCTATCTCGGGGTGATCCTCTACGACGCCGACCGGGTGACCGCGGCGGCCGGGACCAAGGACGAGAAGGCGCTGTACGAGGCCCAGTTGGGTGTCTTCCTCGATCCGGAGGATCCGGCGGTGCGGCGGGCCTGCGAGGAGGCGGGCATCCCGTACGACTGGCTGGAGGCGGCGCGCCGCTCCCCCGTGTACCGGCTGATCCACACCTACCGGGTGGCGCTGCCCCTGCATCCGGAGTACCGCACCATGCCGATGGTCTGGTACATCCCGCCCCTGTCCCCCGTCGTGGACGCGCTGTCCGAGACGGGCCACGACGGCGAGGACGCCCAGAACCTCTTCGGGGCGATCGACACCCTGCGCATCCCCCTCGCCTACCTGGCCGAGCTGTTCGCGGCGGGCGACACCGCACCGGTGCGGGCGTCCCTGGAGAAGCTGGCCGCCATGCGCTCCCACATGCGGGCGCTCAACCTCGGCGAGGAGCCGGACGCGGGGATCGCCACCGCGGTGGGGATGACCGCGGCGGAGATCGAGACGATGTACCGGCTGCTGGCGATCGCCAAGTACGAGGACCGGTATGTGATCCCGACCGCGGCGGTCGGCGACGCCCGCCGGCTGGAGGAGTCCGCGCTCCCGGAAGGGTGCAGCCTCGACTACGACGGCGGCCCCGGCATGGGCGGCGACGGGCCCTTCGGCCAGGACTCGGGCCGAAAACTGCTCCCCCTGGTGTCGGTGGACAACTTCCACCTGCTGCGCAGACGGCAGACCGCCGACACCCCGGACGAGGCGAAGGAGACCTGATGTCCACGGACGCGGTGTTCTACCAGGCGGCGGCGCTCTGCCTCACCTACCCGGACGACGACTTCGTCGCCCGGCTGCCGCTGCTGCGTGAAGCAGCCCCGCAGCTGCGGGAGTTCACCGACCACGCCGCGGTGACCCCACCGCAGGAGCTGGCCGCGCACTATGTGCAGGTCTTCGACTTCAAGAACCGGCACAGCCTCTATCTCAGTTGGTGGCACGACGGCGACACCCGCCGCCGGGGCATGTCCCTGGTCCGCTTCAAGGAGGTCTACCAGGCGTACGGCATGGAGTTCACCGGCGAGGAGCTGCCGGACTTCCTGCCCGCCGTCCTGGAGTTCACGGCGCGCACCGGCAACACGGACCTGCTCACCGAGCACCGTGACTGCCTGTCGGAACTCCGCTGCAGGCTCACCGATTTCGGCACTCCGTACGCGTGCGTGCTGGACGCGGTCTGTGCGGCCCTGCCGACCGCACGCACCGGAGCGCGCCCGTGAGCATTCTCCCTCTCCGCCGCAACGGCGACCAGCCACGACGTCGGATTCCGGTGCCTCACCCAGCCGCACCCCTCTCGTCGTCCACGATCTCCGCGTCCACCACTCCCTCTTCGTCGGCCTCGGGCGGGCGCTGTTCTTCGGCCGAACCGCCGGAGGCGGACGCGTACATGGCCTGGCCCATGCGCTGGCTGACGGTCGCCAGTTTCTCAACGCCCTGGCGCAGCTCCGCGGTGTCGGCGTTCTGGTCCAGCAGTGCCTTCAGTTCGGTGATCGCCGATTCCACGTCGGTCTTCGTGTCGGCCGGTACGCGGTCCTCGTTCTCGCGTATGAACTTCTCCGTCTGGTAGACGAGTTGCTCGGCCTGGTTGCGGGTCTCGGCGGCCTCGCGGCGTTTGCGGTCCTCCTCGGCGTACTGCTCGGCCTCCCGCATCATGCGGTCGATGTCGTCCTTGGGGAGCGCGGAGCCGCCGGTCACGGTCATCTTCTGCTCGCGGCCGGTCGCCAGGTCCTTCGCCGAGACGTGCATGATCCCGTTCGCGTCGATGTCGAAGGCGACCTCGATCTGCGGGACGCCACGCGGTGCCGGCGGCAGGCCGGTGAGGTCGAAGACACCGAGCTTCTTGTTGTACGCGGCGATCTCCCGTTCGCCCTGGTAGACCTGGATCCCCACCGAGGGCTGGTTGTCGGTGGCGGTCGTGAAGATCTCCGCACGCCGGGTCGGGATCGTGGTGTTGCGCTCGATGAGCTTGGTCATGATGCCGCCCTTGGTCTCGATGCCCAGGGACAGCGGGGTGACGTCGAGGAGCAGAACGTCCTTCACGTCACCGCGGATCACGCCCGCCTGGAGGGCGGCACCGACCGCCACCACCTCGTCCGGGTTGACGCCCTTGTGCGGGTCCTTGCCGGTGAGTTCCTTGACCAGGTCGGTGACGGCGGGCATCCGCGTCGAGCCGCCGACCAGGATGACGTGGTCGATCGCGGACAGCTGCACGCTCGCGTCCTTGACGGCCTGGTGGAACGGCTTCTTGCAACGGTCCAGCAAGTCCGCGGTCAGCTCCTGGAACTGAGCCCGCGTCAGCTTCTCCTCCAGGTGCAACGGACCCTCGGCGGAGGCCGTGATGTACGGCAGGTTGATCGACGTCTCCGTCGACGACGACAGCTCGATCTTCGCCTTCTCGGCGCCCTCGCGCAGCCGCTGCACCGCCATCTTGTCGTTGCTCAGATCAATGCCGTACTGCCCCTTGAACCGCTTCACGAGATGTTCGACGACCCGCTGGTCCCAGTCGTCGCCGCCCAGATGCGTGTCGCCGTTGGTGGCCTTGACCTCGATCACACCGTCGCCGATCTCAAGGAGGGAGACGTCGAAGGTGCCGCCGCCGAGGTCGAAGACGAGGACCGTCTGCTCCTCGCCCCGGTCGAGACCGTAGGCCAGCGCCGCGGCCGTCGGCTCGTTGATGATCCGCAGCACCTTCAGACCGGCGATCTCCCCGGCCTCCTTGGTGGCCTGCCGCTGGGAGTCGTCGAAGTACGCCGGCACGGTGATCACCGCGTCGGTGACGTCCTCACCGAGGTACGCCTCGGTGTCCCGCTTCAGCTTCTGCAGCACCCGCGCCGACAGCTCCTGGGCCCGGTACCGCGTGCCGTCCACGCTCCCGCTCTCCGGAAACCGCCAGGCGCCGTCGCCCATGTGCCGCTTCACCGAGCGCGCGGTGCGGTCCACGTTGGTCACCGCCTGCCGCTTGGCGACCTCGCCGACCAGCACATCGCCGTTCTTCGCGAAGGCCACCACCGACGGGGTGGTGCGCGCCCCCTCGGCGTTGGCGACGACGGTGGGCTCGCCGCCCTCCAGGACGGCCACCACCGAGTTCGTCGTACCTAGGTCGATCCCGACCGCACGTGTCATGTCCGTCCCCTTCCGCCCAGGGCACTTCCCCGACTCCAGCACAAAACTTGAGCGGGCCGTTGTCAATGCCGGGGACCCCGTAAACGGCGATGCCGCGCCCCAGGACGGGGACGCGGCATCCGAAGGGGCACGACGATCAGGCGAGCTTCGCGTCCAGGGTGATGGTGGTGCCGGCCAGTGCCTGGCTGACCGGGCAGTTCTTCTTGGCGTCCTCGGCGGCGGCGGCGAAGCCGGCCTCGTCCAGGCCGGGCACCGTGCCCTCGACGGTCAGGTGGATCCCGGTGATGCCCTCACCCGGCTGGAACTTGACGTCGGCGGTGGTCACCAGCCTGGTGGGCGGGGTGCCGGCCCCGGCCAGGGCGTGCGAGAGAGCCATGGAGAAGCAGCTGGAGTGGGCGGCCGCGATCAGCTCCTCGGGGCTGGTCTTGCCGTTCGACTCCTGGGACCGCGAGGCCCACGTGACCGGCTGGTCGCCGATACCGGAAGAGTCGAAGCTGATGACACCGTTGCCCTCAAGGAGGTTGCCCTCCCAGACGGTGTGCGCGATGCGCGTGACGGCCATGGTTGTTCCTTTCAGCGTGTGAAGGCGAAAGAACCGGTTTCGCTGCCTCCATCCGATCACATCCCGGCTCACCGCACGCGGAAGACCGGCCCACGGGGAGTGAACGGCAGGCGACGGCCGTCGGGGACGAGGTACGCGTGCTCGCGCCGCACCCGCAGCACGTCGCACCAGCCGTCGGTGATCACCAGGACCGGTGCGGTCGGCGGGAAGTCGTCCGCGCGCTGCAATAGGTCGATCCCGGGTTGGAGGACGGTACCGCCGCGGCCGTGCACCCGGACCCGTCCGGCGATCTCGGTCGTCGGCAGGTACCCGGCGTCGTGCGGGGCGGCGTCGCAGAAGACCACGCGGGCCGCCGGTACGTCCCGGGCCTCGGCGTAGGAGGCGATCGCTCCGAGGGCCTTGCCGAGCAGGGTGCGGTCCATGGAGCCGGAGGTGTCCAGGACCACGCCGAAGGTGCAGCGGGCGACCTCCTCGGGCGGGAAGTAGCGGCCGGCGCGCGGAATGTCCGGGGTGGACGACTGCCGGCGGGAGGGCCGGGCGTACGACCGTACGGCTTCCGGTCGGGGCACGAACTCGTCGAACCATCGGGCCAGTTGGGCATCCCAGGGCAGCGGCGGATGGCTGAGGGCGCGGATCTCCTCGACCAGGCCGCCGGGCAGGAACCCGCGGTCCTGCGTCTGGTGCAGGTCGAGTCCCTGGCCGAGGCCCCGGCGGTAGAACTCGTCGAGGTCGACACCGGCGCCGGGGGGCCCGAGCGGCGCGCCCAGCACATCGCCGCGCCCCTTGCCGCGCAGGGTGGCCAGGCGCCGCATCCGTCGCAGGTCGACGGCGATCCGGTCGTACACCTCCTCCGCCGAAAGGTCCTTCAACTCCGGGTCGTACAGCAGCCCTTCGGGCATGGTGCCGACACGCATCTCGACCAGCCAGCCGTTGATGACGTAGTCGCAGGCGACGTTGAAGAGGTAGGGGTCGCGGCCGCCGAGGCGGTCGCCGTGGCGCAGGGCGGCGTGCAGCATCTCGTGGGCGAGGACGAACCGCCACTCCTCGCCGTCCAGGGTGCGCAGCGGGTTGACGTAGATCTCGCCGGCCTCGGGGTTGACGGCGGCGATCGCGATGTCGTGGGCGCGGGCCAGCTCGGCGTCCGCGACCAGCTTGATGCCGGCCGCGATGCCGCCGAGCAGCGGATAGGAGGAAACGAACCAGCTCAGCGCCTGTTCCCAGGGGCGCAGCGGGGTCGGCGGCCCGGTCATGGAGGTGCGGCGGCCGCCGGCCAGGTCCATCGCCCGGGACATGGTCCGGGTCAGCGCGTGTGCGAACGCGACCCGCCAGTCGGGTACCTGGCCGGCCCACTTGTCCCAGGGCAGGAGGAGCTGGTCGGGTTCGCCGCCGCTGGTGCCGCCGTGCTCGTAGGCGGCCGGGATGCTGCCGACGCGGCGCCAGCCGGCGGCCAGCCGGTCCTCGTCGCCCTCCGGGTAGGAGGCGGGCAGGTGGTCCGGTGCCTCACCGACCGGGAAGGTCCCCAGGAAACGGTTGACGACGGTGCAGCGGGCGGCGAGGTCGTACTCGTCGGGCTCGGTGCGCGGCCCGGTGGCGGCGGGCAGGTGGCCGAAGCCGAGATGGATGGTGCAGTGGGCCAACGCCCAGGCCCACTCGGCCGGTTCGGCGCGCCGGGTGGCGTGCGCGTGCAGCACGCCGTTGGAGTCGGCGCGTACCAGCCCTTCATGGGGCGCCAGTTCGCACTTCTCGTGCCGGCACAGGGTGAACTCGACGGCCCGCAGGGCCGGGTTGGCGCGCAACAGCTCGACCCCGGCCGCGAAGTTCTCCGCGGCCGGGTCCTTCTTCTGTACCTTCTTCTGGTCCTTGCGGCCGCTGGGGCTCATCGTCGGGCCTCCACCAGCCGGGGCATGTCCCGGGCGGCCTCGATCAGGAACCAGGAGGGCAGCACGGGGTTGCCGTCGGCGTCGGAGGCGATGACGGTCTGGGCGACCTCGACGGAGATCTCGGCGAGCTGCACGAGCAGCGACTTGGCGCGGTACGCGGTCTGCCGGCCGTTCGCCGACATGTGCTCCTTGGCGGCGGGCAGCTCCTTGACCAGCCGCCCGCGGAACGACTCGGCGAGGTAGTACAGCAGGTCCCGGTCCTCGATCCGGTGCGGCCAGCCGGCGTCGCCCTTGAGGATCGCCTCGATCCCGAACCGGCTGCGCACGATCTTGACGTATCCGCAGAAGGCGGTGGCGTGGGCCGGGGTGAGCGTGCCGTGCGCGAGGACCTTCAGGGTCTCCTCGTCGAGGTCGCGCCCGAAGGAGTGCAGGGCGTCGGAGAGCATGTGCCACGAGCGCGGGGTGGAGAACGGCTCCTCGGTCTTCGGCGGCTTGGACCACAGATGGTCGGGCCGGTCGGTGAGGTGGTCCAGGATCCACGGGTGGATGCCGTTGCCCGCGGCCCAGGCGAGCCAGTCGTGCGCGGAGGCCGCCAGGTGGACGTGGGCCAGCCGGTTGACGAGCGCGGAGGCGATGGGCCGGGCGAGGGCGTTGTCGGTGGCCCGGTTGCCGGCGCCGATCACGATCGACCCCTTGGGCAGCTCGTAGTTCCCGATCCGGCGATCCAGGATCAGCGAGTAGAACGCCTTCTGCACATCCGGGGTGGCCGCGTTCAGCTCGTCGAGGAAGAGGCAGTACGGCTCGTCGCGGGCGATCGCCTCGGGCGGACAGAACACCGACCGCCCGTCACGGATCTGGGGAACGCCGATCAGGTCCTCGGGCGCGAGCTGCGTACCGAGCAGACTCACACACTCCAGCCCCAGCGACTCGGCGAACGCCCGCACCAGCGAGGACTTCCCGATCCCGGGCGCCCCCCAGATGAACACGGGCCGCACGGTGGCAAGGCCGAGGAGAAGCTCGGGGAGACGGGCGGGGGTGACGGTGACGGCAGCCTGCAAGAAGCAGCTCCTTGGGGGTGTTCGAGCGGTTTGCGACTCGAACAGTGTGAGCCGGGGCCGAGAGGAACGCAGCCGATTTTCCGCCGGGTGACTCGAGGCGCCCCGCAAGGGGCGCGGGGCTGTGTCAATTTGCGGCTCCGCCGCGCGGGCGCGCCCAGCCCCAACCGGCCCGCAGCGAACGAACTACGCGGCCGTCTCCTCGCCGGCAGGCACCGGCACCTGAGGCCCGTCCGCCTCCCGAAGCCACCCCCGCAGCACCCCGTGCACGGCCTCCGCCCCCACCAGCTCCCCGCCCTCCTCCACCGGCGCGGAAACGCAGACCGGCGACAACAGGAACGGCTTGCCCTGGGCGCCCCCCAGGCCCCCGTGCGACCCGATCTGCTCCTCGAACGCGAGGACGTCGCCGCCCTCCGGGTCGTACGACGAGTTCACCATGATGTCGGCGGTGTGCGGAAACGAGTGCGTGCGCCGGACGGCGTCCGCCGCGCCCGCCCCGAAGACGGCCAGCGGCCCCGGATGCCCGTCCAGCCGGTCCAGCGGTATCTCCGCGCCGTACGCCCCGAGCACCACCCCGCCGTGCTCCTCGCTGCGCACCAGCAGGAACCCGATGCCGGGGTGGTTGGCGAGGGTGGTGAGCAGCGCCGGGTACCGGGCGTCGATCTCCTCCTTGGTCATGCGGTGCGGCACGTCCGGGAAGGAGACCAGGCCGAGGTTGCCGGAGGCGAGCACGACCGGTTCCGAGTGCCGGGTGGGCCGGTGCTTCTCGCCGCCCTCCTCGACCGGCCTGCGCAGGGCGGCGCGGACGGCGGCCCGCGCCTCCGTACCGCTGTGGGTGCGCTCGGCGCGACGCGGCACGTGCAGTCCGCAGCCGGCCCGGACCAGGTCGCCGAGGCCGAGGCCGTAGCGGGAGTGGAAGGTCTCGCCGGGGCTCTGCCCGTGGTCGGAGAGGACGACGATCCGGTACTGCCGTGGAGCGTGCTCGGCGACCTTCTCGATCAGCGCGAGGGCCCGGTCCAGGCGTTGCAGCACCTTCTCGGTGTCGCGGCTGTGCGGCCCCGAGTGGTGGGCGACCTCGTCGTAGGCGACCAGGTCGGCGTAGACGGCGGTGCGGCCGGCGAGCAGGTCGCCCATGACCGCGGCGACGACGACGTCCCGTTCGACGACGGTGGCGAAGGCGCGGACGAACGGATAGAGGCCGCCGCGCCCCACGCGGGGCCGCTGCTTGCGCATCCGGGCCGTGGCCGACTGGCCGAGCTCGCGGCCGACCTCGGCGAAGAAGGAGACCGCGGTGCGGACGGCGTTGGCCGGGTCGGAGAAGTAGGCGAAGTAGCCGGCACGGGAACGGTTCTCCCGGCCTCGGCGCCGGGTCGCTATGGACAGCACGAGGGCCTGTTCGTCGGCGCCGCCGCCGAAGAGGTTGCCGCGGCTGGCGCCGTCCAGGGTGAGCAGTCCCCCGTCGGCGGTGCGCTCGATGGCGCGGCGCTGGAGTTCGGCGGCGCTGGTCGGCCGGTTGCAGACCATCACCTCCCGGCTGTCCTTCTCGTACCAGCGGAAGGCCGGGACGTCGAAGGTGGAGCCGTGCAGGATGCCCAGCTGACTGGCGCCGGTCTGGCTGGACCAGTCGGTGCGCCAGGCGGTGAGCCGGTGGGTGTCGTCCAGCCAGGCGGCGACTGTCGGCATCAGCCCCTTGGCGACGGCGGCGGTGAGAACGTCGTGGCCCACGCCGTCGAGCTGGAGGAAGACGGTGCCGGGGGTGGCCGGGCAGGGCGGCCGGGAACCGCGGCGGCGGGTGGCGAGGCGGGAGAGCCGGCGCCGGTAGGCGTCGTCGTCACGGACGGCGAGGGCACCGCCGGTGGCGGAGGCGACGGCGGACATCACGGCGGCCACGATCACGGCGGTCTCCGGGGCGGCCTCGCTCTGTCCCGAGGGGTTGATGCGCAGGGCGACGAGGAGGAGGGAGCCGTTGAGGAAGAAGACCAGCAGGCCGAGGACGAGTGCGGGCACCAGCAGCAGCAGTCGTACGAGAAGGGGCCATACGACCGCCGACAGCACACCGAAGGCACCGGCACCGAGGGCCGCGGTCACCGCTATACGGGTGGCGCTGTCACCGTCGGCAGACTGGAGCTGGAAGTCGGGCAGGATCCGGGCGAGGACCAGCATGGTCACGGTGGACACCGCCCACACCACGACGCTCCGCCCGATCTGACTGACGACCCGCCGCCACCGCACGCCCCACCGACCTCACGTCCGCGACCCGCGTCCGCCGCGGGTCTGCCGCCGCCAACACTGTCACACGGCCGTGGACGCGAGCGGGCTCACCTCCCGTCGTACCCCGCCGTCGGCATCGACAGCCTCCGGTGGACCCGCGCCTTCATCTGGGCGTCGTAGCAGGGCTCGGCCCGCCCCACCGTCTCCACCCGCACCCCGCGTCTCGCGCACTCCGCCGTGAAGTCCTCGACCGACGACAGCGCGCTCTCCAGCACCCGTCTGCTCGGTGCGACGAAGACGTCGAGGCCGGGTCGGACACCCGCCCACAGGGCGTTGTGGTCGTGACGCAGCCCGCGGACCAGGAGTTCCCGGGCGATGACATACCCGTGCTCCACGGCCCAGCGCGCGCACATCGCGTGCTGGCTGCGGGAGTCGACCAGGAAGGGGTCGATCTCCAGTTCCTCCAGGGGCGTCAGACTCGCGATGGCGGTCACCCGCACCCGCACGAGCCCGCCGTAGGCACCCCGTACCTGTCCCATGGCGTCCCCCTCACCTCCGGGTTTCGCCGCCGACCCTACTCCTGCACGTAGGCTTCGGGGAGTCGCGCGGAGGAGGCAAAGAGGTGCCGGTGGAGATCACCTGGTGGGGTCACGCCACCTGCACGATCGAGGATTCGGGCGTACGACTGCTCACCGATCCTCTGTTCGCGCGCCGGCTCGCGCACCTGCGTCGCCGGCGGGGCGCCCCGCCGCCGCCCGAGGCCCGTCGTGCGGACCTCGCGCTCGTCTCCCACCTCCACGCCGACCATCTGCACGTCCCCTCGCTGGCCGGGCTCGCCCCGGGCACGCGCCTGCTTGTGCCCCGGGGCGCACCACGCGCGGTACCCGCGCTCCGCCGGCTCCGGCAGCTGCGCATCACCGAGGTCGGCGTCGGCGACGAGATACCCGTCGGCCCGCTGGTCGTGCGGGTCGTGCCCGCACGTCACGACGGGCGCCGGCTGCCGGTCGGCCCGCACCGTTCCCCCGCCCTCGGGTATGTCGTCGAGGGCGCGGCCCGCACGTACTTCGCCGGGGACACCGGGCTGTTCGACGAGATGGCCGAGGCGGTCGGGCCCGTGGACGTGGCCCTGCTGCCGGTCGGCGGCTGGGGGCCCTACCTCGGGGAGGGGCATCTCGACGCCGGGCGGGCGGCGCGGGCGCTGGCCCGACTGGCACCCCGCAGCGCTGTGCCGGTGCACTACGGGACGTACTGGCCGATCGGTATGGACGGAGTGCGCCCGCACGAGTTCCACGCGCCGGGCGACGAGTTCGTACGCCTCGCTGCGGAATACGCGCCGCAGGTCGCGGTGCACAAGCTCGGTCACGGGGAGAGCGTGCGGCTGGAGGTCGCGCGGTGAGACTGCTGCTGGTGATGGCGGCCGCCGGCGCCACGGCGGCCACCTCGTCGACCTCGTCGACCGAGTCCACGCAGCAGGCGATCGGCTATCCGACGCTGTTTCTGCTGGTGCTGATCGGGGCGCTGGTGCCGGTGGTGCCGACGGGGGCACTGGTGAGTTCGGCGGCGGTGGTGGCCTTTCACCAGACGGCGCCGTTCGCGCTGGCGCTGGTGCTGGTGACGGCGTCGCTGGCCGCCTTCCTGGGGGACGGGGCGCTGTACTGGCTGGGGCGGCGCGGGATGGGGTCGAAGAACGGGTCGCGGTGGCTGGCGGCGATCCGGGCGCGGGCGCCGGAGGACCGGCTGGAGCAGGCGCAGGAGAAGTTGGCCGGGCACGGGGTGACGGTGCTGGTGCTGTCGCGCATGGTGCCGGCGGGGCGGATACCGGTGATGCTGGCCTGTCTGCTGGCGGAGTGGCCGTTGCGTCGGTTCGCGCGGGGGAATGCGCCGGCGTGCGTGGCGTGGGCCGTGACCTATCAGTTGATCGGGATTCTGGGCGGGTCGTTGTTCCCGGAGCCGTGGGAGGGGGTTGTCCTGGCGGTCGCGCTGACCGTGGTCATCAGTGTGACGCCGAGTGTGTGGAAGCGGGTTCGATCTGCCGGGTGACGGCACGTTGCGGGGCGCGGGTGCGTCGTGGCCGGTCGCGCCCACTCGGCGGCAGCCGCACATCGAGACGGCACCGCGCCCTGACGGGGCGGCCTGGTTACCGAGCGCTGTCAAGCGAAGTCCGCTCCACAACCCTCGATCCCCCGACCGGCAGATCCCACAGGTTCTCCCGGTCCAGCCCCGCCTTCTCCCAAGCCGCCCGTACCCGCCGCAACGGCTCCAACACCGGCTCTGCCGAGAGGATGAAGGTGCCCCAGTGCATGGGCGCCATCCGCCTCGCACCCAGGTCCGCCGTCGCCCGGACCGCCTCCTCCGGGTCGAGGTGGACGTCGCTGAGCCACCAGCGGGGGTCGTAGGCGCCGATGGGCATCAGGGCGAGGTCGATACCGGGGTAGCGGCCGCCGATGCGGGAGAACCAGTGACCGTAACCCGTGTCGCCGGCGAAGTAGACGCGCTGCCCGTCGGCGGCGGTGAGGACCCAGCCGCCCCAGAGGCTGTGACAGGTGTCGGTGAGGGTGCGCTTGGACCAGTGGTGGGCGGGGACGAAGTCGAAACGGACACCGGACAGTTCGGCCGCCTCCCACCAGTCCAGCTCGGTGACGGTCGTGAAGCGGCGGCGCCGGAACCAGCGGCCCAGGCCGGCCGGTACGAACACCGGGGTGTCGCGCGGGAGACGGCGCAGGGTGGGGGCGTCCAGATGGTCGTAGTGGTTGTGGCTGATGACGACCGCGTCGACGCGCGGCAGGGTCTCCCAGTCGACGCCGACCGGGGTGACCCGGGCCGGGGTGCCGATGATGCGGCGGGACCAGACGGGGTCGGTGAGGACGGTCAGACCGCCGATCCGGACGACCCAACTGGCGTGTCCCGCCCAGGTGACGGCGACCGTGTCGGTGTCGACGGGGGGCAGCGGGCCCGGCTCGTACGGCAGCCGGGGGATGTCGGCGAGGCCCTCGCGTCCGGGGCGGACGGAGCCCTCGCGGGCGAAGCGGGCCATGGCCTTGAGGCCGGGCAGGGGTGCGGTCAGACGGTCGTGGAAGGTCCGCGGCCAGAACCGGAGTTCGCCCAGCGGGCGGGGTTCGGCGGGCGGCGGGAAGGGCGGCGCGTAGGGAGTCGGGGCCACGGGGGTGGCAGGGGTGGTGGAGATGGCGTCCCGGGTCGTCGTGGCAGTCGGGTCGGCAGTCGTCGTGGGGGCGGTCGTCGTGGGGGCGGTCGTCGTGGGGGCGGTCGTCGTGGGGGCGGTCGTCGTGGGGGCGGTCGTCGTGGCGGACCCTGACTCATGCGTCTGCTGCGTCATCGAGGAGGCTCCCATCGCTGAGCGTCGTCGCGGAGATCGTCGAGTACCGACCTCAAGGACATCAACGCGCGTTGCACGTGTGGCAGTTCCAACGGTGTGGGTGACGTGAGGCATTCCAGGCGTTCCGCGTCGGTGCCGCCCAGCAACGGCCCGGTGGCGAGCCGGACGCGCAGCGCCTGGAGGTCGTCGCCGAAGCGGTGGCCGCCGGGTGCGGGCATGCCGAGCCGGGCGGTGAGGAAGTCCTCCAACTCCTGTGCGTCGCCGACCCCCTGGCCGCCGAGCGCGGCGCGCAGGGGCTCCAGGTCGGCGTACAGGTGACGGCCGGCCTGTGGGGGCCGGGCCACGCCGCCGCCGTCGACCACCGCGGCGTACAGGGCGGCGGCCACGCGCGCGTGGAGGCGGACGACGGCCTCCCGGCGGGTGGTGACTGGCTCGGGCTCGTCGAGCGCATGGGCGGCCGCGACCGCGACCGGCCCGGCGAGGCGGGCGCCGAGCGCGGTGAGGACGTCGAGCACGCGCGCGTGCAGGGACGTACCGGTGTCGCCCTCGGGGAACCGGGCGACGGCTGCGGGCCAGCCGGCCGGCAGCAGAGCACCGGCCAGGTCGGTGACGACGGTGACCCGGTCCGGGAGCATCTCGGCGGGGCTGAGCAGCACGGTGGCGTGCGGGGCGTGCAGGGTGTCGCGCCAGGTCTCGTCGCTGACCAGGTGGAGTCCCTCGCCGGTGGCCGCCTCGACGGTCGCGTGCAGCAGTTCGGGCGGCGCGACGGTGGCGGTCGGGTCGTCGGCGACGGAGAGCACCAGGAGCCGGGGGTCACCGCCCTCGTTCCGGACCCGGCGCACGGTCTCCAGGAGCGCGTAGGGGTCGGGTACACCCCCGGACTCGGCCGGGGTGGCCACGTGGAAGGCGGGCCGGCCGAGGAGCCGGGCGTACGGCGCCCACCAGGCGGCGCAGGGGCGCGGCACCAGGACGTCGCCGCCGAGCGCGGCGGTGAGTGCCAGCAGGAGGGCGGGGGCGCCGGGGCCGGCGGTCACCCGAGCGCGCGGGGCGGCCAGCCCGCGGCGCTCCCAGTAGCCGCGGGCCGCGTCGAGCAGCGCCGGACCCCCGCCGACCGGCTCCTCCCCGCCCCGGCTCGCGGCGGCGGCCAGCGCGGCGGCGAGTGCCGGCAGGACGGGCAGTCCGTCGTCGGGCAGCGGCGGCCCGTACCGGACGGGTCCGTGACCCCGCGCGGGCGTGTCCCGGACCGGGCCCTGCCCCTCGGGATCCGTCCGCCGCATGTCCGCCTCCGCGCAGTCCGTGGTGCCGTGTGCCGTCCGGTCCGGGCCGTGCTCTCCGCCGGGTGCTGCGAACGGTGCCGGAACGGTCGCCCCGGGGTGCCCGGTGGCGGCCGTCTCATCCGTGCGCGCGTGACCTCCCGCCGGACAGCCGGTACACCGCGCCGCCGCACGCGGCCGCGATCAGCAGGCCGCCCGCGACCAGCGCGGGAACCGAGTCCGTGAACGCGCCGCCTTCCCCGGCCTCCACCCCGTGGTCCACGGTCGGCGCAGCGCAGGACGTGTCCCCGCCGCGCGCCTCGTCACACGCGTCCTCGCCGTCGCAGGAGCCGGACGAGCCGGACGAGCCTGAGAAGCCGGATCCGCCGGAGGGGCCGGATCCGCCGGAGGAGCCGAAGGGACGAGAGGAACCGGAGGAGGCACACTCGTGTCCACCCTCGCCGCACGACTTCTGCCCCGCGGAGCAGGGCCGCTCGCCATTGCCCCCGGTCGCCGTGCCGCCCCCGACGTCTCCCCGAGAACCCGTCGCATCGTCACCCCGCGCGCCGGTGCCCGCGTCCCCCCGACCAGCAGTGCCGCCGTCGTCTCCCCGCGCACCCGTACCGCTGTCGTCACCCCGCACACCCGTGCCGCCGTCGTCGCCTCGACCAGCGGTGCCGCTGTCGTCTCCCCGCGCGCCCGTACCGCTGTCGCCCCAAGGCGCAGTGGCATCGTCGCCTTGCGGGACCGTCCCGTCATCCCCGAGAGAGACCCCGCTGCCCCCGCCGGGCACCGCGCCCCCGCTCCCGTGGGGCACCCCGCTGTTCTCGCCGGGCACCGCGCCCCCGTTCCCGTGGGGCACCCCGCTGTTCTCGCGCCGGACCGCCCCGCCGTCGGCCGGCGGAACGGCGCTCTTTTCACCCCCGGCGACCGTGGCGCCTGTACTCCGGAGCTGTCCATGCGCCCCGCTCACCACGGGACAGTTCGCCTCGGTCGTCCCACAGGTCGCAGAGACGGTGGTCCCGGGCCGCACCCCGCCGCCGGGGTTCGCCCCGGCGGCGGGGCCGGCCGCGGCGGCCGTACCGGCGACGCCGAACGCGGCACCCGCCAGGACGGCGACGGACAGGGCGCGAGCGGTACGGCGCATGGGATGACTCCTCGGAACGTACGACTCCGGGGACACGCGGTCGGTGCCCCCGCAGCCATCACAGCCCGCCCCACGCCGCGCCGCGCGCGGCCGACCCCCATTCGCGGGACACGCCCGGTCCTTTCGGGTGACGGCACGGGCCGATTCCGGCGTGTCGGCCCCCTGCCACCGGGTACGCGTCCGGCACCCCTGAAGTACCTGGAGGGAGATATGCAGCGAGGCAGCAACCGGTTGAGCGTTCACCGGGACGAGGAGATGAAGCACGAGCTGCGGGGCCTGCTCAGGTCCGGGCATCCGACCCGCACCGAGGACTGGAACGACCCCGAGCCGGCCGCCGAGGACGACCCGGAGGTGTACCGGGCCCCGATGCTGCCATGGACCAGTGAGCGGCCGTCACTGGCGACCGTCCGGCTGGAACTGGCCCGGTCCCTGACCCGGCACGACTTCCCGGCGCAGCCGAGCGAACTGGTACGGGTGCTGCGTCGTGGCCACGCCTCCGACGCCCTCGTCCAGCGGGTGTCCCGGCTGCCGCGTTCGACGCGCTACCGCAACCTGCTGGCACTGGCCGAGGCCGTGGCCGGCGGGGAGTGAGCCGGCACGCCGACGAAGCAGCCGCGAAGCCGAGAAAGCAAGGAGTGAACATCATGCGTATCGCGTTTCTGACCGCGCCCGAGGGCGTCGAGCAGGTGGAGCTGACCGAGCCGTGGAAGGCGGTCTCCGACGCCGGGCACGAGCCGGTGCTGGTGTCGACGGAGCCGGGGCGGGTCCAGGGCTTCGACCATCTCGACAAGGCGGACACGTTCCCCGTGGACGAGGTGGTCGGCGACGCCTCGGCGGACTCGTTCGGGGCGCTGGTACTGCCCGGCGGGGTCGCCAATCCGGACATTCTGCGAACGGACGAGCAGGCGGTGGCGTTCGTGAAGGGCTTCTTCGAGGCAGGCCGGCCGGTCGCGGCGATCTGTCACGCGCCCTGGACGCTGGTCGAGGCCGATGTCGTGCGCGGCCGGACCCTGACGTCCTGGCCGAGCCTGCGGACCGACATCCGCAACGCCGGTGGCACCTGGGTCGACGAGCAGGTCCAGGTCTGCGGGGCCGGTCCCAACACCCTGGTCACCAGCCGCAAGCCGGACGACCTCAAGGCCTTCTGCGAGGCCTTCCTCGACGCGCTCGAAGAGGCCTGAGCCCTGGCAGGGCGCCGGTCTCAGCTCGTGGAGGCGCGCGGTGTCGCCGTCTCCGCGCAGCTGCGCTCCCGGGCGCCCTCCCGGGTGCGGCCGGCGGCGACGACGCGGCGCGGGTTGCGGCGCAGGTACTCGCCCTCCAGCTGGGCCATGCGTTCGTTGTGGGCGCGCAGCGCGTCGTTGGAGCCGTACAGCAGGGTGTCGTGGCGCGTCCGGTGGATGGTCTCCAGCTCCTTCATGAGCTGCTGGTCGTCCAGCCGGCTGGGGTCGACTCCGGTCATGGTGGTACCCCGCTCGTCGTGTCCGTCCCGGCGGTCCGGATCCCTGCATCCACTGTACGAAGGTCCGGGCCGCCGGGCCTGTCTAGCGGGCGCGCTCCACCCGGCGCTCGTCCCACACCGGCTCCGGGGTCTCGCGGACCCGGCCGTCGGTGCCGAAGACCAGGTAACGGTCGAAGGCACGGGCGAACCAGCGGTCGTGGGTGACGGCGAGCACCGTACCGTCGAAGGCCTCCAGGCCCTCCTGGAGTGCTTCCGCGGACTCCAGGTCGAGGTTGTCGGTCGGCTCGTCGAGCAGCAGTGCCGTTACACCCTGTAGCTCCAGCAAGAGGATCTGGAACCGGGCCTGCTGGCCGCCGGAGAGCCGCTCGAAGGTCTGTTCGGCCTGGTTGGTCAGCTCGTAGCGGCGCAGCCGGGACATCGCGGCGCCCCGGTCCTGGGAGTGTTCCGTCCACAGGATGTCGAGGAGGGTACGGCCCTGCAGCTCGGGGTGGGCATGGGTCTGGGCGAAGTGCCCGGGTACCACCCGCGCGCCCAGCTTCCACTGACCCGTGTGCGCCACCTCCTCCCCGGCCAGCAGCCGCAGGAAGTGCGACTTGCCGGAGCCGTTGGAGCCGAGGACGGCGACCCGTTCGCCGTAGAAGACCTCCAGGTCGAAGGGTTTCATCAGGCCGGTGAGTTCGAGTCCCGCGCAGGTGACGGCCCGCAGGCCGGTACGGCCGCCGCGCAGCCGCATCCTGATGTCCTGGTCGCGCGGCGGCTCCGGGGGCGGCCCGGCCTCCTCGAACTTGCGCAGCCGGGTCTGCGCGGCCGCGTACCGGGACGCCATCTCGTGGGAGACGGCGGCGGCCTGGCGGAGGTTCAGCACCAGCTTCTTCAGCTGGGCGTGCTTCTCGTCCCAGCGGCGGCGCAGTTCCTCGAAGCGGGCGAAGCGTTCGCGGCGGGCGTCGTGGTAGGTGGCGAAGCCGCCGCCGTGCACCCAGGCGTCGGCGCCGGTGGGCGAGGGCTCCACGGAGACGATCTTCTCGGCGGCGCGGGCGAGGAGTTCCCGGTCGTGGGAGACGAACAGGACCGTCTTGCGGGTCTCCTCCAGCTGCGCCTCCAGCCAGCGCTTGCCGGGGACGTCGAGGTAGTTGTCCGGCTCGTCGAGCAGCAGCACCTCGTCGGTGCCCCGGAACAGGGCCTCCAGGACCAGCCGCTTCTGCTCGCCGCCGGAGAGGGTGCGCACCTGCCGCCACTGGGCCTTCTCGTACGGCACGCCGAGCGCGGCCGTCGTGCACATGTCCCAGAGCGTCTCGTGCTCGTAGCCGCGCACCTCGGCCCAGTCGGCCAGTGCCTGCGCGTAGCGGAGCTGGGCGGCTTCGTCGTCGACGGTCATGATGCCGTGCTCGGCCCGGTCCACGGCCTGCGCGGCCTCCCGGATCCCGGGGGGCGCCACCGACACCAGCAGATCACGCACGGTCGTCTCGTCCCGTACGGAGCCCACGAACTGGCGCATCACGCCGAGCCCGCCGCTCACGGTCACGGTGCCGCCGTGCGGCTTCAGCTCGCCGGAGATCAGCCGCAGCAGGGTGGTCTTGCCGGCGCCGTTGGGGCCGACCAGAGCGACGGCGGCCCCCTCACCGACCCGGAACGACACGTCGCCGAGCAGGGCCCTCCCGTCGGGGAGGTAGTACTCGAGGTGCGCGGCTTCCAGGTGTCCCATGGTCAGGGATTCTGCGCGGCACGGCTGAGATAGGGCAAACCGTTATCGGCGCGACGTCTTCGGCCGCGGGTCCGGTGGGGGCTGGTCGCGCCCCCCCCGCCGCCCCCGCCGCAAAACGCCGCCCCCCCGACACCCGACCACCCCCCGGGGCAACAACCCCCACCCCCGCCGCCCCCCGTCGGGCGCGCGGGGGGGGGGGGGGGCGCCCGCCCCCCCCCCGCCCCCCGGCCCCCCCCCCCCTCGGCCCCCGCGACGCAGTCACTCCGCGGCGGACTCCACCCGCTCCCCCGTCGGCCCGCTCTCCCCCGCCGGTTCCACGATCGCGCCCTCCCAGGACACTGCCTTCCAGCCGTCGGCCGGGGAGCCCTCCAGGATGACCACGCCGGTGTTGTCGAGGGGGCGGGCGGCCGCGAAGGGGACGTCGACGTTGTCGGCGCGGGCCGCCGTCCACAGCCGGATCGCGGCACCGTGGCTGATCACGGCGACCGTCCGGGCGCCGCTCGCCGCGGCCTCGGCGATCACCGCGTCGTAGCGGGCCAGCGTCTCGGCCCCGGTCTCCCCGCCGGGCATGCGCAGCGCGGTGTCCCCGCCCGCCCAGGCGAACACGGTCCGCATGTACTCCTGGCCGCGCTCGGAGTGGCCGGGCAGCAGCTCCAGGTCGCCTGCGGAGACCTCGCGGATGCCGTCGCGCACGATCGGGGCCAGGCCGCGGGCGGCGGCCAGCGGCGCGGCGGTGAGCTGGGTGCGGGTCAGCGTGGAGACGTAGAGCACCTCGATGTCCTCGCCGGCGAGGACCGCGGGCAGGGCCGCCGCCTGCTGCTCGCCAAGCGCGGTCAGCCCGGGGCCCGGTACGCCGGTGTCGAGCAGGAAGTCGACGTTGGTCGGGGTCTGCCCATGGCGTATGAGGAGCAGGCGCATCCAGGGGTCCTCTCACTCGACCGCACCGGGTACCGGCACGAAACAGCCACTTCAGGGTAACCGGACCCCCATGAGTCCAGACGTTGACCTGACCGTCCTGAAGCCCGGCCGGCACGCGCTGCGCGACCGGCTGCTCGCTCTCGACCTGAGGCTGTTCGAGGTGGCCGCCGAGCGGAACTGGCCGTTCGCCGAGCCGGTGCTGCCCCGGCTGAGCCGCAGTGCCAACCACGGCGTGCTGTGGTTCGCGGCGGCGGCCGCGGTGGCCGCGTCCCGCACCCCCCGGGCCCGCCGCGCCGCCGCCCGCGGCCTGGCCTCGCTCAGCCTGGCCTCCCTGGCCATCAACACCCTCGGCAAGCGGTCGGTGCGCCGGCCCCGGCCGGTCCTGGACCCGGTGCCGGCGGCGCGGCACCTGAAGCGGCAGCCGATCACCACCTCGTTCCCCTCCGGTCACGCCGCGTCGGCGGCGGCGTTCGCGGCCGGGGTCGCCCTGGAGTCGCCGGGGTGGGGCGCGGTGGTGGCGCCGGTGGCGTTCTCCGTCGCGATGTCCCGGGTCTACACGGGCGTGCACTTCCCGAGCGATGTGCTCGCGGGTGCCGCCCTGGGCGTGGGCGCCGCGTTCGCGATACGCCGGCTGGTGCCGACCCGGGGCCAGATCGGGCCGCCGCCCCGGCCGCGTGCGGAGGCCCCGGCGCTGCCCGACGGGGAGGGCCTGGTGGTGGTGGCCAACCAGGCCTCGGGCAGCTCCGACCGGGTCCGGGCGCTGCACGCCGAGCTGCCGAAGGCCGAACTGGTGGAGTGCGAACCGGACCAGGTGCGGGCCGAGTTGGAGAAGGCGGCACTGCGGGCGCAGGCGCTCGGGGTGTGCGGCGGCGACGGCACCGTGAACGCGGCCGCCCGGATCGCGCTGCGGCACGGCCTGCCGCTCGCGGTGCTGCCCGGCGGCACCCTCAACCACTTCGCCTACGACCTGACCGTGGAGGGCGGCCGCGGTCTGGGCCGCGCGGTGCGCGACGGCGAGGCGGTCCGGGTGGACGTCGGCCGCTTCGCCTGCGACGGCCAGGAGGGCATCTTTCTCAACACGCTGAGCCTCGGGGTGTATCCGGAGCTGGTGCGCGAGCGGGAGCGCTGGGCGCACCGCATCGGCGGCCGGCCCGCCGAGGTGCTGGCGGCGCTGCGCGTGCTGCGCACCGACCGGCATCCGCTGGAGGTCGAACTCGGCGGCTCGGCGCACCCGTTGTGGCTGCTGTTCGTCGGCAACTGCGTCTACCACCGGATGGGCCTGACGCCGGGCCGCCGTACCGACCTGGCGGACGGGCAGCTGGACGTACGGGTGGTGCACGGCGGCCGGCATCCCGCGCTGCGCCTGCTCTCCGCCGCCGTCGCGGGCCCGCTCTCCCGCTCCCCCGCACACGCGGAGGTGCGGGTGAGCCGACTGCGTCTCACCGGCCTCAAGACCGGCACCCCGCTCGCCTACGACGGTGAAGTCACCGACGTGAAGGGCGAGGTGACGGTGGACAAGCTGCCGGAGGCGCTGACGGTCTACCGGCCGCACTGACGGCACGTCAGTCCATATCGTAAAACGCGGATCTCATTATTCGGCATGCGGGCGTAGCGTTGCGGATACCGCGGGACGGGGCCGTCCGGCCCCTTCCGCCTGGTGTGAAGCGAAGGGGCTGGGCCATGTCGAAACCACAGGAGACCGCCGTCTACACGCACGGGCACCATGAGTCGGTGCTGCGCTCCCACACCTGGCGCACCGCCGCCAACTCGGCGGCCTATCTGCTCGGTTCGCTCAAGCCCCACATGAGGATCCTGGACATCGGCTGCGGCCCCGGCACGATCACCGCCGACCTGGCCGAACTGGTCCCCGACGGCCGGGTCACCGGCGCCGACCAGGCGCCGGGCATCCTGGAGCAGGCCCGGCAGACCGCCGCCGGGCGCGGGCTGACGAACGTGGACTTCACGGTCGCCGACGTGCACGCGCTGGACTACCCGGACGACACCTTCTGCGTGGTCCACGCCCACCAGGTGCTCCAGCACGTGGGCGATCCGGTGCAGGCGCTGCGCGAGATGCGCCGGGTCACCAAGCCCGGCGGCTTCATCGCCGTACGGGACTCGGACTACGCGGCGATGACCTGGTACCCGGCGGTGCCGGGCCTGGACGACTGGCTGGAGCTGTACCGGCGGGTGGCCCGGGCCAACGGGGGCGAGCCGGACGCCGGGCGGCGGCTGAAGTCCTGGGCGCTGGCCGCGGGACTGACCGACATCACCGCCACCTCCGGCACCTGGACGTACAGCACGGCCGAGGAGCGGGCGTGGTGGGGCGGGCTGTGGGCGGACCGCACCGTCACCTCGTCCTATGCCGAGCGGGCCACGGAGGGCGGCCACGCGACCACCGGGGAACTGCGGGCCGTCGCGGGGGCCTGGCGGGAGTGGGCGGCACAGGACGACGGCTGGTTCGCCGTTCTGCACGGAGAAATTCTCTGCCGTAAGTGAGTCTGATCCGCGGAATTCGGGAAACACGGATCGCCAGGAGGTCAGACTATGGTTCCCATTCTGCTGGTACTGCTTCTGGTGCTGATACTTTTCGGTGCCGGATTCGCGGTGAAACTGCTCTGGTGGATCGCGCTCGTCGTGCTGGTGCTGTGGCTTCTCGGATTCCTGGTCCGAGGCACGAACGCCACCGGTGGCAGGGGTCGCTGGTACAGGTGGTAAGGCCACCGCCGGTGGCTGATTCACTCGCGCGGCAACAGCGGTGACAGCGGCCCGGGGTCCGGATTCAGGACCTCGGGCCGGGGGGGGGGGGGGGGACCGCCCCGCCGGGGGGGGGGGGGGGTGTGGGGCGCGGCGGGGGGGGGGTGGGCGGGCGGGGTGCGTCTTGGTGTGGCCCGGACGCCGGCGGGCGGGGGTTTTACGCGCGCGGCCTCCCCGCGGCGGGCGGCGGGGGGGGCTGTGTCACCCCCCCCCCCCCCCCCCTGCCCGTCACCGTCCCCGAGCCGGGCAGCTTGAAGAGGTCCGGCGGATCGAGGCGCTCGTGCAGGGCGAGGTCGCCGGTGAACGAGTAGAACGAGTAGGCCGCCCAGGGTCCGCTGAGTTCCACGCGTATTCCCGGCACCTCGCCCTTCGTACGGTCCACCAGTTCCACGAATTCCTCGCAATTCGCGCGCGCCACCAGATAGGCGGCGTCGAGCAGATTCTTCTCCGGAACTCCGGCCGGCACCTCGCTCTGCGGAGGGTGCAGCCGGAAATCCTCGGCGTGCCGGGAAAGCCGCTCGTGCAGGGCACGGGCGAATTTCCCGGCGGATGCCTGATCCGTCTCGGGCGAGTCGGGGCCGGCGTACAGCGTGACGCCCCACTCGACCCTGCCGTCGAGCCGGTCGAGGGCGTACAGGAAGTCGGCCTCGCAGGCCTCCATCATGGTCCGCACACCGCTGTCGTCCCGGAAGACCGTGCCCGGCCGCAGCGGCAGCGGGGTGGTGACCGTGGTGAGCGCGTCGACCACGCCCTGATGGGCGCGGGCGGTCGCGGCCAGCCAATCCTGGTCCGCCAGATGGTCCCGCAGGGGCGCCTCGGCGAAGTCACCCTCCGGGACCGTACTGACGACGGCGACCAGACCGTGGTGCCTGAGCAGCCCGGGCGGGACGCCGGCCACGCCGGTGAGCTGGGACTGCAGGGCCGCCTCGAAGGGACGGCAGACGGCGTACACGTACCGGAGTCCGGCCTGTCCGCTCATGGCCCCTCCTCTCGTCGCGGTCCGCGCCGGGCCGCCGGCGCCACGACCATCCCGTCGTCGCCGGTCATCGCACGATCGCCTCCTCGACCAGCAGCCGGCCGGCCGCCGCGATCGCCTCGGCATCGATGCCCGCCGCGTGCAGCTGCTGGTCGGGCGCGGCCGAGCCCGGCATGGTCCGCACGGCGAGCCGTACCAGGCGCGGTACCGGCCGGCCGTCCGCGAAGGCCTCGGCGACCGCGTCGCCGAGCCCGCCCTCCTCGTGGTGGTCCTCGACGGTGACCAGACAGCCGGTCTCCTCGGCGGCCAGGCGCAGGGTCTGCCGGTCGACGGGCTTGACGGAGTACAGGTCGACGACCCGGATCCGGATGCCGTCCTCGGCGAGCGCGTCGGCGGCCTTCAGCGCCTCGTGCAGGGTGACCCCGGCGGCGACCACGGTCAGCCGGTCCGCGTCGGAGGAGCGCAGCACCTTGCTGCCGCCCACCGGGAACTCCTCGTCCGGTCCGTAGATCACCGGTGCCGCACCGCGCGAGGTGCGCAGATAGCGGATGCCCTCGAGACCGGCCATGGTCGCGACGAGCTTGGCGGTCTGGTTGGCGTCACAGGGGTACAGCACGGTCGAGCCGTACACCGAGCGGAACATCGCCAGGTCCTCCAGGCCCATCTGGGAGGGCCCGTCCTGGCCGATCGAGACGCCCGCGTGCGAGCCGACCAGGTTGATCCCGCTGCCGCTGATCGCGGCCATGCGGACGAAGTCGTGGGCCCGGGTGAGGAAGGCGGCGAAGGTGGCCGCGTACGGCACCCAGCCGCGGGTGGCCATACCGACGGCACCCGCGACGAGTTGCTGTTCCGCGATGTAGAACTCGAAGTAGCGGTCGGGGTGTTCCTTGCCGAAGAACTCGGTACGGGTGGAGTCGCCGACCTCGCCGTCCAGGGCGACGACGTCGGCGCGGGCGGTGCCGAGCGCGGCCAGCGCCTTGCCGAAGGCATCGCGGGTGGGAACCTCGTCCCCCTTGTCGTAGCGCGGGAGTTCGAGCGCGCCGGTGGGCACGGAGTGCAGGGCACGGGCCGCCGGAGGTTCCTGCACATGAACGCGGAGGTCCCGCATTCCGCCCAGTTCGGCGATGGCCTCATCGGCGTCCGGCAGCGGCTTGCCGTGCATGCCCTCGCGGTCCTCGACGGCGGCGACGCCCCGGCCCTTGCGGGTACGGGCGAGGATCACGGTGGGCTGGCCCGCGGTGGCCGTGGCCTCGGCGCAGGCGCGGTCGACGGCGTCCACGTCATGGCCGTCGATCTGCACGGTGTGCCAGCCGAAGGCCTGGAAGCGGCGGGCGTAGGCGTCCAGGTCGTGGCCGTGCCGGGTGGGTCCGCGCTGGCCGAGCCGGTTGACGTCGACGATCGCGATGAGGTTGTCGAGGTGCTCGTACCCGGCGTGCTCGGCGGCCTCCCACACGGAGCCCTCGGCCAGCTCGCTGTCGCCGCACAGCACCCAGACCCGGTACGGGCCGTGCTCCAGCCGCTTCCCGGACAGCGCGATGCCGATGCCGACCGGCAGGCCCTGGCCCAGCGAGCCGGTGGCGGTCTCGACCCAGGGCAGCCGGCGCGGGGTGGGGTGCCCCTCCAGATGGGAGCCGAGCCTGCGGAAGGTGAGCAGCTCGGCGTCGTCGATGGCACCGACCGCCTTGTAGGCGGCGTACAGCAGGGGCGAGGCGTGGCCCTTGGAGAGGATGAAGCGGTCGTTGCCGGGGTGGGCGGGCCGGTCGAAGTCGTAACGCAGATGCCGGGCGAGCAGGACGGCCATCAGATCGGCGGCGGACATCGACGAGGTCGGATGCCCGGACTCGGCCGCGGCGGCCGCCCGCACGCTGTCCACGCGCAACTGCTGGGCGAGTTCGACGAGTTCGGCGGTGTTCATGAGACTCCTTCGGAGGGAGTGTCCGTAGCGGTTCCGGGGGCGTTCGGCAGCTCCGGCGCGTCCGTGTCCGCCGTGCCCGGCGGCGCCGGCCAGGGCCGTACGGGACCCGACCGCGCCGGGGGCCTCCGATGCGGATACGGAAGATGGCCGGCGGAGTGGGTCAGCGTGACGTCGGCACGGTTCCGGGCCGGCCACGCGGGGGTACGGCCCGCGCGGCCCCCGGCCGACCCGGCGCCGGCGGTCACGATCCGGGGTCGACGGCTCACGGTGCGCCTCCGGGAATGCGTCTGGGTTCCGAGGCTTCCCACGTAACCGTAGGCGGGCCCGCCAAACGCCGCCCGCCGAGAGCGCCCCGCGAGGGGTGCGCGGCACCGCGCGACCTGCGCGCACCGGGCGGTGCCGTCTCCTCGGCGACGTCAGGCGCGACGAGGCGGCACGTCCTGGCCGGCGTCGGGCGTGATCGGTGTGACCGGCGTGATCGGCGGCACCGGCGGCTGCGCCGGCATGGGCGGGTACGGCAGCCCCAGCCCGCCGGGCGGCCCCGCGGGCGCCGTTCCGCCGATGACCCGCCGGGGAGCGTGCGGCCGACTGGGCCGGCCGGCCTCCCTCAGCAGGTAGGCGACCGTACCCAGGATCCCCGCGGTGACCAGCGCCGCGGCCCACCCCGGCAGCACGCTCGCCAGCGCCAGGCCCACGGCCGACGCCACCGCCGCACCGGCGTACAGGGCGACCGCACCGGAGGCGCCGTACAGCAGAGCGGCCCGCCGCCGTTTGCGGCCCTGCCGGCGCAGCTCATCCCGTACGGTCTCGCGTGCGACCTGGGCCAGTTCGTCGACGAGGTCCTTGTCCAGATGTTCGAGATGATCGAGATGTTCCATGCGGGCCGGGTACCCGGACGCGAAAAGCCGTAACAGGAGATCGCCGGAGGCGGCGTCTTCCCACCCGGCGCCAACTAGGCTCGTCGCATGGAGATTCTGGGCGCCTCCCTGCGCATCTGCGTCGACGACCTCGAAACCGCGATCCCGTTCTACGAACGCCTCTCCGGCGGCAGAGCCCTCCGTTTCGAACGCGGGGGCGTCCAGGTCGCCGCGGTCGGCTCCTTCCTTCTGATGAGCGGCCCGGAGGCGGAGCTGGAGGTGCTGCGCAAGGTGACCGCGACGATCGCGGTGCAGGACGTCGACGCGGCCCACCGGTTGCTGGACGACCTCGGCGCCCGCATCCTCGCCGGACCGGTCCCCACACCCGCCGGCCGCAACCTGCTCGCGATGCACCCCGACGGCTCGGTCTTCGAGTACGTCGATCAGCAACCGGCCTGATCAGGGGTTCCGCGGCCGCATCCGGAAGTCGTACCGACCGGGCAGCGGCTCGTCACCGAGCCGCGCCCACAACCGGCCGACGACATCGGCCCCTTCCCGCAGGTCGGCGACCTCGAACCCGTCCTCGAACACGGCCCGGGCCGCCGCCCGCCGCCCCTCGGCGAGCAGCAACTCCGCCTCCAGGAGCCGGAACCGGCCACGCTCCCGGGTGGCCGGGGGCAGCGCCTCCCAGACGGTGCGGGCGTCCGCGACCCGGCGTACCCGCAGCAGCGCTTCGAGGGCCTCCCGGCCCAGCGCGGCAGCGGCCGCCGTCCAGGCCTCGCCGTCGTCACGGCGTTCCCGGCACAGGTCGTCGAAGGCGTCGGCGTACCGCTCGGCGGCCCGTTCGTGGTGCCCGTACTCCTGGTCGGCGACCGCGAGACAGCGCAGCAGCGGCCACAGGGAGGGTGCGAGCTGGAGGGCCCGCTCCCAGCTGCGGACGGCCTGGGCCCGGTCGCCGGCGTGCCACTGGGCGACGCCGAGGTGGTACTCGGTGTGCGGGGTCGCGGGGGCCGTCTCCAGCATGTCCCGCCAGTGCGGGGCGACCAGGGTGGGCCCCGGCGGCCTCACCCGGCGCGGTTCGGGCAGCGTGCCGGTGTGCAGCAGTTCCCGCCAGGGCGCCTGCTCCTCGCCGAGCGTCGACTCCGCGAACGGTGTGCCGGGCAGCTTCCAGTCCGTGCGCAGGACTTCCAGAGCGCCCCAGCCGGATCCGGTGGCGAGGATCTCGCCGGGTGCGGTGTCGGCGTACGGCTGCCAGGCCACGTACGCGGCGTCGAGCACCGTGCGGGGCAGGGCGTCCTCCAGCGGCTCCGCCACCGCCGCCGCCACTGTCGCCGCCGCCACTGTCGCCGCCACCGTCGCCGGCGATACGGACAGCGGCCCGTACGCCTCCAGCCAGGAGACCTCGCTCTCCGCCTCCAGGCGGACGTGTTCCAGCTGGGTGCGGGCCAGCCCGGCCTGGATCTCGCGGTAGCCGCCGGTGCCGGGTCCGCCGAGCCATTCCTGCCAGCGCCGGCCGCCGGGGCCCGAGCCCCACACGAACAGCTTCCGGCCGCGCAGTTCGTCGGTCGAGGTCTGCACCAGCCCGTGTCCGTCCGCGTCCAGGGCGGCGATCCAGCGGCGCCGGCCGTCCGGCAGGTCGTAGAAGTAGTCGGTGGCGTAGGGGTGTCGGGTGTCGTACGCCGGAACGGGCACCCGGCGCAGCCGGCGTTCGGGTCCGAACTCCCAGGCCTCCTCGGCCGCCACCACGACCCGGCGGTCCTCGGGCACGGCCGTGTTGGACCACCAGTACAGCGGCACCGGGCGTTCGTGCGGATTGCGGACGCGGACGCCGACGTACAGGAAGTCGGAGCCGTCCGGCAGCCACAGGTCGACCTGGAAGGGCAGGTCGCGCAGCCGCTCCCACTCCCACAGCCGGAGCATCTCCCCGCCGTCGGGGGCGGGGACACGGGCCGCGTGCAGCGGGGCGCAGGAGAGGGTGGTGTGGCCGGTGGCACCGATGTTCCATTCGATGCCGCCGGCGTACCAGGCACCGTTGAGTGCGAGGTTGGCGGGCTGGAACACCGGGTTGCGGTAGAGGAGTTCACGGCCGGTGGGCAGGTGGACGAGGGAGGCGACGCGGCCGCCGAGGCCGGGCAGGACGGTGGCGCGCAGCCGGTCGTTTTCGATCACGAGCGCGTCGAGGGCGCGGGGCGCGCGGGTTCTGCCGTAACCGTCGCGGATCCGTACCGGGAGGAGGCTGCGGAGCGGTTGGTAGCCGAGCTGCCGGGCCATGTCGGCGGGGAATTCGTCCCGTTCGCGCTCGTCGACGCGGTGCAGCTCGTCGAGGGGGCGGAGCGGGGGCAGCGGGTTGTCCGGGCCCAACTCCGCCGCAGGCAGGGTCAGTACCTCACGTCGGATCCTGGTCACGATCGCCATGGAACCCGGCGCGGGACGAGCTGGCCAGGGGAGCTGCCGGTCAGGATTGCGCAAAGGCCGGGCCGCCGGGGCCTGTCCGGCGGATCGTGCCCTGCCCCGGATCAGCGCATCTCGGCCGTGATCGCCCACCGCTCGTGGTCCCGCCAGGCCCCGTCGATGTAGATCATGTTCGGCGAGAACCCCTCGAGGCGGAACCCGGCGCCGCGCGCGAGCGCGATGGAGGCGGCGTTGCCGGGCTGGGCGTTGATCTCCAGCCGGTGCAGCCGCATCGGCCCGAAGGCGTGGTCCACGACCAGCCCCATCGCCTCCCGCATCAGCCCGCGCCCGGCGGCGTGCGCGAACACCCCGTAACCGAGGGCACCGCACTGGAAGCCGCCCTCGACGATGTTGTTGATGTTGATGAACCCGGCGATCGCCCCACCATGCTCTCCGCTGTCCTTCTCGCAGACCAGGAACCCGGCCTTGCTGCGGTCCTCGATCAGCCGGCCCGCGTAGCCGGCGTAGGCCGCGTCCGTGGCGGGCGGGAACAACCAGGGCTGGTGGAGGTCCTTGCTCTCCCGGGCCCGGGCGATGAACTCGGCGCCGTCCTCGTAGGTGAAGTGGCGGATGCCCACGCGAGGGCCCTCGGCGAGAAAGCGGGAAGCGATGTGCGGCATCCCGCCAGCCTACGCAAAGCCGGCTGCGGCGCGCCGGTCACCGGCCAAGGCCGGGCGCTCCGAGGGCTTCGGGCTCACGCGGCCAGGGTGCGAGCGCGGCCCCCGCACGGCGAGCGCGGCCGGCCGGGCGGTCTCAGCGCAGCGCCGGTTCCAGCAGCGTGAGCGTGCCCGCGTCGGCGTCCAGCTCGGCCGTGACGCCGAGCGGGATCGTCAGGGCGGACTCGCAGTGCCCGAAGCCGAACTCCTCCACGACCGGTACCCCAAGCCCGCCGAGCCGGTCGGCGAGCACCGCCCGCACGCCCTCGTACGGCCCGCACCGGTCCCAGGACCCGAGCAGGATCCCGGCGACGCCGTCGAGCCGGCCCGACCGCAGCAGCTGGGTGATGCTCCGGTCGAGGCTGTACGGCTGCTCACCCACGTCCTCCAGCAGGAGCAGCCCGCCGCGGGCGCCGGGGTGGGTGTGCGGCGTGCCGATGCCGGTCGCGAGCAGGCGCAGGCAGCCGCCGACCGTGACGCCCCGGGCCCGGCCGGACACCAGCGCGCCGCCCCGGCCGGTGATCGTGCGGACCGTCTCCGGGGCGAACAGGGTGGCCCGCAGGTGCTGCTGTGCCTCGGTGCTCTTGACGAAGTCGGCGCCCGCGGCCACCGGCCCGTACAGGGTGGCGAGCCCGAGCCGGGTGGCGAACGCCTCGTGCAGCACGGTCCCGTCACTGAAGCCGACGAACGCCTTCGGCCCGGCGGCCCGCATCGCCTCCCAGTCGAGCAGGTCGACCAGGCGCTGGGCGCCGTAGCCGCCGCGCGCGCAGAGCACGGCGGACACGGACGGGTCGCACCAGGCCCGCTGGAGGTCGGCGGCCCGGTCGGCGTCGGAGCCCGCGAGGTAGCCCAGCTCCCCGTCCTTGGCGAGCACATGGGGTGCCACCACGGGGTCGAGATCCCAGCCGCGCAGGATGTCGAGGCCCGCCTGCAGCCGCTCCTCCACCACCGGCCCGCTCGGCGCCACCACGGCGACCCGCGCTCCGGGGGCGAGCCTCGACGGCCGTACCAGCTCTGTCACTTCACCAGCTCCAACTCGGGGATGCCGGGCACATTCAGCCCGAACACCTGTGCATACAGGGCGAGTTCGGCCTCCAGGGCGCGAACCATGGTCTCGGCGCGACGGAAGCCGTGGCCCTCACCCGCGAAGGTGAGGTAGGCGTGCGGCACGCGCCGTCCGTCGAGGTTGGCGAGGAAGCGTTCGCACTGCACGGGCGGGCAGATCACGTCGTCCAGGCCCTGGAGCAGCAGGAAGGGCGCGGCGAGCCGGTCGGCGTGCTCGCTGGGCGAGCGTTCGACGTACCGCTCGGGGACCTCGGCCAGCGGCCCGATCAGTGACTCCAGGTACCGGGACTCGAAGTCGTGGGTCTCCCCCGCGCCCCAGCCGGTGAGGTCGAGGACGGGGTAGGCGATGGTGCCGCAGGCGTAGACGCCGGTGCCGGTCAGCGAGGCCGCGGCGGTCCAGCCGCCGGCACTGCCGCCCCGGATGGCGAGCCGGGCGCGGTCGGCGGTGCCCTCGTCGGCGAGGGCGAGGGCGACGGCCGCGCAGTCCTCGACGTCGACCACGCCCCACTGCTCGCGCAGCCGGTTGCGGTACTCCCGCCCGTACCCGGTGGAGCCGCCGTAGTTGACCTCCGCGACCCCGATGCCCCGGGAGGTGAAGTAGCCGATGGCCAGGTCGAGGACGAGCGGCGCCCGGCTGGTGGGGCCGCCGTGTGCCCAGACGACGTACGGCGGCAGCTCGCCGTGGGGGGCGGTGTGGCCGGGGTGGTGGGGCGGGTAGATGTGGGCGTGCACCTCGCGGCCGTCCGGGCCGGTGAAGGTGCGGACCCGCGGCTCGGGGTAGTAGGCGGGGTCGACCGGGTCGCGGTGGGCGGCGCCGACGACCCGGGCGCGGCCGCTCGCGGTGTCGAGTTCGACCACTTCGTACGCGGTGCGCGGGCCGGCGCCGACCGCGACGACTCGGGTGCCGTGCGCCGCCAGGGTGGGGGCGAACTCGGTCCAGGGTCCGGCGGCGTCGACGAGGTCACCGGATTCCGGGTCGAGTATCCCGAGTGCGGTCGCCCCCCGGCCGTGGACGACGGCGATCAGCCCGTTGTCCAGCGGGGCGAACCAGCGCTGGCCGAGCTTCCAGAGCGGCCCGGCGAACTCCTCCTCGCGCGGGGCGAGCGAAGCGAGATGGGGGTCCCCCCGCCCGGAGGGTGGGAGAGGGGTACCGTCGCGGTAGAGGTTCCACCAGCCGCTGCGGTCGCTCGCGTACAGGAGACGGCCGTCCGTCGACCATTCGACCTGGGCGATGGACTCCTCGGGGCCGCCCGCGACCGTGCGGAGCCCGTGCAGCACACCGTCGTCGCCGACCTCGCCGACCAGCAGTTCCGTGCCGTCCCACGGCATCCGCGGGTGGTCCCAGGCGAGCCAGGCGGCCCGCCGCCCGTCGGGTGAGAGGCGCGGGCCGGTCACGAACCGGTGCCGGTCGTCGGTGAGTTCGCGTACGGCGGCCCGGTCCTCGGCGGCCGATCCGTCCAGGGGTACGGCGGCGAGGACCCGCCGCAGATCGCCGGGACCGTCCCCGGTGAACTCCTCGAGGACGCACCAGACTTCGCCCCGGTCCAGCAGCAACCGCGGTTCGGCCCAGCGGAGTCCGGGCGGGGTCAGCGGGTGCGGCTCGGCACCCGGCTCACAGCGGTACAGCCGCTGGTCGTCGAAGTGGACGAAGACCAGCAGCGGTTCACCGCCGGCGGCGGGCACGGCACCGGCCCAGGGCTGTCCGCCGTACTCGATGACCCGGCTGCGGACGTTCCACGGTGCGGGCAGCACGGACTCCCGGGTACCGCCCCGTACCAGGGTCCGGCGCCCGCCCTCCCGCGGGCGGGGTTCGGTCCACCAGGGCTCGTCGCCGACGAAGCCCACCCACTCGGGGCTGCCGTCGTGCGCGGCTGCCAGGGCCGCGTCGATGGGCGAGGGCCAGGAGCCGTACGGCTTCGTCTCCACGATGTCTCCTATGCCGTACGCAGGAAGCGGTCCAGGACCCGGACGCCGAAGTGCAGGGCCTCGACGGGGACGCGTTCGTCGACGCCGTGGAACATGGCCTGGTAGTCGTAGCCCTCGGGCAGCCGAAGCGGTGTGAAACCGTAGCCGGTGATGCCGAGCCGGGAGAACTGCTTGGCGTCGGTGCCACCCGACATGCAGTACGGCACCACATGCCCCTCGGGCGCGAACTCCTCGACGGCGGCGCGCATCCGGGCGTACGTCGGTGAGTCGAGGGGCGCCTGGAGGGCGACCTCGCGGTGGTGGAACTCCCAGTCGACGTCGGGTCCGGTGAGCCGGTCCAGGGTGGCGCGGAACTCGTCCTCGGTGCCGTGCAGATGACGCCCGTCGACGAAGGCGACGGCTTCGCCGGGGATGACGTTGACCTTGTAACCGGCGTTCAGCATGGTCGGGTTGGCGCTGTTGCGGACGGTGGCCTCGACCAGTTTGGCGGCCGGCCCGAGCTTGTCGAGCAGTCGGTCGACCTCGGTGAGGTCGGGCTCGATGCCGTAGAGGGCGGCGAGTTCGGTGAGGGCGGCGGTGACCGTCGGGGTGAGCCGGAGCGGCCAGGTGTGCTCGCCGATGCGGGTGACGGCGGCGGCGAGCCGGGTGACCGCGTTCTCCTTGTTGACCTTGGAGCCGTGTCCGGCGCGGCCGCGCGCGGTGAGCTTCAGCCAGCCGGTGCCGCGCTCGCCCGCGGCGATGGGGTAGAGCTGCCGTCCGGTGCCGTCGTGGAAGGTGAAGGCGCCCGACTCGCTGACGCCCTCGGTGCAGCCCTCGAACAGCTCGGGGTGGTGGTCGGCGAGGAACCCGGAGCCGTCCTCGGCGCTGGCCTCCTCGTCGGCGGTGAAGGCGACGACGATGTCCCGGCGCGGCCGTACCCCCTCGCGGGCCCAGGACCGCGCCACGGCCAGGATCATCGCGTCCATGTTCTTCATGTCGACGGCACCCCGGCCCCACACGACCCCGTCGCGGATCTCCCCGGAGAAGGGGTCGACGCTCCAGTCGGCGGCCTGTGCGGGCACCACGTCGAGGTGACCGTGGACAAGGAGCGCGTCGGCCGACGGGTCGGTGCCCTCGATACGGGCGACCATGTTCGTGCGGCCCTCGGTCCGCTCCAGGAGGATCGGCTCCAGACCGGCTCCCGCCAGCCGCTCGGCCGCGTACTCGGCGGCGGGCCGCTCCCGGCAGTCGCCGCCGCCGAAGTTGCTGGTGTCGATCCTGATCAGCTCGGAGGTGAACCGGACCACCTCGTCCAGCGCCTGTTCGTCAGCCATACTGCTCCTCCACCGCGGCCGAGACGATCGTGGTGACCGCCTTGAAGGTGCGGATGCCGTCGTACATGGTCCCCTCGGTGTACGCCACCTTCCGCTCGCCGATCCGCTCCACGCCGGGGACGACGGTGGCGGAGAGGGCGAGGTGCTCGGCGTCGAACTCCAGGGCGACGGTGAACGGCCCGCCGGTCACGGGTTCACGACGCACCGCGAGCCCGGCCGCCTCCTTGGCGGCGGCACGGATGTCGGCGGCGGTCCTGGCGGGCGTGCGGCACTTGGCCGCGTACCGGGACACGTGGTCCTTGACGGCGACCTTGAGGGCCTCGGGCGCGTAGCCGAGGGCGTCCTCGCAGGCCAGGTCGTCACCGGTGACGAGGACGACCGGGACGCCGTACTCGGCGACGACATGCGCGTTGAGCAGGCCCTCGCTGGCGCGGACGTCGTTCAGCCAGACGCCGGTGATGGAGTTGGCGAGGTAGGTGTGGGCGAGGACGCCCTCCATGCCGGCGCCGGTGTGGTAGCCGACGAAGGCGATGCCGTCGACGTCGCCGTGCTGGACGCCCTCGACCATGGAGAGGGTCTTGTGGCGGCCGGTGATCATCTCGGCGCGTTCGTCGAGCTGCTCCAGGAGCAGGTTGCGCATGCTCCAGTGGGCCTCGTTGATGAGGACCTCGTCGGCACCGCCGTCGAGGAAGCCGAGGACGGCGGCGTTGACGTCCGAGGTGAACATCGACCGGCACCGCTCCCACTGCGGCGTGCCGGGCAGCACGTCACCGGGCCAGGTCACCCCGGTGGCGCCCTCCATGTCGGCGCTGATGAGGATCTTCATGGTGCTTCACGTTACGCGTCCGGGCGACCACGGGCCAGGAAGCAAGCCGTCGTCCTCCCTCGCACCCGACCGGCCCCGCACAGCCGTCCGTGGCGGTCAGTTCGCGCGCCCCGCCACCAGCCACTTCGACGGCAGCACGATCCGCTCGCCGTCCGGGGTGAACTCTGTCGTCGTCAGGGGCAGTTCGCCGCTCGCCAGGACCGTGAGGCCGGCGTTGCGCAGGTACTCGGGTACCGCGTCGTCGGCGACCTCGCCGGGGGCGATGCCGTGCCGGAAGATCGGGGCGAGCTTGGGCGGCGGGCCCGACGGGCTGTGGGCGAGGCCGCCGAGGATGGGGCCGGCGGCCTGGGAGAGCTCGACGAGGAAGGCCCGGCCGCGATCGCCGACGAGCGTGGCGACGGCGTCGGTCAACGGCTGCCGGTCGTCGGGTTCGCACTGGTGCAGCACGCCCCGCATATAGACGTTGGCGTCGCCGAGCTCGGCGTGCAGGGCCTCGGCCTCGGTCTTCTCGACCGCGTCCAGCTGCCGGTAGCGGGCCAGTCCGGCCGGGTCGGCGTGCCGGGCGTGTTCCAGGGCGGCCTCGGCGATGTCGGTGCCCAGCACCCGCGGGAAGCGGCCGACGAGGAAGCGGGTCTGGGTGCCGTTGCCGCAGCCGAGGTCGACCAGCGGCAGGCCGGGGTCGGTGAGGTGGGGCTCGAAGAGGGGGACATGGACCGCCGCGGTCACGCCCGGCTCGGCGTCCCAGAACACCGCCCCCGTCTCCTCGGGCGCCTCGCGCCAGAAGCCCTCCCAGGCGTCCCGGTATCTACTCGTCACGCTCATGCCCAACTCCCCAGGGTGTGACCGCAGAAGGCCGCCGTATGTGACGGGCCAGTACGGTCTACCCTGCGCCGGTTTCGGCCACAAGCGCCTGGCGCGTTCTTTCACTCCACTTTCGACGAACGTGCGCCCCTCGGTCAGCCGCGCCGTGAGGTGAGCTCGAACCAGACGGTCTTGCCGGCGGTCGTACGGCTGGTGCCCCACTCCCGGGCCAGTGTGCTCACCACCCGCAGTCCGCGTCCGGCCCCGGCGCCGGGTTCCACGCTGAGCAGGGTCGGCAGGGTGTGGTCGTCGTCATCGACCTCGCACAGCAGGGTCTCGCCGCGGATCAGCCGGAGCTGGACCGGACGGCTGTGCGAGTGCCGGATGGCGTTGGTGACGATCTCGCTGACCATCAGTTCGGCGGGGTCGGCGAGCCGGGCCAGGCCCCAGCCGTGGAGTTGTTCGCGGACGGCGGCGCGGGCCCGGCGGACCTCGGCCGGGTCGAGGGCGAGCCGCCATTCGGCGACGTCGTCCGGCTCGATGCCGTTGAGGCGGGCCATCAGCAGGGCGACGTCGTCCTTGCGGTCGCCGTGACCCGCTTTTGAGAATGTCGCGGCGAGGGCACGGATGATGGTGTCGCAGGCGTCGTCCATGGAGGCGGCCGGGTGGGCGGCGGACTCGCAGAGGGTGGCGAGGCCGACACCGATGTCCTCGCCGCGCATCTCGACGAGTCCGTCGGTGCACATCACCAGCCGGTCGCCGGGGTCCACGCGCACCCGAAGCGACTCGAAGGCGACCCCGCCGACGCCGATGGGCGCCCCGGTGGGCAGGTCGAGGAGTTCGCTGCGGCCGTCGACGGCACGGACCAGCACGGGCGGGATGTGGCCCGCGTTGGCGAGGTGGAGTTCGCTCTCGATCGGGTCGTAGACGGCGTAGAGGCAGGTGGCGAGGTAGCCGTCGCCGAGGCGCTGGGCCAGGTCGTCGAGGTTGCGCAGGAGTTGGGCGGGCGGCAGGTCCAGGGCCGCCATGGTCTGCACGGCCGTCCGCAACTGGCCCATCATCGCGGCCGAGTTGAGGCCGTGGCCCATGACGTCGCCGACGACCAGGGCGGTGCGGGCGCCGGGGAGTTTCACCGAGTCGAACCAGTCGCCGCCGATGCGTCCGAGCAGGGTGCCCGGCAGATAGCGGGTGGCGATGTCACAGCCCCCCATGCGCGGCGGTATGTGCGGCAGCATGCTGTCCTGGAGGGTCTCGGCGACGCTCTCCTGGAAGGTGTACATGCGCGCGTTGTCGAGCACGAGGCCCGCGCGGGCGGCGAGTTCGGCGCCGGTGACCCGGTCCATGTCGTTGAACATCTCGCGCTCGGGGTGGCGCAGCAGGATCATGAAGCCGAGCACGACATTGCGGGCCTTGAGGGGGACGACCAGCATCGAGCGGCCGGTGATCAGGGGCCGGATGTCGCGCTTCTCGAACTGCGAGGCGATGGCGTGGCCCATCTCCACGCTGATGCGCGGCACCAGGACCGGCTCGCCGCTGGTCATGCACTGGAAGAACGGGGTGTGCGCGGGAAACGGCATGGCCTCGCCGACCGGGACGACGTCGTCCCAGCGGCCGGGTTCGTCGGTGTGCTCCAGGGCCACCCGGTGCCACATGGTGGTGGTGTCGGGCACGCCGTCCGGGAACCCCTCGCCGGCGACGACCTGTTCGCGCAGATAGGTGCCGGCGACATCGGTGAAGCGGGGTACGACGGCCCTGCTGACCTCGACGATGGTCCGGGACAGGTCGAGCGAGGTGCCGATCCTCCCGCTGACCTCGTTGAGGAATTCGAGGCGCTCGCGGACGGCCGCGTACTCCAGGTCCTCGCCCTCGTCGTCGGTGAGGTCGGCGGGCACCGGCAGGCCCTGGGCGGCCACCCGGGCGGCACGCTCCCGGCGCGCCTTGCGCTCGGTGCGCCGGGCGACGCCCCAGTCGGGGGTGACGGGGACCCGGTCGTTCTGGCTGAACTCCAGGATCGGATAGCCGAGTTCGAGGACCTGGGCGACGATCCGGGCGCTCTCGTCGACGCTCATGCTGGGCAGGACCTCGGGGAGCCTGCGGGCGAGTTCCTCGGCGCCGGGGAAGTCGGTGTGCAGGGCGAATCCGGGCGCGATGCGCTCGAAGGCTGCGTCCTCGGCACGTTCGGACCGGCGCAGCCGCTCGGCGTCGGCGGCCAGCACCAGCAGCCGCTCCTCGCCGGGACCGACCAGCGGATACGCCCACCACAGCACATCGACGCGGTCGCGGTCCGGCACGGTGAGCCGGGCGCGGCCCGCGGCGGGGAAGTTCATCCGTCCGTCGAGCGAGGACTCCAGGTCGGGGCCGAGTCCGTCGTAGGCCGCGTAGGCGCCGTACGGGGTGATCTCGTCGTATTCGGGGAGCGCCCCGGAGACCGGCAGCAGGTCCAGGACGGAGCGGCCGATCGCCTGTTCCCTGGCGGCGCCGAACAGCCGGCGCGCACCGGTGCTCCAGTGGGAGACCCGCCCGTCGCGGTCGACGACGACCACGGCCAGCGGGATACGGCCTGCCGCGCCCTCCCCGGCACCGAAGCCGGGAGGCGTGTCCCGCTCGCTGCCATGGTCCATGGCCCAGGCCCTCTCTCCCCACGGCTCCGCGAAAGATCTATGCCGCCCGCCACTACCGTACGGTGGCCGCCGGTCGCGATGTGTGGCAATTCTGGAATTGGTTTCACCGGAGCGCACCGGCGCGCAGGTCCGCGCCCTCGCGCCCGGCTCGGCCGGTCCTCGCGCCCCGTCCGCTCAGTCCTCGTGCCCCAGTTGGAGATCGCGTTCGGTGCGGCCGCCGCCCGCGACCTGGAGCACCGTGGCGACCGGCGGGTAACCGGCGGCGATGACGGTGTACTCGCCGGAGGAGAGGTCGACGAACCGGAACGTTCCGTCGGCGCCGGTGGTGAGGGTGTCCACGACGTTCCCGGCGGCGTCGAGGAGGGTCACGCGCGCGTCCTCGACGGGCCGCCCGCCCCCGGCCCGGACGGTGCCTTTCAGCACGGCGCCGCCCGCGAGTTCGACGTCCTGCCGGGTCTCCCGCGATGCCTGCACGGTGACCGGGAGGGCGGCCGGGCGGAAGGCGGGGGCACTGGCGGCGAGGGTGTACTCGCCGGCCACCAGCTCGGTGATGACATAGCCGCCCTCGCGTCCGCTGCGGGTGCTGGAGACGACCTCGCCCTGCACGTTGGTGAGCGTGACGGTGGCGTCGCGGACGGGCGTGCCGTCGGCGGTACGGACGGTGCCCGCGAGGCGTCCGGCGCCGCCGAGGACGACGTCGAGTTCGACGGGCCGCTCGCCGACGGTCACGGTGACCGCCTGCGGCTGGTGGCCGCCGGCGGCGGCGATCAGGACGTACGACCCGGAACCGGGCGTGGACAGGGCGTACCGTCCGTCATCGCCGCTGGCGCCCCGGCCGATCTGCCGGCCGATCGCGTCGATGAGGGTGAGTGCGGCGCGGGGCACCACGGTCCCGTCGGGGTGCTGCACGGTGCCGCAGACCGGGATCCCGGCAGCGGTGTACGGCCAGCGTGGCGAGGCGGAGGTCCCCCCGTCCGAAGGCTGCTGGCGCGCTTGCGGGATCGGGGTGTTCACGGGGACGGACTCGGTTTCGGCGGTGTGGTGGGACACCAGCGGTTTCTCCTTGAGGAAGCAGGCGATGAGCAGACCGAGCACGAGCATCGGGACCAGGTAGAGAAAGATCCTGGGCATCGCGTCGGCGTAGGCGCGGATGTAGGCGTCGCGCAGCGTCGCGGGCAGCGCGTGGACGAGCTGCGGGGTGAGGGACTCGGGGTCGGGCAGCCGGGCGCCGGCGTGGGCGGGGAGACGTTTGTGCAGGGCGTCGGTGAGCCGGTCGGCGAAGAGGGTGCCGAAGACGGCGGCGCCGACGCTGCCGCCGATCTGCCGGAAGTAGTTGTTGGCGCTGGTGGCGGTGCCGAGGTCGGCGGGCCGTACGGAGTTCTGCACGGCGAGGACGAGCACCGGCATCACCATGCCGATGCCGGCGCCGAGCACGGCCATCCAGATGCTGTACTGCCAGCGCGGGGTGTCGACTTCGAGCCGGGAAAGCAGCCACATGCCGACCACCGACAGCCCGCCGCCGAGCACCGGGTAGATCCGGTAGTGCCCGGTGTGGCTGATGAGCTGCCCGGAGACGATCGAGGCTCCGACGATCCCGCCCATCATCGGCAGCATCAGCAGCCCGGACTCGGTGGCCGAGGCGCCGTCGACCATCTGCAGGAAGGTCGGCAGGTAGCTGGCGGCGCCGAACAGCGCGACGCCGACGACCAGTCCGACGAGTCCGGTCACGTTGAAGACGGAGTCCCGGAACAGCCGCGGCGGGATGATGGGTTCGACCGCGTGGTGCTCGACGATCAGGAACAGCACGGTGGCGACCACGGCACCGGCGCCGAGCCCGAGGATGACACGCGAGCCCCACTCGTACTCCGTGCCACCCCAACTGGTCAGCAGAACGATGCAGGTGGAGGCGGCGGCCAGCAACAGGGCGCCCAGGACGTCGAAACGGGCCCGGGCCCGGGGCTTCGGCAGCTTCAGTACGGCCGTGACGACGGCCAGGGTGACCAGGCCGAAGGGCACGTTGACGTAGAAGCACCAGCGCCAGGAGAGGTGGTCGGTGAAGTAGCCGCCGAGCAGCGGCCCGGCGACGGAGGCGAGGCCGAAGGCGGCACCGATCAGGCCCATGAAGCGACCGCGCTGCCGGGGCGGCACGATGTCGGCGATGATCGCCTGGACACCGATCATCAGCCCGCCGGCGCCGACGCCCTGCACCGCGCGGTAGGCGATCAGCTGGTCCATGCTCTGCGCCCGTCCGGCCAGCGCGGAGCCGACGACGAAGACCAGGATCGCGAACTGGAAGACGCTCTTGCGGCCGATGAGGTCGCCGAGCTTGCCGTAGACCGGGAGGCCGATGGTGGAGGTGAGCAGGTAGGCGGTGATCGCCCAGGACATCCGGTCCAGGCCGTGCAGCTCGCCGACGATCCTCGGGAGCGCGGTGGCGACGATCATCTGGTCCAGGGCGGCCAGGAGCAGGGCGAGCATCAGCCCGCAGAACACCAACCGGGTGCGGCGCGGCCCGAGTTCGGAGGCCGGGGCGGGTTCGGGCACGGGGACGTCGGCAGGTGCCGCGGCCGGCTCCTCGTACTGCACCAGAGTCGTCCCCACGTACCGCTCCCCTCGTCGCGCCTGCGCACAGTTGCCGCCTTATGTCCCGTAGGGCGACAACTGTGGGCAAGCACGACGAGTTACGGCACGAGACCGGTCGGGCCGGAGATCCACTCGAACCGGTGAGGGGGTTCAACGCCCCCCGTTCATCCGGCGGTTACCTACCGCCGCGGGATCGGGACTACTTCTCCACCTCGGCGGCGAGCTTGTCGAGCACCTCGTCGTAGATCCGGCCGAGGCCCTTGGGGGCGAAGGTCTTCTCGAAGAAGCCGCCGATACCGCCGGCCCCCTGCCAGGCGGTGTGGACCACGACCCTGGAGCTGCCCTCGCCGGCCGGGGTGACGCGCCAGGTGGTGACCATGGAGGAGTTGCGGTCCTTCTCGACCAGCTCGCCGTCGGTGGGCTCGCTGACCTCCAGGAGGCAGTCGCGGACGCGCTTGCTGGTGGCCTGGAGCTTCCAGTGCACCAGGGTGCCCTCGCCGTCGCCGCCCTCGCGCACCTCGTACTCGCTGAAGTGCTGGGGCAGCAGCTTCGCACGCGTGCCGCTGTAGTCGGCGAGCGCGTCGAACACCGTCTCCGCGTCCGCCGCGACGACCCGCTCCGTAGTGGCCTCGACCTGCGCCATTGACTTCCTCCAGCACCTGAGTTCTCGGGGTTTGGGCAAGCCAACCACCCCGGCGCCCGGCCGCCCAAATCGGGGTGCCGGAAGCGGTCGGAAACGGTGTGCGCGCGGTCTCCACAGATCGTTCGCACGATCATGGGAACAGATGTTCTATTCTGGAGGCAGTGCTACCGAGGAGGCGTCATGCGCTGGGAGAACCTCACCGAGGAGGCCGAACACGGCCGGGCCGACACAGCGCTGTTCGGCGCGGACGCGGTGACGACCCGCACCTTCGACTCCCCCGAGTTCCGGGGGGTCACGTTCCACGAGGTGCGGGCACGGTCGATCATCAACCGGGTGCCGGGCGCCTCACGGATGCCGTTCGAATGGACGGTGAACCCGTACCGGGGCTGCACGCACGCGTGCGTGTACTGCTTCGCCCGCAAGACGCACAGCTACCTGGACCTCGACACCGGGATCGGCTTCGACACCCAGATCGTGGTCAAGGTGAACGCCCCCGATCTGCTCCGCCGCCAGCTGGGCTCACGGCGCTGGCTGGGCGACCACATCGCGATGGGCACCAACGTCGACTGCTACCAGCGCGCGGAGGGCCGCTACCGGCTGATGCCGGGGATCATCTCCGCCCTCGCCGACCACGCGAACCCCTTCTCGATCCTCACCAAGGGCACGCTGATCCTGCGCGACCTCGACCTGCTGCGACGCGCGGCCGAGGTCACGGACGTCGGTATCTCGGTCTCGGTCGGCTTCGTCGACCCCGAGCTGTGGCGCACCGTGGAGCCGGGCACCCCGGCCCCCGAGCGCCGCCTGGACGTGGTGCGGGCCCTCGCCGAGGCCGGCATCGGGTGCGGGGTCCTGATGGCGCCCGTGATCCCCTTCCTGGGCGACCACCCGGCCCAACTGCGGGCCACCGTGCGGGCGATCGCGGCGGCCGGGGCCACCTCCGTGACGCCCCTGGTGCTGCATCTGCGCCCCGGCGCCCGCGAGTGGTTCATGAGCTGGCTCGCGGCCCACCACCCGCACCTCGTCCGGCGCTACGAGCGGCTGTACGCGGAGGGCGCCTACGCGCCCAAGTGGTACCAGCGCCGGATCACCCGTCAGGTGCACGAGCTGGCCGAGGAGTACGGCATCGGGCCGAACCGCGCCGGCACCCCCCGCCGGATGCCGGTACCGACGGCGGAGGAGGAGCCCGCACTGCCGGAGCCGACGCAACTCACCCTGCTCTGAGAGCGTTCGCGACCGAGGCGTTCCCAGCCGGGAGCGTTCGAGGGCAACTCTCGGCCCAATTGGGTCAATAATCGTCAGATCAGGTTCTTCCGGGCGCTGTTCCCGGGACGATGCGGCGAGGACCGTGACCCGTGCGGTCCGCGCCACCTCCGTCCTGGGAGGACCTCATGCGAACACGCGCAGCCGTGCTGTGCGCCGCCGCCGCCGTCGTGGCCGGGTCGTTCACCGCCCTGCCCGCGAGCGCCACCGCCCGAACCGCCGTCCAGGCGCCCTCGGTGACCTGGAAGAAGTGCGGCACCACCGACTATCCGACGCTGCAGTGCGGCACCGTCAAGGCGCCTCTCGACCACCGGAACCCGGGCGGCAGGCAGGTCACGCTCGCCCTCTCCCGCGTCCCGCACACCGCCTCCACGTACCAGGGCCCGCTGCTGGTCAACCCCGGCGGCCCCGGCGGCAGCGGGCTGAGCCTCGCGGGCTTCGTCGCCTCCACGCTGCCGAAGAAGGTGGCGGCCCAGTACGACGTCATCGGCTTCGACCCGCGTGGCGTGGGCAAGAGCACTCCGGCGATCGACTGCGCGCCCGGCTACTTCGACCCGGTGCGCCCCGACTCGGTACCGGCCACGCCCGCCTTGGAACAGGCGAACCTCAAGCGCGTGCAGTCGTTCGCGGCGGCCTGCGGCAAGAAGTACGCCGACCTGCTGCCGTACCTCGACACGGTCAGCGCCGCACAGGACATGGACTCCATCCGCCAAGCCCTCGGCGCCGCCCGGATCAGCTACTTCGGCTACTCGTACGGCACCTACCTGGGCGCCGTCTACGCGAAGCTGCACCCGGAGCGGATCCACCGCCTGGTCCTCGACTCGATCGTGGACCCGGCGGGTGTCTGGTACGACGACAACCTCGGCCAGGACTACGCGTTCAACGACCGCCACCGCGCCCTGATGGCGTGGATCGCGAAGTACGACTCCACCTACAAGCTCGGCACCGACCCGAAGCAGGTCGAGGCCAGGTGGTACGCCATGCGGGCGGCGCTGGCGAAGAAGCCGGCGGGCGGCAAGGTGGGCGCCGCCGAGCTGGAGGACACCTTCATCCCGGGCGGCTACTACAACGGCTACTGGCCCTACCTGGCGGAGGCGTTCTCGGCCTACGTCAACGGCAAGAAGACGGCGGCGCTGGTCGAGGCGTACCAGAACTTCGCGGCCGTCGACACCTCGGGCCAGAACGGCTACAGCGTCTACGCGGCCGTCCAGTGCCGGGACACCTCCTGGCCGCGGGACTGGAACCAGTGGCGCAAGGACAACTGGGCGGCCTACGAGAAGGCACCGTTCATGGTCTGGAACAACGCCTGGTACAACGCGGCGTGCACCTCCTGGCCGACGTCCGCCCTGAAGCCGCCGAACATCGCCAACGGCAAGCTCCCGCCGACCCTTCTCTTCCAGGCCACGGACGACGCGGCCACGCCCTACCAGGGCGGCGTCACGGCCCACCGGCTGCTGGCCGGCTCCAGCCTGGTCGTCGAACAGGGCGGCGGCAACCACGGCATCACGCTGAGCGGCAACAGCTGCCTGGACGACTACCTCGCCGTCTACCTGACCGACGGCAGGGTCCCGCACGGCGACGGCACCGCCGACGCGGTCTGCCGGAAGACCCCGGACCCGAAGCCCCTGAGCACCAAGGCGGCGTCCACGTCGTCCCGCGGCTCGACCCTGCACGGGCTGCTGGGGTTCCGCGGCTGAACCGGTCCCGACCAACCGTCGGGGGCGTTGTCGGACCCATGGTCCACCATGGACGCATGACTGACCCGACCCGCATCACCGCCCCCGACGGCGTCGCCCCGGCCGCCCAGTACAGCCATGTGGTGGCGGCCACCGGCCGGTTCGTCGCCGTCTCCGGCCAGCTGCCGCTGGACGAGAACGGCAGGCTCGTCGGCGAGGGCGACCCGGCCGCCCAGGCCCGCCAGGTCTTCGAGAACCTGAGCCGCTGCCTGGCGGCGGCCGGCGCCGGCTTCGACGACGTCGTCAAGCTCACCTACTTCGTCACGGACATGGCCCATATGCCGGCCGTACGCGAAGCGCGCGCCGCCCACATACCCGACGACCGCCTCCCGGCGTCGTCCGCGATCCAGGTGGCCGCACTCGTCGCGCCCCAGTTCCTGATGGAGATCGAGGCCTTCGCGGTGGTGGCGGACTGAGCGAAACACCCGGCGGCCGGGCCCGTCCGCTTCCTAGGGTGCCGTCATGACCGACGACTCCCTCCGCATCCGACCGATGGCCCTCGACGACTGCGACCGGGTCTCGGAGATACGCGTCCGGGGCTGGCAGTACGCCTACCGGGGGCTCATGCCGCAGCCGTTCCTGGACGGACTCAGTGTCGAGCGGGACGCCGAGCGGCGACGGGCCCGGTTCCGGGACGGCGAGGACGGGGTGACGGACCTGGTCGCCGAGCGGGGCGGCGAGATAGTCGGCTGGGCGGCGCACGGACCGTACCGGGACGGGGAAGTACGCACCGGGGACGCCGAGTTGTACGCGATCTACCTCGACCCGGCCCACGTCGGCACCGGGGCCGGGCGGCGGCTGCTGGAGACGGTGCTCAAGCAGTGCGCCCGGTACGCGCGCGTGTACCTGTGGGTACTGAAGGGGAACGCGCGCGCCCGGCGGTTCTACGAGACGGCGGGCTTCCGGCCCGACGGCGCCGAGGAGCCGTACGAGGTCGACGGGGTGCCCGTGCCCGAGGTGCGGTACGTCAGGGACCGCGACCTCACCTCGGCCTAGGGATGTGGGACAGGGCCTGGACCGCGGCCTCGGCGAGGGTGGGGTGGGCCAGTGCCTCGCTCAGGACGCGGCGGGCGCGGGTGTCGCCCAGGGCGCCCAGGCCCTCCACACAGGCGAGGGCGACCTTGCGGTAGGGGTCGTGGGGGCGCAGCCGGCGCTCCAGGGTGGTGATGAGGGCCGGCACGGACTCCGGGGCGCGGAGTACGACCAGGAGACGGACCGGGTGCAGGGCGTAGGCGACCCGGAGTTCGTTGGTGGCGAGGGCGGCGGCCGCGCGGGCGGTGCGCGGGTCCTGGAGGCGGGCGAGGGCGTGCGCGGCGGAGGCGCAGCGGGGTGGGTCGCGGTGGTTCAGGAGGAGGACCAGGGTCTCGAAGGCGCGCCGGTCGCCGGCCGTCCCCAGGCGGTACGCCGCCAACTCCCTGGCCCACAGGGGCTGTCCGACGGCGGTGAGCACCTCTGCCAGCTCGTCGGGGTCCTCGGTCGCCAGAAGCCGGTCGTAGGCGGCCGTGCCCTGCGATTCCTGGCGCAGACGCTCCGTGAGCGATCGCAACTCTTCGTCCACGAAGCCCAGCGTAGAGGGGTTGCGGGAGCGGAGGGACGTACATCACAAAGTCGGGGGGCTGGCGCGCTCGTTACCCGCCGGTTAAGCTCAATCGAGCGAGTCACCCACTCGCACTCACGCTCATTCCGGTTTGGTGACGCAGCCGTGGTGAGCATCAGGTCGGTTCGGTACCTCGTACCGTACGTACGACTCGGCTCCGGGACAGGGCCGGTCGGGATCAGCCGCTCCCAGGCGTGTGCACGCCTGCGGCGACGGCACCGGGCGTGTGCGCCAGTAGCCCGGCAACACCCGCATTCACGCAGCTCATGCAGCTCTCTCCGCACCCGGTGCGCCCCTTCGGCGCACCCGGGGGCGTTTCCAGTCGTCACCCTCATTCCTGGAGTCCCGCGATGGCCACTCCCCAGTCCGACCCCTCCCTGTCCCCGCTCAGGACCGTCGCCGTGATCGGCCTCGGCACCATGGGCACCGGTATCACCGAGGTCCTCGCGAGGGCCGGCCGCGAGGTGATCGGCATCGACGTCAGCGAGGCCCAGGCCACCGGCTCCCTCGCCGCCCTGGAGGCCTCCACGGCCCGTGCCGTGACCCGCGGCAGACTGACCGAGCAGGAGCGCATCGACGTCCTCGCCCGGGTCCGCACCGGCACCGACCTGACGGCCGCGGCCGACGCCGACCTCGTCATCGAGGTGGTTCCGGAGTCGTACGACATCAAGCACCAGATCTTCCGCGAACTGGACGGCATCGTCCGCCCCGAGACCATCCTGGCCACCGGTACCAACGCGCTCTCCGTGACCCGGCTGGCCGCCGACTCGGCGCGTCCCGAGCGCGTCCTCGGCCTGCACTTCTTCAACCCGGCCCCGGCGATGAAGCTGGTCGAGGTCGTCTCCTCGGTGCTCACCGCCCCGAGCGCGGTCGCCGCGGTCACCGACCTCGCGCTGGAACTGGGCAAGGAACCGGTCGCGGTCGGCGACCGCCCCGGGTTCGTCGCGGACGGGCTGCTGTTCGGTTACCTCAACCAGGCCGCCGCGATGTACGAGGCGAAGTACGCCTCCCGTGAGGACATCGACGCGGCCATGCGGCTCGGCTGCGGCCTGCCGATGGGCCCGCTCGCCCTGCTCGACCTGATCGGCATCGACACCGCGCGGACGGTCCTGGAGGCCATGTACGCCGAGTCCCGCGACCGGCTGCACGCCCCGGCCCCCGTCCTCAAGCAGCTCAGCGAGGCGGGCCTGACCGGCCGCAAGTCCGGGCGCGGTTTCTACACCTACGAGGCCCCGGGCAGCGCCACGGTCGTCCGGGACGCGCTGACCCCGCTGGACGGCTCCGCCCTCACCCAGGGCCGCCCGGTCCGCTCGGTCGGGGTGGCCGGCTCCGGCACCATGGCCTCCGGCATCGCCGAGGTCTTCGCCAAGGCCGGCTACCAGGTCGTCCTGGCCGCCCGCAGCGAGGAGAAGGCGCAGGCCGCCAAGGCCCGCATCGGCAAGTCCCTGGACCGCTCGGTCGGCAAGGGGCGGATGACCGCCGAGGCCGCCGCACAGACCCTGGATCTGATCAGCGCCGCGGGTTCCTACGACGCCTTCGCCGACGTCGACCTGGCCGTCGAGGCGGTCGCCGAGGACCTGGAGATCAAGCAGCAGCTGTTCGCCACGCTGGACAAGGTCTGCAAGCCCGGCGCGGTCCTGGCCACCACGACCTCCTCGCTGCCGGTCGTGGCCTGCGCCCGGGCCACCTCGCGTCCGCAGGACGTGATCGGCATGCACTTCTTCAACCCGGCGCCGGCCATGAAGCTGGTCGAGGTCGTCCGTACCGTGCTGACCGGCGAGGACGTCCACGCGACCGTCCGCGAGGTCTGCGCGAACATCAGGAAGCACGCCGTCGACTGCGGTGACCGGGCCGGATTCATCGTGAACGCGCTGCTGTTCCCGTACCTCAACAACGCGATCAAGATGGTCGAGGAGCACTACGCCTCGCTGGACGACATCGACGCGGCGATGAAGCTCGGCGGCGGCTACCCGATGGGCCCGTTCGAGCTGCTGGACGTGGTCGGCCTGGACGTGTCGCTCGCGATCGAAAAGGTCCTGCACCGGGAGTTCCGCGATCCGGGGCTGGCGCCCGCGCCACTCCTCGAGCACCTGGTGGCCGCGGGCTGCCTCGGCCGCAAGACCGGCCGTGGCTTCCGCGAATATGCCCGCCGCTGAGGGCCTCGGCGACGGGTACCGGGACGAACGGGACTGGGGCGGGCTGCTCGACCCGGGCGGCGGTCCCCCGCCCGCCCGGCACAGCCCTCCCCCGCCCTTCACGGGCGGGGGAAACCCCGGTCACGCCCATCAAGCTGCGCACATGCAGTACGTTCGGGGCATGCCCCAGCCCGCCAGGTCCTCACGTACACCAGCCACGTCCGACGCGCCGGAAAGTGCCGCGGGCAGTCGCGCGGCCGCCCAGCGGCTCAAGATGCGCCGAGAACTGGCGGCCGCCGCGATGGAGCTGTTCGCGACCAAGGGGTACGAGGCGACCACCGTCGACGAGATCGCGGCCGCGGCCGGGGTTGCCCGCCGCACCTTCTTCCGCCACTTCCGCTCCAAGGAAGAGGCGATCTTCCCGGACCACGACGACACGCTGATCCGTGCGGAGGCCGTGCTCAACGCGGCCCCGGCGCACGAGCACCCGCTCGACACCGTGTGCCGCGGCATCAAGGAAGTCATGAAGATGTACGCGGCCCGGCCGGACATCTCGGTCGCCCGCTACAAGCTCACCCGCGAGGTACCCACCCTCCGCGAGGCCGAGATCGCCTCGGTGGCCCGCTACGAGCGTCTCTTCACCCGCTACCTCCTCGGCCACTTCGACGAGCACGCGCACGCGGACGACGCGAACGACGACCCGCTGCTGGCCGAGGTCGCCGCGTCGGCGGTGGTCACCGCCCACAACCACGTGCTGCGGCGCTGGCTGCGAGCCGGCGGGCAGGGGGATGTGGAGTCACAGCTGGACCACGCCTTCGCGATCGTGCGCAAGACGTTCGGGACGGGCATCGGAGCGGGCCGGGAGACCCCGCCCCGGTCCACCACGCCGGCCACCGTGGCCTCGCAGGGCGAGGTGCTGGTGACGGTGGCCAGGACGGACGCGCCGCTGGACGAGGTCATGCGCACGATCGAGCAGGCGCTCAAGGAGCGCTGAGCACCTATAGGGGTGCCGCGATGCGTCGTCTCGCGGGTGCGGCATCGTTGTGGCTGGTCGCGCCCACGCGGCGGAGCCGCAGATCGACACAGCCCCGCGCCCCTCTCGGGGCGCGTCAGTGCCTGCTCGGTGAGAATCCCGCCGCCGGTTCCGGGGAGTTCCCCGTCACCCGTTCGGCCCCGAGGGCCGGTTCCAGCTCCCGCACGCGATGGCACTGCGTGCCGGGTCACTGTTCGAACCGGGCGGCGGACCCGCTCTGACATCCGGACGACTTCCGCAAGTCCGGACACCTTACCCTACCGGCCAGTAGCTTTGATCGATCATCGCTCATTTGTTACGTAAAGATTTCATCTGAGAGCAAGTTCTGGCACTCAGTGCCTTGCCACCTGACACGCGGTGTCATACGTTGATGGGTGTCCGGCCTGTCCCGGCGAGCCCACCAGCCCGCCCGCCGGACGCCTGCGTCACAGGCAACCTCCCGCGCCACAAAGCGCTGCCGAAGCACCACCCACGCCGAACCGACGGCACCTTCCCAAAACCCTCAGCAGCACCGACGTAACCCTCAGCACCCCTTCCCTCAAGGGGCGCAGACCGCCGGAGGCAACACCGTGACCACTCAGGCCATTCTCGACGCGATCCAGTCGCCGGACTCGACGCCGGCCGACTTCGCCGCCCTGCCGCTGCCCGAGTCGTACCGCGCGATCACCGTGCACAAGGACGAGACGGAGATGTTCGCGGGCCTGGAGACCCGCGACAAGGACCCGCGCAAGTCCACCCACCTCGACGAGGTGGCCCTGCCCGAGCTGGGCCCGGGCGAGGCCCTGGTCGCCGTCATGGCATCGAGCGTCAACTACAACTCGGTCTGGACGTCGATCTTCGAGCCGCTGTCCACCTTCGGCTTCCTGGAGCGGTACGGCCGGCTCAGTGAGCTGACCAAGCGGCACGACCTGCCGTACCACATCATCGGCTCCGACCTCGCGGGCGTCGTCCTGCGCACCGGCCCGGGCGTCAACGCCTGGAAGCCCGGCGACGAGGTCGTCGCGCACTGCCTGAGCGTGGAGCTGGAGTCGTCCGACGGCCACAACGACACCATGCTCGACCCCGAGCAGCGCATCTGGGGCTTCGAGACCAACTTCGGCGGCCTCGCCGAGATCGCGCTGGTCAAGTCCAACCAGCTGATGCCGAAGCCGAACCACCTCAGCTGGGAGGAGGCCGCCGCCCCGGGTCTGGTCAACTCCACCGCCTACCGGCAGCTGGTCTCCCGCAACGGCGCCGGCATGAAGCAGGGCGACAACGTGCTCATCTGGGGCGCGAGCGGCGGACTCGGCTCCTACGCCACCCAGTTCGCGCTGGCCGGCGGGGCCAACCCGATCTGCGTGGTGAGCAGCCCCCAGAAGGCGGAGATCTGCCGGTCCATGGGCGCCGAGGCGATCATCGACCGCAACGCCGAGGACTACAAGTTCTGGAAGAACGAGCACGAGCAGGACCCGAAGGAGTGGAAGCGCTTCGGCAAGCGCATCCGTGAGCTGACCGGCGGCGAGGACGTCGACATCGTCTTCGAGCACCCGGGCCGCGAGACCTTCGGCGCCTCGGTCTACGTCACCCGCAAGGGCGGCACGATCGTCACCTGCGCCTCCACCTCGGGCTACAACCACGAGTACGACAACCGCTACCTGTGGATGTCCCTGAAGCGGATCATCGGCTCGCACTTCGCCAACTACCGCGAGGCCTGGGAGGCCAACCGGCTGATCGCGAAGGGCAAGATCCACCCCACGCTGTCGAAGGTCTACTCCCTGGAGGAGACCGGCCAGGCCGCCTACGACGTGCACCGCAACCTGCACCAGGGCAAGGTCGGCGTCCTGTGCCTGGCCCCCGAGGAGGGCCTGGGCGTGCGCGACGAGGAGATGCGCGCCAAGCACCTCGACGCCATCAACCGCTTCCGCAACGTCTGAGACACCCGAGGTCATAGATGACTGAGCGTCAGATCGCCGACGGCGGGCGGGCTTCCGTGCCGCAGGCGCCGAGGGAGAAGGACCGGCCGTGGCTCATGCGCACGTATGCCGGGCACTCCACGGCCGAGGCGTCCAACGAGCTGTACCGGCGCAACCTCGACAAGGGCCAGACCGGCCTGTCGGTGGCGTTCGACCTGCCGACGCAGACCGGCTACGACCCCGACCACATCCTCGCCCGCGGCGAGGTCGGCCGGGTGGGCGTACCCGTCTCGCACCTCGGTGACATGCGCCGGCTGTTCCAGGACATCCCCCTGGAGCAGATGAACACCTCAATGACGATCAACGCCACCGCCATGTGGCTGCTGGCGCTCTACCAGGTCGTCGCCGAGGAGCAGGGCGCCGACATCACCAAGCTCCAGGGCACGACCCAGAACGACATCGTCAAGGAGTACCTGTCCCGGGGGACGCACGTCTTCCCGCCGGGGCCGAGCCTCCGGCTGACGACGGACATGATCGCCTACACGGTCTCCCACATGCCGAAGTGGAACCCGATCAACATCTGCAGCTACCACCTGCAGGAGGCGGGCGCCACGCCGGTCCAGGAGATCGCGTACGCGATGTCCACGGCCGTCGCGGTCCTGGACGCCGTCCGTGACTCCGGCCAGGTGCCGCAGGAGCGGATGGGCGATGTGGTCGCGCGGATCTCCTTCTTCGTGAACGCGGGCGTCCGCTTCGTCGAGGAGATGTGCAAGATGCGCGCGTTCGGCCGCATCTGGGACAAGGTCACCCGTGAGCGGTACGGCATCGAGGACCCCAAGCAGCGCCGTTTCCGGTACGGCGTCCAGGTCAACTCGCTGGGTCTGACCGAGGCGCAGCCGGAGAACAACGTCCAGCGGATCGTCCTCGAGATGCTCGCCGTGACGCTCTCGAAGGACGCCCGCGCGCGTGCCGTCCAGCTGCCCGCGTGGAACGAGGCCCTCGGCCTGCCCCGGCCCTGGGACCAGCAGTGGTCGCTGCGTATCCAGCAGGTGCTCGCCCACGAGAGCGACCTGCTGGAGTACGAGGACATCTTCGAGGGCTCGCACGTCATCGAGGCGAAGGTCGCCCAGCTGGTCGAGGACTCGCTGGCCGAGATCGACCGGATCCAGGAGATGGGCGGCGCGATGGCCGCCGTCGAGTCCGGCTATCTGAAGTCGCAGCTGGTCGCCTCGCACGCGGAGCGCCGGGGCCGGATCGAGTCCGGGCGGGAGAAGATCGTCGGCGTCAACATCTTCGAGACGACCGAGCCCAACCCGCTCACGGCCGACCTGGACACCGCGATCCAGACGGTCGACCCGGCGGTCGAGGCCCGGGTGGTGGAAGCGATCGGCCGCTGGCGCGACACGCGGTACCAGCCGCCGTTCAACCACCCGCGCCCCTGCAAGGCGCTGGAGCGGCTGAAGGAGGCCGCCAAGGGCACCGGCAACCTCATGGAGGCCACCCTGGAGTGCGCCCGCGCCGGGGTCACGACCGGCGAGTGGGCGGGCGCGCTGCGGGAGGTGTTCGGCGAGTTCCGGGCACCCACCGGGGTCTCGTCCGCTCCCGTCGCGGTCCCCGTCGAGGCGGGCTCGGCGCTGGCCGAGGTGCGGGCGAAGGTGGATGCCACCGCCCGCGACCTGGGCAGCGGCAAGCTGAGGTTCCTGGTGGGCAAGCCGGGTCTTGACGGGCACTCCAACGGCGCCGAGCAGATCGCCGTGCGCGCCCGGGACGCCGGCTTCGAAGTGGTGTACCAGGGCATCCGGCTGACACCCGAGCAGATCGTGGACGCGGCCCTCGCCGAGGACGTGCACGCGGTGGGCCTGTCGATCCTGTCCGGATCACACGCCCAGCTGGTCCCGGACGTCCTGGAACGACTCCGTGTGGCCGGTGCCACAGATATACCCGTCATCGCCGGTGGCATCATCCCGAATGGTGACGCCGAGCAGCTCAGGGAAGCCGGAGTGGCCGCGGTCTTCACCCCGAAGGACTTCGACATCACCGGAATCATCGGCCGCATCGTCGACGAGATCCGGAAAGCGAACAAGCTCGACCCCCTGGAGGTCCCCGCATGACCACGCCCGTCAACCGGCTCCGCCCGCGGCGCTCCTGCCTGGCCGTGCCCGGCTCGAACCCCCGCTTCCTGGAGAAGGCCCAGGGTCTCCCGGCGGACCAGGTCTTCCTGGACCTGGAGGACGCGTGCGCGCCGCTCGCCAAGCCCGAGGCGCGGCACACCATCGTGAAGTTCCTCAACGAGGGTGACTGGACGGGCAAGACGCGGGTGGTACGCGTCAACGACTGGACGACCGAGTGGACGTACCGCGATGTCGTCACGGTCGTCGAGGGCGCCGGCCAGAACCTCGACTGCATCATGCTGCCGAAGGTGCAGACGGCCCAGCAGGTCGTCGCGCTGGACCTGCTCCTCACCCAGATCGAGAAGACCATGGGCTTCGAGGTCGGCAAGATCGGCATCGAGGCGCAGATCGAGAACGCGCAGGGCCTCAACAACGTCAACGAGATCGCCACCGCGTCCCAGCGTGTCGAGACCATCATCTTCGGCCCGGCCGACTTCATGGCGTCCATCAACATGAAGTCACTGGTCGTGGGCGAGCAGCCGCCCGGCTACCCGGCGGACGCCTACCACTACATCCTGATGAAGATCCTGATGGCCGCCCGCGCCAACAACCTCCAGGCGATCGACGGCCCCTACCTCCAGATCCGCAACATCGACGGCTACCGCGAGGTCGCGCAGCGCGCCGCGGCCCTCGGTTTCGACGGCAAGTGGGTGCTGCACCCGGGCCAGGTCGAGGCGTCCAACGAGATCTTCTCGCCGTCCCAGGAGGACTACGACCACGCCGAGCTGATCCTGGACGCGTACGACTACTACACGTCCGAGGCGGGCGGCAAGAAGGGCTCCGCGATGCTCGGCGACGAGATGATCGACGAGGCCAGCCGCAAGATGGCCCTGGTCATCTCCGGCAAGGGCCGGGCCGCGGGCATGCAGCGCACGTCGAAGTTCGAGATCCCGGAGGCCTGAGCGCGATGCAGTTCGGACGCACGTACGAGGAGTTCGAGGTCGGGGCGACGTACAAGCACTGGCCCGGAAAAACGGTCACCGAGTACGACGACCACCTGTTCTGTCTCCTCACCATGAACCACCACCCGCTCCACATGGACACGAACTACGCCGAGAAGACGACGGACTTCGGCAAGAACGTGGTGGTCGGGAACTACATCTACTCGCTGCTGCTGGGCATGTCCGTGCCGGACATCTCGGGCAAGGCGATCGCCAACCTGGAGATCGAGTCGCTCAAGCACGTGGCGCCGACCTTCCACGGCGACACGATCTACGGCCAGACGACCGTGCTCGACAAGTGGCCCTCCAAGTCGAAGAACGACCGCGGCATCGTCTACGTCGAGACCAAGGGCTACAAGCAGGACGGCACGCTGGTGTGCATCTTCCGCCGCAAGGTGATGGTGCCGACCGAGACGTACATCAAGGAGCGCGGCGGCGAGCAGCCGGGCCGCCCGGAGCTCAGGGAGCAGGAGAAGTAGCCATGGCCCGTCTCGCCCAGACCGCCGGTCTGACCGACGTCCAGCAGGAGATCCTCTCCACCGTCCGCGACTTCGTGGACAAGGAGATCATCCCGGTCGCCACCGAGCTGGAGCACCGCGACGAGTACCCGCAGCAGATCGTCGACGGCCTCAAGGAGCTCGGCCTGTTCGGCCTGATGATCCCCGAGGAGTACGGCGGCCTGGGCGAGTCCCTCCTGACGTACGCGCTGTGCGTCGAGGAGATCGCCCGGGGCTGGATGTCCGTCTCCGGGATCATCAACACGCACTTCATCGTGGCGTACATGCTCAAGCAGCACGGCACGCAGGAGCAGAAGGACCACTTCCTGCCGCGCATGGCGGCCGGCGACATCCGGGGCGCGTTCTCGATGTCGGAGCCGGGCCTGGGCTCGGACGTGTCGGCGATCACCTCGAAGGCGGTGAAGGACGGCGACGAGTACGTCCTGAACGGCCAGAAGATGTGGCTGACGAACGGCGGCACCTCGTCCCTCGTGGCCGTACTCGTCCGAAGTGACGAAGGCCACCCGGAGGGCACCGCGCCCCACAAGTCGATGTCGACCTTCCTGATCGAGAAGGAGCCCGGCTTCGGAGAGGTCCGCCCCGGCCTCACCATCCCGGGCAAGATCGACAAGATGGGCTACAAGGGCGTCGACACCACCGAGATGATCATGGACGGGCTCCGGATTCCCGCCAATCGGGTGCTCGGCGGGGTCACCGGCCGAGGTTTTTACCAAATGATGGACGGAGTCGAGGTCGGCCGCGTCAACGTGGCGGCGCGTGGCTGCGGTGTCGCGCAGCGTGCGTTCGAACTGGGTGTCCGTTACGCCCAGCAGCGTCACACTTTCGGCAAGCCGATCGCCCAGCACCAGGCCATCCAGTTCAAGCTCGCGGAGATGGCCACCAAGGTCGAGGCCGCACATGCCATGATGGTCAACGCCGCACGCAAAAAGGACTCCGGGGAACGAAACGACCTTGAGGCCGGGATGGCGAAGTACCTCGCCTCCGAGTACTGCAAGGAGGTCGTGGAGGACGCCTTCCGGATCCACGGCGGCTACGGATTCTCCAAGGAGTACGAGATCGAACGTCTCTACCGTGAGGCGCCGATGTTGCTGATCGGCGAGGGTACCGCCGAGATCCAGAAAATGATCATCGGGCGAAGGTTGCTCGAAGAGTATCGATTCCAGGGCTGATTGTCCGGGTACGGGGTGTTTTCTTCGAGAAGAAGATCACACCCCGTCAGCGGTCTTCGGCCGCCGACTCGGCTTCCTGGCTTGCCCAGTTGTAGCCCACGACCGGTACCATCCCGGAAAGCCGCCGTCCCCATTTCCCGCGCGGCATCATCCGCTACGAAGGTCATCCATGCCCCACAGCCAAACCTCTGCACATCGAGACAGCCTGGCCGGCGTACGCCTCGCGCGCGGAGCATCGCCGTGGCTTCTCCCGACCGTCGCCACCGCAGCCGTCAGCCTCCTGCGCGCCCGTCGCTCCGGCGCCGCGAAGGCCGTCGCCGTGCCCGCCACCGCGCTCGCCGCGGGCATGCTGTGGTTCTTCCGCGACCCCGAGCGTGAGATCGCCCAGGGCCGTGTCATCTCCCCCGCCGACGGTGTGGTGCAGAGCATCATGCCGTGGAAGGACGGCCGCACCCGCGTCGCGATCTTCATGAGCCCGCTCAACGTCCACGTCAACCGGGCGCCGCTGTCCGGCACCGTGACGTCGGTGGAGCACATCCCCGGTGGCTTCGTTCCCGCCTTCAACAAGGAGAGCGAGAACAACGAGCGCGTAGTCTGGCATTTCGACACCGAACTCGGCGACATCGAGATGATCCAGATCGCCGGCGCGGTGGCCCGTCGCATCGTGCCCTACGTCCCGCAGGGCACGAAGGTCGAGCAGGGCGACCGCATCGGTCTGATCCGCTTCGGCTCGCGCGTCGACATCTACCTGCCCGAGGGCGTGGAGGTCGCGGTCGAGGTCGGGCAGAAGACCGTGGCTGGGGTGACTCGCATTGACCGTGATTGATCCGGAGACCCAGGCGGGCTGGGTGCCCGAGGCCGACGAGGCCGGCGACGACGAGGAGGAGATGCCGCTCTCTCTCCGCCTCTCGATAGCGGACACCCTCACGCTGGGCAACGCCACGTGCGGCTTCATGGCGGTGTACTTCACCACCACCGGCATCCTGATCCCGCACCTCACCGGGGACGACCAGTCGGCGGGCATGGCTCGGCACAGTGCCGCCACCGCGGTCATCCTCATGCTCTGCGCGGCGGTCTTCGACCTGTTCGACGGCCTTGTGGCGCGCAAGCTGCGCTCCTCCCCCATGGGCGCCGAGCTGGACAACCTCTCGGACCTGGTCAGCTTCGGCCTGGCCCCCGCGTACTTCGTGCTCGTCTACGGCATGGTGGCCGACGACGCGTACCAGAAGGTGGCCGCGGTCGGAGCGGTGGTCGTGCTGCTGGCGGTGGTGCTGCGGCTGGCCCGCTTCAGCTGCGTGACCCCGCCGAACGGCATGTTCCAGGGCATGCCGTCGCCGTTCGGTGCGCTCACGGTCGTCTCGATCGTGCTCCTGGAGCTGCCCTTCTTCGCGACGCTCCTTGCGATCCTCGGTACGGCCTGGCTGATGGTGAGCCGGGTCGAGTACCCGAAGCCGCGCGGGCGTCTCGCCGGGGCGATGCTGGCCTGGATCGTCCTCTCGATGGGGCTCCTGGCGGCCTGGGCCTTCGACGCCCCCGGCGGCCAGCTCCTGCTCCAGACCGGCTGTGCGCTGCAGCTGGTGATGGGCGCGGTGATCCCCCTGTTCGCCACGGCCCGCCGGGTGAACAACATCCGCGACAACAGGCGCGAGGCGCGGGCGGCACAGCTGCCCTGAACCTCGTCGCACCGCTGACGGGTGTGGCCCGAGTCCTTCGAGGCTCGGGCCACACCCGTTTCGCGTTCAAGGGCGTACAGCGTTGGCCTTTGACGGGTCAACCACCCCTGACCGAGGCCGAGTTGCGCAGGGCGAGACAGGGGAGGACGGTGGAAATAGGGCTGAATTTTACGGGGATTTCCCCCTATTCGGGGATGGGGATTACTCCCCTCTTACGGATCGGAGGACAACCATGGCTGCACCCACGCCCAAGGACTACTCGGTCCCGCACGTGTCGAAGCTTCCGGCCAACGAGGGCGACACCGTGAACCTCTTCGTCCGGGAGTACGACGGCACCAAGGGCAACCAGCCGCACGAGGTGGTGCTGATGCTCCACGGCCGGAGCGTGCCGGTTCTCGCCGGGTACGACCTCACGGTTCCCGGGTCCACCATCGACTACAACTGGGCACAGGACCTGGCCAAACACCACTACGACGTCTTCCTGATGGACCTGCAGGGCAACGGACGGTCGCCCCGCCCGAAGATGGACGAGCCCCGCAACGCCAACCCCACGCAGCGCAGCGTCCTGTCGCCCAATCCGCTGTCGCCCCCGTACACCGGCCCGCCTCTGTACCCGCACCAGCTGGGCAACACGGAGAGCGAATGCGCGGAGCTGGCCACCGTGGTCGACTTCATCAGGTCGCTGCCCGGCAGGGACAAGCCCATGGACTTCATCGGCTGGTCCGCCGCGGCACCGTCCATGGGTCCGTACACCCTGCAGCACCCCGAGGACGTCAAGAGCCTGTTCCTGCTCGCCCCCGTCTTCCCGCCTGCAGGGCGGTGGTCGGGCGACCCCGCGGACCCCTTCGCCATTCCGGCGGGCACCTCGCTGCCGGTCTCCGAACCGCCCACCCTGTACGGCTTCCCCATGTTCGTCAGCGACAAGAAGGGCTTCGTGGACGCATGGACCCGCGAGCAGGGCGACCCACCCCAACGGGAGCCCGGCATGGAGGACAAGGCGTGGGCCGCCATGATGGCGAACGACCCCGTGGGCAGCACATGGGGCCGGGAGCTGTCACCCGGCGTGTACGAGGGCATCCACCGGTTCCGGAACTCCTACTTCTGGGGCTGGACCAACGAGACGGTGCCCTACCAGGACGCGCTGGGCAACTACGTCCTCGGTGACCGGGTTCCCGTCGCCATCGTCTACGGAGAGCTGGACAAGACGGCCAACACCGCGCCGAACGTCCCCGTTCCCCCGCCGCTGCGCTTCTCCGTGCCGGCTCTCTACAAGGCCATCGGCGGGCCCGAGAAGCTGATGTTCGAGCTGGAGGGTGCGGGACACTCCGTGGTCTGGGAGCGCCCCGCCGAGATCGTGCACGACATCGCGTTCCAGTGGCTCCACAACAAGCACAAGGTGTGGGACCTCACGAGTGGCAGTTACTACCGTGACTCGACGGGCGTCCTGACGCCGATCTAGGCCGCCCTCAGCAGAGAAAGTCCCGCGCGATCTGCTCGGCGACCCGCTCCAGGATCGGCCCCGCGTCGGCGATGCACTTCACCACGTCCGGCTCGACCCCGGTCAGCGGGTAGGCGCGGCGGAACCCGGCCCGCCCCAGCTCCGCCGGCGGCAGCGCCAGGCGCCCGCACACCGCCACGACCTCCTTGCCGGCGGCACGCGCGGCCGCGGCCACCCCCGCCGGCGCCTTCCCGTGCAGCGTCTGCTCGTCCAGCGAGCCCTCGCCGGTGATGACCAGCGACGCCCGCTCCACGGCGGGCGCGAAGCCGAGGACGTCGAGCATGACCTCGATGCCGGGGCGGAAGCGGGCGCCGAGCAGCAGCGCGCCGTATCCGATGCCACCGGCGGCCCCGGCGCCCGGCGCCACGGCGTACTCCGCCGCGCGCGGGCCGACCTCGGTCTCCAGGACCTTCGTGAAGTGGGCGAGAGCGGCGTCCAGGACCTCCACGTCGTCCGGCGATGCGCCCTTCTGCGGGCCGTACACGGCCGGTGCGCCCTTGGGGCCGGTCAGCGGGTTGTCGACGTCGCTGGCGAGAACCAGGTCTACCGAGGACAGGCGCGGATCCAGGCCGGACAGGTCCGCGCGGGCCACATCGGCGAGGCCGCCGCCGCCCGGCGGTACCGGTTCGCCGTCCTCGTCCAGGAACCGCGCCCCGAGCGCCGACAGCATGCCGGCGCCACCGTCGGTCGTAGCGCTGCCTCCGACACCGAAGACGATCGTGCGGGCGCCCGCGTCCAGGGCGGCCCGCAGCAGCTCTCCCGAGCCGTACGTGGAGGCCGTCAGGGGCGCGAAGACACCGGCCGGCAGCCGTTGCAGTCCGCTCGCCTCGGCCATCTCCACCACCGCGGTGTCGCCGCGCAGCGCGAACGCGGCGCCGACCTCCTGCCCCAGCGGCCCGGCGACCAGTCTTTCGTGGCGTTCGAAACCGGCGGCGACCGCCGCGGCCACCGTGCCGTCCCCGCCGTCCGCGACGGGCAGCGCCGCCACCTCCAGGCCGGGCACGACCCGCCGGAGCCCCGCAGTGACCCGCTCGGCGACCTCCACGGCCGTCAGCGAGCCCTTGAACTTGTCCGCGGCGATGAGCACGCGCTGTGTCACCTGTATCCCCTTGCTCTCCGGGCCTCGCGCATGTCAAGGCCAGTCGCGCCGCTGTGACCTTAACCGGAGGACACCCTCGCCGTCATTCCCCGACCGAAGCCTGGGAAAGGCCTGGGAGCCATCTGGGAAATCGGGTAGACCACAGCCATGGGCAACGACGGCACCGCCGGTCCGGACCTCGCCGACCGCGTGCTCGGCGGCTGGCTCGGCCGGATCGCGGGCAACATGCTCGGCAAACCGGTCGAGCGGGGCGACGTGTGGACCAGGGAACGCATCGACGGCTATCTGCGGCGGGCCGCCGCCCTGCCGCTCACCGACTACCTCCCCGAGCCCGCCGACGAGAGCGACGCGCTCGCGCTGCGCCCCGAGTGGCGCCGGTGCGTGCGCGGCCGGATCCACGGCAGCTGCCGTGACGACGACGTCGACTACGCGATCCTCGGCCTGGACCTCCTGGAGACCCACGGCTTCGGTTTCAGCACCGAGCAGGTCGGCGAGCTGTGGCTGCTGCGGCTGCCGTACCTCCAGACCTTCACGGCGGAACGGGCCGCCTACCGCAACCTCGCGGACGGCCTCAAACCGCCCCTCACCGCCACCTACCACAACCCCTACCAGGAGTGGATCGGTGCCCTGATCCGCGCCGACATCTTCGGCTGGACCTGCCCGGACGCCCCGCACCGGGCCGCCGCCCTGGCCCGCCGGGACGCGGTGCTCTCCCATGCGGGGAACGGGGTCTACGGCGCCATGTGGGCCGCCGCACTGATCTCGGCGGCGTTCACCGCGCCGACCGTACGGCAGGCGATCGACAGCGCGCTCACCGTCGTACCGGCGAGCTGCCGCCTCGCGCGGACCGTACGCCGGGTCGTCGCCCTGCACGAGACCCGGCTGAGCTGGGAGGACACCCTCGCCACCGTGTCCGGGGAGACCGCGGGCCTCGGCTGGATCCACACCGTCCCGAACGTGGCCGTGCTCACCGCGGGGCTGCTCTACGGCGACGGCGACTTCACCCGGACCGTCACCCTCACCGTGCGCGGCGGGCTGGACACCGACTCCAACGGCGCGACGGCGGGCTCGGTGGCCGGGGTGCTGACCGGCGCGGCGGCCATCCCGGACCAGTGGAAGGACCCGCTGGAGGACACGGTCCGCAGCGCGGTCTTCGGCTTCGACGGGGCCCGCATCAGCGACCTGGCGGAGCGCACCGTACGGCTCGCCCGGACGGGCCCCGAGCCCGCGCTGGTTACCCTTCCTGGGTGACCACGACTGACGACTACGCCGCGTACATCGCGAGCCTCCCCCGGATCCTCGCCGGGGCGGCCGCGCTCTTCCGGGACGCCGAAGGACGGGTGCTGCTCGTCGAGCCCAACTACCGGGAGGGCTGGGCGCTGCCCGGCGGGACCGTCGAGTCCGACGACGGGGAGACCCCGCGCCAGGGCGCCCGCCGGGAGACCCTGGAGGAGATCGGCCTGGACCGGGAGATGGGCCGGCTGCTCGCGGTGGACTGGGTGCACGGCCCCGGCCGGCCGCCGATCGTCGCCTATCTGTACGACGGCGGTGCCGTCACCGACGCCGACCTCGGGGCGATCCGGCTCCAGGAGGAGGAACTGCTCTCCTGGCGGCTGGTCCCGCGCGCCGAGCTCCCCACGTATCTGCCGGGCTCGCTGGGCCGCCGCGTGCTGGCCGCGCTGGACGTACTGGACGAGGGCACGGGCACGGCGGAACTGGAGAACGGCGACCGCGCGGGGTGATCCCGGGGGCGGGCAATATCCGTTCGCCGCCCCCACCGGGCCCGCCCTACCCTCGAACGCATGACCAAGCCCCTCGTCGCCGTCCTCAGCGGCGCCGGCATCTCGACCGACTCCGGGATCCCCGACTACCGCGGGCCCAACGGTCTGTGGCGCCGGGATCCCGAGGCCGAGAAGCTCGTGACCTACGACTACTACATGGGCGACCCGGAGATCCGGCGCCGGTCCTGGCAGATGCGGCGCAAGAACCGCACGCTGAAGGCCGAGCCGAACGCCGCCCATCTCGCCGTCGCCGAGCTCGACAGGTCCGGGATCCCGGTGCGGGTCATCACCCAGAACGTGGACGGGTTGCACCAGCTCGCCGGGATGCCCGCCCGCAAAGTGCTCGAACTGCACGGCTCGGCCCGCAGCGTGGTGTGCACCAAGTGCCATGCCCGGGGGCCGATGGCGGACGCGATCGCCCGCATCGAGGCCGGCGAGGACGATCCGCCGTGCCTGGAGTGCGGCGGCATCCTCAAGTCCGCGACCGTCATGTTCGGCGAGAACCTCGACCCCGTCGTCCTCGGTGAGGCCCTCGCCATCAGCAAGGCCTGCACCGTCTTCATCGCCGTCGGCACCAGCCTCCAGGTCCAGCCCGCCGCCGGCCTGGCGGGCATCGCCGCCGACCACGGCGCCCGGCTCATCGTCGTCAACGCCGAACCCACGCCCTACGACGACCGGGCCGACGAGGTCGTCCGCGAGCCCATCGGCACCGCGCTGCCGAAGCTGCTCGCGGAGCTGCGGGCCGGCTAGCGACCCGCAGCGCGCCGGCTGGGGCGGTCAGAAGAGGCCCGCGCCCCGCTCGAAGTCCAGCAGGCGCTGCTTGCGGGGCAGGCCGCCGCCGTAGCCGGTGAGGTTGCCGTTGGCGCCGATCACGCGGTGGCAGGGGACGATGATGCCGACCGGGTTCTTCCCGTTGGCGAGGCCGACCGCGCGGGAGGCCTGGGGGTTGCCGAGGGTGTCGGCGAGTTCGCCGTACGAGCGGGTCTCGCCGTAGGGGATCCGGCTCAGCTGTTCCCAGACGCTGCGCTGGAACGGGGTTCCGTTCAGGCGCAGTTCGAGAGTGAACTCCTTCAACTCGCCCGCGAAGTAGGCGGTCAGCTGTGCCTCCGCCTCGGTGAAGAGGTCGTCGTCGCGGGCGCCGAAGGTCTCCTCGGGCGGGCGGTGACGTTGGTCCTCCATGTAGAGGCCGCAGAGGGCGCCGTCCTCGGCGACCAGGGTGAGGGGGCCGTAGGGGCTGTCGGTGACGGTGTGGTTCTTCACGGCAAGGTCCTTACACGGGAAGGAAGTTGATCGGGTGGCTGTCGGTCGCCCACAGGTACTGGACCGCGTAGGCCCGCCAGGGGCGCCAGGCGGCCGCACGGGCGGTGAGAGCGGCCGGGGTGCCGGGCAGGCCCAGGTCCAGGGCGGCGCGGCGGATGCCGAGGTCGGTGGGGAGGAAGGCGTCGGGGTCGCCGAGGGCGCGCATGGCGATGACGTCGACGGTCCAGGGGCCGAAGCCGGGGAGTTCCAGGAGCTTGGCGCGGGCCTCCGCCCAGTCGCTCTCCACGCCCAGGTGGAGGGTGCCGTCGGCGAGTCGGCCGACCAGGGTGGTGAAGGTGGTACGGCGGGTGCGGGGCATCGCCAGGGACTCGGGGGCCAGTTCGGCCAGCGCCCCGGGGGTCGGGAAGAGATGGGTGAGGCCGCCCTCCGGGTCGTCGACCGGGGTGCCGTGGGCGGTCACCAGGCGGGCCGCATGGGTGCGGGCGGCGGCCGTGGAGACCTGCTGGCCGAGCACGGCCCGCACCGCGAACTCCGCCTCGTCGACCGTGCGGGGCACCCGGCGTCCGGGCGCCTTGTCCACCAGCGGAGCCAGCACGGGGTCGGTGCGCAGCTGGTCGTCGACCGCGACCGGGTCGGCGTCCAGATCGAGCATCCGCCGGCAGCGGCTGATGGCGACCGGCAGGTCCCGCAGGTCGCTGAGGGTGAGCCGGCAGGCGATGTGGTCGGGCTTCGGGGCGAGGGCCGCGATGCCGTGGCCGTACGGCAGCCGCAGGGTCCGCCGGTAGGCGCCGTCCCGCCACTCCTCGACGCCGGGTACGGCGGTGGCCGCGAGGTGGCCGAAGAGGTTGTCGGGGTTGAGAGGGGCGCGGAAGGGCAGCCGGAGGGACAGCGCTCCGGGGGCGCTCGACGCGCTCTTCGGGGCCCTCGCGCGCAACTCGCTCGGGGACAGCGCGAAGACCTCGCGGACGGTGTCGTTGAAGGTGCGGATCGAGGAGAAACCGGCCGCGAAGGCGATTTCCGTCATCGGCAGGGCGGTCGTCTCGACCAGCAGGCGGGCGGTCTGGGCGCGCTGGGCGCGGGCGAGGGCCAGGGGGCCGGCGCCGAGTTCCGCGAGGAGCTGGCGTTCGACCTGCCGGGGGCTGTAGCCGAGGCGGTCGGCGAGGCCGGGCACGCCCTCGCGGTCCACGACTCCGTCGGCGATCAGCCGCATGGCGCGGGCGACCAGGTCGGCGCGCTGGTTCCACTCCGGGGAACCGGGGCTGGTGTCGGGGCGGCAGCGCTTGCAGGCCCGGAAGCCGGCCTGCTGGCAGGCGGCCGCGCTCGGATAGAACGTCATGTTCTCGGGCTTGGGCGGCACCACCGGGCAGCTGGGCCGGCAGTAGATGCGGGTGGTCAGGACGGCCGTGAAGAACCAGCCGTCGAACCGTGCGTCCTTGGACTGCACGGCTCGTACACAGTGCTCGCGGTCGAGGTTCGTCCCTTTCTGCATGGGTCCAGCATCGGCCCGCGGGCGGGGCCGATGCTGGCGGAAATCCGACACGTAGGTGCGCTGACCTCCAGGCCCCTGTGGCCCTTGCGGCCCCGGTGGCGCCCTCAGCCGAAGTAGTGGTCCTGGTCGAGGTCGGCCAGCAGTCCCGGCTGCCCGGGTCGCCAGTCGTAGCGCTCGCGGGTCGCGGTGCTCGACGTCGGGTTGTCGCTGCCGGCGAAGCGGATCATCCAGCCGAAGTGGGCGGCCGCCTCCTCCGGCGCGAGGGACACCACCGGCAGGCCGAGGCGGCGGCCGATGACCGCGGTGATGTCGCGGAGCGGTACGCCCTCCTCGGCGGCCGCGTGCAGCACGGCACCGGCCGGGGCGGTCTCCAGGGCCTTGCGGAACAGGACGGCCGCGTCCAGGCGGTGCACGGCCGGCCAGCGGTTGGCGCCGTCGCCCGGGTAGCCGGCGACGCCCTTGTCCCGGGCCAGGTCGATCAGGTGCGGGACGAAGGCGTGGTCGCCGGCGCCGTGCACGGAGGCCGAGAGGCGGATCGCGGAGACCCGTACGCCACGGTCGGCCAGGGCGAGCGCGGCCCGCTCCGACTCGCCGCGGTGCGCACCGGGCGCCGCGGGATCGGGTCCGTCGGTCTCGGTGCCGAGGCGGCCCGGGGCGAGCAGGCCGGTCACCGAGCTGATGACCAGGGGGCGGTCGGAGCCGGCGAGGGCGTCGCCGAAGACGGCCAGGGCCGCGAGTTCGGTGCGCAGGGCACCCGGCAGATCGGAGAAGTCGTGGTTGAAGCCCGTGTGGACCACGCCGTCCGCCGCCTGCGCCGCGGCCCGCAGGCCGTCGACGTCGTTCAGGTCGCCGCGGTGCACCTCCGCTCCCACCTCCTTCAGGGCCGCTTCGGCCGCGTCCGAGCGGGCCAGGCCGAGCACCTGGTGCCCGGCGCCGAGCAGTTCGCGGACCACCGCGCTGCCGATGAACCCGGTGGCGCCGGTGACGAACACACGCATGACAGATCACCTCACGGAGAGTGAATGGGCTGGGATGACTCCAGCCTGCGTCCGGCCCGGCACCCGGGTCCAAGACCCGTTCCGCACCTGGTGATGCCTGTCCGGTCATGACCGCAGCTCACGGCGGCGGGAGTAGAGTCGAGAGGTGCCCGATTCCTACGTACCGCCGGTGGACCTGGAGCTCCGTCTGGTGCGCTACTTCACCGTGGTCGCCGAGGAGTTGCACTTCGGCCGGGCGGCCGACGCGCTGCATCTGGCCCAGCCGTCGCTGAGCCGGCAGATCCGCCGTCTGGAGCGGGAGCTGGGCGTCCGGCTACTCGACCGCACCCCGCGCGGCACCCGGCTCACCGAGGCCGGCGAGACCTTTCTGCCGCAGGCCAGGGAGTTGCTGCGGAGCGCCGCCCGGGCCGCCGCGAGCGCGCGGTCGGCCGCCGCGCACGGCCCGTTCACGGTCGGGTACACCACGCACCAGATCGTCACCCCGGCCGTCCGGGAGGTCCGCCACCGCCACCCGGAGGCAGACGTCCGCACCCTGCACGTGGACTGGAACGAACCGCGCGACGCGCTGCTCGACCACCGGGTCGACGTGGTGGTGACCCGGTTCCTGTTCACCGCCGACGGCTTGGACATCACGGTGCTGTACGACGAGCCGCGCGTGCTGCTGGTCCCGCTCGGCCACCGGCTGGCGGGCAAGGAGTCGGTCACGCTCGCCGATTTCGCCGACGAGCCGCTGCCCCGCTTCACCGGCGCCGACCGGATCGGCGCGAATCCCGCCGGTCACACCAACCTGGGCGCCCTGGTGGACACGCTGGAGGACAAGCTGGAGCTGGTGGCGAGCGGTGAGGTGGTGTCGCTGGCGCCGGCCGGCTTCCGGGGCAACCTGCGGCCGGACATCGTCGTCGTACCGGTCGTGGACGCGGATCCCCTCCAGGTCGTCCTGGCGACCCGGGCCGGCGACCGCCATCCCCTGCTGCCGGCGTTCCGGCGCGCGGCCGAGGCCCATCTGGTCCCGGTCGGCGCTGCTTAGGCTGAACGGCCGGAATCGATGATCGGGGCTGGGTGATGGGTGCGTCCGGGAGAGTCACGCTGAACGACGTGGCCGCCGCCAGCGGTGTCTCGCGTGCCACGGTCAGCTTCGTCCTGAACGACGACCCGCGTCAGTCCATCTCGGCGGCCCCCCGCGACCGGGTACGGCAGGCGGCGCGCGATCTCGGCCACGTCCCGCACGGGGTGGCCCGCGCGCTGCGCGAGGGCAGTTCCCGGGTGGTCGTCCTCGACCTGGACCGGGGGCTGGAGGGCAACTACTCGCGCAGCTATGTGCGCGGTCCGGACGACGAAATCGCCGCCCACGGACATGTCCCGCTGGTGCGGCACGGGCAGCACTCGGCCCCGCCCTGACCACCGTGCACATCGACGCGGAGGCCCATGGCCGGCTGGCGGCGCGCGCCGCGCTGGGGCTGGACTCGGCGGGCCTGGTACCGGTCCCGGCGCGGATCATCGTCCGGGAGTCGGTGTGAGCACCCCCGCAGGCGACCCGAGCGTGCGAGTCGGTGTGAGCAGCCGCGCTCAGGTCAGCTGCGTGGCGAACGCCTCGTAGGCCCGCTCGTCGAAGAGGACGAACCGGACCTCCTCGACGGCCGTGTCCGCCTCTCGGACGGTCGCCACGGCGATCCGGGCGCCGTCGTCCAGCGGCCAGCCGTAGATCCCGGTGGAGACGGCGGGGAACGCGACCGTGCGGGCGCCGAGTTCGTCGGCGCGCTTCAGGGACTCGCGGTAGCAGGAGGCCAGCAGTTCGGAGCGGTCCTCGGTGGTGGAGTGGACCGGTCCGACGGTGTGGATGACCCACTGGGCGTCGAGTTCGCCGGCGGTGGTGGCGACCGCCTGACCGGTGGGCAGGCCCTTGCCGTAGTGCCCGGCGCGGAGCTTGCGGCAGTCCTCCAGGATCGCGGGGCCGCCGCGCCGGTGGATGGCGCCGTCGACGCCTCCGCCGCCGAGCAGCGAGGAGTTGGCCGCGTTGACGATCGCGTCGGCGGTCTGCCGGGTGATGTCGCCCTGGACGAGCGTGATGCGGGTCATGACTGTCTCAGCCTCCTCCACACGGCCTTGGCCGCGTTGTGCCCCGACATGCCGTGTACCCCTGGGCCGGGCGGGGTGGCCGACGAGCAGATGAAGACGGCCGGATGCGGGGTGCCGTACGGGAACAGGGAGAGCTTGGGACGCAGCAGGATCTGCAGGCCGGAGACCGCGCCGGTGCCGATGTCGCCGCCGACGTAGTTGGCGTTGCGGGCGGCGAGTTCGGCGGGTCCCGCGGTGGCACGGGCCAGCACGCGGTCGCGGAACCCCGGGGCGAAGCGATCCAGTTGACGTTCCATCACGTCGGTGAGGTCGCCGGTCCAGCCGCTGGGCACGTGGGCGTAGGCCCAGAAGACCTGCTTGCCCTCGGGGGCGCGGGACGGGTCCACGACCCCGGGCTGCACGGTGATCATGAACGGCCGGTCGGGGGCGCGGCCCTGGCGGGAGGCGGCGCGCAGGGCGGTGCCGATCTCCGCGCTGTCCGCGCCGATCTGCACGGTCCCGGCGCGGCGGGCCTCCGGGGCGGTCCAGGGGACCGGCCCGTCCAGCGCGTAGTCGATCTTGAAGACGCCCGGGCCGTACCGGTAGTCCTGGTAGTAGTTGCCGAGGCCCGCGATACGGGCCAGGGCGGTCGGCGAGGTGTCGAAGATGTACGACCGGGCGGGCGGCAGGTCGTCCAGGCGCTTGACCTCGTAGTCGGTGTGGATCGCGCCGCCGAGGTCCTCGAGGTACGCGGCGAGGGCGTCGGAGATGGCCTGCGAGCCGCCCCGGGCCACCGGCCAGCCGCGGGCGTGCGCGGCGAGCGCGAAGACCAGGCCTACGGCGCCGGTCGCGAAGCCGCTGAGCGGGGCCATGACATGGGCGACCAGGCCGGCGAAGAGGGTTCTGGCCCGCTCGTCGCGGAAGCGGTGCAGCAGCAGGGAGGCGGGCGGCAGACCGACCAGGCCGAAGCGCGCGAGGGTGACCGGGTCGCGGGGCAGCGCGGTGAGCGGCAGGGACATGAAGTCCCGCGCCAGGGTGTCCCACTTGGGCAGGAACGGCTCGACCAGCCTGCGGTAGGTGCCCGCGTCGCGCGGCCCGAAGGAGGCCGCCGTCTCGGCGACCGAGCGGGCCAGTACGGCGGCCCGGCCGTCCGGGAAGGGGTGGGCCATCGGCAGGTCGGGGTGCAGCCACTCCAGGCCGTAGCGCTCCAGGGGCAGGGCGCGGAACGCGGGCGAGTTGATCCCGAGCGGGTGCGCCGCGGAGCACGGGTCGTGCCGGAAGCCCGGCAGCGTGAGCTCCTCGGTGCGGGCGCCGCCGCCCACGGTGTCGCGCGCCTCGAAGACGGCGACGGAGAAGCCGCGCCGGGCCAGCTCCACGGCGGCCGTCAGGCCGTTCGGCCCCGCCCCCACCACGACCGCATCGAGCATCGACGGCACCTTCGCACCCCTTCGTCAGCCGATTGGCCACTCGGGTTCAGGATATGCCGGAGGACTGACACCGCCCTCGTCCGGGGTTACCAGTGCGGGTTCCGCAGCAGGTCCACCACCCGGTGGGCGGTGGCCGCGTCGCGGGCCGCGGTGAACGGCAGGACGTTGTCGCCCGTGATCCGGAACGGCTCGCCGGCGAGTGTGAGGTGGGCGCCGCCCGCCTCCTCGACCAGCAGCAGTCCGGCCGCGTGGTCCCAGGCGGCCTCCCAGGAGAACGCCGTCGCGTCCAACTCGCCCCGGGCGACGGCCAGATACTCCAGGCCCGCCGAGCCGCAGGCGCGCGGGGCGACGCCGTCGGCCCACAGGGCGAACAGCGCGCGCTTCTGCGCGTCCGTCGTGTAGTCCGGGTGGGAGGTGGCTACCCGCAGGTCACGGTCGGCGGCGGGCGGTCCGGCGTGCAGCCGTACGCCGTCCAGGAAGGCGCCCTTCCCCCGTACCGCCGTGGCGAGTTGGCCGCGGGCCGGGGCGAAGGTCCAGGAGGCGAGCAGGACGCCCCGGTGGGCGAGCGCGACCAGCGTGCAGAAGCCGTCCTCGCCCCGCACGAACTGGCGGGTGCCGTCGACCGGGTCGACTATCCACACCGGCGCGTCGCCCTGGAGCGCCTCGTACGTCTCCGGGTCCGCGTGCACCGCCTCCTCGCCGACCACGACGGACCCCGGCAGCAGGGCGCCCAGCGCCCCGGTGAGGTACCTCTCGGCGAGCCGGTCGGCGTCCGTCACCAGGTCGTGCGGCCCGCTCTTCTGGTCGACCTCGTGGTCGGCGAGCCGGCGCCAGCGGGGCAGGATCTCGGTCCGGGCGGCCTTGCGGATGGCGTCCTCGACGTCACCGGCGTGCTGGAGGAGAAACTCGTCGATGGTCTCCGTTGCTTCGATCATGCCTCCATGAGAGCACGCGCCCCTGACAATCCCCGCCGCCCAGATGTACGGGACATGGAATACGGACGAACAGCCGGTGCCGACGATCAGCGGGCCGTCGACGGACGTACCAGGTCAGCGCCCTGACGTCAGCACATCGGCGTCAGCGCCCCACCGCGTACCCCTGCATCCCGCGCGGATTCGCCGCCGCCGACAGCACCCCGGTCCGCGGGTTCCGGGCCACCGCGCACAGCCGCCCCTCCGACCAGCCCGGCCCGACCGTCACGTCATGGCCGCGCCGCCGCAGCTCGGCCACCACCCCGGGGTCCGTCCGCGACTCGACGGTCACGCTCGCGGGGCGGCTCCCACGCGGGTAGAAGGAGCTGGGGAAGCTGTCGTTGTGCCAGTTCGGGGCGTCGATCGCGCCCTGGAGGTCGAGGCCGCCGCGCACCTCGCCGCGCAGCGCGACGGCGAGGAAGAAGTGCAGCTGCCACTGGTCCTGCTGGTCGCCACCGGGCGTGCCGAAGGCCAGCACCGGGACCCCGTCGCGCAGGGCGATCGACGGAGTGAGCGTGGTGCGGGGACGGCGGCCGGGGGTGAGGGAGTTCGGCAGGCCCTCCTCCAGCCAGGCCATCTGGAGCCGGGTGCCAAGCGGGAAGCCCAGCTCGGGGACGACGGGGTTGGACTGGAGCCAGCCGCCGCTGGGGGTGGCCGCGACCATGTTGCCCCAGCGGTCGACGACGTCCAGGTGGCAGGTGTCGCCCCGGGTGGTGCCGTCGGCGGCGACCTGCGCGACCGTCGGCTCACCGGCGCCCAGCGGGTCGAAGGCGCTGCTCCGCGCGGCCTCCACGCTTGCGTACCCGGGCAGCCGGGGCACGCGTCCACCGGGGCTGCCGGGCCGCAGCTCCTCGGAAGCCTTGGCGCCGACCAGGCCGCGCCGCCCGGCGTTGTACGCGTCGGAGAGCAGTTCGGCGAGCGGTACCTCGGCCGCGTCCCCGTACCAGGCCTCGCGGTCGGCCATGGCGAGCTTGCAGCCCTCGATCAGGAGGTGCATGTAGTCGGCGGAGCCGTACCCGGGCAGCTCGGACAGCTCGGGCGGCAACAGCGCCAGTTGCTGGAGGAAGGCCGGGCCCTGGCTCCAGGGGCCCGCCTTGCACACGGTCCAGCCGTTCCAGTCGTACGACACCGGGGCCTCGTAGCTCGCGGACCAGCCGGCCAGGTCGGCTGCGGACAGGGGGCCGGTGTGCCGCTCGCCGCTGGTGTCCATGGTGGGGCGGGCGGCCTGCCTGACCAGGGCCTCGGCGATGAAGCCGGTGCGCCACACCTCTCGGGCCGCGTCGATCCGCGCCTCCCGGTCCCCGGCGCCCGCGGTCTCGGCGAGCAGCCGCTGCCAGGTGGCGGCGAGGGCCGGGTTGCGGAACAACTCACCGGGCCTGGGCGGACGGCCGCCGGGCAGGTACAGCTCCGCCGACGAGGTCCACTCGGTCTCGAACAGCTTCCGTACGCTCGCCACGGTCGCGCCGACGTTCTCCACGGGTGGGTGCCCGTGCTCGGCGTATCCGATGGCGTACGCCAGGATCTCGTCCAGCGGCTTGGTGCCGTGGTCGCGCAGCAGGAGCAGCCAGGCGTCGAAGGCGCCGGGGACGGCCGCGGCCAGCGGGCCGGTGCCGGGGACCAGGTCGAGGCCGAGCCCCCGGTAGTGGGCGACCGTGGCGCCGGCCGGGGCCACCCCCTGCCCGCACAGCACCCGCACCTCGCCGCCGGCCGGGGCGAGCAGGATCGGTACCTCCCCGGCGGGTCCGTTGAGGTGCGGCTCGACCACGTGCAGGACGAACGCGCCGGCGACGGCCGCGTCGTACGCGTTGCCGCCGTTCTCCAGGACCGCCATCGCCGACTGGGAGGCCAGCCAGTGCGTGGACGACACCATGCCGAAGGATCCCTGAAGCGTGGGTCGAGTGGTGAAGTGCATCTCTCACCTCGGTAGGTGCGCGCGTAGGCCGGGCCGGACAGTCCTCCGGACCCGCCGCGGGGAGGATCCGGGAGGTTTCAGCTCGGCTCCGATCGCCCTGATCATGCAGCAGACTACCCACGGACGGACCGGCCCAGCAGGTCGCCTGTCATCCTCGTCGAGACCGTCGCCCGGGAGGGGTTCGCCGGGCTCAGTCGTACGTCGGGCCCGTCACGTCCAGGTCCGTTCGCATGGCTGCCCGGGTGCCCGACAGGTCCCGCCAGCCCTGTTTGATCACCGTGCGGACGCTGTCCAGGTCGTCGCCGTCGCGGGCCCTGTCGCGGGTGACTCGGGCCAGGCTGCCGTAGACCGAGCCCAGTCCCCTGTCGACCTTTCTCACCTCGGCCAGCACCGTGTCCGGCACGATCATCTGGGCTTCGGCATACCGGCGGCGGTAGTCCACCCGGGCCGTCTCCACCGCTTCCAGGGACTCCCCCGGGTCGCCCCCGATGCGCAGCACATGCGCATGGTCGTTGAGCGTCGCCAGGTAGTGGCGGGCCGCCGCGTTGAACTCCGTGTACGCCGCCTGGCGGGCCTCGCGTCCCGACTCCTGTCGCTGGGCGTCGAGTTCGGCCCGCCGGGCACGTTCGAGCCGGTCCCACTCCTCGCGCCGCAGGGTGTCCCCGCGGCGCTGGGTCAGCCAGGCGGAGCCGAGTGTGCCGCCCACGCCGACCACCGCCGCCAGCAGGCCCGTCACGGCCGAGTCCATCGCGCGCCCTCCCCCGTCCCGCCCGTTGGGCTCAGTGCCCCTGGCAGGCGAAGGCCGCCCACATGTCCAGGGCCGAAGGATCCCCGTCGTGCAGTATGTCCGCGATCGGGCGGGGCATGCCGTCGGGGAGCACGCGGTCCGGGTCCAGGAGCCACAACTGGGCCTCGCGCAGGGCCCGTACAGGCGTCACGCCGGTGCGGAGGCGGTCGTGGAAGACGTACATCATGAGGCCCGTCAGGCCGTCCGGGACCTCCCAGCGGGAGCCGACGACCCCCGTCGCCCCGGCGGCGAGGAAGGCTGTGGAGAGCGTGAGCGCCTCGTCGAAGTCTCCCGTGGTGTGGTCGCTGACGCAGGCGTCGAGGACGACCAGGCCGCCGGGCGCACCGGGCGGACGGCCACGGGCCTGGCGGAGGATCTCGCGGACCGGCAGCCGCCCCGTACCACCGGCCGGCGGTGGGGCGAGCAACAGGCACGCGTCCAGGGGCGAGTTGCCCGACGGGCGGGCGTGGCACGCGAGATGGAGGACCGAGGCTCCGGTTCCCGCCGCGCCCGGGAGCGCGGCCAGGACCTCGGCCGGCGTACCCGGACCGGCCGCTCGGCGTACCTTGCCGAGGAGTTGGCCCGACGGGTAGAACGCGGTGTGGATCTGGCGGGCCTCCGTGGTCGCGCCCGGCAGCGTGCCGTCGGGGTTGCCGACGATCACCGGGCGGGCGTCGACCGGCAGGCGCGGGCGGCCCAGTACCTCGTGGAGCTGGCGGGCCGAGGCCGCGTACGACAGTGTCAGGCGCTCCAGCGCGCGCACCGGCCGGCCGCCGTCGCGCAGGCCGCTGCTGAGCAGGGCCGCGTGCCAGGGGATGCCGCCGAGGTCGCCGAACGGGACCAGGACCAGGTGGGGTTCGGGGGTCGCGGCGCGGATGAGGGGTGAGCGGATGAGCGGGGCCATCACCACCGGGCCCGCCCAGTCGCAGAGTTCGGCGAGCGCGGAACGCCAGCGCGTGTGCGCGGCCTCGTGGGCGTCCGGGTCGGTGGAGGTGTCCAGGACCTCCTGGCGGTTGCGGTGGGCGGCCCGGTAGGTCGTGAGAACGTCCAGGGAGTCGCGCCGAAGAAGGCCGAACTCCACGGTGCCCACGCGGGATTCGTGGGTCACCAGCACAGCCGTGCCGGCGCCCGGGCCGCCCGGCGGGAGCAGGTAGACCAGCGCGTGCGCGCCGGCCTTTCGAAGGGCGGCGGCGATCTCGTCGACCGTGGGCGGGGTCATCAGGGCCGTGCCCGCACGGGAGCGGGCCAGCGCGGTGAGCGTGCGCCGGCGGAGATCGTCGGGGAGCGGGAGTTCGGCACCCTCGCTGAGCGTGCCGAGCAGGGAGCCGGGGCCGTCGAGCAGCGCCGCCAGGTCGATCGGCACCGGCGCCCTGTGGCTGCCGCCGCCCTCCCACTCCTCTGCGAGGTCCGCCCGGTCGGCCTCGCGCAGCAGCGCGGGCACGTCGGCGGTGGTCGTGGAGGCGTGCAGCACCTGCCCGCGCCCCAGCTCCAACGCCTCGACGGCGGCGGCCAGTTCGCCGTCCGCCAGACACCAGCGGGCAATGTGCAACGCCCGGTCGGCGGCGGTGCGGGCCACCTGGAGCGCCGGTTCCGCGGCGGCCTGGAGCAGCACGACGGTCGCCGCCTCGCGCAGCCCGGCGATGCCCGTGCGCCGCCCGTCCGCGTCGTCGCCGGGGGCCGAGCGCAGCCGCAGGGAGTCGGCGAGGACGTTGGTGAGGAGGGCGCCGACCGGGGACGGGGGCCGGTCGGCGAGGTGCTCGCGCGCGGCCCGGGCCACCTCGACCGCCCGGTCGGCGTCGGCGGGGGCGCGCCCGTGGAGGAAGCGGTTGTGGTTCAGGATCGCGGTCAACGCGCCTGCCCTGAGGCCCTCCTGGCTCTCCGGCGGCACGGCGTCGAGGACGTTCTGGAGCATCTTCTCGGCCGACTCGACGCCCCGTCTGTTGTACGGCGAGAACGACGTCATCAGCACCGCGCCCGCCGTGCGCAGCAGCAGCCGGGACCGCTCGGGATGGTCCTCGGGCAGTGCGTCCACGGTCTCCGACATGAGGACCAGGCCCTCCATGCGCTCCTGCACGCTGCCGCCGTAGAAGGACCGCACCATCAGCATCAGGCCGAAGTCCGCGTCCAGCGTGAGGCGTTCGGGGTCGTCCTCGTCGACGGAGTCCCGCAGCCGGCGCATCGACTCGACGGCGGCCGCCATCCCGGGCTCGGAACGGGACGTGATGGCGAGCATGAACTGAAGCTGCGCCAGGGCGTGTTCGAGGTGGGGCCGGTCCCGCTCGATCAGGTACAGATCGATGGACACGCCGGTGTCGCCGCCGTCCAGGACGGCGCTGACCTCCTTCATGTAGCGGGCCGCGGTCTCCAGGTCCTGGAGGTCGCCGCCCGTCTGGTAGCGCTGGTAGAGGCTGACGGCCAGGTTCTGGAGGTACACCACCCGGTTCACGTCGTCGAGTGCGGTCTGGCGGAACGCCGCTGTGAGATGGCGGATCGCCTCGTCCAGGTCGTCGGCGGAGTTGGACAGCGCGTGGCGCTGGCTGAGCGCGGCGGCGTACGCGCCGTGGGCCTGCGAACCGAAGCCCGGTGTGTGCGACGGCACCCGCATCGACTCGTTGAGCAGCGCGATCGTGCGGTCGACGCCCTCGAGGTCGCCGCGGCCCCGGTCGTCCCGGACGATCGCCGCGTGTGCGAGCTGGTTGAGCAGGTCGCTGCGCATCGGGTCGTCGGGCGGGTACAGCTCGACGGCCCGCTCCAGATGGCGCAGGGCCTCGTCGTTGTCGTACCGCTCGGGATGGCGTTCGCGCAGGGAGTTCAGGAGACAACCGAGGACGGCGTGGGTCGGCGGCCGCCGGTCGTCGTCCTCGGCGAGGGTGTCGAGCGCCTCGCGCAGCAGCCCGACCGCCTCCTCGTTCTCCGCGGTCGGTGCCGTCCCGGGTCCGGCGGACTCGTCCCGCTCCGCGAGCGCCGCGCCGAGCATCGAGGTCGCCTGGGCGTGGTAGGGGCTCCCGGGGTCGAGCAGCCGGTACAGGTCGCGCAGCCGCGCGAGGTAGGCGGGGCGGTCCTCGGGACCGACCCGGCCGTCGCCGCGCTCGCGGTAGACGTCGACGAGGTGCGCGGCGGCGAAGATCCGCGAACCGTGCTCCTCCGGCAGGGTCGCGGCGAGCAACTCAAGGTGTGGGTGGGCGAGTTCGGGGGCGTCGGAGTGCTCCAGGAACAACCGGGCCAGCCGGACCCGGGCCTCGGTCTCGATCTCGTCGGCCTCGTCCGCCCAGGAGCCCCCGCCGTCCTCCGCGGGCTCCCACCCGGACGGCCGCAACGCCTCCAGCACCGCCTCCAGCGCCGCGGACGCGTCCCGCAGGTCGTCGGGGGCCCGGTCGCGGTCGTAGCGGTCGGCGAGCGCGCAGCCGTAGCTGACGAAGAGACCGAGGTGGACGTCGTCGCCGAGCAGCGGCAGCCCGTCGTCGAAGGCGGCGAGCGCTTCGTCGAGGTCACCGGCACGGACACCGCCAGGGCCGCCACCAGGCACGCCGACTCGTACACCGCCATGGACGTCGTCAGGCCCGCCGGCGCGGACACCGCCAGGGCCGCCACCAGGCACGCAGGCTCGGACACCGCCACGGACACCGTCGTCGGCATCGGCGCGGGCGCCGTCGGGCCTGTCGGCTGCGGCTGCCGGGGCGGCCTGCCGGTGCGCTTCGGCGCGGGCGCCCGGGACGGCCCCCTCGTCGTCCTCCTGCCCGGCGTCGTCGAGAGCGACGGCGCCGACGGCCGCCTCGTCCTCGTCGGCGGAGGGGTCCTCGTCCTCCTCCTCGGCCGTCTGTGCGTCCTCGTGCCGGGCGTGCAGCAGCAGGCCCAGGCGGACGCAGGCGGTCGCGTACGCCTCCGTGTCCTGGGGCAGAGTCGCGCGGGCCAGGGCGAGCAGCGGTGCCGCCCGGTCGCGGAGGCCGTGCGGGTCCTGGACGCCGTAAGCCTGCCCGTGGCCCGCCACGGCCTGCCAGTAGCCCACCGACAGGGTGAGGCCCAGCAGGAACCGGGCGCGGGCCAGTGCCGCCGGGTCGGCCTCCGCGGCCTGGTCCTCCAGGAGGTCGCGGGCGCGCAGCAGGACGTCACGGCAGCGCCGCCAGGAGTCGCCCGCCTCCTCGGGCCGGTCCTGCTCGTCGTGCTGTTCGAGCAGGTCCTCGGCGTGGTCGAGGAGTTCGAGCGGTCCTGCGTCCGGTGCGGCGGCGGGAGCCGTCATCGCGCGGCGCGCCGGGTCCGGCGTACGGCGAATCCTGCCGCGTACAGGCTCAGCGGCAGGGCGAGCAGCAGCGCGGCCCAGAAGGCCGCGTGCCCCCAGGTCTCCGCGAACCCGGTGAACAGGTCGGGCGCCACGGGCAGGCTCAGCGCGCGGGCGGGCTCCACGGGCGGTGGCCACAGACCGAGCGCGATCACCGCGCCCGCCGCCCACCGCAGTACCCGGCGGGCGAACGCCGGCGAGGCGAGCGCGGCCAGCGCGCAGACCGCCGCGCAGACCAGGACGTACTGCGACTGGTACGAGGCGCCCTGCTGCCCGGTCCCCCACGAGGCGAGCGTCGGATGGTCGCCGTCGAGCGCGACCCGGACCTCCACGGCCGCCCACAACAAGGTGAGCAGCATGAGCAGGGCGGACACGGCGAACAGCGCGCGGTCGCGGGTGCCGCGCGGGCCGGTGCGCCAGCGCGTCGGATTCTCGTACGGGCGCCTGGGCAGCCCCGCCGCGACCCGGCGCTGCTCGGCCCGCTCGCGCCGCAGCCGGGCCTGCTCCTCCTCGGCGGCACGGGCCAGGCCGAGCTGCCGGCGGGCCAGGACCATCAGCAGCACACAGACCAGCGGGACCAGCACCAGGGCCGTGACACCGTTCCAGCTCTTCCAGCCACCCAGGAAGTAACGCATGCGCTCGGTCAGCCAGCCGGGGGCGTGCATCGGGTCCAGCGGGGGAAGGTCGGAGCGCGCGTAGCCCACGTACGACGCCAGGGCAGCCCCCGCGACCAGCAGCCACCCGGAGATCCGGGTCGTGGCCGCCGCGAACGCCACCGCGCCGACCAGGGCGACCGCGCACAGCCCGGCCTGGGTCGCGGAGGCGAGGTCGGCCGCGTGGGCGAGCGGGGCGACGAGCCGGTCGGCGGGGTCGAGGGCGTCGCCGCCGAGCCCGCTGTCGTGCACGAAACGAAGCATCGCGCCGGACCAGATCAGCAGCCAGAACGCGATGAACAGGGCCAGCCCCGCGGCCAGCCGACGGGCCAGCGGGCGCCAGGCAGTGGACCACCACTCGGTGAGGGTGACCGCGTGATCCTGCCCGATCGCGTCGGCGCGCAGCGCCCTCGGCAGCAGCACGGCCGCGGCGACCAGGGCCGCCCGCCCGGTGACCGTCCGCACATCGCCGGCGGCCGCCCGGCGGTGCAGCTCCGCCCAGCGCCGCAGGAACCCGGCGTCCGCGCCCCGGCTGCGCACGAACGCGCCCACCCGGTGGCGCAGCGCGCCCAGTTGGGCCAGCACGGCGAGCACACCCACGGGGGCCTTCGCGAGGAGCGTGGCCGGCGGACCGGGCAGTCCCGCGAGCGGAAGCAGGGCCCGCCCGCGCTGTTCCGGGTGCACGATGAGCGCTGCGGCCAGAGCGTAGGCGGCGTTCGTCTCGCGCTTGTCGAGGCTGCCGCCGCTGCCGCCGTTGTTTCCGGTACGCCGGCCCAGCGTGCGTGCCCGGGCGCGTACCTCCTCGATCGTGCGCGGGAGTTGCTCGGCCAGCGCGAGCAGCACCTCGCAGCGCCCGTCCGCGCACTCGTCGTGCCCGCAGTGGAAACCGGCCGCCACCGTCGGCACGTTCGCCTTGAGCAGCTCGTCGATGAAGGCGACCGCGCCCTGCCCCTGGGCGATCCGCGCGATGCCGTCCGCGTCCACGCGCCGGCCCCGGTACTGCGGTGTCGCGGTCCGCGCGAACACGGCGACGAAGGCGAGCGCGGCCACCGCGGCGCGGACCGGCCGGTCCTGTCCGCGCTGGAGGTCGAGCAGCTGCCCGCTGTCGTACGAGGTGTCCTGGAGATCCTTGCGCAGCCAGGTCGCCAGCCGCTGCCCGCCCTCCGCGGCGAGCCAGTCCGCCGCCTCCTGGGAGTGCTGGGCCATCGCCGCGGCGAGGCTCTCGGCCTCGTGATGGGCGGTACCGCGGAAGGTGATGGGGCTGTTGGCGTGGCGGGCGGCGGCGGGCGCGGCGTCCGGTGCCGCGGGGCGGACGACCTGCGGAGTGTCGCCCTTGAGCCAGCGGCGCACCTCGGCCGCGGTCCAGCGGTCGTCGGGGTCCTTGGTGAGCAGGCCCTGGAGCAGCAGGTTCTGCCGGGCGTCCGTGACGGCGGACAGATCGACCTCGTGGTTGACGATCAGGGCGCGGGTCCACGCCTCGTCGGTGATGCGGGCGTCGTCGCCGAGGACGTACAGCGGGCGCCCGGTGAACACCTGGTACAGGACAAGGCCGATGGTCCACCACGGGGTGGCCTTGAGGTTCTGGTTCACGATCTGCTCGGGCGCCATGTAGAGCGCGGTGATCTGGAAGTCGCGGTAGCTCTGGCTGGCGGTGAACCTGGCCACGCCGCCGAAGTCCGCCACGACCAGCTGGAACCGGCCGTTGTGGTCCTTCCTGGTGCCGCCGTGACTCTGTCTGACGAGGATGTTGGCGGGCTTCAGGTCCAGCGGGTTGCGGTCGATCCGGGTCTGCCAGAAGTCGAGCAGATCGGCGAGTTCGCGTACAATCCGCTCGGTCTGCGCCCTTTCCTCGCGCGGCTTTCCGTCGCGCAGCCTGCGGCTGAGGTGGTCCTCCAGCGTGGTCGGCAGGTACTCCATCGCCACCCAGCCGCACACCGTCCCGCCGACCGCGATGTCCCCGAACTCGTGGATGCCTGGGACGTGTCGGCGGAAGTCGGGGGTCGCGAGGTGTTCGAGGGTGTCCAGGTCCATGGCCTGGCCCGGGTGGGCGATCTTCACCGCCGCGTCGGTGCCGTCGGCCAGCCTACGCACATGCCAGACCGTGCCCTCGCTGCCGGCGCCCGCGATGCCGTGCGGCTCGTAGCGGTCGCGGAGCGCCTGGGGGAACTCGGCATGGGCGGTGGTGGGGTCGCGGCGGGTGGGCGGATCCGCGGGGCGGCCGGGGCGTGTCCGGGGTTCCGAGGGGGTCCCGGCGGACCGGGCCCGCGGTGTCCGGGGCGGGGGGGTGGGGTCCGGACGCTGGACGCGGGTGGGCGGGCTCTGCGAAGTCGCGGATGCGGGTGTGGCCGCGGGGTCCGGCGGGCTCTGGTGGGCCGGATTCGGGCGCTGCACGCGCGTCGGAGGACTCTGCGGAGCCGGATCCTGCCGCTGGACCCGTGTCTGCGGGCTCGGCGGGGTGGCCCCGGGTCGCCGCTGTTTGCGGGTCGGTGGGCTCGAGGGTTTGCGCGGCGGGTCGGCGGGGCCCGCGGGTTCCTCGGTCGGGTTGTCGGCCATGCGGGGTCCTCGAAGGGTCCTGGGTGCCCGCCACGGAGGCGGGCGTCGTATGGGTGGCGGTGGTGCGGGGAGTTCGGAGCCGGTGCGGTGGCGGCGAGCGGGTCACGTCACCGGGGCGCGCCGTACTCGTCCAGTTCCACGAGGGTCACGTCCACGTCCTCGGCCAGCCGGAGTCGGTGGCTGCCCGGCCAGAGCTGGGCGGGGCGGGTGACGAGCTGCCCGTCGACGTAGGTGCCGTTGGACGAGCCCAGGTCGGTGATGTAGAGCCGGCCCGCATGCCAGGTCAGCTCGGCGTGGTTCCGGGAGAGTTGGTCGAGGCCGGCCAGGCCCGCCACATGGGCGCAGTCGGTGGCGTCCCGCCCCAGCCGGGTGGCGCCCTGGCCTTCGGCGCGTACGGGCACGAGGGCGCCGGCGAGCACGAGGGCGAGGCAGGGGGTGGCGGGCGCGGGGGTGGCCCCCCGGCCGGACGCCGGTGGCGACTGCAGCCGGGTGGGGGGTGCGGCGGTGCGGTCGCGGGGCGCGCGGGGGTTCGCGTCGGCCGTCGGTCGGGTGGTGCGGGCCCGAGGCCGGTCGGCGGGCACCTCGGGACGGACACGAGCTCGCCCCGGCGCACCCGCACCCGCCTCCGGACGGTCGCCCGAGCCGCCCGGCGCACCCGCACCCGCCTCGGAGCGCGAGCCGGATCCACCGGGATCACTGCTCCCCGGCGCGTCTTCCGGCTCCGCCGTCACGTACACCCGTTCGGCAACGAGCTGTTCCCACTCGTGGACCTTGCAGAAGCCGCGCCGGGGCGACGACGGGCACTCGTCCGGGGTCACCGGGCAGCGGTAGCGGGTGGTCACGGTCGCCATGTGTTCTCCCGGAAGGTCACCCCTCGTGCGGACAGGTCCCGCTCCAGGGCGCTGAGTTCACCAGGTCTCGGCACGCCGACGATGTGCACGGCCCGGTCCGTCACCTGGATCTGGAGTTCCGGCCGGTCGGCCGTGCGGCGCAGATGGGGGCCGTATCGGCGGCTGCCGAGCGAAGTACGCGGGATCAGCCGCTGGTTGGCGGAGCCGCGCCAGACCAGTGAGGTCGGTTCGGCCACGCGGTACCGCCCGGTGATGACGGCGTCCGCGCGGTCGAGTACGGCCGTGGCCTCGGGTGAGGCGGCGATCTCGGCGTCCTCCCAGCCGGTGTAGACGAGCAGGTCGGCGTCGGCCCGGCCCGCGGCGAGGCGCACCCGGTCGGCCGCGTCGAGCAACGCGGCCAGGGCGGTCGGCTGCTCCAGCGGTTCACCGCCGCTGACGGTCAGCCCGTCGTAGCCCTCGGCCAGGCTGCGCCGCCACAGCCGTGCCAGCCACTCGACCTCCACGTCGTGGCCGCCCCGCGGGTCCCAGGTCTGCCGGGACATACAGCCGGCGCAGGCGAGCGGGCAGCCCTGCACCCACACGCCGAGACGTCTGCCCGGCCCGAGCGCGGTGACGGGCCCGAGCACCTGGGACACCCGCAGCACGGGTCCCGGCGGCTCCGGCGCGGGCCGCGCCCCCGTACGGCCGTCGTCGCTCACATCCATCGTCGTACCTTCAGCGTGTACGCCTCGTCCTGACCGTCCACGGCCTCGATCTCGATGTGCTCGCCGGGCCGGGCCCGCTGGTGGAACAGTTCCCGGGAGAGCGGGTTGACCAGCGCGGACTCCACGGCGGTCACCACTCCGCGCCCGCCGTGGTCGAGGCGGCGGGTGGCCTCGACGCGCAGGACCTCCCAGGGGTCGTCGGCCACCGTCAGCTCGGCGCCGTACACCTCCCTGACCCGGCCGGCCACCGAGGCGAGCGCCTTGTCGAGGATGAGCCGGACCGAGTCGGGCTGGATGAAGTCCATGGGCACGAAGCTGTCGCCGAACCGGTTGCGCAGCTCGGGCCGCCCGATGTGGTCGTTGAAGAAGGTGTCGAAGGCCGCGCGCAGTGCCTCGCGCACGTCCTCGGGCTTGTCGTGGCGGCTGAGCCGGGGCTGCCGTTCGGCCGCCTCGGCCTCCGGGTCGGCGTCCGCCTGTTCGTTCTTCTGCCCGCGCCGGTTCTTGGGCCGCATCACCTCGGCCGACACCCCCAGGTTCGAGGTGAAGATCAGCACGCACTCGGTGAAGTGCACCGTGGCGCCCTGTCCGTCGGTAAGCCTGCCGTCCTCCAGGATCTGCAGGAACAGGTCGAACAGCCGGGGGTGCGCCTTGTCGATCTCGTCGAAGAGCAGCACGCTCATCGGCGACGCCCGTACCGCGTTGGTCAGTTCACCGCCCGCGCTGTGCCCGACGAACCCGGGCGGGGCCCCGATCAGCCGGTCCCTGGCGTGTTCCTCGGCGAACTCGCTCATGTCGAAGCGGATCGGGCGGGCGTCCTCGCCGAGAATCATCTTGGCGACGCCCTTGGCGAGTTCGGTCTTGCCGACACCGGTCGGCCCCGACAGGAAGAGCGTGCCCCGCGGCCGGCTGGGGGAACTGGACGACTGGGCGCCGGTCAGTCCGGCCGCCGAGCGCATGAAGATCTCGATGGTCCGCCGGACGGCGTGCGGCTGACCGATGACCGCCGCGTTCAGATAGTCCTCGCCGTTGAGGATGTTCTCCCGGACGGCCTGCGTGGCCCAGGGGTTGTCCAGTACGCCGACCCGGTACAGCCGGGCGGCCTCGTCGAGCCGGCTCAGCGGCAGCCCCCGGTCGGCGGCCATCCGGCCCACCGCCAGGATCTCCCCGACTCCCATGCCGTACGAGGACCGGGCCAGCGCCTCGGTCGCCTGCCGCTGCTCGGCCTCCGTCGCCGGTAAGGCGTCCTCGGGTGCCCCGTCCTTGCCGGAGCGGCGCCTCGCGAGGCGCTCGACCACGAACCGGCCGGCCGCGTGACGCTGGTCGTGGGGCGGCTCGGGCACCGTGATCACTCGTAACGCCCGGCTGCCGATGGCGAATTCGAGCGGCAGGTCCTCCTGCTTCTCGACCACCCAGAAGATCGTGTTGTACGGCGTCACGCCCCCGGTGCCGCGAACCGGGCGCGCGGTATGGCCCAGCTCCTCGGCGGCGGCGAGCAGTCGGGCCGCCTCTCCGGCCACCGGACCGCGCGGGGAGCCGAGTCGGGCGGTGTAGGGGATGATCAGGCCGATCGCGGGGCCCGTGTGCTGGACCGTGCCGATCATGATCTCCCGGAAGCGGGCGATGCCGGCCTCGATGTCGCCGTCGCCGTCGCTGTCGCCCCGGTCCGCATCGGCGTCGGGGGTGTCCCGTTCCGCGCGTTCACGTTCCGCGCGTTCACGGTCGGCGCGGGCGTCCTCCTCGGCCATGCGGCGCAGGGCGGGCGGCAGGGAGAACGGGTCGTTGGTGAGCCGCCAGGCGATCACCCGGTCGTTGACCATGCTCTGCCGGGCGAGGGCGCCGTAGCCCCGGGTGCGGCAGACCGACTCGATGACCTCCTCCAGATTGAACGGCGTGGCCGGGTGGACCGGTTCGGGCGCGGCGACCCCGCCCTCGGCGTCCTCGGGCAGCAGGAAGACATCGCGTACGTTGCCGGTGAGGAGGATCTGCGGGTACACGGTGAGCGCCATGTCCAGCTCGCGGATCCAGGCCGGGGCGAGTGCGGGTGGCCCGGTCGGGGCCTCCTCCTGGCGGAAGGCCCCCGTGCTGTCAGTGCTCACGCTGCCGCTCCTGCCCGTACGTGGTGGACCGCGCCGGCCTGGCCCGCTTCTTCCGGCGCCGCTCCGGCTGCTCGCCCTGCTCCGCCTGGTCCGCCTGGTCCGCGTCCTCGTCCGTGCGGTCGTGGGCGAGACCCGTGTCGGGCCAGGAACCGTCGGGCACCACGGCCGTGGGCCGCACCCCGGGCGGCAGCGTGGAAGTGCGCGCCAGGTCGACGCCGTGTGCGCGTACCGCCTCCTCGATGCCGGGCAACTGCTCGTCACAGAACCAGCGTTGGACCTCGCGGTCGGTCTCGGGGTCGGCCTCCGACTCGGCCACCAGCACGGTGCTGAGACCGGGCCGGTCGGGGGCGAGCGCCAACCGCAGCCCGTAGCCGTCGGCCTCGCCGAAGGGCACGACGACGCTGCCGTTCTCCTCCAGCAGGTCGGCGAAGTCGTCGCCCACGGCGTAGTCGCGCTCGCGCAGCACCCGCATCAGGGCGTCGGCGACCATGGACCGGTGGCGGGCGGTGTCCCCGCGGGCCACGGCCAGGTCGACCTCGCCCTCCAGATGGGAGGGGTCGGGTGCCTCGCGTACGGCCTCCGCCAGCCGCTCGTGCTCCGCCGGGTCGGCGTCCTCGAGGCGGTCGAGCAACCGGGCCCGCAGTGCGGCCGTACGGACCGCGTTGCGCTGCCGCTGGGTCGACTTGTGCACGAGTACGCCGAGGTCGTGCAGGAGGGTCCGGGCCTCCTCGGCGCTGCGGGCCCGGCGCAGGGCGTCCAGACGGCGTGCGAAGAGAGGCAGGTCGTCGGGCTCGCAGGACGGCCCGTCACGGGTGAGCAGCGCCTCGGCCTCGACCAGGGCAGCGGCCCTGACCTGCTCGGTGCGGTCGGCCTTCGGCCGGGCGGCGGGGGCGGGCCTCGCGGCCGGCCTGCCGCTGTTCTCCGCCTGCTTCCCGGCGGGCGGCAGCGACCATACGCCGGCGGCCGCGCGGGCGAGTTCGGCCTCCGCGCGCTCGTTGACCGCCCGGGCCGAGTCCAGCGCGGCGGCCAGTTCGGCCGAGTCGGCGGAGCCGGACACGCTGGCGACGTGCACGTCGACCTTGGCCGTGCCGTACGCGCGACGCAGGGACCTGGCCTGCCCGCGAAGATTCTGTGAGCGGGTGGTCTCCTGTGCCAGTTGGGCGCGCAGCTCCCGCCGTCGTTCCGCCTCGACGTCGACGTAGCTCCACTCGTATGCCGCGGAGTTGCTCAAATGACCCTCCCCCAGGGCCGCGATGTCACAGGGGGCAATGATGCATCACTGACGGTCCATATGACTCCCGTTCGACGATCTCGGGTCACTCTTCTTTTTGCGCTGTTACGGTGCCTGGCGGAGAGGGGGTGGTGGAGTTGTCGTTCCTGGCGGACGCGGTCGAGGCGATCCAGGCCAACTGGGGTGAGTTGTACGGGCTGCTGGACGGGCCCGCGCGTCAGGAGTTGGGGGAGATCCTGGCGGAGGCCGAGGCGGATCCCGAGGCCGCGGCGGCCGAACTGCACGCTCTCGTCAAGCCGTTCGTGCCGCCCGGGCATCCGCTGCGCGAGGTGCTGACCCCGTCCGGTGTGCGTTTCCGGCCGACGCCCGGATCGGCGGCGGAAGGGCCGTTACTGCTGGAGTCGCTGCTGCGGCTGCGGGAGAACGCGGTGGCGGCACCGGGCACGGAAGGGCCGGCCGGTCGCGCCCTCGCACCCGAAGCCGCCCCTTCGTACCTCCCCGACCCCGACGACTCCTGGCTCCTCGCCGAACCCTCGGTCGACCGTCCCTCCCTGGTCCTCACGGTGGACGAGCTCCGGTACCTGATCACGCTCACCGACGGCCGGGACACCGAGCACGTGCCCGCCTTCCAGCTGGACCCGGTCACCGGAACCCCGTACCCGGTGGTCGTGGAGATCAACAGGATGCTGTCGGCCGACGAGGACCCGTGGGGCGCCGCGGACTGGTGGCTGGGTTCGAACGTGTGGCTGAACGCCGCGCCCGCCAGGCTCCTGGGCACCGGGGCCGACGACGCCCTGCGGTCCGCCGCGCGAGCCGAGATCCCGGAGTGGTGAGCACGTGCCCGACCAGATGATCCCCGCCCCGGCCGTCCGCGCCACCCCGCACCGCCATGTGCTGCCCGCCGGTACCGAGTTGTGGCGGGTGCACAGCGAACGCCGTAACGCCACCGAGTTCAAGGCCGTACCGGCCGACCTGCACTGGGGCGGCGGCCGGTTCTGCCACATCAGGGACGAACTGAGCCCCGAACGGCTCCCCTATCTGTATGCGGGGCTGTCCCCGCTGACCGCTCTGTGCGAGACCCTGGCCCGTGATCTGCGCGTGCAGCCGAACGGGCGCCGGCGCATCACCCAGCCCCGGGTGCGGGGCATGCTGCTGTCGAAGGTCGTCGCGGCCGTCGACCTGCCGCTGGTCGACCTGACGGACAACGCCCATCTCGCGGCGGTCCGCCAGGACATCTGGCTCGTGCAGGCGGAGGCCCCGGCGTATCCGCGCACCCGTCGCTGGGGCTCCTGGATCCGCGGCCAGGCCGACTGGGCGGTGGGCCTGCGCTGGCCCTCGCGCCAGGACTCGGGGCTGTTCTCCAGCGAGGTGTGCGCCCTGTACGAGCGGGAGAACGGCCCCGCCCTGCTCAAGCCGTCGTCCGAGGCCCCGCTGGAGCTGAACACGCCGGCCGGCCGCGACTACGTGAACAGCCTGCTCGCCCCGCTGCGCATTCGTGTCGAGCACCCCCGAAGGCGCCCGTGACCGCGCACGTCCGCGGTGTCACGCCCGAGGGGCGTCACGGACATCCGGTGACACTCCGGAGCCGCCTCGCAACGGCCGGCGCGGCAGCCTGTCTCCGTGGCCGAGAGGGACGCCGGGGCACGCGACCTGGTCGATCGCAGGCCCCGGCCGCCCCCTAGTCGGCGTCCGAGTCGGGCTTGTTCCCCGCCGCCGCGTACGCCTGGGCCGGTGTCATCGGCACCCCGTTGAGGCTGACCGTCTTGTAGGGGCTGACCTTGGCGCAGGTCTTGGAGTCGTCGGCGGTCGAGGCGTTGGCGTTGGAGACGGCGGCCTTGGTGTCGCCGGAGCTGGCCGGGTAGCTGGAGCCGGTCGTCCAGTCGCTGCCGATGATCAGGGTCACGCCGGTGCCGGTGCCCTGCTTGATGTGCGAGCTGGGCACGTCCAGCGCCTTGGCGACCGTCTGTGCCTCGGCCTTGTCGCCGCTCCCGTAGGTCACGGTGGTCGTGGTCGCGGAGCTCGGCGCGTTGGCCGTGCTCGTACCGCTGCTGAAGCCCTGCGAGATCAGCGAGGTCGCGATCGCGGAGGCGCGGCCCGTGATGTCGGTGCCGTTCTCGACGGTCACGGCGATCTGGGCGGCGGGTACGGTCGCGACGGTGGCCTTCGGCTTCGCGGTGGCCGCGGCGGCCGACGACTTCTTGCCGGAACTGGTGGTCAGCGACTGGTCGTTGGCCATGGTGGCGAACAGGTCCTTGGCACCGTCGCCCACCACCACGCGGTTGCTGTTGCTCGGGTCCGGGGCGGTCTGCATGGTGGTGAAGGTCATCCGCTTGGTGGGGACCTTGTTCACGTCGGCCGCGAGCGATATCAGCTTATTGACGGTGCCGAGGCCGTCGTCCACGGTGAGCGCCTTGGTGGCGGCGTCGGCGAGTTTGTAGACCGCGGTGGGGTCGGTGAGCGTGCCCGCGCTCTTGAAGTTGCGCATCATCGCGCTGAGGAAGATGTGCTGGGAGACGGTACGGCCGAGGTCGCTGCCGTCGCCGAAGCCGTGCCGGGAGCGGACGAACTCCAGCGCGGCCTCGCCCTTGAGGGTGTGGGAGCCCTTGGACAGCTTGAGGTGCGAGTAGGTGTCGTACACGTTGGAGTTGACGCAGACGGAGACACCGCCGACCGCGTCGGACATCTTGACCACGCCCGAGAAGTCCAGCTTGACGAAGTGGTCGATGGTGATGCCGGTGAGCTGGTGGACGGTGTCGACCTGGCAGGCGGGCCCGTACTCCAGGGCGCTGTTGACCTGGCCGTAGTAGCCGGACGTGGACTGGCCGCTCGCGGTGTCCTTGCAGGCCGGCACGTTGACCATGGTGTCGCGGGGGATGCTCATGACGGTGGCGTTGGAGCGGTCGGCGGATATGTGGACGACCATCTCCACGTCCGCGTTGCCGTTGCCGGTCTGCACCCCGGTCGTCTTGCAGCCGCCGCCGAGCTTGCAGTCCTCGGAGCTGGTCCGGCCGTCCGAGCCGATCACCAGGATGTTGATCGGGGTCCGGCCGAACGCGTCGGCCTTCTCGGTGCCGCCCTTGCCGTCGAGGGAGACGCTGTTGATGTTGCCGTTCAGGTGTTGGTAGAACCACCAGCCCGCGCCGGCCGTGACCAGGACCAGGACGGCGGTGACCAGGCCGAGGATCTTCAGCGCCCGCCTGCCGCGGCCCGTCGGCTTGGCCCGTCGGGCCCCTCTGCCGCCGCGGGATCTGGCCGCCTGCCGGGCCGCGGCCCGGCCACCGGTCGGGCGCGTCCCGTCGTGCTGGGCACCGCGCTGTCCGGGCACCCGGTCGGTGCGGCTCCGCGTGGCCTGCCCCCCCGGGCCGTCCCACGGGTCGGTCATCTTCCACTCCCATGAACGGGTTGGGCCCGCGACAGTAAGGTCGTCCCGTACGCGGCGGTGTACGGGCAGGCGCGAGGTGGGCCCACTTGGGTTGCGTGATTGCGCAATCTAACAAACCCACGGCCCGAGCAGCACAGATCCCGACCGATTTCACAGGTGAGTGATCTCATGGAAACGCCCGGGCGCCCCCGTGGAACCCCGGGAGCGCCCGCGCCGTCGGATCCGCCCCGGCGCTCTCAGACCCCGGCTTCGCGCAATCGGCGCACCGGCGCCGGAACTTGGTACGAGCGCGCGGTCAGCTGTCCGACGGTCACCCGCACCACGGTCACGATGTCCGGATCGTCCACATAGTAGATCTGCCGGCGCCCCTCCCGGCGGGAGCGCACCAGGCCGGCGAGCCTGAGCTTGGCCAGGTGCTGGCTGACCGCGGGGAGGGCGCCGCCGACCCGGTCGGCGAGGCATGTCACGTCGCTCTCGCCCTGGGACAGCGCCCACATGAGGTGCAGCCGGGCCGGTGAGGCGAGCAGCCCGAACACCGCGGCCGCCTCCGCCAGCACGCCGTCGGAGGGGTCCGTGGCTCCACCGATGTCCTCGCCCACAGCCCGCTCCCTCCCTCACGGTCGTCGCACAGAAGTGCACTCAGTGTAGGCGGGCGGTCACCGGACTCCGTACGGCCTCCCCGGAATGTCCTGCACGTGTTCTCCGCATTGTCATGAGCGGGTGACAGATCATCGACGGCTCGGCGTCAGGCGCCGCCGAAGGCCACCGCCGTTCATAAGCTTGCGCAACAAGGCAACTGAGCAAGGCACCACCCCGTACCGGGAGGACAACCAACGTGGGCATCATCAGCTGGATCATCCTCGGCCTCCTCGCCGGAGCCATCGCCAAGGTCCTGCTGCCCGGCCGTGACCCGGGCGGCCTGATCGGCACCACCCTCATCGGCATCGCGGGCGCCTTCGTCGGCGGCTGGCTCTCGGCCCGCTTCCTCGACCGCCCGGTGGAGAAGCAGTTCTTCGACCTCTACACCTGGGGCGCCGCGATAGCCGGCTCCCTGGTCCTCCTCATCGCCTACCGGCTGCTGTTCGGCAACTCGCGCGACCGCGCGCGGCGGTGACTCCGATCACCTTCCGGAGCCGGGCCCAGTTACGACATTCCGGAAGTACGGGGACCGTGGCCACACGACATTCCGGATGTACGGGGACGGGCCCGCGGGCCTCGTCAACAGGGCGTAAGTGCCTGCCGCACAGGCAAGGCGCCGATTCCACTTCCACCCCACAGGGAGTCGTGTGACACTGGCGTCCCGTCCGCAGTGTGGACACCTCGGCACACCGTCCCCCACGAGAAGTGCGACTTGCGTTCTCTACCACTGCCACTCGCCCTCACCGCGCGCCTGACGCCGGTCGCCGTGCTCGCCTGTGCGGGCTGGGCGATGGCGTCGGGTCCGGACAAGACGTCCGCCACCGCCTCCGGTGACACCTCGGCCCAGCAGACGGCCGGCCAGTCTGCGAGCGACGCCCCGTCGTCGTCCGCGACGTCGACGGGGGCCGCCAAGACCTACGCCGGCGCTCCCGCGCCCTGCGGCAGTATCCCGGTGGCCACCATCAAGTCGCTGGTGCCGGGCGCGAAGACAGCCGGCAAGGAGATCCCCTCCACGGACACCAAGCTGCGCCGCACCTGCTCGTGGAACGCCCTCAAGGGGTACGACTACCGCTGGCTCGACGTCTCGTTCGAGATCATGGACACGGACGCGGCGGCGGCGAAGGAGTACAAGGACCGGGTCGCGGAGAAGAGCGGCGGCGGCGCCGTGCCGGGGCTCGGCGACAGCGGCTACTCGGTGGTCAACCTCACCACCGAGGACAAGCAGCAGACCCGTGAGGGCGTGGTGATGGCCCAGGTCTCCAACGCGCTGGTGGTCGTCACCTACAACGGCAGCGACTTCGAGAACAAGAAGGCGCCGTCCACGGACGAGATCAACAAGGGCGCCATCAAGGCGGCGAAGAGCGCGGTGACCGCGCTGAAGGGCAGCCGGTGACCGTTCCGGCCGCCCTTCGCGGTCATGCCTCTTCGGGGGTACGCCTCGTCAGCAGGGTCAGCCCCAGGTACAGCACCAGGGACGTGCCGAGGCCGACCGCCCAGCCGTAGTCGGCGAGCGAGGACAGCGCCGGGATCGGGCGGCCGTCGAACAGCGGCTTGAAGCTGGCGCCGCCGACGGCGAGGACACCGCCGACGAGGAAGGCCACGACCGCCCGCCAGTTCCAGCCGCCGTCGTACCAGTAGCGGCCGCCCGTGCGGTACAGGTCGGTCAGGTCGAGGCGGGTACGGCGCAGCAGCCAGTAGTCGGCGATGAGGATGCCGGCGACCGTGCCGAGCAGACCGCCGACCAGGCCTAGCCAGGTGAAGATGTAGCCCTGCGGGTCGGAGTACAGCTTCCACGGGAAGATCACCACACCGAGCACGCAGGTGATCAGGGCGCCGGTGCGGAAACTGATCTTCCGGGGCGCGATGTTGGAGAAGTCGAACGACGGCGACACCAGGTTGGCCGCGATGTTCACGGACAGGGTCGCGACGAGGACGGTGACCAGGGCGTAGAGCAGCCCGACCACGTTGTCCGTCTTGGCGGCCAGCTGGACCGGGTCCCAGATCGGCTCGCCGTACACGGCCTGGGAACCGGAGGTCACCAGGACCGACAGGAACGCGAACAGGGTCATCGTGGTCGGCAGGCCGAGGGCCTGACCCCAGGTCTGTGCCTTCTGGCTCCTGCCGTACCGGGTGAAGTCGGGGATGTTCAGGCTCAGGGTGGACCAGAAGCCGATCATGCCCATCAGCGAGGGCCAGAACAGCTTCCAGAAGTCCCCGCCCCAGCCGAGCTTGGAGGGCTGGTCGAAGAGCGGACCGAGACCGCCGGCCTTGTTGCTCATCCAGACCAGCATCACGACCGCGCCGACGATCACGAAGGGCGCGGCCCAGTTCTCGAAGCGGCGGATGGTCTCCATGCCCCGGTAGATGATGGCGACCTGGAGTGCCCAGAAGATCGCGAACGACAGCCACATGGTCCAGGCGTAGCCGCCGATGTGCGAGGCGTTCGCCCAGCTGTCGCCGATGAGCTTGCCGGCGAGGAAGTAGATGGCCTCGCCGCCGATCCAGGTCTGGATGCCGAACCAGCCGCAGGCCACCAGCGCCCGTACGACGGCGGGGAGGTTGGCGCCGCGTACGCCGAAGCTGGCGCGGGCGAAGACCGGGAAGGGGATGCCGTACTTCGGTCCGGCGTGCCCGGTGAGCAGCATCGGGACGAGGACGATCAGGTTGGCCAGGGCGATGGTGAACACGGCCTGTTTCCAGTCCATGCCGACCGCGATCAGCCCGGAGGCCAGGGTCCAGGACGCCGTGTTGTGGGCCATGCCGACCCAGAGCGCGGAGAAGTTGTACGTGGTCCAGGTGCGCTTTTCGACGGGGACCGGCAGCAGGTCCTCGTTGGCGTAGGGACCGGTCGGCGGCAGGGAGCCCGGGGCGAGCTCGACGCGCCCGTCGGAGGTGGTGACTTGGCCGGTCGGCGGTATGGCCGTGGGAGCGGTGTCGGTCATGGGCAGGCCAATCGGGAGGAGAGGGGACGGGAGAAAGGCCGTGCGGGTGGCGTCGAGGGGGGTGGTGAGCCGGGGGTGTGGGGGACCCCCTTCCCGGGACGGCGGGAAGGGGGAGATCAACCGGTGTGTGCGGATCAGCCGTTGACGGCCGGGATGACCTTGCTCCCGTACGCGTCGATGGTGGCTTCCTGCGCGTCGTGCATGTCGTAGACGGCGAACTGGTCGACGCCCAGCTCGCGCAGTGCGTTCAGCTTCTCGATGTGCTTCTCGACCGGTCCGATGACGCAGAACCGGTCGACGATCTCGTCGGGCACGAACTCGGTGTCGGGGTTGCCGCTGCGCCCGTGGTGCGCATAGTCGTAAGCCTGGCGGGACTTGATGTAGTCGGTGAGTTCGTCGGGTACGGCGGCGGAGTGCTCGCCGTATTTGGCGACGAGGTCGGCGACGTGGTTTCCGACCATGCCGCCGAACCAGCGGCACTGGTCACGGGCGTGCGCCAGGGCCTCGGGCGAGTCGTCCTCGGTGACGTACGCCGGGGCGGCGACGCAGATCCTGACCTCGGACGGGTCACGTCCGGCGGCCACCGCCGCGTCCTTCACCGCCTTCACCATGTACTCGGTGAGGTAGAGGTCGGAGAGCTGGAGGATGAAGCCGTCGGCCTCCTCGCCGGTCATCTTGAGCGCCTTCGGGCCGTACGCGGCCATCCAGACGGGGAGTTCGGCACCGGGCTTGATCCACGGGAACCGGATCACCGTGCCGCCGAGGTCGGCCTCCTCGCCCCGCCCCAGCGCCCGGATGACCTGCATGGCCTCGCTGATCCGGGCGAGGGTGTTGGGCTTGCGCCCGGCCACCCGCATGGCGGAGTCGCCGCGGCCGATACCGCAGACCGTGCGGTTGCCGAACATGTCGTTGAGGGTGGCGAAGGTGGAGGCGGTGACCTCCCAGGTGCGGGTGCCCGGGTTGGTGACCATCGGCCCGACGGTCAGTTTCGTCGTGTTGGCGAGGATCTGGCTGTAGATCACGAACGGTTCCTGCCAGAGCACGGCGGAGTCGAAGGTCCAGCCGTAGGAGAACCCGTTGCGTTCGGCCCGCTTCATCAGGCTGATGACACGGGAGGCCGGCGGGTCGGTCTGCAGGACGAGTCCGAAGTCCATGGGCGCCACTCCTAGTTGAGGTACTGACAGGTGGAGCGCGGGGTGTAGACGCCGTGCCCGGCGTGTCCGGTGTACGCCCGCTCGGTGATGACGAGTTCGCCGCGCGAGAGGACCGTCTCGACCCGGCCGGTGAGCCGCTTGCCCTCGTACGCCGAGTAGTCGACGTTCATGTGGTGGGTCTCGGCGGAGACGATCTGCTCGGCGTGCGGGTCGTAGATGACGACGTCGGCGTCGGCACCCGGGGTGATGGTGCCCTTCTTCGGGTACATCCCGAACATCCGGGCCGGGGCGGCGCAGGCGATCTCGATCCAGCGACGTCGCGAGATGTGCCCGTCGACGACGGCCTGGTGGAGCAGGTCCATGCGGTTCTCGACGCCGGGCAGGCCGTTGGGGATCTTGGAGAAGTCGCCTCGCCCCAGCTCCTTCTGGCCCACGAAGCAGAAGGGGCAGTGGTCGGTGGAGACCACCTGGAGGTCGTTGGTCCGCAGACCCTGCCAGAGCTTGGCCTGGTGCTCCTTGGGCCTGAGCGGGGTCGAGCAGACGTACTTCGAGCCCTCGAAGTCGGGCTCGGCGAGGTTGTCGGTCGACAGGAACAGGTACTGCGGGCAGGTCTCGCCGAAGACGGGCAGCCCCTCGTCGCGCGCCCGCGCCAGCTCGGCCACCGCCTCCATCGCCGAGACGTGCACGACGTACAGGGGCGCGCCGGCCACCTGTGCGAGCTTGATGGCGCGGTGCGTGGCCTCGGCTTCCAGCAGCGCCTTGCGCACCTCGCCGTGGTAGCGGGGATCGGTCTCGCCGCGGGCCAGCGCCTGCTCCACCAGTACGTCGATGGCGATGCCGTTCTCGGCGTGCATCATGATCAGGCCGCCGTTCTCGGCGGAGCGCTGCATGGCGCGCAGGATCTGGCCGTCGTCGGAGTAGAAGACGCCGGGGTAGGCCATGAACTGCTTGAAGGAGGTCACCCCCTCCTCGACCAGCAGGTCCATCTCCTTGAGCGTCTCCTGGTTCACATCGGAGACGATCATGTGGAAGCCGTAGTCGATGGCGCAGTTGCCCTCGGCCTTGGCGTGCCAGGCGTCGAGCCCCTCGCGCAGACCGTGCCCGACGCTCTGCACCGCGAAGTCGACGATCGTCGTCGTACCGCCCCAGGCGGCGGCCCGGGTGCCGGTCTCGAAGGTGTCGGAGGCGAAGGTGCCGCCGAACGGCAGCTCCATGTGGGTGTGGGCGTCGACACCGCCCGGAATGACGTACTTGCCGGTGGCGTCGATGGTCCGCTCGGCGCTGAAGGCCTCGGCGGCGGGGGTTCCGGAGGCGGCGAGGGCGGCGATACGGCCGTCCTCGATCAGGACGTCGGCGTGGATCTCGTCGGACGCGGTGATGACGAGTCCGCCGCGGATTACTGTACGGCCGGTCATGGGGTCCTCTCCTTCGTGGTCATGTGCGGGTCCGACGGTGGCTGGTCGCGCAGTTCCCCGCGCCCCTATGGGGCGCGTCTACGGGGCCGTCAGCGGGCCGTACGCGTCCGGGCGGCGGTCCCGGAAGAACTGCCAGCGGTCGCGGACCTCGCGCAGCTTGGCCAGGTCCAGGTCGCGGACGACGAGTTCGGTCTCCTTGTCGGAGGCCACCTCGCCGACGAACTGGCCCTCCGGGTCCACGAAGTACGAGGTCCCGTAGAAGTCGTTGTCCCCCAGGTCCTCCACGCCGACCCGGTTGATCGCGCCGACGAAGTACTCGTTGGCCACGGCCGCCGCCGGCTGCTCCAGCTGCCAGAGGTAGCGGGAGAGTCCGCGCGAGGTGGCCGACGGGTTGAAGACGATCTCGGCACCGCCGAGGCCCAACGCCCGCCAGCCCTCCGGGAAGTGCCGGTCGTAGCAGATGTAGACGCCGATCTTCCCGACCGCGGTCTCGAAGACCGGCCAGCCCGCGTTGCCCGGACGGAAGTAGAACTTCTCCCAGAAGCCGGGGACCTGGGGAATGTGGTGCTTGCGGTACTTGCCGAGGTACGAGCCGTCCGCGTCGATCACGGCCGCGGTGTTGTAGAGGACGCCGGGCTGCTCCTCCTCGTACACCGGCAGGATCAGGACGATGCCCAACTCCCGCGCGAGGGCCTGGAAACGCTGGACGACCGGGCCGTCCGGTACCTGCTCGGCGTACTCGTAGAACGCCTTGTCCTGGACCTGGCAGAAGTAGGGTCCGTAGAACAGTTCCTGGAAGCACAGGACCTGGGCGCCCTGCGCGGCCGCGTCGCGGACCGCCTGCTCGTGGACCTGGATCATCGACTCCTTGTCGCCGGTCCAGGCGGTCTGGAACAGGGCGGCACGAATCACTCGGCTCATCGGGACCTCCGGTCGCTCGGTGTGCGAGGAGCCTAGAAAGTCCGAAAGCGGGCTTTGAGTGGCACGGTGTCACGTCTGCGGGCGCTCCGCGTGTCACCGTGTCACGCGGTCGTCGGCTCATGTTTCACCGCCGTTTTCCCAGGTCGTCGCATGTTTCACCGCTGTTGCGCGTCATGTGCGAGGAGTGCGATGTGCACGGAGGCCGCCTGTTCGAAGTCGTCGAGGTCGACGCCGAGCCGGGCCTGTATCGCCTCCAGGCGGCGGTACAGCGCGGGCCGCGAGACGTGGTGCAGCTGGGCGGTGCGGGACTTGTTGCGCCCGGTGGCGAGGTACGTCCGCAGGACGCCAAGGAGGTCCTGGTCGGTACCGACCGGACACAGCAGCCCGTCCAGCTCGCGCTCGGCGAAGGACTGGACGTGCGGGTCGTCGCGGAGCAGCCGGATCAGGCCCCGCAGGTGTACGTCCTTGAGGCGTACGACGGGTGGCAGGTCGAGGGCGTCGGAGGAGTCGGCGACGGCGTCGGCCACGTGCTGTGCCTCGCGCAGACCGGCGGGCACGTCGTCCCAGGAGGTACGGGGGCCGGCGGCGGCGACCACCGCCTGCGGCTGAGCCGCCTCGCCGTGCAGCCGGACGGCGAAGTGCGTGGCGAGGGCGTCGGCGTCCTGGTCGCGGGCGAGACTGAGCAGGACGGCGGTGACACGTTCGGTGAGCTCGGCGACGAGTCCGGGCAGTCCCAACAGGCGCAGGATCCGCTCCAGTTGGGCCGGTTCAGCGTCCGTGACGACGACGGGGACGAAGGTCCGCCGGTTGACCGGCAGTCCGGCCGCCCGGGCCCTGGGCAGCAGCTGCCGGGCCGGCACGACCCCGGAGACCAGGTCGGTCAGCAGGCTCTGCGCGGACTGCTCCTCCCAGCTGTGGGCGGAACCGCCGCCGAGCATGCGGTGCAGGACGAGGGCCTCGGCGCCGCGGTCGGCGAGCAGCCGCCCGGTGGCGGTGTCACCGCGGTAGCCGCAGAGCATGATCTGGCCCCAGCGCTCGCCACGGCCACCGAGTTCGGCGCGGATCCAGCCGTCGCCCTCGCCGCCGCCGGCCTGCCGGGCGATGCGCTCCCAGTCGCGCAGCACGTCGTCCACGGCCGACCGCTCCCCCGCGGTGGCCAGCACCCGGTGCGCGAGGTTGGTGACGACGACCGGGCAGGCGCTGTGCACGGCGACCTCGTCGAGGAGGCGTTGCAGGGGGGCACCGGCGGTGATGAGGCCGGTGAGGGCGGTACGGACCGACTCGGAGAGGCTGACGGCGGCGAACTTCCGCCGCACCAGACGGGACTGGACCTCCTCCGTCAGCTCGGCGAAGGGGAAGGGGCGGTGCAGGACCACCAGGGGGAGGCCGCAGCGGTCCGCCGCGCGGCGCATGGCGTCGGGTGGGGACGGGAAGGCGCGGCCGAGGCCGAGGACGACCGCGGCGGCCTCGGCCCGGTACAGGGACTGGATGTACTCGGCCTGTTTGTGCGCGTCGTCCGCCAGCAGGACGCCGGTGGTGAGGACCATCTCGCCGCCGGTGAGCATGACGCCGACGTCGGGCGCCTCGGCCACGTGCACCCAGCGGACGGGGCGGTCGAGGTGGGCGGCGCCGGCCACCACCTCGGGGTCGCCGGCCAGGACCCGTTCCAGGGAGAGGATCTGGCGGACCGACAGTATGGGGCTGTCTGTGGTGTTCGGGGGATCCCAAGTGGCGGTCATCTTGCGTGGTCCCTTGGTCGGGTTCGGTGCGTTCGGGGACTGCGGGCCGGTGGGGGCTGGTCGCGCCCGCGCGGCGGTAGCCGCATATCCGAAACAGCCCCGCGCCCCTTTGGGGCGCTTCAGTAGGCGCTTCTCAGAGCGCTTTCCAGGATCGCCGCGCCCTCCTCCGCCTCCGCCACCGTCAGCGACAGCGGCGGGGCGATGCGCAGGGCGCTCGTGTTGTGGCCGCCGCCCTTGCCGATCAGGAGGCCGGCTTCGCGCGCCGCTTCCAGGACCGTCGACGCGGCCTTGGGGTCGGCCTCGTCCGTGCCGGGCTTGACCAGTTCGACGCCGATCATCAGGCCGCGGCCCCGGACCTCCCGTACGCCGGGCAGCTGGGCGGCGACGGCGCGGAGGCGTTCGATCAGCAGGCCGCCCACCCGGCGGGCGTTGCCCTGGAGGTCGTGGTCCAGGAGGTACGACAGGTTGGCGAGGCCCGCCGCCATGGTGATCTGGGTGCCGCCGAACGTCGAGATGCTGTTGGAGTCCAGGCAGTTCATGATCTCGGAACGGGCGATCACGCCACCGATGGACATGCCGTTGCCGATGCCCTTGGCGAAGGTGACGATGTCCGGCGGGCCGCTCTGGCCGTGCGCCTGCCAGCCCCAGAAGTGCTCGCCGGTGCGGCCCCAGCCGGTCTGCACCTCGTCGGCGATCCAGAGGATGCCCTGCTCCTGGAGGACCTTGCGGAAGGCCGCGTACAGACCGTCGGGCGGGGAGGTGAAGCCGCCGACGCCCTGGATGGGCTCGGCGATCAGCGCGGCCGGCGGGCGGGTGTGGCCGAGGAGGTCGCGCAGGTCGTCGACGCAGGCCGCGATGAAGTCACGGTCGTTCAGCTCGGCGTACGGGCCGCGGGTGCGCACGCCGCCGTGGACGTACAGCGTCTGGAGCGGCGACAGGGAGGTCGGGGACCAGCCCTTGTTGCCGGTGATGCCGACGGCGCTGAAGGAGCGGCCGTGGTAGCTGTTGCGCATCGCCAGGATCGTGTTGGTCCGGCGGTAGGTCGTCGCGAGCAGCAGGGCGGTGTCGTTGGCCTCGGTGCCGGAGGTGGTGAAGAACACCCGGGCGTCCGGGATGCCGCTCAAGTGGGCGACGCGCTCGGCCATTTCGACCATCGGGCGGTTGAGGTAGAGCGTGGAGGAGTGGATGATCCGTCCTGCCTGCTCGCTCACCGCCTTCGTCACCTCGGGGAGGGCGTGCGCGGTCATCGTGGTGAGGATGCCGCCGAAGAAGTCGAGGTAGCGGTTGCCGTCCGCGTCCCAGACGTGCCGGCCCTCGCCGTGCGTGATCTCCAGCGGCTCGTCGTAGTAGAGGGCCAGCCAGTCGGGCAGGACCTGGCGGTGGCGGGCGAAGAGGTCGTTCACGGCTGTACCAGCCCTTCGTAGGCGTCGGGACGGCGGTCGCGGTAGAAGGCCCACTGCTGCCGTACTTCTTCGATCAGGTCGAAGTCGAGGTCACGGACGACGAGTTCCTCGCTCTTGTCGCTCGCCACCTCCCCCACGAACTGCCCACGTGGATCGACGAAATAGCTCGTGCCGTAGAAGTCGTTGTCCCCGTACTCCTCCTGGCCCACCCGGTTGATGGCGGCGATGAAGTACTCGTTGGCGACGGCGGCCGCGGGCTGCTCCAGCTGCCAGAGGTAGGCCGACAGGCCGCGCGAGGTGGCCGACGGGTTGTAGACCAACTGAGCGCCGTTGAGACCGAGTTGCCGCCAGCCCTCCGGGAAGTGCCGGTCGTAGCAGATGTACACGCCGATCTTGCCGACGGCGGTGTCGAAGACCGGCCAGCCGACGTTCCCGGGCTTGAAGTAGTACTTCTCCCAGAAGCCCTTGACCTGCGGGATATGGTGCTTGCGGTACTTGCCGAGGACGCTGCCGTCGGCGTCGATCACCACGGCGGTGTTGTAGTAGAACCCGGACTGCTCGACCTCGAACACCGGGACGACGACGACCATGCCGGTCTCGCGGGCCAGCTCCTGCATACGACGGACCGTGGGGCCGTCCGGGACCGGCTCGGCCCAGCGGTAGTGCTCGGGTTCCTGGACCTGGCAGAAGTAGGGGGCGTTGAAGACTTCCTGAAATCCGATGATCTTCGCACCCCGGCGGGCCGCCTCGCGGGCGTGCACCTCGTGTTTCGCCACCATGGACTCGGTGTCGCCGGTCCAGGTGGCCTGGACCAGAGCGGCGCGTACGACGTTGGCCATGAGCTGCTCCTTCTACGCCCGTAGAGGGTCGAAAGTAAGCCTCCTCGGAGTCCTTGCCAAGACCATCGTCGTTAAGCCGCCGAGTCGATCACGTTTCTAACCTGGCTGGCGGATGCGGGGGCCGGTGCGCCCGTCCGTCAGGAGGCGAGGCCTGCCACCCGCAGCGCGTGCAGCAGGTCCCAGTGTCGTTGGTCGGAGATCGTCCGGGCCGAGCTCAGAAGCAGCGGAACCAGGCGGTGCGGGTCGGGTTCCGCACTGTGCGCCGCCTCTTCCGGCGTGCGGACCTGGACGTAGGTGTCCAGCAGGGCCCGGACCTCGCGGTGGCGGCCCGCCGTGTCCAGGGCGAGGACGGCCTGGCCGATCTCGGTGGCGGGGCGGACGACGCCCTGGCGGAGGATCTGGCGGCCGTCGGCGGTCCGGCCCGCGGCGGTCAGCGCGTCGGCGGCGGCCACCAGCCGGGCGGCCGGCAGCGAGGCCGTCTCCCAGAGCAGCGTGGCCCAGTCCGCGCCGAGCCCGGCCCGCTGGAGGGCGTCCGCGAGCAGGGGGAAGCGGGCGGCGGGCCACTGCGCGGCCTCGGCCAGCAGCGCGTGCGCCTCGCCGGTGCGGCCCTCGGCCCGCAGCCGTTCGAGTCGCGCCACGGCCCCCGTCACGGCCTGTCCCGCCTCCGCGTCGGCCTGCTCCACCACCGGCTCGGGCCGCACCGGTGCCTCGGCGGCCCCGGCGAACCGGGCCCCGCGCGGTGTGCGACGGCCACCGGGGGCCGCGGGTACGGCCGCCTCCGGAGCCTGCGGCACGGCGGTGGGCATGGCCCCGTCCTCGGCCATCCCGGCGAACCGGGCGCTGCCCCGCCGGCGCTTGCGCTGCTGCTTGGCGGGAGCGGGGGCAGGGCCAGGAGCGGGGGCCGGTGCTTGGGGCGCCTGCGGGGCGGAGGACGGTCGGGCTGCGCCGCCGTCGGGCGTGACCCCGTCCGAGCGGCCGCGCATCGTCGTACTCGTCGCGGACACTTGCACGGTCACGGACGCTTGCGCGGTCGCGGTCGGTTCGACTGCCGGGCCGGGCGACGGCGGCCCCGGTTCGGCCTGTCGCTCCAACCGCCCCACCCGGGCCCGGAGTTCGGCACACCGGGCGGAGGCCCGTTCGTGGTCGTCGCGGGCCCAGGCGAGGTCGATGTCGAGGGACTCGACCTCCTCGCGGGAGTGCGCGGAGCTGTACGCGCGGCCGAGCTGGGCCAGCCGTTCGGCGGCGTAGCGCTGTTCGCGGAGCATGACGTCGAGGCGGTCGCTCAGCTCCTCCCGGACCCCGGGCCGGGCGTCGTACGCGGCGAGCGCGCCGGCGTGCAGGCGAAGGCCCTGCTCGGTCGCGCGGGCGGCGGCCTCGGGACCGTAGGCGGTCGCGAAGTCCTGGAGAAGCGCCTCCACGACGTCCCAGGGCGGGACCTCCCGGCCGCCGAGGCAGGCCTGCATACCGTCGGGGTCGCGCTGCCAGAACACCGCGCACCAGCCGCCCCCCTGGTCCAGGCGTGCCAGCAGGCCATTGAGGTAGTTTGCGAACTCCCGTACCCGGCCCGGGAGCTGATCCACAGTCATCGCTCCACTCCCGCCCGACCGGAACACTCCGGCTTCGTAGGCAACACCAGTCGTGTTACGAGGCTGCTACGGGGAGTTTTCAGCGGGCGCGCAGAGCCCTCATTACGGGATCTTGACCGATGCGCGTCACGCCGGGGCCAGGGCGCAGCGGGCCACCAGTTCGTCCATCGACAGGCCGAGCGCGCGGGCCAGCGCGGCGACGGTGAAGAAGGCGGGCGTCGGCGCCCGGCCGGTCTCGATCTTGCGGAGCGTCTCGGCGGAGATACCGGCCTCGGCCGCCACCTCGGTCATGCTCCGGCCGCCGCGCGCCTCGCGCAGCATCTGCCCGAGCCGCTCGCCGCGTTCACGCTCTTCCGGAGTGAGGGGGGTGCGTACCATGCCGTCAGTCTAAGCCGTCATTCTTAGCCGGTCTAGAAAGCCGGTATAGTAATTGGCATGGTGGAACTGAAGACAGACGTATCGATCGACGCGATGTACGGGGCCGGCCAGGTCCTCGGGCAGGCCCTGACGGCCGTCCGGGAGGCCGCCGCCGTCGGCGTCTCCCTCCTCGAGCTGGACGAGGTGGCGCGGGGGGTGCTGCGGGCGGCCGGGGCCTCCTCCCCCTTCCTCGGCTACCGGCCCTCGTTCGCGGCCACCCCGTTCCCCGCCGTCATCTGCGCCTCCGTCAACGACGCGATCGTGCACGGCATCCCGACCTCCTACCGGCTGCGCGACGGCGACCTGGTCTCCATCGACTGCGGCGCCGAGCTCGACGGCTGGGTCGGCGACTCGGCGATCAGCTTCACGGTCGGCAGGCCGCGCCCGGAGGACGTACGGCTCGTCGAGACGGCCGAGCGGGCCCTGGCGGCGGGCATCGCTGCGGCGGTCGTCGGCAACCGCATCGGCGACATCGCGCACGCCGTCGGCACCGTCTGCCGCGAGGCCGGCTACGGCATCCCGCAGGGCTTCGGCGGGCACGGCGTGGGCCGCCGTATGCACGAGGACCCGGAGGTGCCCAACGAGGGGCGCCCCGGCCGCGGTCTCCCGCTCCGGCACGGCATGGCCCTGGCGATCGAGCCCATGCTGATCGGCAGCGGCCGGGACGGCTACCACGAGGCTCCCGACGGCTGGACCCTGCGCACGAACGACGGCTCCCGCGCGGCGCACGTCGAGCACACCGTGGCGATCACGGAGGCGGGGCCACGGATCCTCACGGAAAGGAATTCAAAGAACTGACACAGGTCAGTCCCGCGAATTTCTGTCGCGATATACGGTCCGGTGCCGCACGAATGAGATTTCCCCAGCGCTGAACAAGGGCAGCCCCCCGTACACATATCCGTGACGGGCGGAGAAAAAGCCGCCCGAATCAGCGAAGGAGTTCTCATGGAAAACGTGCGCATGCGAGTTCCGATCCCCCGGCCGCGCCCTGTCGGCCGCTGATCGCGTGCTGTCACACTCCCGTCGGCGCGGGCCGAGCGAAGGTGTACCCGCCTTCGCCGGTCCGCGTCCGGCACACCGAAAGAATTCACCTCTTGACCGCCGTGGTGTGTCGGGCGATCTCCGTCGGATGCAATACCGCGGCCATTCCGGTTTTCCCGGGGACCGGCCGGGCGGAACGCGACCGGGTGCACCGGCGGGGTGCCGCCCCGCGCGCGACGGCCACCCGGGCCCGAAGTGCTGGACATGCCCCCCTCGGGCAGGCGTGCGAAGGTGGTGTGACCGGGCGCTGCAGGGGGCACCCGCGTGGACCGGCACGTCGACCAGCGAGCGCGTCCCGCCAGGCGCCGGGACGCCGGAACGGAACGAACGCTCATGAGCAGCGGTTACCCCGGACCGAGCGACTTCGGACAGGATCCTTTCGGAGAGTTCCTCGCCCGCTTCTTCCGCGGCGGTGGGGAGCGCCAGGGCCCCCGTCAGATCGACATCGGCAGGCTGCTCAGCCAGCCCGCCCGGGAACTGGTCCGGGGCGCCGCCCAGTACGCGGCCGAACACGGCAGCCGGGACCTCGACACCGAGCATCTGCTGCGTGCGGCTCTGACGGCGGAGCCGACCCGCTCCCTGCTCAGCAGGTCCGGCGCGGATCCCGACTCGCTGGCCACGGAGATCGACGGCCGCGCCGGCCCGGTCCAGCACCCGCCCGGCGAGGCACCCCCGCCGACCTCACTGTCCCTGACCCCGGCCGTGAAGCGGGCTCTGCTGGACGCGCACGACCTGGCCCGGGCCAGCGGCGCCGGATACATCGGCCCCGAACACGTGCTGGGCGCGCTCGCCGCCAACCCGGACTCGGCCGCCGGGCACATCCTGAACGCGGCCCGGTTCGCCGCCGGCCTGCCGGCGGACGTCCCGGACACCGACCGGGTCCTCACCGGCACGGACAGCCGCCGCCATACCGGCACGCCCACGCTGGACAAGTACGGCCGCGATCTCACCGAGCTGGCCGGGGAGGGCCGGATCGACCCGGTCATCGGCCGCGACGACGAGATCGAGCAGACCATCGAGGTGCTCTCCCGGCGCGGCAAGAACAACCCCGTGCTGATCGGTGACGCCGGTGTCGGCAAGACCGCGATCGTCGAGGGCCTGGCCCAGCGGATCGCCGACCAGGACGTGCCGGACGTCCTCTCCGGGCGCCGGGTGATCGCCCTCGACCTGCCCGGCGTGGTCGCGGGCACCCGCTTCCGGGGTGACTTCGAGGAGCGCCTGACCAACATCGTGAAGGAGATCCGCGCCCACTCCGACCAGCTGGTCGTCTTCATCGACGAACTGCACACCGTGGTCGGCGCCGGAGGCGGCGGCGAGGGCGGCTCGATGGACGCGGGCAACATCCTCAAGCCGGCGCTGGCCCGGGGCGAGCTGCACATCGTGGGCGCGACCACGCTTGAGGAGTTCCGCAAGATCGAGAAGGACGCGGCGCTGGCCCGCCGCTTCCAGCCGATCCTGGTGCCCGAGCCGACCGTCCCGGACACCATCGAGATCCTGCGTGGCCTGCGCGACCGCTACGAGGCCCACCACCAGGTCCGCTACACCGACGAGGCCCTGGTCGCCGCCGTGGAGCTGTCCGACCGCTACCTCACCGACCGCAGGCTCCCGGACAAGGCGATCGACCTGATCGACCAGGCCGGTGCCCGCGTCCGCCTCGGCTCCCGCGCCAAGGGCAGCGACGTGCGGGCCATGGAGCGCGAGATCGAGCAGCTCACGTGCGACAAGGACCAGGCGGTCGCCGACGAACAGTACGAACACGCGACCCAGCTCCGCGACCGCATCGGCGAGTTGAAGACGCGTATCGCCGAACTCTCCGGCGAGGACCAGGTGGACGAGGGGATGGACCTGGAGGTGACGGCCGAGGCGATCGCCGAGGTGGTGTCCCGCCTGACCGGTATCCCGGTCAGCAACCTCACCCAGGAGGAGAAGGAGCGGCTGCTCGGCCTGGAGGCTCACCTGCACCAACGGGTCATCGGCCAGAACGAGGCGGTCGCGGCCGTCTCCGAGGCGGTGCTCCGCTCCCGCGCCGGGCTCGCCAGTCCGGACCGCCCGATCGGCAGCTTCCTCTTCCTCGGCCCGACCGGCGTCGGCAAGACCGAACTGGCCCGCGCCCTCGCCGAGGTCCTGTTCGGCAGCGAGGACCGGATGGTGCGCCTGGACATGAGCGAGTACCAGGAGCGCCACACCGTCTCCCGCCTGGTCGGCGCCCCGCCCGGCTATGTCGGCCACGAGGAGGCCGGGCAGCTCACCGAGGTGGTCCGCCGCCACCCCTACTCGCTCCTCCTCCTCGACGAGGTGGAGAAGGCCCACCCGGACGTCTTCAACATCCTGCTCCAGGTCCTGGACGACGGCCGCCTGACCGACTCCCAGGGCCGCACGGTGGACTTCACCAACACGGTCATCGTGATGACGAGCAACCTGGGCTCGGACGTGATCACCAGGCGCGGCGCCAGTGTCGGCTTCGGTCCCGGCGGGGAGGAGGCGACGCAGGAGGCCCGCCGGGAACAGGTCCTCCGCCCGCTCCGGGACCACTTCCGCCCGGAGTTCCTGAACCGTATCGACGAGATCGTGGTCTTCCGCCAGCTCACCGGCGAACAGCTGCACCAGATCACCGAGCTGCTGCTGGAGCACACCCGCCGCATGCTGCACGCCCAGGGCATCACGTCCCACTTCACGGACGCGGCGGTCGACTGGCTGGCGGAACACGGCTACCAGCCGGAGTACGGCGCACGACCGCTACGGCGGACCATCCAGCGGGAAGTCGACAACCAGCTGTCGCGCCGACTCCTGGACGGCACAGTCACGGAAGGCGGCGAGGTGACGGTGGATGTGAGGGACGGCACCTTGGAGTTCCGTACAGAGCAGGCGTCCCGATAGGGGCGCGGGGCTGTGTCGATGTGCGGCTACCGCCGCGTGGTCGCGACCAGCCCCCACGCAGCCGGAGCCTAGGGCGCAGGATTCACCACCTGGGCCGACCCTCCACCCCGCCGCACCGTCTCCGCTGCCGCCAGCCACTTCCCACCCGGCAGCCGCTGCACCCCGGTAGCCGCCCCGATCTCCGGATTCAACGAGAACGACTGCCCGATCGCCTCCAACTTCCCCCTCACAACGGGGTCGTTGTACAGCGCCGGTTCCAGCTCGGTCTTCGCCGCGTTCCGCTGCGACGCCCGGGGCGCGGCGATCGCGTCCACCAACGGCAGATGCCGGTCCAGGAACTCGGTCAGCACCTGGAGCACGGTGGTGATGATGGTCGCCCCGCCGGGCGAACCGACCGCCACCACGGGCTTGTCGGCCTTGTCGAGCACGATCGTCGGTGAGATGGAGGACCGCGGCCGCTTCCCCGGCCCCGGCAGGTTCGGGTCGTGCACCGCGGGGTTCGCCGGCGTGAACGAGAAGTCGGTCAGCTCGTTGTTGAGCAGGAACCCGCGTCCGGGAACGGTGATCGCGCTGCCACCGGTCTGCTCGATGGTCAGCGTGTAGGAGACGACGTTCCCCCACTTGTCGGCGACCGTGAGATGTGTCGTGTTCTCGCCCTCGTAGGTGGTCGGCGCCGCCGTCCCGGTCGACCCCGGATGGTTCGGGTCGCCGGGCGCGACCGGGCTCGTGAGCACCGAGTCGTCGTGGATCAGCGCGGCCCGCTCGTCGGCGTACCGCTGCGACAGCAGCCCCTTCGTCGGCACGTCCTCGAACGCGGGGTCGCCGACCCACCTCCCCCGGTCCGCGAACGAGATCCGGCTGGCCTCGATGAAGTGGTGCAGATACTGCACCTCACTGGCCTTCGAGAGGTCGGTGTGCTCAAGGATGTTGAGGGCTTCCCCGACGGTGGTCCCACCGGACGAGGACGGCGCGATCGAGTACACCTTCAGTCCGCGGTACGCCGTCTCGGTGGGCGCCTGCGCCTTGGCCCGGTACGCGGCCAGATCCTTCGCGGAGAGCTTGCCGGGCCGGGCCTTCCACCCCGAACCCGGGTCCACCGGCGGGTTGTCGACCGTCGACACGATGTCCCTGCCGAGGTCCCCCCGGTAGATCGCCCCGATCCCCTTCCGTCCCAGCTCCTGGTATGTCCGGGCCAGCTCTGGGTTCTTGAAGGTCGACCCCACCACCGGCAGCTGCCCGCCCGGCAGGAACAGCTTCGCGGTGTCCGGGAAGTACCGGAACCGGGTCTCGTTGGACGCGGTCTGCGACCGGAAGGTGTCGTCGACGACGAACCCGTTGCGGGCGATCCGCTCGGCCGGCTTCAGCACCGTGCCCAGTCGTTCGCTCCCCCACCGGTCCAGCGCCGTCTGCCAGGTGGCCGGCGTCCCGGGCGTGCCGACGCTCAGCCCGCTGCTCACGGCGTCCGCGAAGGCGAGCGGCTTGCCGTTCTCCACGAAGAGGTCGGAGTCGGCGGTCAGCGGCGCGGTCTCACGGCCGTCGATCGTGTGCACCGTACGGGACTTGGCGTTGTAGTAGACGAAGTAGCCGCCTCCGCCGACGCCGGAGGAGTAGGGCTCGGTGACCCCGAGCGCGGCGGCCGTCGCGACGGCCGCGTCGACCGCGTTGCCGCCCTTGCGGAGCACCTCGATACCGGCGGCGGTGGCGTCCGCGTCGACGCTGGAGACCGCACCGCCGTAGCCGACGGCCACCGGCGATTTCGCGACGGTCGCACCACCGGGGGCGGGAGGCGCAGCCGCCCCCACCGACACCACAGCGGCCGAGACCGCCAGAACGGTCAGTTTCCGCGTGACAGGGCGACGCATCCGCACCTCCAGTTCCGGAACGTCCGCGCAGCGTATCGGCGGGACCTCGGCCCCGACAGCCACATTCAAGGCACTGTCATATGACCGCCACACTTCGAACACGGGTACGTTCCGGCCATCTGCGGCCGCTACCATGCGCGCCCATGAATGACGACCTGCGCAACATTATCCTTGGCGTCGTGGCCGCCGGCATCAGCGCGGCGCTCGGCTGGCTGGCCCGCACCTCGCTGTGGCGGCGCGGCCTGCGCCGCAAGCAGGCCTTTTTCGGGCTGCCGGAGAACTCGGAGTCGCTGCTGGTCGTCAATCGCGATCCGGCCACCTCCGAACCGGCGGTGCACCGCTTCGACGTGTTCGCGCTCCTGGAGCTGGCCGCGCTGATCAAGGACTGCGGCGCCAACCTCCAGATGGTGACCCAGGAAAACGTCCAGCAGGGCTTCGGCGAGCGCACCGAGTTCTGCGTGGGCGGGCCCGGGTCGAACCGGCGCATGCTGGCGCACATGTCCGCGATGCTGCCGGGCGTACGGGTCAACATCGACCCGGAACCGGGCCCGGACCGCGGCGCCTTCCAGATCGGCACCGAGCGCTACCGCCTCGACCCGGGCATCACCGAGTACGTCCTGCTGGCCCGCCTCACCGCCGGTCAACGTCCGGACGGGCGCCCGGTGTTCCTGTTCTGCGGACAGCGCGCGATCACCAACCAGGCGGCCACCCGCTACCTCGCCCGCAACCACGAGCGGCTCGCCCGCAAGCACGGCAACAACACCTTCGTGCTCCTCCTCAAGGTGGTCAACTCGCAGGCGTACGGCCCGGACGTGGTCGAACTCGTCTCGGACGTGACCCGCGCCGCCCAGGCGCCGCTGCCGCCCGCCACCACCGAGACGACGCGCTCCTCGCACCGCGCCTCCTGAGTAGCTGCACCATTCAACAATCGTTACCCGCACGTAACTTACCGACGGGTTACTTACGGTAAGAGGTTGCGGTTACCGTCTGGTCACTTTGCACTGACACGAGTGAGGAGTGACCCATGGGACGAGGTCGCACCACCACGAGCCGCCGTACCGCCACCGGCCGCCGCGCCGACCACCGCACCGCCGCTCTGCGTAAGACCGCCGCGGGGGCCGTCTCGGCGGCCCTGATCGCCGCCGGCGTCGTCGGCCTGGCCCCGGCCGCCCAGGCTGCCGGCTCCGTCCGCTTCGTCGACATCACCGGCGACGGCGGCACGGTCCTGAAAGCGAACGTCGTCACGCCCGCGGGCGCCGACGCCACGCGGCGCTACCCGCTCATCGTGCTCCCCACGAGCTGGTCGCTGCCCCAGGTCGAGTATCTGGCCCAGGCCCAGAAACTCGCCGACGCCGGCTACATCGTGCTCAGTTACAACGTGCGCGGATTCTGGCAGTCCGGCGGGCAGATAGAAGTGGCCGGTCCGCCGGACGTGGCGGACGCGTCCAAGGTCATCGACTGGGCCCTCGCCAACACCACCGCCGATCCCGGGCACATCGGCATCGCGGGGGTCTCGTACGGCGCCGGGATCAGCCTGCTGGCCGCCGCGCACGACAAGCGGATCAAGGCGGTCGGCGCGCTCAGCGGCTGGGCGGATCTGATCGACTCGATCTACTCGGGCCGTACCCAGCACGTCGAGGCGGCCGCCCTCCTGGACGGCTCGGCGACCCTCACCGGGCGCGAGAGCCCCGAAGTCCGGCAGATCTTCAAGGACTTCTACGCCTCGAACCTGGACCGGGAACAGGACATGATCGCCTGGGGGGCGAAACGTTCCGTCGCGACCTACGTCGACCAGCTCAACGAGAACGGCGCGGCCGTCTTCATGGCCAACGCCTGGAGCGATTCCATCTTCCCGGCCAACCAGTACACCGACTTCTACGGGAAGCTCACCGGCCCCAAGCGCCTGGAGCTGCGCCCCGGCGACCACGCCACGGCCGAGCTGACCGGGCTGCTGGGGCTGCCGAACGACGTGTGGACCGACACCGAGCGCTGGTTCGACCACTACCTCAAGGGCACGGACAACGGCATCGACCGCGAGCAGCCGGTCCAGCTCAAGTCCCGTACCGACGGCGGCTACGAGGGTTACCCGGACTGGAAGTCGGTGGGTGCCACCCGCAGGAAGATCGCCCTGGCCGGCTCGACCACGATCCACGCGAACGTCGACTCGGGCGCGGACGGCGGGGTGGTCCTCCTCTCCGGCCTCCTCGACCAGATCGCCCAGCTGCCGCCGGTCGCCTCGATCCCGCTGCTGCCCCGCCGCTGGGCCGCCGTCTGGCAGTCCGAGCGGAACGGCAGCGCCCAGCGGGTGCGCGGCACGGCCCGGCTGCACACCACCCTCACCCCGACCAAGGAGAGCGGCACCCTCGTCGCCTACCTGTACGACGTGGGCCCGCTCGGCCTCGGCAAGCTGGTCACCAACGCGCCGTACACCTGGTACGACCGCGCCCCCGGCAAGGCGTTCGACGTGGACCTGGACCTGTTCTCCACGGCCTACGACGTGCCGGCCGGGCACCGGCTCGCGCTGGTGGTCGACACGGTGGACCCGCTCTACATCGAGCACAACCCGTCCGGCGCGCAGCTGACCTTCTCCTCGCCGGTGGACGACCCGTCGTACGTGTCCGTTCCGCTGCGCGAGCAGTGATCTCCGGCTGCCGCCGGCCGGGCCTGGCCCTGGCTGCCGCCTTCTACGGCAGCAGCGTCCCCGGTTCGGCCGGGGCCACCTCGACGGCCTCGGTCCTGGGACTGCGCTGCTCCCGTCCGGCCACCCAGCCGGCGAACCACGAGAGCAACACGCACATCCCGATGTAGATCGGCGAGATCACCATCACCACAGGGATGAAGGGCAAATCGTAGTCGAGGTTGGATGCGATCAGTTTCCCGGCATGGAGGAACTCCTCGTAGGTGATGAGATAGCCGAGCGAGGTGTCCTTGAGGGCCACCACGAGCTGGCTGATGATGGCGGGCAGCATGGCCCGTACCGCCTGCGGCACCAGGACGTACGCCATGACCTGGGTCTTGCGCATGCCGAGCGCGAACGCGGCCTCCCGCTGGCCGCGTTCGACGCTGTTCACCCCGGAGCGGAACACCTCGGCGAGCACCGAGCCGTTGTAGAGGGTGAGACCGGCGACCAGGGCGGGCAGCGGCTGGACCTTCAGCGCCACGAAGACGAAGAAGATCATCACCAGTACGGGCATGGCGCGGAAGAACTCCACGACGACGGTGGCCGCCCAGCGCACCGGGCGGTGTTCCGAGAGCCGCCCGGTGGCCAGCAGGCCGCCCAGCGCGAGGGAGAGGACGGCGGCCGTCGCGAAGGCCGCGAGCGTGTTGCCGAGACCCCGCAGCAGGAGTTCCTGAATTCCCTTGTACGCGAAGGGCATCCACTTCGTGTACGTGAACTGTCCGGTGTCGAGGAGGAGATACAGGATCCAGGCGAGCAGGCCGAGGACGACGAGGGTCGACAGGACGCCGTACACCGCGTGCCGTCTTCTGGTGAGGGGACCCGGGACGTCGTAGAGCGCGGTGGTCTCGGTCATCGGGCGACCCCCCACTTCCGCTCCAGCCGGGTGAACAGGGCGCTGATGGCGAGGGTGATGACGAGGTAGCCGACGGCGATCCAGACGAACGTCCAGACGATGTTGTAGCCGAGCTCGCTCAAGGTCTTGTAGGTGCCGAGGAGTTCGGTGACGCTGAACGCGCCCGCAATCGCGGAGTTCTTGGCGAGCGCGATGAGGGTGGAGCCGACCGGCGGGATGACCGACCGGAACGCCTGGGGCAGGATCACCAGGCCGAGGGTCTGCCCGAAGGTCATGCCGAGGCTGCGGGCGGCCTCGCCCTGCCCCCTGGGCACGGTGTTGATGCCGGCGCGCAGCGCCTCGCAGATGAACGCCGAGGTGTAGCAGCCGAGAGCGAGGACCGCGAACACCTGGAAGGGCAGCACGAGTCCGAACCGGGGCAGGCCGAGCAGCACCGCGAAGAACAGCAGGGTGAGCGGGGTGTTGCGCAGCACGGTGACCCAGGCCGTGCCGAGGAACCGCAGCGAGGCCACCGGGGCGACCCGGAAGGCCGCCATCAGGAAGCCCAGGACCAGGGCGAGGGCCGAGGCGTAGACGGTCAGTTCGACGGTGCCGAGGAAACCCTCGGCGTACGTGCGGAAGTTGTCTGTCAGTACGTTCATGCCGTCCTCGCTCAGCTCGCGGGATAGCGGTCGATCGGGGGCGGTTTCGGGGCAGGGACGCCGGACAGGCCGAGCGTCGCGTCGTAGGCCTTCTTCCAGTCGCCGTTCTTCTCACGGGCCTCCAATGCGTCGTCCATCGCGAAGCGCAGGGCGGTGTCGTCGCGCGGGACGCCGATGCCGAACGGCTCCTGGGAGAAGGGCTTGCCGACGACCTTGAGTTCGCCGGGGGCCTTCGCCGCGTAGCCGATGAGGATGGCGTCGTCGGTGGTGACGGCGGCGACCTGGTAGGTGAGCAGGTTGTCCACACACACGGAGTAGGTGTCGTAGGCGACCAGGACCGCCTTCGGGTAGTCGACCCTGATCCGCTGGTACGGCGTCGAACCGGCGGCCGAGCAGACGCGTTTGCCGGTGAGGTCCTGGGGGCCGTGGATGTCGTTCTCGTCATGGCGCACCAGCAGGGACTGGCCGGCCAGGTAGTAGGGTCCGGCGAAGCCGACCAGCTTCTTGCGGTTGGCGTTGATGGTGTAGGTGCCGACGTAGTAGTCGATCTGGCCGTTCTGCAGGGCGGTCTCACGGTTGGCGGAGGCGATGGTCCGGAAGCGGATGGTCTCCGGGGCGAGGCCCAGGGAGGCGGACATCATCTTGGCGATCTCGATGTCGAAGCCCGAGTACACGCCGGTGGCCGGGTCCCGCTCGCCGAGGTAGGGCTGGTCCTCCTTGACGCCCACGACGAAGTGGCCGCGCCGCTTCGCCCGGGTCCAGGTCCTGGAGGCGGGCAGCCGGACGTTCCGCGCCACCTGGTAATGGGGAAGTGTCCCGGCCGCCGGGCCTTTCCTGGGCGGGCTGCCCTCCTTGCCGCAGCCGGCGGCTCCGGCGGTGGCGAGCAGTGCGGTGAGCAAGGCGCTCAGCAGAGCCGGGGCGGCGGGCAGACGGGGGGTACGGCGCATGGGTCGCACTCCCCGCTCAGTGCTTGAGGATCGTGGAGTGGAAGTCCCTGGCACGCTCGCTGCGCGGGGCGGTGGAGAACTCCTCCGGGGCGCGGTCCATGCCGTCCCGGGCCGGCTGTCGCATGACCACCAGGACCTCGTCGGCGGCGTCCCCCCTGCCGACGGTGAGACCGACGTCCCGCGGGACATGGAGCTCGCCGTAGTACTTGTCGACGTCGCGCAGCTCGATCAAAGGATCGACGGCCATCCGCAGCCCTACCCACTCTCAGCTGTGTCGTGGTTGCCGCAAACTATCCAGCCGCGAGACGACTTAAGGCACGACACGCACTTTTCGGGCATTAGCCGTATTTACACGGTCTTTATCGCTGGGGTGGCGAGGCGGTGATCGATGCGGTGATCGCCGTTCGTACGGCCGCAGGTCAGGCTTCGGCGACCTCCGCGTAGAGCTGGGAGAGCTCGGGGACTCCGCTCTCGGCCCAGTCGTGGCCGGACTCGACGACCTCGAACTCCCGCCCGGACTCCAGTCGTACGACCGGTTCCCCGTCCGCGCGGATCTCCCATTCCGCACCGGGCACGGTCCGGATCAGGACGGTGCCCAGATACAGGCCGGCGTCGGTGCCGAGCCAGGTCAGGGTCTCCTCGTCGTCCCGCCAGCGCGGGACCAACTGGTCGAGGGCCTCCAGCGAGGCCGGGGTGTCGTCGAGCGTGACACCGTCCTCGGCCGCCTGGGCGCGCAGCAGCTCGCACTCGGCGAGCAGATCGGGGTCGGCGATCAGGGGCACGTCACCGGTCTTGGTGTGCCTGTTACCCAGGAAGGGGATGTTCATGGACCCAGGTTGACACTTACACGTCCAGATCCACCACCACCGGAGCGTGATCGGAGGCGCCCTTTCCCTTGCGCTCCTCGCGGTCGACGTAGGAGTCCTGCACGGCCTTGGCAAAGGGTTCGTTGCCGTACACCAGGTCGATGCGCATGCCGCGGTTCTTGGGGAAGGCGAGCTGGCGGTAGTCCCAGTAGGTGTAGGGGTGGTCGTACTTCAGGGGGCGCGGGACCACGTCGGACAGGCCGGTCTCGCGCAGCGCGGTCAGGGCGGCCCGCTCGGCCGGGGTGACATGGGTGAGGCCCTCGAAGGCGGCCGTGTCGAAGACGTCGTCGTCCGTCGGCGCCACGTTGTAGTCGCCGAGGACCGCGAAGGGGCGGCTGCCGCCCGCATCCCCGGCCACGGCCGCCTTGAGGGCCTCGAACCACTGGAGCTTGTAGGCGTAGTGCGGGTGGTCCACCTCGCGGCCGTTGGGCACGTACACCGACCAGACGCGGACCGGGCCGCAGGTCGCCGAGATCGCGCGGGGCTCCACGCTCCCGTCGTAGCCGGGGTCGCCGGGCAGGCCCTTGACGACGTCCGCCAGGCCGACCCTGGACAGCACCGCCACGCCGTTCCACCGGCCGGTGGCGTGGACCGCCGCCTCGTAGCCCAGCTCGCGCAGTTGCTCGACCGGGAACTGCGCCTCGGCGACCTTGGCCTCCTGGAGGCAGAGCACGTCGGTGCCGCTGCTCTCCAGCCAGGCGAGGAGCCTCGGCAGGCGGGCGGTGATCGAGTTCACGTTCCAGGTCGCGATGCGCATGCCTGACAACCTACCGGGCCCCTCTGACAACGTGCCTCAGACGTCCGCCGAGGCCCCCGGGGCCAGCCGCTGGTGGTCCGCGCCGCCCAGAGCGCCGATCTGGCGGTCGTAGATCGGGCGGGCCAGGTCGGTGAGCAGGGCGTCGTGGATGTCGTAGGCGCGCCGCGGCTTCACCTCACGCACGTAGTCGATGACCTCGGAGATCTTGTTCCAGGGGGCCATCACCGGGAGCATCAGCGTCTCGACGGGGTGGTCGGGAACGGTGAGGGCGTCGCCGGGGTGGAAGACCTTGCCGCCGTCGATCAGGTAGCCGACGTTGGTGATGCGCGGGATGTCGGGGTGGATCACCGCGTGCAGTTCGCCGTGCACCTGGACGTCGAAGCCGGCGGCGGTGAAGGTGTCGCCGTGGCCGACGGTGTGCACCCGGCCCGGGAAGGCCGCCGCGAGCCGGTCGGCGACGGACTTCAGGGTCCAGATCTCGGCGGCCGGGTCGGCGTCCAGCGCGGCCCGCAGCCGGCCCTCGTCGAAGTGGTCGGGGTGCTCGTGCGTGATCAGGATCGCGTCGGCGCCGACCGCCGCGTCCTCCTCGCTGAACCCGCCGGGGTCCAGGACGAGCGTGCGCCCGTCCTTCTCCAGGCGCACGCACGCGTGGGACTTCTTCGTGAGCTTCATGGTCACCATCCTGCCCCCGGGCCGTCCGTCAGTCCTCGGGAGTGGTCTCCTCACGGATGATCTGCTGGGCGACCCGGAACGCGCTGTTCGCCGCCGGCACTCCGCAGTACACCGCCGCCTGGAGCAGGACCTCCTTGATCTCGCCCGGGGTGAGGCCGTTGCGCAGGGCCGCCCGGACGTGGAAGCCCAGCTCGTCCAGGTGGCCGCCCGCGACCAGCGCGGTGAGCGTGACGCAGCTGCGCGAGCGCCGGTCGAGTCCGGGCCGGTCCCAGATCTCGCCCCACGCGTAGCGGGTGACGAACTCCTGGAAGTCCCCGGAGAACTCGTCGGCCTGGGCCAGCGCCCGGTCCACATGCGCGTCCCCGAGCACCTCACGGCGGACCTTCAGGCCCGCGTCGTAGGGGTCTGGTCGCCCGAGCGGCTGTGGCACCGCGACGGCCGGGGCGATCTCGGCGAGGGGCGTGACCTGCGGGGCTACCTGGGGCACGGCCTGCGGGGCGGCGGGCAGGACCGGCTTCGGCGGGGCGGCCGGGATGGCCATCTGGCCGGTGGTCGAGTCGTAGGCGGGCTGCCAGGCGGTGGAGAAGTGCCGCACCAGCAGGTCGGTGACGGCGGCGGGCTGCTCGACCGGGACCAGATGGGAGGCGCCGGGCACCACGGCGAGCCGGGCGTCCGGGATCCCGGCGACCAGGGTGCGGGCCTCGGCGGGGCCGGTGACCTGGTCGTCCGAGCCGACCAGGACGAGCGTGGGCACGCCGATCCGGGCGAGTTCATGGCGTACGTCGAAGCCCGCCAGGGCCTCGCAGGCGGTGATGTAGCAGCCGGGGTCGGTGGTGCGCACCATCTGGACGGCCCACTCGGTGATCGCGGGCTGCGCGGCGGCGAACCCGCCGGTGAACCAGCGCTCGGGCGAGGTCCGGGCTATCGGGTCCAGGCCGTTCGTCCGTACGATCACACCGCGCTGCCGGAACTCGTCCGCCGTCCCGAACCGGGGTGAGGCGGCGACCAGCGCGAGCGAGGCGATCCGCTCCGGGTGCCGCAGGGCCAGCTCGATGCCGACGGCACCGCCGAGCGCGCAGCCCGCGTAGCCGAAGCGCTGGACGCCGAAGGAGTCGAGCGTGGCCAGCAGCCGGGCGGTCAGTTCGGTGACGGAACCGGCCGGGTGTGCCGGGGAGCCGCCGTGGCCGGGAAGGTCGTAACGGAAGACCCGCCACTGCTGGGTCAACTCCGGGACCTGCCGGTCCCACATGTGCCATGTGGTACCCAGTGAGGGACCCAGGATCAGGACAGGAGCGTCTTCTGGCCCGTCAAAGCGGTATTGCAGGGTGTTCGCTGGCGTCTCACTCACCTGCCTGACCCTCTCATCTGTCACGACAGCCCCTATGAGCGGGGGGCTGGCTGTAGCTGTTTGACCAGGTGGAAGACCTCGCGTGTCGCGTAGCGTTTGAGGCAACGGACGATTTCGCGCCGGGTCTTGCCCTCCTTGATCCGGCGCTCGTAGTAGTCCTGGGTGCGCGAGTCGACCCGCAGGCGGGTGAACACGATGCGGTGGAGTGCCGCGTTGGCGTGCCGGTCGCCGCCACGGTTGAGGCGACGGAAATGCCGGCGTCCCGAGGAACGCTCGACAGGGCTGACCCCGCACAGCGCGGCGAACGATGCCTCACTGTCCAGCCGTTCCGGGTTGTCCCCCACCGTGATCAGCAACGTGACCGCCGTGTCCGGGCCGATCCCCACCACGTCGAGCAGCTGCGGGGCATGCCGTTCCACGAGCCGGGCAAGACGAGCCTCTACATCCCGGATCTCCTCGGAGAGCCGGCCGATCCGGTGAGCCAGCAGGCCCAGCGTGATCCGGGTGGCCTGCACCACCGACTCCGCGCCGACCTCCTCGCAACCACACGCATCGGTGAACTGTGCGCAGGTACGAAAGAGTTCGGCATTGCCCAGTCCGGCCAGTTCTTCCCGTAAAGCGGGATCAGCAGTAACAAGGACGGCCTTGAGCTGATTGATGGCCGTAGTGCGGGCCTTGACGGCCGACGCCTTCGTGAGTTTGTACATTCTCGCGATCTGCACCGGCCCGTCGCCCGTTTTGGCCCGGGCGCTGGCCCGCCCGCTCAACACGGCTCGCGCAGCATTCTGGGCATCGAGCGGATCCGACTTGCCGCGCCGACGACGATCCGCCCGGTCCATCCAGTTCACGTCAAACACGTCTATGCCCTGGGCCAGCAGATAGCGGGACAGAGACGCCCCGTAGGAGCCGGTCCCCTCCACTCCGGCCCGCCTCACGGTTCCCGACTTCCTGGCCCACTTCAGCAGATCGCGGTATCCAGCCGCGGTGGCCGGGAACTCGTCAGTGGCGAGCACCGCCCCCGTCAAGGAGAGCACCGCAGCCACATGGGCGTCCCGGTGCGTGTCCACTCCCAGCACCACCTCCCCCACAGGGCGACGAGGGCGAGCCCGCGGAGCAGGCGTCGTACTGGACAGTGCCGAGCCACGCATGCCCGTTCCCCTTCCGGCCCGATGACGTATCGCGTTGCCGGTACCGAGCCGCGTCAGACGGTCAGAATCGTGAGGACGCCACAACAATCGACAGGCCCCTATCGGGACACACCCCGCCAGCCCGGCACCGACAACGCACCATCCCCGGCCAACGGCCGACACCGTGTGACTGAGACACTTCGGTCAGAAATATCATGAGTCAGACCATTGGCCCGGGACAGCACCCATCCATACTCCCGCCCCCATCTCGCTACCACCCAGGAACCGCAGGACATGCTCAACCCCCTTCACGAACACCCCGAACCTGATCCCGGCCGAGCACAACAGCGCACGAAGGCAAGCGGCGCGATCAGGAGTCGCCAGCCGCAAGAGCGGCGACCCGGGCGCCGCCCTCGTCGGCTGCGTCACCGATCGAATAGGCGGCCGCCGACTTCGGAATCCATGCGTATGGGCCCCACCCGCCCGCGCGGATCCACGACTCAGCGCATGCCCCATGTCCTCATAGACCTCAAGATCATTATCGTGGAATTGAAATTCCATGCCATCCCGGATGCTCGAACGTGGAATCCCGAGTGCAAGTCCATGCTTCTTCGGCCGTTACGAGAGTAACGTCCTCATAGTAATGAGTCGACAAACAGCGGGCACGCCTCGGGACCCTCGATCAAATCTCTCCCGAGCCCGACTACGACAACGACCCACGGGCCTGCGCGGCACCAATCCGCCGATATTTCCGCCGGGCACCAAGAAGACCCGACCCAAGAAACACTGTCCGATTGGGCCTCAAGCGTCCCGGAAGACGGAGTTTCGTTCGTAATGAACTGGCACGCCACCCCAAAAATAGTCAACTGAAGCATCGACCATTAGCGGAATCCCCGCGAGCTGAACCGGAACACTGCAATCCGTCAATCAAAGCAGGACTGAATCTGATCTGCACGCCATCCAGGATCAGTGCGATCCCCTTGGCAAATTCACCCCAATAGCGCATCGCGGCTACTGACTCTACGAGCGCCATACGCCAACAGAAAAGCCCCCTCCGGCACAAAATAGCGATCCTCGGAATCAATCGACGCTCAGGAAGGTCCCCCTGCATTCACGATTTCACGATTACAACAGCCTTGGAATACCAAAAATGGAATCATCTGACTTGCGGTAGGCAAATCAAATGTAAGAGCTTCGCAAGATCTTCACCCGGCCAGCCGCTATCGCGGCAATCCTCTCGCGATCTCCAGCGCCACATCCACTAGCTCTCGAGAATTAGATGGAAACGCATCCGTACCGCCAAGGGGCAGGTATTTCACAAGATAATGCCGAAGCGTCAAGTTGTTATTTCTGACAAACTCACGGAGCGCAGCCTCACGCCATTCAGCCGTAAGATCACCCGAGCCATCTGATTCAGTCCCAGCTTTCACCTCAGCCGCGCGCACATCAGATCGTCGGAGTTGCGTATAGTACCACGCTTGAGCTGCCCCGATCCGTTCCCGATCTGACCCAGTCTTGAGATATTCAAGCAATGCGCGACGGACTCGAAGGCGCCCAAATGCTTCAATTGCCGGCTTAGCGAACCAACGCGTAAAACTAGGGTCCGGTTCATAGATCGCCGCCGCCACCAGTGGCGTGAAGAAGTCATCCGGGAGGCTCGACCTCGCCGCGAGGGGCCCACGCACCGCCCCCCACACGTCACGCGCCGCGTGCGTGTCGTGTGAGGTAGGGCTGACTTCAAGGTCGAGCAGCCGGGCCATCTCCAGCACAGACGCGAGGTAAGTCTCGGAAGCCTCGCTCGCCTGCGACGGCATCGAACCAGCGCCTACGGCGTTTTCCGGATCGCTTGCGCCGCTCCGTTCATGCACAGCCGACTCCTCTCTTCCTCCGGACCCCATGACTATGGTACGTACGGATCCCAAGCATCCGACCCTGGCGCAGGAAGCCCAAATCGCTCAAATGCCTGACGCGCCACGTCCTCAAGCGACATATATGCTTCGGGATCATATTCCCAATCATCGTACCCAGGGTGATAGTGGCCCGAATCATTGTCGAACATCGTAATGCGGCCATTCTCGTCGGCAGTGAACCTTCCGGCCATGAGCACCGGTGCTGGACTCTCGCCTGCTCCAAGGTCCGCTGAAAGACTAGTGTGGCCTCCGTTCAGCCGCGGCGACCCAAAATTAACGACATTGTCCTCAAGCGCTGCCGCGAGGGATCCGTCTCGCTTGACCACGTAGACGTAGTCCCCGGCCGCAAGCGGTTCACCCGGCTTGATCAAGGCATCTGCGGAGACCGGATCCTGAGGGTGATCGTTTACAAATGGGCGGTTGGCCCGCCACACATAGGCCGGCTTACAGGCATCACCGGTGTTGTGGACCAAGATCGAGATGCCGCCCGCGACAACATAGTACGTGTGCTACGCGACCCCTTCCCACCTGCGTTTTCGCAGGTCATCGGCGGTTTCGTACTCCGCTGGTGTACGTGGCTGTACGCTGGCGTCCGTGGTTGTTGCCGTCAGCGCTGCCGTCAGTGGTGTAGACCACTTGCCCGGCTACGGCAGGAGTGTCAGCGCGGGGACGTGGGCGGGCTTGACGACGCTGAAGTGCCGCCGGTCGAGGGTGGCTACCCGGTCCACGCCGAAGCGCTCGGCCACCGCGATGACCGAGGCGTCGACCCCACCGAGCGGGAAGTCGGCGTACTGGAGAACCAGCTCACCCATGCGCGTCAGGTCGGTGGGAGCGAGATGGACCAGCTCGAATGTTCCCCGGGCGACCTCGGCGAGGAACGCCGCTTCGACCCGGGGCCAGCGCTCCAGCAGCCAGCAGACCTCGGTCATGACCGGGCTGGGCAGCAGACGGCGGCCGGTCAGCGACGCCAGCAGGGAGGCGCACTCCGGGTGACGCCGGTCAGCCGCGTTGAACGCCGCAGCCAGGGGTCCGGTGTCCAGGACCGTGGCAATCACGCCGAGTCGCCGAAGCGCTTGCGCATCCGCTCACGGATGTAGTCGTCGTGCCGTTCAGCCAGATCCTCTGGGCCATTCACGCTGCCGATCAAGGCCAGCAGCCCGACCGGGACCGACTCCTCGGCCTCGCTCACGTCGACTGCCGGCAGCGACTGGGCAACCTGGGACAGTTCCTCATCCTGGGTGACGAGCAGGCGCAGGCGTCGCACCTGGGCCGGGGAGAGCCGGTCCACCAGGTGGTGCATGTCCTCGTAGTCGAATGCAGCGGTCACACCTGCAGTGTAGGACGGCCCCGCGGCTCGGACAGCTGAATCGTCAGAGGTTCACCCCCGCTGAGGTGCGGGCAGTCGCCCGAGGATCGCCAGGAACCTGGTCGAGATCCCGTGCGTGTCCTGTCTGGTACATCCCCCGGCGGCCTGCTCGCCGGAGAGGCGGTCCACGGGCATCGGGACGGTGCCGCTGCGCTGGCCGGTCCCGCGCCGCGGGGGCCGGCGGGGCGGGGCCTGCCGACGGCGGGCCGCGGGACATTGCTCCCCGTCGGCAGCGGGGCCGGCCACCGCCCTCGGCGGACCCGGTGACGGGCGTGGAGGGTCGGCCCCCTGGTCGGCCCTGTGCCTGCGATCCGGCCGTAGGACGGTCGTCGGCGACAACTTGCTCCGCCAGGAGCCCAGTTACGGTCAGCCGGGCCGGCCAGCCGGTCACCGCTCCCGCCGCCCGGCTACGGGACTGTCCTAAAGATGGCTCTTCCAAGAATTTCGTAGGCGTTGATCGTCTGGGTGTTCCTCGGCGCTCGTGCGCTGCGTTCGTGCAGGCTGGGTGTGTGTGACGTCGAAC
>NZ_JBSHAF010000019.1:140339-216214 GCF_053611365.1 Streptomyces sp. NPDC054813 | reverse complement strand
TGCGTCCCATCAGCATGAAGCGATCTTGACGCACGTCCGGTCAGCTGACCAGTGACCCGGACTTGCGCCCACTCATTTCGTTAGGAGTTCTTAGACCACCCACCACCTCCCCGCCGCCGAACCCACCCGGCGTGCCCGGACGACCCGGCGCGCCCTCAACCCCGACCAAGAGCGCAGCCCACCCCCGGGCACACCCCGGCAAGCCGCCCACTTTCCCCGGGCCGCCCGCTCGCTTCTACCCCGTGCTGGAGCGGCCCGGGTCAAGGGTGGCCCGAAGGGCCATCGGCGCAGCCGACGCGGACGCGGAGCGCAGCGGAGCGGGAGCGCCCTTGAGGCGGGACGCGGAGGCACGACACTGCTAACAAGCGGGCGGCGGCCCCGGTCTTCGCCCGTGGACGCTGGCCTCGGCCCAGGCAGAGCGCTCAGCTCATTACGTGTCCTCCACCCGCCGCTGGCAAAATGCTCCCGTGCCAGACGTCACCCCGTCCTCTCCTGCCGTTTCCGCCCGCATGAGCAAGCAGGCGCGCAAAGACACTGCGGCCGAGCTAGCCGTACGACGATTGCTGCACGCGGCCGGGCTGCGATATCGGGTGGAGTACCCGGTGCCGGGCATGGCCCGACGCCGGATCGACGTTGCGTTCACGTCGATCAAGCTAGCCGTGCTGATCGACGGATGCTTCTGGCACGGATGCCCGGAGCACGCAACGCAACCGCAGTCGAACGAACAGTGGTGGCGCCAGAAGCTGGACCGCAACATGGCTCGAGATGCGGAGACTACTGAACACCTCGTGGCCGCCGGGTGGGAGGTCTTACGGTTCTGGGAGCACGAGGCGCCCGACGCGGTGGCGTTGCGCATCGCCGAGACAGTCCAACGTCGCCGCGCAGCCGTGGATCGAAGGCGATCAAGAGGGAGGGCTCGATGACCGATTTTACGTTCGTCGATGTGCACCCGGAAGCGAGCGGCTTGCCTTGGGCCTGGAACAGGCGGACTTCACTCCTCGCCTACGAACCAGCCCAGGCGGCGAGCGTGGCGCCACCTTTGACAGGCGGATCGAAGACGCACGGGGGGCCTGACTTCGGACCGGTACGAAGGCGAAGTGGCGACGAACGGGGTTTACAAAAATCGTTCGGGAGCGAGCCACGCGGTCCCGACATCAAGCGGGATCCGTCCCAGGGCAACGACAGACTGGACGGGATGACGGTGAACCACACGGCCGTCCGCCAGAGTTTCCCCGAGATTGGCTCTTCGCCAGCGGCAAGGCCGACCGCTAGCGACAGGTAGGCACACCGCGCCGCCAGCTGTGGGAGAGGCGCTGGGTCGCGTGGGTGGCAGCGGCATTACAGGGACCATCACCCTCTAACGCCGGCTACACTTCAAGCCCATGAGCCACATCGAAAAGGAATACTCCCCACCTGTAGGTTTCCGCATTTTGGACCTATTTGCGGGCCCGGGTGGGCTGGATGTGGCGGCACACGTCCTCGGGTACGAGGTCACCGGCATCGAATGGGACGCGGGGGCATGTGCCACCCGTGAAGCGGCGGGGATGGACACCTTTCAGGGAGATGTCCGGCATTACCGTGCAACCTTCTTCCCTCTTGCGCAGGTGCTGACTGGTGGACCTCCCTGTCAGACCTTCACCGTCGCCGGGCACGGGGCGGGGCGACGTGCGCTGGACCAGGTGGTGGAGTACATCGAGCAATTGCACGAAGTCGTGCGTCCCGAGAACCCGGACTGGATGAAGATCTTCCGAACCTGGCGGAGGATCTCGGAGGAGCTCCGGCGAAAAGAGATCGAGGCCAAGAAGGTCAGGGCCGAGAAACGCAAGGTCGAGGAGCTCAGGGCCACGAACCGTAAGGCCATGAGGAACAGGCTGGAAGAGCTCGGACGGTCTTCGAACCAGGTCAAGACCTTCCTGAAAGGGCTCAAGGCTCCGAAGGATCTTAAGGTCCCGGATAACGATGACGAACTCAAGGGCCTACTCAAGGAGTTCTGGGATCTTGCCGACGGGCTCAAGATACTGAAGGACAATCTCGAGGAGTTGGGCGACGAACGGACGGGATTGGTCCTGCAGCCCCTTTGGTGGGTGATCGAACGGAGCAAGCGCCCCGGCTCGAAGCCTTACGAAGCCGTCATCCTGGAGCAGGTGCCTGCGGTGATGCCGGTATGGAAGGAGTACGCCAAGGTGCTCGCGTCCCTCGGATATCGGACCCGGAGGCAGCTGATGCACACCGAGGAATTCGGCGTTCCGCAGACTCGACGGCGTGCGGTACTGATGGCCCGTCTCGTTCCGACCGCCCCTCCGAGCGGGCTCCCTGCCGATCTTCTCCTTGACGTGCCCGAAACCCACGAGCGCTACCAGCCCGGAGGCCGCTCCATGCCACTGAAAGCACGCCACTCGGACACCCTCTTTGGGGAAGCTTCGGAAGAGGATTCCGAAGAAGCTCCCAAAGAGCCTTGGGTTTCCATGGAACTGGCACTCGAGAAGGCGCAGAAGGTCTCACCGGGGAAGGTGTACAAGCGTCCTGATTTCACCGTCGTCTCGAACTATGGGACCGGTGGGGACCCCGAGGCACGCGGTCGGCGCGACCACGACGTCCCTTCTGCCACGATCACCGGAAAGGTGTCGCGGAACCGCTTGGTTCACAAGGGTACCGACGACGACCTCACAGAATTCGACCGCTTCACCCATGCCGAGGCCGGCGTGCTCCAGACGTTCCCCGTCGAATACCCCTGGAGCGGCAACGACGTACCCCAACAGATCGGTAACGCCGTGCCTCCCAGGCTCGCGCTGCACGTGCTGCAGCATGTGCTTGAACCCGAGCTAAGCGGCAGCAAGGCCAGGGGCAGGCTGAAGCAAGCCGCCGAGAGACTGGAGTTCTGGAAGCCTGACGGGCCGGTGAAGACCCGCGGTCACCGCGACTTGAAAGGGCACCCGCTCACGGACAGATGACCCCCCGACCCGGGACGGTGTGACTAGCTACACGATCAACCGGTGTGGCGTACCAACAAGGATTCCGGGATGTTCGAAAGAACGGTGGGTTCTTCGGGGCCGCGGTAGGCGAAGTGAAGATCCTCGCGAGCGCGTGTACACAACACGAAAAGTCGAAGACGGGCGTCCACGCTGGTCGGGTCCTCTGCGTACGCGTCCAAGTCCGGCACGAAGACACTGTCAAACTCCAAGCCCTTCATGCTGGCCGTGGTCACGATCCGGATCGGGCGGGTCGAGAAGTTGATGGTATTCCGGTAGCGATCGTCGTGAACATACGCCTGGGTGTACTTCGCCAGGCCAAGGTGCGTGAGCCTGCTCTGGACGTCCCGCAGCAGTCTCGTCGACCTGCAAATGATGCCAATGCTTCGCTCCGGGTGGGCTTTGAAGCACTGAGAAACTCTAGCGAGGAGAAACTCCACGGATGGGACCTTCAGGACGGTGGGGGTGGGACCGACGCGCTTCGGCAAGGGCATCGTGTCCCGGGACTCCTTTCGAAATTCTGACGCGAGGATCGCGATCTCCCGACTGCACCGACGGTTCTCCCGCAGTACGAGCGGAACGGCCGGTGCGCCAAGGAACCGTCGCATCTCGGACAGGCTGCTGTCGTCGTCGCCGATCCGCTGGTTCTCGTCTGCGAACACGGTGACGCCGACACCGAGGATGTGACACAACTGGTAGAAGGCGACGGGCAGGTTCTGACCCTCGTCGATCACCAGATGTGCGTTCGATCTCACCCTTTGCCTGACGCACTCTCGCTGTATACCGACCCAGTCGTAGCCAAAAGCATCGTCGCCGCCCAGCGGGGGATCGGTCCGGAAGCGCTTATGCCAGAACTCCCTGAACCACCGATGGTAGGTAGTGACGTTCAGGCCCTCCGTGAGGTCCGGCGCCAATTGTGCGAGGTACTGATGCAGCAGATTGGAGTGCGTGAAGAGAACCACGTCGCGCCCGGCAACTGTCAACGCCCAGGCCCGGTAGACGGCCATCATGGTCTTTCCGGTGCCAGGTGCCCCAGTGACGACGTGACTTCCGTGGAACGGAAGGTCGACGACTGCCCGTTGCTCGGTGTTGAGGTCGAGGAGGGAAGGGATCTTCACGGCACATCGACGGCTCTTGCCGACTCCTCAAGTGCGGCCTGAACAACTCCGCGAAAGAACCCTGGGACCTCGCCGTCGCCGATCAACAGCGTCCTGTCCAAGAGGGAGTTGTCGATCTCGCAACATGTCTCGGGAAGAAGCGTGCAGGCATGGCAGGCGGCACGGTTGAGATTGGCCAGAGACCTACCGGTCGAGTCGGCGCACAGTGGGTCCTGGGAGCACCACTGCGCCGATTCGAGCAGTCGGATCAAAGTCTCGACGAGGTTCGGTGGCTGCCCCTGGCGTACGAGCCCGCCCAGCGTCCCCTCGGCGTCCCCGGCGGCTGTATAGATGAACACACCAGCCTGAGGCAGAAGTTCACTCCCCTGCGGGTGACTTCGAGCGTAGACACGTTCTCGTAGCGACGCTGCGTTGTATCCACTGTCATACGAGAGCTGGCGGATGAATTGGTGGGCCAGCGTGTGCAGCATCACGAATCTCGGAAGAAGGTCCGGACCCGTCTTTTCCCTAAGACGGTCGGCCTTGAAGGAGGCGTCCATGTTGCGCATGATGCGTCGCGTCCAGTCGCGCACCGAATCAAGCCTCTCCCAGGCGCTCACGCGTTGCTCGTCGATGGCGATGAAGATGCCTTCGCCGTAGGTCTCAATGGCGGGCAGCCATCGGGCCCTGGTCTGCGTGTTGACCGACACAACGCGCCCGCCCTCGCCCTCTTCGTCGTCACCTGAGCTGGGCTCATACCGCGAGAATCCCTGGAGCGCACGTACCTCGCGTACCCGGTCGGCGACGACCACGGCGGTTATGCCCGCGGACAGCTCCTGCATGGATCCTGGGGCCTCGCGGCCGACCCCGAGATGGGTCCGACGCACGGAGAACGTCTTGGAATCGGCGACGGATTCCGGAGCGGAGAAGGCCGCCCACTCGGCGATACTGAGGTCCTCGTCCTGACCGGCAGACGACATCGACGATGCTTCGTCAGCATGGCGGCGTCGCACAGATTCCACGAACTCCTCTGTGACCTCGCATTGGTTGGCGATCACAGCTCTGAAGGCGTCGGAGATCGGGCTGCCGTACTCGTTGTTGAAGTCTGGCCACAGGGAGTGATTGACGACCTTCTGGGTCGATTCGTCCTCCTCGGACAGGCCCGCCGGCGCCGGGATGTCGATCGCCGAGTGGGTGATCGGGAAGTACACGTTGGAAGCACCCCGCTGTACCGCTTGTGGCGTCTCCTCGCAGGGATCCGCCTCGTCGGTCTCGTATTGCCAGGGGTGCGTTCCCGGGCACTCCACGCCTGTCTGCTTGAGGATGTTCTTCTGGCTGATTCCTGCCAGATTGCGACCGGCTCGGCAAACGGCACAGACGACGCGCAGCGCCTCCAGTCCGGACGACTCGGGAGTGGCGAGGAACCGGAGCCGACGAACCTGGCATTGGCGCTGAGCATGACCCTCGCTCCTGGAGTGGGCCCATCTGCGCCAGTCGATGTCGGCCATATGGCCCGCCCTGCATACCTGGATGAAACGCATCGGAGCCAGCTGCGGCTTCCCGGCACAGCGCCCGCAGGTCGGCTGCCTGTCCCGTTGCTCGCGTTCCAGGCGCCAGAACTCCATTTCCCTGCACTGAGGGCAGAACAGCCACTTGGGAAACCGCACGTAGGAGGGGCCGCTGCGGCTCGCGTAAGCGGCTTTTCCGGAGGGGATGACGGGGGCCGACCTGAAGCCTTCGACTCCCAACTTCCTTGCAAGCCGTGGTGAATCCACCCGCTCGGCATTCGCTGCCCAACTACGGATGTCGGCGGCTACGAACGATTCACCTCGCAGATCGAGGATTCCACCGACACCGAACGGGACGATGGTCTGCGACCTGCGAACCTTGCGACGAATATCCTTCACGACCCTCATGTTCCTTTCACGCTGACGAGACACTCGCGGTCGACGTTGCGCATCGACTGCGCCGTCTCCCACAGGCCACCCTGCTTGCCGAAGTCCCTGAGGAGCGACGGGTGCAGCCGTCCCTGGGGCTGGTAGTAGAGACGGCTGCCCTCGCCGCGCGCGATCTCGGCCTCCTGCATCCAGGCTTCAATCAGGGAGTCCAGCTGCTCGGCTGCGGCGTCGGCCTCCTCCGGATCGGCTCGCCGCGCGTGATCCACCACGAGGTCGCGGATCCTGGCGACTTCATCCGCGTGATCAAGGATGTCTCCGGCCTTGTTCTCCGCGTCCAGCCCGATTCGATGTCGCACAAGGATGGTCAGCACCGCATGCAGGGCCCGTTTACGTGAGGGCATGGACCACGGTGTGACGCTGGTGGGTTCGACATGCCGATAGAGCGAGCGGTGGTACACGCCGAACGACTCGTAGTGCGATCTGTCACGCGGTTTGGTCGAGCGGAAGAGGGTGACGATCAGCCCCGGTACATGACGACGACCTACGCGGCTGGTGGCCTGGATGTATTCCGAAGTCGTCTTGGGCTGTCCGTTCATGAGCATGAGGCCGAGCCGCGGAACGTCGACGCCCACGGACAGCATGTTGGTTGTGGCGAGGAAGGAAACGCTGCCGGCTTCCTTGAAGCTCTTGCCGAGACGCTCGAGCAGTCGTGGTTGAGCAGCGCGCGGAATATTGCTCGTGAGCTCGACAACCGAGTCGTCGTTCAGCCCGCGTCGCTGAGTGTCGTCCTTCGTCAGATGCTCGAGTCGCGCAGGGATGTCGTCCCGCGCGATCGTGACGGTTCTGCCGAGTTCCCGCAGGCTGTTGTGATAGGCGACCGTGGTCCAGTACGCGTCACGGAGGCTGTCGTCGTCACAGACCTCCTTCGGGGCTTGGAGCGCGGCGGCTCCCACGTGCACGGTCGACGTCGAGGCGGTGTGGCCCTGTGCCATGACACCCACATATAGACGTCCGGGCTTGTCCTTGTCGGGCGAGGCGAAGTAGGAGTGACCGGCGTTGATCCCCGCCGGAGGGAAAAGCTGTGCGGGTCGACCGTAGAGGCTGCGAATCTGGTCTTGCGAGCGTCGGATCGTCGCTGTGGACGCGATGACCTTCGGCATGGTGCCGCCGCGGGTGCAGAGCTCGAGGACGGCTGCTTCGTACAGACCGACCGTGGTTCCCAAAGGTCCGGCCAGGAGGTGCAGCTCGTCCTGGATGACGAGCGAGGGAGCACGCTTGCCGTTCCCGCCGAAAAGGTTGCCCGCTTCTGATTCCCAGGCCAGTCGCGCGAACTTGTCCACGGTGCCCAGGACGAACGTCGGCGGTTCTTTGTAGATCTGCTGGTCCACGACGGACACGGGGAGCAGCTCGTGGAAGACGCATGCGTCGCGCGGGCAGAAGAAAGAGGTGGTGACTCCGTCCGCCCGGATGCCGAAGTCGCGATCCTGCCCCTGCCGTTCCGGGACGATCTCGGTACCGCACCAAGGGCAACGCTCGAGCAGGAAGCGATCATCGGGAGTGTTCATCTGCTTCAGGGCATCCAGCTCGTCTTGCGCGGCCGAGATCTTGTTCGGCGTCGTCTCCTTGCCCACCCAGAGACCGATGGAAAATGGTTCCCGCCCCAGCTCATGGGACAACGCTCCGTCGTGCCCTCTCCTGATGTACTCCAGGGCACAGACTGCCGTTGCAGTGCGCTGGAACTGCTGCGTGGTGAGGAGACTCAGCGTGTACCGACTCAGAACGGCCGTGCCGCCCCCAGCAGCACCGAACGTCAACCGGCGCCAGAGGATCTCGAAACAGGCGGTAAGGAGGTAGGCCTCCGTCTTGCCCCCGCCTGTTGGGAACCAGATGAGGTCGACTGTCCTGCGACTCTCGTGCTCGGGCTTCATCAGGCCCTCGATCACGAGCAGGAAATAGGCGAGCTGAAACGGGTGCCATGCGTAGTCGCCATCGGGCTCGGACAGTTCGAGCACTTCGCTGTTTCTACGGCGACGGCTGCCCGCCAGTTCTGGGCGACTGTGGAGCATCTGGAGCGCCATGGCCCGGTTGGCCAGTCGGAAGGCCTCACGTGCCTTGGTTCCTGCGGGGGTTGATGCCGTAAGAGCCTCCACTCCCGACGTCATGCGGTCGGCTGCCGTCCCGATGCGTTCAAGGATGCGCGCAGTGGGCGCAGCAGCCCACGCTTGCAGGGAATCCGCATCCGACCGCTGGGTGTCGAACCACTTGCGATAGCCCAGGACGAAGGAGTGCAGTTCGGTCTTCAAGTCGTCCACGGTGAGATCCGGCTGGGAAAGATACGCGAGGTTGAGCACCGGTAGGTCCTTGGGGCCGTCGGGCTTGATGCGCTCGACCACCTGTTGTGGCATGACCTCGGCACGCACGGTGGTGACGGGGTCGGATTGGTAGTCCCACTCGACGGCACACCCGTGTCCTACGGCCCTGGTCACGATGTTCCGATACTGGACCCGGAGTTCCTGCTCTTCCTCGTCGCGACTGTTGAGACGGGTACTCGGGTACTCCAGGATGGAGGATCCATCGAGTGTCGTCGCCCGAAGTTCGGCCTGGAACAGCATCAATTCGCGGTCCTTGTGCGTGCTCTCCTCCTCGTCATGGGCGTTCGCCAGCACGCATGTGATGAGATGTCCGTTGCCGAAGGGGCGCCATCGGACATGAAGAAAGCCGTGACCGTCCAGAACGCCAATCGGCGTCGTTCGTTCCGCCGACACCATCTCGGTCGTGGAGAGTCGCGGTTGCCTTCGCCAGCTGCGACGCCCCCCCTCCCGAAATGTCAGGTAGCGGGAGGCCGCACATGTCACCTTGATGTACCTAGCGTTGGTGAAGAAGGAGAAGCCGAGCGAGGACGGAAGCCATGCATTCGCCTCTGCCACCGGATCGTCGGCGAAGCTGTCCTCCTCGCCGTTTCCCGCTTCAGTCTCTTTGAAGTCCTGTTCGCCGTCGTCCTGCGCCTGCTCCAGCAAGGAGGCACCCCGCGGATACAACGTGCCCATCAGGTACCGGCGGTCGGGCGGGTCGACGATCGTCTCGTCCTCGGGACCTGCCGGTCCGACCAACTGCTTTCTGAGGTACGCCACGAAGTCGGCGCGGTAGACGGAGAGTTGTGATGCGGAGTCGTTCACTTGAGACGTCCCTCCCGCGTGAGCACGGTTATACCCAGTTCCTTTAGCGTCCGGCGGGTTCCGGGGCGGCAAGCGACCCAGAGCTGGGCGCGAGCCCTGGTAAGGGCGACGTAAAGCGCGTCAAGACGGCCCTCGAGATGCTCGGGCTCGAGATCGATCACACAGACGACATGGTTCTCGTGGCCCTTGAAGTCAGTGACGGAGGACCAGGTGAGACGGTGCTTCGTGCGTTCGGTTCCGACAACGTCGGAGAATCGCTCGATCTTCGAGGCTCGCTGTGACAGACGGGCCGAGCTCACTTCCCACACCCCGGCAGCAGACAACAGCGTGATGTCACGGAGCGAGACACCCTCCCGCACGAGCTCGTCGACGTAGGCGTCGAGGACCACCGCCTCCTCGCGAACGTCTTGCGCGTCGGCGAAGAGGACCGGCTCGCCCTCACCCGCGGACGCGACCCCCAGGTCGGCTCCCGTGTAGTGATGGACCTGCTTGACGATCTGCACGGTGTTGCGGCAGTTACGCTTCATGGGCCCGTACACGAGGCCCAGGGGGCGGAGGTAGTCCCAGGCCTCGGGGTCGAACGAGTCCGGGGCCAGTACCTGGTTGTTCTGATCGAGCATGAAGAGCCAACTGCCTTCGGCGAGGCCGCCCGAGACGAGTTCGTCCAAGGTGTCCAGACACTCGAAAGTCATCAAGTCCTGGGCCTCGTCCACGATCAGCTGGTCGAAGGTGCGCCTTCGAACTTCGTCCAGACGGTCGAAGGGCAGGACCGTAATCGAGTCGCCCGTCAGGATCCGGTCCATGTGGGCAGCCAGCGTGGTGCTGGCACAGGTGAACAGGACACTGCCGGTGACGGACTTGCGGCGCGCCGCCTCAGCGGCGAGGAAGGTCTTGCCGGTGCCGGCGCCCCCGGTCCAGACGAGTCGAGCATTGGACTCCAGCTCGTCGAGCCTGTCGATCTGCTCGCCGGTGAGACGTTCGAAGACTACGTCGAGATGTGTCAGTCGGGAGTGCAAATTGGGCACAAGCTCGAAATCCGGGCGGACGGCCTCGAGTATCCTCTTGCGCAGGGAGGCAGAGACAGGGGTGTGGGCCCACCTGTTCCGAGCCAGCCAGAAGCGAGTGGCTCGTTCGATGCCCTGTGCAAGACCGCGTCCTCCGTTGTACGCCGTGGCGCCCAGATACTGTTGGGGCTCGAACTCGGTCGTGCGTTGGATGTCGACGTCCGTGGTGATCACGAGGTATCCGCTGGGGACGCCGTGGTCCCTCAAGTCCCCGATCAGGGCGCTGAGCTCCCGCTCGAACTCGTGCATGCCTCCGCTGGCCTGGGCGAAGGGGCTCTCCTTGGGGCCTTCTTCGCGACCGGGTGGCCCGTAGTACCACTTTCCGTCGCGGTGGTGGACCCCACCGCCCTTGACCTCGATGAAGAGCAGGATGTCGGGCATGATGACGACGAAGTCGATCTCGCCAACACGTTTCTTGTGGTGCTTGGGGAGATGAACCGTGTGCAGCGCGACGCTCTGGTCATCGGGAATCGCCTTGAGTGCCGCGAACACACCGCGCTCGGCCTGGCTCCTCGTGCTGCTCGAGATCTCGCTCGGAATGATTCGCATCAACTCTCCCCATGGTCACGCCCAGACGTCCTCAAAATACCGAGTGACAGATCCTCGGCGCGCGGCCTCTGGCGAGGAAGTGCTGGCAGTGACGGCCCGCTGGGTGATGGACTACGACGGAGCAGCGACGAAGTAGGGGCGCGGGGGCGTGATGACCACGGAGCGAGACGATGCATCCGGGATCCGGCTGGATCAATCCGGTGGGGATCTGCTCGTCGGGCTCATACGTCGATTCACGGACGAAGGAGCCGAGCGCAGCGCAGCCCTGATGCAAGTGATCAGGGCTGCACGCCTTGACGCGCAACAGTCCCAGGCCTTGTACGAAGCCGTGGTGGAGGCAGAGGAGGAAGCCGAGCACGGAGCAGACCCCCCGGACGTCATGGAGAAGCCAGCTTCCGAGGAAAAGACCGGTCTCGACGAGGTGGTCGACGACCTGGATTCCTTCGACGAAGAAGAGGCGGCCCCGGACCTCGAGTCCCTTCGAGGGACGGTGCGTGTCGGCGACATGGAAGCGGCCCGTCGCGCCGCTCGCCGCCTGCTCGAGGTCGATCGGCGGCGAGTGAACCCGCACCGGCGTCTGCTGAGTGCCGAAGAAGAAGTGGGGCTCTGCCTTCTGTTCCGAGGAACAAGAAATTCCTCGGATGAGTTGCCCGACGGCTACTTGGCGACACTTCCGCGAGACAGCGAGGCTTACAGAGCAGCGTCTGCCATGGTCATCCACAATCAGCGGCTGGTACACAAGATCCTGCGCGGCATGGGGCGCTGGGCAGGTGGCCCCATGTACGAGGACCTTGCGCAGCACGGCATGGTAGGACTGATTCGAGCCATAGAGAAGTTCGACGTCTCCATGGGGTGCAAGTTTTCCACTTATGCCACCTGGTGGGTTCGGCAACGCATCACCAGAGCCGTGATCAACGAAGAGGCGGCGATTCGGCTTCCGGTTCACGTCTGGAGCGACGTAGAAAAGGTACGGAAGCGGGAACAAGCCTTTCTTGATCAGGGAAGAATCCCCAATATAGATGATCTGTCCTTGGCGTGCGAACTCAGTCTCGCAAAGGTGACGGAGTATTTGAGGTTGGCACATCGGGTGGTTCTGTCGCTCGATCAACCCGTCGCCGAGAAGACGTCTCTAGGGGAGTTGGTCGTCGATGAGTTTCAGCCCGTTCCGAGTCCGGAACAGGAACTATGGTCAGAATTTGAACGCGAGGAACTTTTCCAGTTGTTCGATGCGTGCATGTTCACGGAGAGAACCCGGAATGTTCTTCTGCTGCGACATGGCTTCATCGACGGCACAGCCTGGACGTTGGAGGAGATCGGGAGGAAGTTTGCAGTCACGCGCGAACGAATCCGGCAGATCGAGAAGCGGGCCGTGGAGGAGTTGAGGATCCAGATGGGGTTGGATCCCGACAACCCCGACGCGGAACGCCGCCGGAGGAAAGCCGCCCGGAAAATTGCTCAGGAGGTCGCTGAGATGTCCGAGCGGCACAGAGGTGCGGCGAGGCAGGCAGAGGCGGGGGCTGGCGCGTCACTGCAGAATGATATTGCGGGCAAGCCGGAGACAGAGAGCGGTTCCGACGGGAGAGGGCGAGCGGTGACCTCGAAGGAGACGGAGTTCGGTCGGTGGTTGTCCGAGCGGATGCGAGAGATGGGGACTGGCAAAAGTGAACTGGCACACCGGCTGGCAGTGACGCGGGCACTTGTCGATGCCTGGCTCGATGGTCGTTCCATGCCTGACCCCGACCTTTTGACCAGGGTGCACGAGACCCTTGGAGTCGACGCGAAATGCAAGCAGGGCTTCGCGAGTGGTCCGGACCGATCGGACACGTCCTCGGAGACATCAGTCGTGTGGTACCACCGGCCCGGGCACGACGACGGTGGGCGGGAATTCGGCAATGCCGCGGCTTTCGCCTTCGAGGCCGATCTGGAGGTTCTGGCTCGTGAGGCGACGCAGAACAGCCTCGACGAGCGCGACAGAAGGAACGATCGCCCGGTGAGGGTCCGCTACACCCTGCACGAACTGACCGGGGACGCCCTGGCACGGTTCCGCACTGCGATCCACTGGCACGACCTCCACCCGCACTATGAGGCTGCTGCCGCGCAGGACCAGAAGGTCGGGCGGGTCATCGGCGCCGGCTTGCGGGAGATGCTCGAGCGAGATCGGCTGGTCCTGCTTCGCGTCGACGACTACAACGCCAATGGGCTGACCGGTGACGACTACGATGACGGCCGCTTCGCCGCCGTGGTGCGGCGCCAACTCGAAAGCCGCAAGTCGGATGTGGCGGCTGGCGGTTCGTACGGACTCGGAAAGGCCACGCTCTGGGCAACCAGCCGACTGGGGCTCGTTCTCATCAATTCCACGCTCTCCGAACCTCATGAGGGGCATACCCAGCGGCGGCTAATTGGACGACTCGATCTGCCCTGGCGTGAAGTGGACGGCAAGAGATTTGCCGGGCCCGCTTGGTTCGGGCAACCGGATCCAAAAGCCGAAAACAGTGAGGTCGTCCGTTCCTGGTGGGCTGACGAAAAGACGGCAGAGGATCTGCATCTCACCCGTGAGGGCGATGATCCCGGCACGTCGTTCTTGATTGTTGGAGCACATGATGTGGCCAGCCTCGCCGGGGCTGGGCAGGACCTCGAAGGTGATGCGGGTGATGACGAGGACAGCCTGGAGCGTATGCACCAGCGGCTGGTTCGCGCGCTCGGTCGTAATTTCTGGGCTGCCATGACAGCAGGAGGCGACCGCCGGCCTCTGTTGGAAGCATCGGTGCGCACGCTGCGCAACGGAGTGGAATACGTGGAGGAGGAACGGGTCGAACCGGAAGTGCATCAACCCGCGCGCTCGCGTGCTCTTCAGGCGTTTCTGAGTGGCACTACGGTGGACCGGCTCACCGAGGCGGGTCAAGTAGCCCTCGTCACAGTGCCGTTGAAGGTGCCCGAGAGAGATGGCTTGACCGAAACGGCCGGTGAGCACAGGGCCGTACTCCTTGTCACCGAGGCGATGGACGCCGATGGCAAGATCAACCAGGTGACTGCGATGCGCGGCAATCGGATGACGGTCAAGACCAGCTGGGTGCCTGGCCTCCCTGTGGGAACCAATCCGTTCCAGGCAGTTCTGCTCGTGGGCCGGGCGGCGGGTAACGACGCGCCCTTCGCAGCCGAAGCCGAGGAGTTTCTTCGATCCTCCGAGCCGCCGGAGCACAACAAGTGGGGGCAGACCGAGGAGTTGAGGATGCGCTACTCGCCTTCAGCCCATCGGCGGATCGCAGCGTTGACGTCGGAGACCAACAAGGCCGTGCACGAGCTCGTGGCGGTCTCCAAGGAGAAGAAGTCCGGCGGGCCGAGCAGGGTGAGCAAGCGCCTCAAGATCTCGGGCAAGCCTGTCAGCAGGGTCAGGGGGACTGTGACGCCTCCGAAACTGGATGATCTGGATGCAGTGGTCGATCCTTCTGGTGCGTGGCAGATCACCGCCGAGGTCAAGGTGCCGGCTGCGGGCGACCCCTGGAAAATGAGCCCCGTCGCCAAGCTAGAGGTTCGCTCCGGCCCTCGTCCGGTGGTCAAGTGGGCCGAACTCGTTGCCGTCAGCAATTGCGAAGTGGTGGACGGCGTTTTGCATTTCCCGCCCGGGAGCCGTCGTGCGGTATTTCGGGGCGTCACCGACGTGTCCACACACCCAGTGAGGGCCGCACTGAGCGGTCTCGTTGTCGAACTCCACGAGAGTAAAGGGGGCCTCGCGTGAGGGTTTATCCGTATCCCCGGCTGACCGGTGCCGTGACTGCGCGTGTCACGGCCGTCCGGTTGCGCGGCCCCGGAGACATCCGTGAGCAGTTGGAATCCAAGGGATACTCGGTCGTCGAGCAGGTCGTGGCACTCGGCATGGCCGAGCGCGACGACTGGCAGATCGCGCGGCTTGCCCTGACGGCGACCGTGCCGGTCCGAGAGATCGAGGCGAAGGGCCACTGGTCCGACATCGCGGTCGTCGCCGTTCTGATGGAGGGGGCCACCAACGCGCGTACTTGCGTTCCGTTGACGCGCGGTGTGGAAGGTGGCAGGGAGTGGACTGGCGAGATCGAGCTCGACCGGGACGACCATCTGGACCGCGCGTCGCTGGCTGTGCACGTGGTGGCCACAGTCGAGGAAACACCGGGTCGGATCATCGGCTCCATCGATCAAGAGTGGGTGATCGACATCTCTTCCGACGTCCCGCTCAGGGATCGCCAACTGGACGTCAGCACAGTCAGTTTCGCCCGCGGCGCCGAGTGGTTGCGCAGTTTCCGGGACGCACCCTGGATAGTGGACACTTCGGGGCGGATGCCTACCGTCCGCCTTAACTCGGACTTCGAGGGCCTCGTAGCACTGGTGGAGGGTCGGGGCTCAAAGGTGGAGGGCGTGGTGGGAGAGATGCTGCTGGCCCAGATGTGCGCCGATGTATGGACCGCTGTATTCCACACTGCCATCGGCGACCTGGAGATCGAGGACGACGGGACGCCGCTCTTCCCGCCCGACTGGCGAGGCGCGGTGCTGCGAGAGATGCTTCCGGACATCGTCCCCGGGCGGGCGGTGGAGGATGCTCTCCGAGAGGTGCATCTCCGGCGTACCGGTGAGGGGAGCTGGACGGATCTGCAACCTCGTATCCAGTACGCCGCCGCACGTCGTGCCGAGGTTCCCAAGGCGTTGGCCACCACTGTCCGTGACATCGAACGAATCGACCAGGAGACCCTCGCGTGACTTCCCGTCCCGAGCACCTGCCGGAACGACTTGCTCTGATCTCCGATGTGCAGGCTGCCGAGTTCATCTCCACAGGCCTGCTCGAGGGACGTGAGGACGTCCCCTCCATCGCGCTGAACAAGATTGCCGAGAGACTGCCGGGTGACGACGCGCGCCTGCGGCTGGACCGAGTCCGGGATCTGATCGAACACGCGCTGAGTAGATTCGGGAACGAACGTCCCACTGCCGCGGACGCGTGGCTGGCACCACGTCTGCACGAGACCCTTCGCATCACGCGTCGGGAAGCGGCCGAAAAGGGGTTCTGGACATATCTAGCCCTTGGAGTGGCGCCGGACTACGTAGTGTGGCGGCATCTGTCCGAACCGAAGGCGGATGGATCGCCCGGGCGCGTGGCTCGCGACAGGTTCGTCGGCCCACACTACAAGCAGACGTTCGCCCGGCTCTGGTGGGCAGCCGAACTCTTCCGTGACGGCTCGGACTACCGACCCGTCGTAGTGGCCTGTGGCAACCAGGACATGCTCAACTCTGCCCTTCGGCTCGACGTCATCGATCACCGCCCCACCGCCCTTGCTCTCGTCAGGCTCATGGAACGGGGCGCTGTGCGCACCGGTCGAGAAGTCAACGCCCTGACGTCTGCGGTCAATGCTGCCGCAGCGACCTTGATGTACGACGTCATCGCTCTGGATGTGGAAAGTGATCGGGCACCGCTGCGCGAGTGGATCGCGGGCGCCGAGTCATCACTTCCATCGCCTAGGAATGAACTGCCCCAAGGTCCGGAGGAGGAGAGAGTTCCAGAGCAGGCGGTTGAGAAACTGATCGTCCACTTCGAGGAGCTGTTTGCGTACGCGCAGGTCAGGGGTCGAACTTCCGACGAGAGCGAGTGACCTTGCGTGAATTCACATCCATGGGGACAGTCCTTCAGTCTGCTCACATGGTCAAGGGCATCTCTCAGGGAGATCCAGAGCTGCTTGGTCTCGGGAATCCGATCGGGAGTATGTCCGCCTGGGGCGCATTACGCCTTCCTTAAGGTGCCGCGTGACCACATTTTCGTATCGCAACGCCGTGGCGGTACATGACCACACCGGCCAATCACCAACACTATGAGCGGGCATGCGTCCTGGTTCGGTCTCCCGATATCCTGCGCCCGTGATCCGCGCAGTCGTCTTCGACGTAGGTGAATGCCTGGTAGACGAGACCCGGGAGTACGGGACCTGGGCCGACTGGCTCGGTGTGCCTCGGCACACCTTCCACGCCATGTTCGGGGCCGTGATCGCTCAAGGGCGGGACTACCGGGAGGTCTTCCAAGAGTTTCGCCCCGGGTTCGATCTCTACGAGGAGCGGGAGAAGCGGGCCGCCGCCGGACGGCCGGAGTCCTTCGGGGAGGAGGATCTCTACGCCGATGTGCGGCCTGCGCTTGCCGAACTACGAGGTAAGGGACTCTGGCTGGGGATCGCCGGGAACCAGACCGTGCGGGCCGGGCGAATTCTGCGGGAGCTGTTCTCCCACGATGTCGATCTCATCGGCACCTCCGACGACTGGGGCGCCAGTAAGCCCGACCCCGAGTTCTTCAAGCGGGTCGCCGACGTCGTGCCCGTCGACGTCGGCGAGGTGCTTTACGTCGGGGACAGGTGCGACAACGACATCCGTCCTGCCCGCCAGGCCGGAATGCGGACCGCCCTCGTGCGTCGTGGCCCCTGGGCCACCATCCAGTGGAGCGACCGCGAGGCCAAGGAGCTGCCGACCTTCCGGGTCGAGAGCCTGCTTGAACTTCCGGATGTGATCGCCGAGTTCAACGACCCAGCGCGCTGAGCGTCGTCGACCAGTCGTACAGCCGGTCGTCGAGGGCACGTACGCAGCGCTCGGCCTGGTGGGGCGTGAGCGCACGACGTACCTCTCGTACCCGGTCCATGCCGGTCGCGTACCAGGTGACCGCCAGCTGGTCGAGGGCCTTGCCCGCGTACTCGCAGGCCTGCTCCGGGTTCCCGGATGTGGCCTCCACGGCGGCCAGGTCGCCGTAGACGACCGAGCGTTGCTTGTCCTCGGCCGGCGTCATCGCTGTCAGGGCATGCAGCAGACTTTCGCGGGCTTGCGGGAGGTGGCCCGCGATCATCTGGGTGTTGCCCTTGAAGGCCGCCAGGCGGGCTGGGGAGAACCAGTCCAGCCACTCCGGCGACGGGTGTTCGTTGCCCGCCGTCAGGACTTCCTCCGCGTGGCCGAGCAGGTGCAGCGCGGTACGGCTGTTGCCCGACCTCGTCTCGCACTCGGCCTCCACCGCGTCCAGCCAGGCCAGGAACTCGGCGGAGGCCGGCGCACGTCGTGCGTAGGTGCGAGCGGCCGTCATACGCTCAAGCGCGCCGTCGCGATCCGCCGCCCAACCCGGGACGAACGCCATGTGCGCGGTGATCGCTGAGCCGAGCAACGCGTCATTCGCCTCTCCCGCTGCCTGCAGAGCCGACAGGAAGGTGTTGTTGGCCGTGCTCGGCTCGCGGAGATCGAAGAACTCGACACGACCTGCCAGGAGGTAGGTCTCCGCCATCGCGGCCGCGATCTCACGACGTGTCGAGTCCGTCGTCTCCGGCAACAGGGCGCATCCCAGCGTCGCGTGCGCGACGACGGCCGGGTGCAGCTCTGCCGGTGCGACCGACCAGTAGAGCCGACGGTGCGAGCGGGTCACCGCCATGAAATCGGCTCCGGCCGTGGAAGGTTGACGGGTCACGGCGACTTTGCGGGGCGGTGATGCCCGGCCGCCCAGCACTGTCAGGCCGCCGGTGGCCAAGGCACGCCGTGCCTGCTCCGCGTGCTGCGGCCCATCTGAACCCCATGGCGGCGTGAACCCCAACGCCTCCATGCTCTGTCCGAGCAGGTGCACAAGAACGCGTTGGCAGTCCGGTTGCGGCCAAGGTGGGTTGTCCGACTCCCAGCGCCGAACCTGCCGCACACCGATCGACAACCCTCGAACGCCCATGTCTTTGGCGTGCTGGGTGAGTGCGTCGGCCAGATGCTGCTGGGAGTTGAAGCCCGCGGCTACGCGAGCGGCCTTGAGTCGAACGTTGCCGGTGGGCCTCGGCATGGGAGCACCTCCTGCTACGGCTGCTTCAACTCTTCCACATCGGGTCCTGTTTCAAGCGGGGCGTCCTCCCCAAGGAGTCATGAAAGACCCTATGGAGTCCCTTCAGTGACCCTTTCAAGTCCTCGAATCTGACGCCCGGTTACTGGACGCTTTGCATTGTCCCCAAGACAGGAGGCAGGTTGTGGACACACAAGAGGCCCTGGACAGAGCGATCTCCGAATGGCTCGCACGAGCCCATCCGACGCCTGCGCAGGCCTGGCACGAGTGGGCGATTCAGGGCGTCGCCCTGTTACCGCTCGGCGATCGGTTCGCGGCGGTGCGCATGGCGTCGGAGGAGGTGCACGCCGCCGTGGATTCGAGCGACCCGGATGATGTCGCCGTCTGCCTCGGCCTCTTGCTGGGGGGCTCGATCATCTACGACCGCCGATTCGCCGGCGGCACCTACTACGCCCTGATCCAGGGACACGCCGGTCTGGTCTGGGCGTACGACGACATCGCCACGTGTCTGGGGCAAGGCACCTATCTCGGCGTGCCACGGCTCGACCGACAACAGTCACCGGGCACCTACTGGCTCGTCCCGCCGCGCTACGAGGGCGATCTGTGCACCCCGCGTTCAATCACGGCCCTGGTCAAGAAAGGGCGGTCACGACTGGCCGCACGCTCGGAAGTCTGATCCTCCTGCGCGAAGAACATCGAAAGGAATGGTGAGCAATCACATGACGACTACTGCCGTTCAGGCGCCCTGGGCCATGCGGTTGGTGACCGATCGGCTGCCGATCGGGCCTCCGTCGCACACGTCCGTCGTGCTCGATGCCGCCTCGCAGACCGCCGTCTACATGGACGCCGCCGGTCAGGTGGTCGAGATGGGGAAGCACGGGACGTCGAAAACGTCGGGTACGGCTTCGGTTTCCGGTGGTGGGGACGGGCAGCAGCCGCAGCCTCAGACGCAGGACGACAGCACGACCGACTACGAGTCGGACTGAACCGTGAGGCGCACAGTTCTGGTGCTCACCGCGTTGGAGGATGTCACCGCGGATCGGGTCATCGAGGCTCTGAATGAGCGCGGGACGACCGTTGCGCGCGTTGATCCGGGGGATGTCGGGCTGGACCTTGCCTTCGGGTTTCGGCTCGGGCCAGGCGGAGGCTCGACGTGGGGCGGGCGGTTGCGTACTGCCAGCCGGGAGGTGGATGTGGAGTCCGTGACAGCCGTCTACTGTCGCCGGCCGACCCCGTACACCGCTCGCTTCCAGCAGCTGCCCCGCCAGTTACGGGAGTTCGCCGTCGCAGAGGCACGTCATGGGCTCGGAGGTGTGCTCCACGGTCTGCGAGGTGCGTTGTACGTCAACCACCCGTCCGCCGTAGCCCGCGCCGACTTCAAGCCCGCCCAGCTCCAGAGGTTCGCCTCTCTCGGTCTGCGTGTTCCGGAGACTCTGGTCACCAATGACGTGGAGGAGGCTCGGAAGTTCGCGGCCGAGCACGAGCGCGTCATCTACAAGTCGTTCCGCGGGTTGCCGGAGGGGGAGAACGGGTACGCCGGGGCGATCTGGGCCCAGCGCATCGAGGCCGATGCCCTGGATGACTCCGTCTCGGTGACCGCGCATCTCTTTCAGGCCGAGATTCCGAAGAGCGGGGATGTGCGGGTCACTGTGGTCGGGCGTCGTGTGTTCGCCCAGCGGATCACCACGGCGGACGGTGCCCTGGATTGGCGCCGGGGTGACTGGGACCGTCTCGTCCACGCCCCCATCGCAGTGCCCGAGTCCGTTCGGGGCGCTCTGTACAGCTTCCTGGCCTCGTTCGGGCTGATCTTCGGCTGCTTCGACTTCGCGCTCACCGGCGACGGGACGGCTCCGGAGGACTGGTGGGCGATCGAGTGCAATCCGAACGGGCAGTGGGGCTGGCTTCCGGACGCGCCGGCCATCGCCGACGCGTTCGCCGAGATCCTGAGCCGAGAGGACATCGAATACCTTGACGACACCGAACGACCTTGGGAGCAATGCCGTTCTGCTCCGGCGGAAGTTGGCGAAGGAACTCGCGCGGAACGGCTCGGTGGATGATCTCCGGTGGTTGACCGCCGTCGAAGAGGTGCCTCGACATCGGTTCGTGCCGGGTTTCTATCTGGCCGCCGGCGGGACTGACGAGAACGGGTTGGTGGTGTGGGAGCCCGTCACGGCCGAACTCGACCACGGCAGGTGGCTGGCCGCCGCGTACTCCGATACCACGCTGATCACCCAGTTCGACGACAGGGAGCCGGACTGGAGCGCGCCCGAGGTACGGCACGGTGGGGCGCCCACCTCCTCCTCGACCCTGCCCTCACTCGTCCTGAGGATGTGGGCCGATGCCGAGGTGAGTGAAGGGCACACGGTGTTGGAGCTCGGCACCGGCAGCGGCTACTCCACCGCGCTGGCCTGCGAGTACCTCGGGTCTGCCGACGTCACGAGCATCGACGTCGATCCGGACCGGCTGGCGGTGGCGGCCGACGCCCTGTACGGCTGCGGCTACACGCCGACTCTGGCCGTGGCGGACGGGCGGTACGGCTACTGGCCCGAGGCGCGCTTCGACCGGATCGTGGCCGCTTGCTCGTTCCGTTCCGTGCCGGGCGCGCTCCTCGCACAGACCCGACCGGGCGGGAAGATCCTGCTCACGCTGTCGGGGTGGCTGTACGGCTATGCGCGCGTCCTCCTCACGGTCGCGGAGGACGGTACGGCGGAGGGGTCGCTGCTGCCGGGCACCGTCTCCTTCATGTCGGTACGGGCGCACGCGGCTCCGGTCTTCGGCAACCCCGCCCACTGGGCTGCTGGGCTACCGGAGAAGGCCAGGCCGGCGCGGTACGGCCCGGAGCGGATCACGGCTGACAGTCCGGTGGCATTCCATCTACGCTTCCTCGCCCAATGCGCGGTGCCCGACGCTCAGATGACCACCGTGGGCGAGGTCGTGCATCTGGTCGACGTAGTCCGTGGCTCTGCCGCGTCGCTCACGCCGTGCGACGGTGGATGGGAGGTGCGGGAGGCCGGGCCGATGCGGTTGTGGGAGCGCGTCGAGGAGGTCGTGGAAGCCTTCGACTCTGCCGGGTGTCCCGGGTCGGAGTCGTTCGGACTGCGGGTGTGCGGTGGGGAGCAGAGGCTGGTCCACGCGCAGGTTTCCGGTCTTGAGCTGCCCGGGGCTTAAACCGCTTGTGGGGTAGGGCCGGGGCCGGTATCGAGGTCATGCGCCGAACCGTCGCCTGCAAGGTGCCCCCAGCCGCCCGCTTCTTTCTCAGTGTCGTGCTTCCGTGAGCTGAGTAAAGGGCGCTCCCGCTCCGCTGCGCTGCGCGTCCGCGTCGGCTGGCGCCGATCGGCCTTCGGCCGACCCTTGACTCAGCTCACTCCAGCACGGGGAAGAAGCGAGCGGGCGGCCGGGAAGGATGCGGTGGGGCTTGCGTTGGACGGCCCTTGCGTGGGTTGCGAGGGGCCGTTGGCCAGGGAGGCTTCACGGCTCACGGGGTTGGCGGTGTCCGGGCGGGGTTGCCTGGGCCAGTTCCGACCAACGGGCCAGTTCCTCGTGGTGTGAGCCGGTCTTCGTCGCGTCGGTGACGGCGGCGGCCGGGTATGGGTCGGCTGGGTGGCCGTCTCGGGTCAGGAGGGTGAGGGGCCAGCGGGGCTCGTCGGGGGTGGCGCCGTCGAAGGGGTGCCAGTCCCAGGGGGTGTCGAAGCTCCATGCGCGGCCTGCCGCGTCGGCCACCTCGTCGCCGGGCGTCAGGCAGGCGTAGGGGCGGAAGACCAGGTCGAGGGTGATCGGGATGTCGTCGTCCGGGTCGATCTCGTGGCCCTGCTCTTCCCGTTCGGGGTCGTGGGAGTGGCCGGTGCGGAGGACCACGACGTGGCGGTGGGGGCGGGGCAGGCGGCCGGTCTCCAGGGGCGGGTCGAAGCGGTCGACGGCGATCACGTGCACGAGGGTGGGGGGAATGCCGACTTGGCAGGGGGCGCCGGGCGTCAGGTGGTCGGGCGGTGGGGTGGTGCGGAAGAGTCCGTCCTGACCGTCGTGCGACGTCGGGTCATGGGCCAGGGCCACCTCTCCGTTCCAGTGGATCCAGTCGCAGTCCGGGTCGACGGACCACCAGGGCCACTCGATCGACACGTGGTGACTCGACTTTCCGGCGACTCGTGCGGGGGTGTCGGGGCAGGAAACCCTGACTATGTCTCCCACCCGGAGATCCCGTCGCACTGTCCGCCCCCTCTGCCGACGCCATCGGTCGGATCGTAGAGGAGTCCGCGGGGAACAGCGGGCATCGGCTTCCGCGCAGGGAGTGCGAAAAGGCTGGCGGCGGAGGGCTGCCCCGGGCATGCGATGCGGGGGTGCCGGTGTCGGACGCCTTGCCGGTCTCTTCCGGCGGATCTTTGGGCAGGGCTCCGGAGCCTCCTAGGGCAGGGTTCCGGCGCGTTTGTCGGTGACTGTGCCCATGCGCCGGTCGGCGCCTGTCGTGGTGCGTGGTCAACGGCCACGTTCAAGTTCCGTTCGGCGACGTGAAGTTGACGCGCCTTCGCGCAGAGAGGGATCATCCACTTCCAGGCGCCGACGGACGAAGCCCCGCGTAGGTCGCGGAGCCGTGCGTATACCGGTCCGGTCGATGAACCGATGTCCCGTCGCACGCATCCTCCATTCCGCCATTTGATCCTCCGAGGTTCGAGGACTCTTTCATGAGCTCAAGCAATCCCAGACGCGGAGACGCGTCGAAGGGCCGCCGGCCGGCCCTGCTGACCGCCGTCGCCGCGCTCGCCGTCGCGGGTGGGGCGGCCGTGCCGGTGCCGGCGCTGGCCGCCGGTGGAAGCCCTGTTGCGGCGGCCTCGCTGCAACAGGACTTCACGGCCGCCGCCGACGCGTACCACGTCCCGCGTCAGCTGCTGCTTGCGGTGGCGTACCAGGAGTCCGCCTGGGACACCCATGCCGGGCAGCACAGCACGGACGGCGGTTACGGTCCGATGCACCTGACGGACGTGACCCCGGCGATGATGGCCGGCGGCGACGCGGGCGCGGCGGGCCGCCACGATCTGAAGCAAATGTCCGCCGCTCCGGCCCTGCACACCCTTCAGGCCGCCGCGAAGCTGACTGGTCTGCCGGCCCAGAAGCTGCGTACCGACCCGACGGCCAACATCCGCGGTGGTGCGGCGCTGCTCGCCTCGTACCAGAAGGCCCTGAACGGCTCCATCGCCACCGACCCGGGTAACTGGTACGGCGCCGTGGCCCGTTACAGCCAGTCCACCGAGCGGCAGGGCGCCGCGGCCTTCGCCGACCGTGTCTTCGCCACCGTGAAGAAGGGCGCCCACCGCACCACGGCCGACGGCGAGCACGTGAAGCTGGCGGCTGACAGCGATGTCGCCCCGGCCACCCGCCAGTTGGCCTCCCTGGACCTGAAGTCCGCGGCGGACACCGCCACCGAGTGCCCGACCACGGTCGCCTGCACCTTCGTGCCGGCGGCGCCGTCCAACGGGCAGGTCTCCAACCGGCCCGCCAACGGTATCCGGATCGACAGCATCGTCATCCACGACACCGAGAGCTCGTACGACGCCGCCATCACCACCTTCGAGCAGGCGGGCGGCGCCGCCGCGCACTACGTCATGCGGTCCTCCGACGGCGCGGTGACGCAGATGGTGCCCACGAAGGACCTCGCCTTCCACGCGGGCAACTACTCCACCAACATGCACTCGATCGGCATCGAGCACGAGGGCTACGCCGCGCACGGTGCCACCTGGTACACCGAGGCGCAGTACGAGGCCACGGCCGAGTTGGTGAAGTACCTCGCCGCGCGCTTCGACATACCGCTGGACCGGCAGCACATCATCGGCCATGACAACGTCGCCGGGCCGAAGTCGTCCCTCGTCTCCGGCATGCACTGGGACCCGGGCCCGTCCTGGGACTGGAACCACCTCATGAGCCTGCTCGGAGTGCACAACGGGCGGCACGGCGTCGGTCCCGTCGGCTCGGTGGTCACGATCGCCCCGCGCTTCGCCGACAACCTGCAGACCGTCCAGATCTGCCCCTCCGACGACCCGACCGGCGCCACCACCGCGTGCACCGAGACGCAGCAGGCGTCGAACTTCGTCTACCTGCGCACCGGGCCCAGCGACACCGCCCCCCTCTTCGGGGACCAGGCGATCCACCCCGGTGCGGCCGGCACCGACCGGATCAACGACTGGGGCAGCACCGCGGCGGCGGGACAGCAGTTCGTGGTCGCCGATCAGGACGGCGACTGGACCGCCATCTGGTACAGCGGCGCGAAGGTGTGGTTCTACAACCCGCACGGCTGCAACACCGCGCCGGCCCACGGGGTGAAGGTGATCACGGCGGCCGGCAGTTCCCCGGTGGCGGTGTACGGCTCCAGCTACCCGGACGCCGCCGAGTACCCCGCGGGCCTGTCGCCCTCGACGCAGGCGGCGCTGAGCATGTACTCCGTCCAGGCCGGCCAGGCCTACGTGGCCACCGTGGCGCCGTCCCTCACGGACGACTTCTTCCCGTCCAGCGGCACGGTCGTCACCGGCGGCAAGGCGATGTACACCATCCAGTACAACCACCGGGTCGCCCTCGTGTACGCCTCGGACGTCACGGCCACGGACTCATGACGGTCCGCTGACAGCACGCCGACGGGGAGGTGGTGTCCAGGAGGTCCCGGCCTCCTGGACACACCGGCACCGCCCCGTTCGGCTGACGGCACCGGGCAGTGTGACCGAGCGCGTGGAGAGGCTCGGTGGACGTCGTCGCGGGTCCCGTCGGCGGGGTCCGGGCACGGGGCGTGTCGTCAGAGTCCTGTCGCGGCCCGGACGAGTCCGGCGACGGCTCGGGACCGGCTGTGGGGCGGCCAGGCGATCACGGTCGTGACCGAGGGCGCGTCCTGCACGGGTACGGCGGCGAGACCGTCGCTCAGTTGGGCCCGGGAGGACTCCGGCGCGATCCAGCAGGCACGGCCGAGGGCGATCAGCTGGAGCAGCTGTGCGTGGTCGCGGGCCTGGGGGCCGGGGCCGTCCGGGTATCTGCCGTCCGGGCCGGGCCAGCGCGGCATCGGCAGGTCGGACAGTTCGGCGACCTCCGCCCACCGCACCTGGCTCCGGGTGGTGAGGGGGTGTCCGGCCGGGAGGATCACGACCTGCTTCTCCGTACGGAGTTCCTCCGTGTCGAAGCCGACCGTCGAGTCGAACGGCAGATGCAGCAGAGCCACGTCGGCCCGGCCGTCGCGCAGCATGCCTTCCTGTTCGCCGATCCCGCACAGGAGCAGGTCGACGGTGACCGCGTCGGGTTCGGCGGCGTAGGCGTCGAGGAGTTTCGCCAGCAGTTCGCCGGAGGCACCGGCCTTCGTGGCGAGGACCACACCGGGCCGGCCGGTCGCGGCGAGGGCAGCGCGGCGGGTGCGGCGCTCGGCGGCCTCGACGGCGTCCAGTGCCGCCCGGGCCTCGCGCAGGAGCACTGAGCCGGCTTCGGTCAGGGTGACCGCGCGGCTGGTGCGTTCCAGCAATGGTGCGCCGAGGCGCCGTTCGAGCAAGCCGATCGCCCGCGACAGCGGGGGCTGCGCGATCCCGAGCCGCTGGGCGGCCTTGCCGAAGTGCAGTTCCTCGGCGACCGCCACGAAGTACCGCAACTCCCGCGTCTCCACACCGTCATGCTACTGGGCCGACCGGGATCGATACCCGGGCGGTATCGATATCCACCCGATCGGTGTTGGCCGAGCCGCCTCGGGTCCGGACAGGATCGGCGGTATGAGCGAACAGACCATCGCGCTGGTGACCGGCGCGAACAAGGGCATCGGATACGAGATCGCCGCGGGCCTGGGCGCCCTCGGCTGGCGGGTCGGGGTCGGCGCGCGGGACGAGGAGCGTCGCGAGAGTGCCGTGGCGAAGTTGCAGGCTGCGGGCGTCGACGCGTTCGGCGTACCGCTGGACGTGACCGACGACGCGAGCGTGACCGCTGCCGCCGGGCTGGTCGAGGACCGCGCCGGACGCCTCGACGTGCTCGTCAACAACGCCGGGATCACCGGCAGTGCGCCGCAGATGCCCACCATCGTCGACGTCGCGACGGTACGGGCTGCCGTGGAGACCAACGTGATCGGCGTCATCCGCGTGACCAACGCGATGCTGCCGTTGCTGCGCCGCTCGGCGTCGCCGCGGATCGTGAACATGTCCAGCAGCGTCGGCTCCCTCACCCTGCAGACCACCCCCGGCGCCGAAACGGGCCCGATCGCGGTGGCCTACTCGCCGTCGAAGACGTTCCTCAACGCGGTCACCGTCCAGTACGCAAAGGAACTGAGCGACACGAACATCCTGATCAACGTCGGCTGCCCGGGCTACTGCGCGACCGACCTCAACGGTTTCCGCGGTGTCCGCACCCCGGAACAGGGCGCGGCGATCGCGATCCGGCTCGCGACCCTGCCCGACGACGGCCCGACCGGCAGCTTCTTCGACGACGCGGGGGAGGTGCCCTGGTGACCGGACTCCGGTGAGCAGCCCGGACGTGCAGGCGTCCGGCAGCCGCCCACAGGAGTTACTCGGGTGGCGGCCGATGCTTCAGGGCCTCGTCCCGGGCACGGACCGCAACGTTCTGGCCCAGTCCGTCCCGAGGCCATCCCGCCGGACCGCCTCGGTGCCAGGATGGAGAACATGACGTTGATCCATGGGGAAGTGGCCGACGGTTTCGAGGGTGTGCGGGAGGCGTTCCGCGCCAACTTCGCCCAGCGGGGAGATGTCGGGGCCGCTGTGTGCGTGTACCGGGACGGGCGGCCGGTGGTGGATCTGTGGGGAGGAGTCGCCGATCCCGACACCGGACGCCCCTGGGAGCGGGACACGTTGCAGCTCGTGTACTCCGCGACCAAGGGGGCCACCGCCACGGTCGCTCATCTGCTCGCCCAGCGTGGCGAGTTGGATCTCGATGCACCGGTGGCCGCCTACTGGCCGGAGTTCGCCGTGAACGGCAAGGCGGACATCCCGGTGCGGTGGTTGCTGTCGCATCGGGCCGGGGTGGTCACGGTCGAGCCGTCGGTGCCGCTGGGTGAGGCGTTGCGCTGGCAGCCGATGGTGGACGCGCTCGCCGCTCAGCGGCCCGCGTGGGAGCCGGGAACCGCGCACGGGTATCACGGGCGGACCTTCGGGTGGCTGGTGGGGGAGGTCGTTCGGCGGGTTTCCGGGCGTACACCCGGGCGGTTCTTCGCCGAGGAGGTCGCCGGGCCGCTCGGGCTGGACTTCTTCATCGGGCTGCCGGCGGCAGAGCGCGGGCGGGTCAGCCGGATGGTGTATCCGAAGCCGGACGTCGACCTGAGCACCGTACCGCTGGATCTCGTGCCGCCTGAGGCGCGGGAGTTCGTCGCCGCGCTCCAGGATCCGGAGTCGTTGAGCAACAGGGCGTTCGCCGTCACCGATCCCGCCGAGATCGACTTCAACTCGGCCGAGGTGCAGGCCGCGGAGCTGCCCGCGTCCAACGGGATCGGGACCGCGCGCGGCCTTGCGCGGATGTACGCGGCGTTGATCGGGGAGGTTGACGGGGTACGGCTGTTCAGCGCGGAGACCCTCGCGTCGGCGACCGAGGAGCAGGCCGCCGGGGTGGACAAGGTCATCATGTTCCCGATCCGGTTCGCCTCCGGGTACATGCTGCCGGTCGAGATGAACCCCTTGACCGGTCCCCGCGCCTTCGGCCACCCCGGCCGTGGTGGATCGCTGGCGTTCGCCGACCCCGAGCACGGCATCGCCTTCGGTTACGTCATGAACAGCATCGTCGAAGGGGCGGAGGACACGCGTGCGACCGCGCTCGTCGACGCGGTGCGGGAGGCGCTGGTCTAGCCGGTGCCTCATCCTGCTCGCCGGGCGCGGGGGATGAGCAGTGAGCTTGCCCTGAGAATTCTTTGAAACATTTTCCCGGGCCCACCGCATCAAGAGGATGGAACGGCAGAGCGCCGGGGACGGGGGAGCGTGCGGATGAGTCAGGGGCCTGTGGAGAACTACGCCGAGTTCGCCGCGGCGCGGGCCGGGCATCTGTACCGGTCCGCCTGTCTGCTCACCGCCGGGGACACCCACCTCGCGGAGGATCTGGTGCAGGAGGCCCTCGGGCGGATCTTCGTCCACTGGGGGCGGGTCTCCCGCGTCGGGAACCCCGCCGGGTACGCGCAGACCGTGCTCACCCGGACCTTCCTCGCCCACCGGCGGCGGTTCAGCAGCAGTGAGAGAGCCAGGGACTCGTTCCCCGAGCCGGCCGACACAGGCGCTGATCCCTCGCTGCGGCTGACCCTCCTCGACGCGCTCGCGCGGCTGCCCGCCAAGGACCGGGCCGTCGTCGTCCTGCGGTACTGGGAGGACCGGTCGATACACGAGACCGCGGACGCGCTCAACATGAGTTCGGCCGCCGTCCGTACGCGGTGTGTGCGCGCCCTCGCGCGGTTGCGCGAGCTGCTGGGCGAGAACCTCGCCGAGTACGCCCGCTCCTGACATCAAGCGCATCAACCTTGTGGAAACGGTGGTTCGTCATGCCCGTGGAGCAGCAGCACAGCGACGGAAACAGCAGTAGCGACAGCAGTAGCGATGCCTTTGAGGGCCGGCTCTCCGCCCTCCTGCACGACGCCGGCGACACCTTCGACACCGACCGGGGCGCACTCGCGGCCGCCGGCACGGCCCGGGGGCGGCGGCTGAGGCTGCGGCGGCGGGCCACCGTGCTCGGCGGCGCCGCCGGTGTCGCGCTCGCCGGTGTGGGCGGTGCGCTGCTGGTGCCCTGGGGTGGGTCGTCGTCCGTACGGCCGCCCGCCTCCGTGGGTACGGCCCCGCACGTCACGCCGTCCCCCGCCGGTCACGCCGCCACCTCGGACGAGATGATCCGCACGCTGGAGAAGCTGCTGCCCAAGGGTGAGTTCAGCAAGGCGGAGGGGCGGGGAGTCGACAAGGGCCAGCCGCTCGTGGCGCCGTACGCGCAGCTCGTGTACGACGACGGTCACGGCGCCGCCGCCATCAGCGTCGCCGTGAACCGGGTGGCGCCGGGCGGTTACGACGCCCGGCAGGCCGTCCGCTGCCCGGACAAGGTCTATATCCCGTACGACAGTTGTGCCACCAGCCATCTGCCCGACGCTTCCGTCGTGACGGTCCTCAAGGGGTACGAGTATCCCGACCGGCGGGTGGACACCAAGCTCTGGACCGCGAACCTCGTCACTCCGGACGGCCATCACGTCACCGTGAGCGAGTGGAACGCCGCCGCGGAGAAGGACGCGCCGATCAGCCGGGAGCAACCTCCGCTGTCCGCCGCCCAGCTGAAGGTGCTTGCCGGCGCGAAGGACTGGCGTGGGGTCGTCGACGCCATCCCGGAGGATCCGCGGCAGACCCAGGAGCCGCCCATCGCCCAGGGCGACGGGGGCAAGGCCATCCGGCAGACCCTCGCCTCGCTGATCCCCAAGGGGCTGAAGGTCGTGGCGCACGGGGCCGATGACGACTCCCAGTTCACCTACCTCGTCGTCGACGACGGCAAGGGCAGGAGTCTCGTCCAGATCAACGTGCAGCCGGACATGTCCGATGTCGAGGGGGACCTGTTCGGGGCCGGGTCCGAGACCCTCCCCGACGGGACGAAGGTCGCCGAGCGGCAGGGGCCCGGGGAGAAGGGCGGCGACGGGGTGGTGATGTGGACCGTCGACACCATGCGCACCGACGGCTTCCGCGTGGTGGTCAGCGCCTTCAACTCCGGCTCCCAGCAGACCGCCGCGACCCGCAAGGCCCCCGCGCTCACCATGAAGCAGCTGCGCGCCATCGCCCTCAGCCCGACGTGGCACGCGTAGTCAGGAAGGCCGCGATCGTGTCGTACATCTCCGACGGCGGGTCCCGGCCCCCCGAAGACGCCCTGCCCCCGGTGGTCCGGGCACCGCGCGACAAGCCGACTCCCGGTAGGAGGCGCAAGCCGAAGGCCAAGAAGAGGGCGAAGCGAATAGCCATGGGCGTCGGCGCCTTCGTGGTGCTCGTCGCGGCCGCGGGGTGTGCCTGGTTCTACCAGCTCGACAGCAACATCAAGCACAGTGCCCTGAACACCGGCACACAGCCGCAGAAGGGCGCCGTGATCCCGGGTGCGCTGAACCTCCTGGTGATCGGCTCCGACACCCGTAACAGCGCGCTGGACAGACGCCTGGGTGGCTCGGACCAGTCCCTGCCGCACGCGGATGTCGAGATGCTGGTGCACGTCTCGGCGGACCACCGGAACGCGACGGTGATGAGCATCCCACGCGACACGGACCTCCGGATGCCGTCGTGCACGCAGAACGGCAAGCCCCACGACTTCCCCTCGAACGACCAGATCACCAACAGCCTGAACTACGGGCCGGGCTGCACGGTGGCAGCCGTCAACGCCCTCACCGGGGTGCACATCGATCACTTCATGGTGGTGGACTTCTCCGGCGTGGTGAACATGTCCGACGCTGTCGGGGGCGTGCAGGTCTGCACCACGGACAACGTCTACGACCCGGGCTCGCACCTCAAGCTGTCCGCCGGCACACACACCCTGGTCGGCCAGGGCGCGCTGAAGTTCCTACGCACCCGGCACGCGTTCGGGGGCGCGAGCGACGTGGACCGCGCCCAGACCCAGCACATCTTCCTGAGCGCGCTGATCCACAAGATGAAGAGCGCCGGCACACTGGCCGACCCCTCGCACGTCTTCAAGCTCGCGGAGGCCGCCTCGCATGCGTTCGCGGTGGACGACGGGCTGGCCGGTGTGAGCAGCCTGGTCGGCCTCGCCAACACGCTCGGGAGCATCCCGACCGACCACATAACCTTCGCCACCATGCCGACGGGGCAGGACCCCTACAATCCAAACGCCTGGCTGGTGCCGGGGCCGGGCGCGCAGCAACTCTTCGACTCGATAGCCGACGACCAGTCGCTGACGCCGACCACCTCGTCCTCGCCCAAGCCGTCCGCGGGCGCGACCGCCTCCGCCGGCCAGTCGGTGGATCCGTCCACGGTCGAGGTCCACGTGTTCAACGGCACCGGGATCCCGGGCCGTGCGGCCGCCGTGCAAAGCGAGCTGGCCGGCAAGGGCTACTCCGACTCCGTCTTCGAGCGCACCCCCACGACGGTGAGCGCAAGCAAGGTGGAGTACTCGGCCGCTGACCCGCGCTACAAGGGTGAGGCGCAGCAGGTGGCCAGCGCCCTGGGTCTGTCTCCCTCCTCCCTCACCACAGTCCCCGGCCTCACCACCGTCCACGTGGTCGTCGGCCCGGACCTCAAGGTCGGCGGCGGCTCCTCGTCCGGCTCCAAGCCCCCGGTGGACATCGGCGCGGCGACCGCCCAGGCCCACACGGCGATCGCCGGCGACACTGTTCAGTGCGCCAAGGCCTCCCCGTGGCCGCTGGGCGGCCTCCCTGCCTCGGCGGCGGCCTACCGGAGCCTCACCGTGGAGCAGGCCTACGCGAAGGCCACCCAGAAGGGCATCCCGAACTCCGACAAGACCAGGAGCCAGTGACCGTCAGGTAGCCCACCTCGGCGAAGCGTCTGCGGGACGAGCCGCGCGGGATGCCGGGCCGAGTCAGCGCGCTCGGTGACTCGCCGGCCTGGGCCGGTATCCCTCCCGGTGGGCTGATCGCTGAGGTGGCGGCCTCCGCCGGCCTCGCGCCGGTGCTGCTCGCCGGCCCGCGTCGCCTCCGTGCACGTCGCGGTGGGCGATACGGGTGCCGTCCGGGGTGACGAAGAGGGTCACTGAGGCTCCGCCAAGAGACAGGGTGGGGTCGTGTGGACTTCCCGGGCCGGGGCGTGAGGGTTCCCGGGTGAACTTCCGTGGACACCAGCCGCAAACCCGATCATCCGACCCTCAGCCCCGGTGACCCGTCCGGGCGGCACACCACCCCGAACGGCAGAGTCACCGATGGCGCAGAATTGCGATCATGAAGTCGTCGTGAACCACTCATCACATGATCAGATACGCGATGCGTACGCTCTGCGCCGCCACCCTCGCGGCCGCTCCCCTCGCCCTGACCGCGACGCCTGCACAAGCCCTGACTTCATGTACGGTCAACGGCCGTCCCGTGTCCGGTACGACCGTCACTGGTACCGCCGGCTCCGACTACATCAGCTGCGGCGCCCTTGCCGTGGGCGATAGCGTCAACGGCTCGGGCGGGAGCGACTACATCGTCGTCAACGGCATCGTTGCCGGCACCGTCGACGGCGGCGCCGGCGGCGACTCCATCACGGCCAACGCCGGTACCACGGCGACCGGCAGGATCCTCGGCGGCGCCGACGGCGACTTCCTCTCCGTCGGCCCGAACGCCGGCACCGTCGACGGCGGACTCGGGTCGGACTTCTGCCGAGTCGCTTCCGGTAACCCGCCCATCAACTGCTGACCGGCAACGGGTTCGTTGGGCCGGCCGACTGCGACGCTCAGAGTGGCCGGCCGGCGTGCCACAAACGCGGCGGCCACCCGGCCCGCTGCCCCCGCTCGGCGCACTCCGTCACCTCCGGAGCCGCATTTCGTCGATTCCCCAGGACTGACAAGGGTTGACAAAGGTTGACAAGGGTCGACTCATGTTCGCTCAGCGCTGCCGCCGCCGAGTTAGCCTCGGGAAATCCAGACAGAAGGCGGCAGAAGGAGACAGGCATGGCCAGGATTCCCAGTTCGGTGATCGCCGCGAGCGGGCTTGTCGGAGGGTACGGCGTGGCCCGGTGGACGAAGAAGCGGCCGCTGGGTGGGGCCGTGCTGGCCGTCGCCGGGGGCGTCGCCGCGCAGCAGTGGCGGCAGCGGGCGGGCGGGAAGGCCGCCGGGGCGCTGTCCGTCGCGTACGTCGCCGCGTTCGCCGGGTCGCATCCGCTGGCCAAGAAGGTCGGCGCCTGGCCGTCCGTCTTCGGCGTGGCCGGTGCGGTGGCACTGGCGTCCTGGGCGGTCGCCGACCGGCGCGCCTGAGCGGCATCCGCGCCAAGCGCTCCGCTGGAAGTGCCGTGCCTGGCCGTCACCCGACCGCGGCACCGTCGTAGCCGGTCGCGCAGTTCCTCCCCCAGCCTTCGGCCGGGGGTACCCCCAGCGCCCCTTCGGGGCACAGCCGGACGCGGACTCCCGCTAGGAGGCGTCCGCGCTGCGGAAGGCCCGGCGGTATGCCTGTGGGCTCGTGCCGACCACTTTGCGGAAGCGTTCCCGGAAGGCCGTCGGGGAGCCGAAGCCCGACTGGGTCGCGATGCGTTCGACGGGGTGCGCGGTGGTCTCCAGCAGGTGCTGTGCCCTGCGCACCCGCGCCCGGTGCAGCCACTGCAGCGGGGTCGTGCCGGTCTGGTCGCGGAAGCGGCGGTTGAGGGTACGGGTGCTCATACCGGCCCGCGCCGCGACCTCCTCCAGCGTCAGGTCCCGGTCGCAGTTGTCCTCCAGCCAGCTCAGCAGCGGCTCCAGGGTGGCACCGGCCGGTGCCGGCGGCTGGTCGTGGACGATGAACTGGGCCTGGCCGCCCTCCCGCTCCAGCGGCATGACCGACATCCGGGCCGCGTGGGCGGCGACCGCCGAACCGTAGTCCATACGGACCATGTGCAGGCACATGTCCATGGCCGCGGCCGCGCCCGCCGAGGTCAGGAACTGGCCGTTGTCGACGTAGAGGACGTTCGGGTCGATGTCGATTTCCGGGTGGAGCGCGGCGAGGGTGTCGGCCGCGGCCCAGTGCGTGGTGGCGCGCAGGCCGTCAAGGAGGCCGGTGGCCGCGAGGACGAACGCCCCGACACAGACCGACGCGATCCGGGTGCCGTTCGCCGCCGCCGCGCACAGGGCGTCGGCGACCTCGGCCGGGAGGACATACGCGGGATCCGCGACGCCCGGCACGATGATCGTGTCCGCCTCGGCCAGCGCGTCCAGCCCGTACGGCGCCTTCACCGTGAACGCGCCGCCCGCCGCGGTCACCTCGCCCGCCGGCCCGCACACCCGGACCCGGTAGGCGTCCCGGCCGTCGGGCAGCCGGGCCCAGCCGAAGGTGTCGATCGGCACGGTGAAGTCGGACGGGATGACCTGGTCCAGGACCAGTACGGCGACGGTGTGCATGGCAGGAACGTACCCGTTCGACGGGTTGTCGCCAACCGGGGGCGAACATCGGGAGGCAGCGGGACGTACGACTGGCGAGAATCCGTTGAGTGGTGGCAGTATCGCCGCTTCTGCAAGATCCTCCGGCCGCCTACGGTCGAGGCCGTGACCAAGTTCCTCCTCGCCGTCCATGTCCTCGCGGCGATCGTCGCGATCGGTCCCGTCACCGTCGCCGCCAGCATGTTCCCGCCGGCCGCCCGCCGCGCCATCGAGGCACCGGACGACGTCCGCGCCGCCGAGACCCTTCAACTGCTGTACCGGATCTGCCGGGTGTACGCCGTCGTCGGTGTCGTCGTCCCGGTGTTCGGGTTCGCCACCGCGAGCAATATGCATGTGCTGGGCAGCGCCTGGCTGATCACGTCGATCGCGCTCACCGCACTCGCGGCGGTCGTCCTCGCCGCGCTGGTACTGCCCCGGCAGAGCGCGCTGCTGGAGGGCGCCGCCGAGGGCGGCGCGGAGGGCGGCGCGGAGGGCGTGGCGCGGCGGGCGACGGCCCGACTCGCCATGTTCACCGGGGTGTTCAATCTCCTCTGGGCCGCGGTGACGGTTCTGATGATCGTGCGGCCGGGGTCGACGACCGGCGCCTGATCCGCCCCCCTGGTTTCTGTTATCGGGGCTGTTGCCGCCCGTCTCCCAGGGCATGCACACGACTCGACAGATCAGCCGCCGGAGCCTGCTGAAGGCCTCGGGAGCGACGGTGGGTGCCGCCACGGGGATCACCGCGGCGGGCCGGACCGCCGCGGCGGCCGACGGGGCCTTCGCCCACCCCGGCCTGCTGCACACCCGTACCGATCTCGACCGCATGGCCGCCAAGGTGCGGGCGGGCGCCGCGCCCTACACGGCCGGGTTCGCCCGGCTCACCGCCAACCGGCACGCGCAGAGCGGCTGGCAGGCGCGGCCGCAGGCCGTGGTCTACCGGGGCTCGGGCACCCCGGAGAACTACGCGCTGCTCTACAACGACATCCACGCCGCCTACCAGAACGCCCTGCGCTACCACGTGACCGGCGAGAGCGGGTACGCCGACACCGCCGTGGCCGTCCTCAACGCCTGGTCGTCCACCCTCACCGCGGTCAACGGGTCCGCCGACCGGTTCCTGGCCGCCGGGCTGTACGGCTACCAGTTCGCCAACGCCGCCGAACTCGTCCGCGGTCACGGGGACTTCGAGCTCTCCCGGTTCCAGGAGATGCTCAGCAAGCTCTTCGCCGCCCCCAGCGACGACTTCCTGGTCCGGCACAACGGCGCCGTCGTCTCCAACTACTGGACCAACTGGGACCTCGCCGCCATGGCCTGCGTCCTGGCCACCGGCATCTTCTGCGACGACCGGGCCCAGGTCGCCCGCGCGGTCGACTACTTCAAGCACGGCGACGGGCTCGGGGCGATCAGGAACGCCATTCCCGTCGTGTACGGCGAGGAGGCGGACGGCGGGCTCGGCGAGTGGCTTGAGGCGGGGCGCGACCAGGGCCACGCGCTCCTCGGGGTGGGCCTGATGGGCACGTTCTGCGAGATGGCCTGGAACCAGGGCATCGACCTGTACGGCTACGACGACAGCCGGTTCCTCAAGGGGGCGCAGTACGTGGCCAAGTGGAGCATGGGCGGGCAGGTGCCGTACACCGCGAACACCCGTAGGAAGGGGGCGGTCGGCGGCTGGTCGGGCACCGAGACGGCGACCGCGGCGGCCGGGGTGGACCCGGCGATGACCCGCCCCGTCTGGGCGATGATCGCCAACCACTACACCAAGCGGCGGTCCATGCCGGCGACGTACGTCACCCGGATCGCGGCGAAGGCCGCGCCGGAGGGCGGCGGCGGGGACTACGGGCCGAACAGCGGGGGGTACGACCAACTGGGCTTCGGGACTCTGACGTTCACGCGGGACCGGGCGCAGGCTGCAGGGGGTACGACTTCGTCCCCGAGTCCGACGGCACCGGCATCGGTATCGCCCTCCGCGTCCGCTCCGGCGTCGGTCTTGTCCTCCGCGTCCGCTCCGGCGTCGGCCTCGTCCGCCCCGTCGGCCATGGGCAAGGGCGACGACCTCGCCGCCACCGGGTCCGGTGATGTCGTCGGGTGGACCGCGGCCACGGGGATCACCGCGCTGGCGGGCGGACTGCTCCTGCTGCGCAGGCGGGGGCGCCGGGCCGACCGGGGACCGGCCGCCGAGGCCGACTAGGCACCGGCCGTCCCGGGGGGCGGGCGGGCGCCGGGCTTGCTCCACCCGTGGGTCCTGATCACGCGTTCGGCCGTATGCGGGCGGCTCGGGGCTTCTCTCCCGGCCCGGAGCCGCCAGGATGGCCGGAGGATCACGCCATGGTGCGGGCGAACCGCGAGCGTCTGGAGACACACACCGGTGACCGTTGTCAACGACCCCGAGCCCTCCGCCGTCCCCCACTACGACAGCGAGGTGCCCCTGCGAGGCCGGCAGCCCGGCAACGTGGTCATCAAGTGGCTCACCACCACCGACCACAAGACCATCGGCACGCTGTATCTGCTCACGTCGTTCGCGTTCTTCCTGATCGGCGGCGTGATGGCGCTGCTCATGCGCGCCGAACTCGCCCGGCCGGGTCTGCAGATCGTCTCGAACGAGCAGTTCAACCAGGCGTTCACGATGCACGGCACGATCATGCTGCTGATGTTCGCGACGCCGCTGTTCGCGGGCTTCACGAACTGGATCATGCCGCTCCAGATCGGTGCGCCGGACGTCGCCTTCCCGCGGCTGAACATGTTCGCCTACTGGCTCTACCTGTTCGGCTCGACCATCGCGGTCGGCGGCTTCCTCACTCCGCAGGGCGCGGCCGACTTCGGCTGGTTCGCCTACTCGCCGCTGTCGGACGTGGTCCGCTCGCCTGGCCTCGGTTCCGACATGTGGATCATGGGTCTGGCCTTCTCCGGCTTCGGCACCATCCTCGGCGCGGTCAACTTCATCACCACGATCATCTGCATGCGCGCCCCCGGCATGACCATGTTCCGGATGCCGATCTTCGTGTGGAACGTGCTGCTGACCGCCGTCCTGGTCCTCTTCGCCTTCCCCGTCCTCGCCGCCGCGCTGTTCGCGCTGGAGGCGGACCGCAAGTTCGGCGCCCATGTCTTCGATGCCGCGAACGGCGGAGCCCTGCTCTGGCAGCACCTCTTCTGGTTCTTCGGCCACCCGGAGGTGTACATCATCGCGCTGCCGTTCTTCGGCATCGTGACCGAGGTGCTCCCGGTCTTCTCCCGAAAGCCGGTCTTCGGCTACATGGGCCTGGTCGCGGCGACCATCGCGATCGCCGGTCTGTCCGTGACGGTGTGGGCCCACCACATGTACGTCACCGGCGGTGTGCTGCTGCCGTTCTTCTCCTTCATGACCTTCCTGATCGCGGTCCCGACCGGCGTGAAGTTCTTCAACTGGATCGGCACCATGTGGAAGGGCTCGGTGTCCTTCGAGACGCCGATGCTGTGGGCGACGGGCTTCCTCGTGACGTTCCTGTTCGGTGGTCTGACCGGTGTCATCCTGGCCTCGCCGCCGATGGACTTCCACGTCTCCGACTCGTACTTCGTGGTGGCCCACTTCCACTACGTGGTCTTCGGTACGGTCGTCTTCGCGATGTTCTCCGGCTTCCACTTCTGGTGGCCGAAGATGACGGGCAAGATGCTCGACGAGCGGCTCGGCAAGATCACCTTCTGGACGCTGTTCATCGGCTTCCACGGCACCTTCCTGGTCCAGCACTGGCTGGGCGCCGAGGGCATGCCACGCCGTTACGCCGACTACCTGGCGGCCGACGGCTTCACCGCCCTCAACACGGTGTCGTCCATCGGTTCGTTCCTGCTCGGCCTGTCGATCCTGCCGTTCCTCTACAACGTGTGGAAGACGGCCAGGTACGGCAAGCCGGTCGGCGTCGACGACCCGTGGGGCTACGGCCGTTCGCTGGAGTGGGCGACCTCCTGCCCGCCGCCGCGGCACAACTTCGTCACCCTGCCGCGGATCCGCAGCGAGTCCCCGGCGTTCGACCTGCACCACCCCGACATCGCCCTGGCCGAGGCCGAGGCCCACGGCGTCCACTCATGACCGATGCGGAACACCGGGTGGGCGGCAGACCGCAGCAGCAGGCCGGCGGTGACCTCGCCAACGAGGTGGAGGGTTACCTGCTGTGGCAGGCCAGGGTCGCGGAGGCCGAACAGCGGGCCCGGGAGTTCACCGGGCACCTGGACTGGCTGACCACGTCCCAGCGTGACGAGGTCGAACGCCACTACGTCGAGGACAGTCTCAAGCGCGCCCGGCAGGACCTCGAACGGATCGCCGCCCGGTGTGTCTCCCTGCGGGGCGAGTACGAGCGGCGGTACCGCGGGCTGCGGGCACGCTGTGCGGGCTGGGCCCTGACCGTGTGCGGGGGCGCCGCCTTCCTGGCGGCGGCGGTGTCACTGGGCCGCTGAGCGCGCCTTGGGCCGCGCAGCCCTGTCACTGGGCGGCCGAAACCCCTGCCGTGTCACTGGGCGGCCGAAGCCCCCGCCCCCCTACCCCTACGCGGAGGCGTTCGCCGCCCCGCCCGGCGGCGCCGCCGTCAGCGGGGTGGCGATGTCCTCCAGCGACCGCCGCTCCGCGTTCACCGCGCACAACACCGCCACCAGCCCCGCCGCGCACATCAGGCCCGCGCCGATCTGGAAGGCCAGGACCGTGTCGGCCACCTTGCCCGTCCCTGTCAGGTCGGCGAAGAGGAGCGGGCCGCTGATGCCGCCCGCCGCCGTGCCCAGCGCGTAGAAGAAGGCGATCGACATCGCCCTCGTCTCCATCGGGAAGATCTCGGACACCGTCAGATACGCGCTGGACGCTCCCGCCGACGCGAAGAACAGCACCGCGCACCAGCACGCCGTCAGCGTGCCCGCCGTGAGCACGCCCTGGCCGAACAGCCACGCCGTGAGGAACAGCAGCACCCCGGAAAGGAGGTACGTCGACGAGATCATCACCCGCCTGCCCACCGTGTCGAAGAGCTTGCCCAGCAGCAGGGGGCCCAGGAAGTTGCCGACCGCGATGACCACGAAGTAGTAACCCGTGTCGCCGGTCGGCACGTCGAAGAACTTCGTGAGGATCGCGCCGAAGCCGAAGGTGATCGCGTTGTAGAGGAACGCCTGGCCGATGAAGAGGGAGAAGCCGAGGACGGCCCGGCGGCGGTAGTCGTGGAAGACCGTGCGGGCGATCTCGCGGAAGGTGACGCCGGAGCGCTGGTGGATCACCAGCTCGCTCGCCGGTTCGGGGAGCGGCTCGCCCTTCTCGGCCTCCACCCGGCCCTCGATCGAGGAGACGATCTCCTCCGCCTCCTGCTCCCTGCCGTGGATCAGCAGCCAGCGCGGGCTCTCCGGGACGTTGCGTCGTACCAGCAGGATGACCAGGCCGAGGACCACCCCCAGCGCGAAGGTCAGGCGCCAGCCCACGTCCTTCGCCAGGAAGTCCGTGTTCAGCGCGACGATCGAGAGCAGCGAGCCGCCGACCGCGCCCACCCAGAAACTGCCGTTGATGATCAGGTCGACGCGGCCCCGGTAGTACGCCGGGATCAGTTCGTCGATCGCGGAGTTGATCGCCGCGTACTCGCCGCCGATGCCGAAGCCGGTCAGGAAGCGGAAGGTGAAGAACCACCAGGGAGCGAAGGAGATCGAGGTCAGGGCGGTGGCGGCCAGATAGACCGCCAGGGTGATCATGAAGAGCTTCTTACGGCCGTGGCGGTCGGTCAGGCGGCCCCAGAAGAGGGCTCCGACGCAGGCGCCGGCCACGTACAGCGCGGCCGCCGTGCCGGTGACCTGGGACGACGAGATCGCGAGCCCGCTGCCCGGCTCCGACAGGCGGCTCGCGATATTGCCTACGACCGTGACCTCGAGTCCGTCCAGGATCCAGACCGTGCCGAGGCCGATGACGATCGTCCAGTGCCAGCGGGACCAGGGTAGGCGGTCCAGGCGGGCCGGGATCCGGGAGGTGATCGTCCGGCCGCGGCCGTGACCGCCGTCCACTCCGTCCACGCCCACGTCCGCACCCGTAGCCATCCGCGCCTCCTCGGCCGGCGAGAGAACCGAAACCCCCGACCGGGTGCCCCGCTCCGGGCGATCGAAGCGCCCTACGCGCCCAGCGCCCGCGACACCGTGAAGATCAGCACTCCGGCCAGCGACCCCACCACCGTGCCATTGATCCGGATGAACTGCAGGTCGCGACCGATGTGCGCCTCGATCTTCCGGGTGGTGTGCTCGGCGTCCCAGCCCGCCACGGTGTCGGTGATCAGGGAGGTGATCTCCTTGCGGTAGGTCGACACGACGTGCACGGCCGCGCCCTCGACCCAGCTGTCGACCTTGTCCTGGACCTTCGGCTCGCCGGCCATCCGGGCCCCCAGGGAGATCAGGGAGGCGCGGACGCGCAGCCGCAGCTCGCTGCGCTCGTCCTCGGCCGCCGAGACGATCATGGACCGTACGGACGTCCAGGCGGACGCGATCAGGTCCTGCACCTCGCCCCGGCCCAGGACCTCGCCCTTGAGCCGCTCGACCCGGGCCCGGGTGTCGGTGTCGGACTGGAGGTCGTTCGCGAAGTCGGAGAGGAAGCGGTCGAGGGCGCCGCGCGCCGGGTGCGACGGCATGTCCCGCATCTCGGCGCAGAAGCGCAGCAGTTCCTTGTAGACGCGGTCGCCGACCCGCCGGTCCACGAAGCGGGGCGTCCAGCCCGGCGCCCCGCCCTGCACGGCGTCCATCACGGAGTCCCCGTGCTGCACCAGCCAGTCGTACGCCCGGCTGACGACCAGGTCCACGACCCTCCGGTGACCGCCGTCGGCGACGACCCGGTCCAGCATCTTGCCGATGCCGGGGGCGATCTCCTGGGCGTCGGCCCGCCGGGTGATGGCCTCGCCGACCACGGCCTGCACGTCGGAGTCGCGCAGCACGGTCAGGGCGCCGCGCAGTGCGGTCGCCAGCTCCGCCGTCACCCGGTCGGCGTTCTTCGGCTCCGCCAGCCACGCGCCGAGCCGGCCGGCGATGCCGACGGCGTGCAACCGCTGTCGTACGACGTCCTGGGAGAGGAAGTTCTCGCCGACGAACTCGCCCAGCGAGACGCCCAGCTGGTCCTTCTTGGTCGGGATGATCGCGGTGTGCGGGATGGGCAGGCCGAGCGGGTGCCGGAACAGGGCGGTCACCGCGAACCAGTCGGCGAGCGCGCCGACCATGCCCGCCTCGGCCGCCGCGGCCACGTAGTCCGCCCAGGAACCGGCGCCCGCGCCGGACGCCCACTTGGCCAGCACGTACACCAGGGCGACGAGCAGCAGCAGGCCGGTCGCCGTGGTCTTCATGCGCCGTACGCCGCGCTGGCGCTCCTCGTCGGCGGGCGTGAAGGCGTTCATGGACTTGTAGGACGGGGTGCTCCCCACCCGGCCCTCAGCCCGGCCGTCCGCCCGGCCGTCGGTGTCCGGCGTTTCCGTACGTTCCTCCATCTGCTCCACCCGTTCGCAGCCGGTCTCACCCTCATGGTGATCCCGCACATATTGTCCCTTCCTGACCTACTCCTGGAACGGAACAAGAGTTCCCACCGTCTGTCTCTTCGGAAAACTCCGGCAGGCCCGCCCGTCAGAGGCCTGCCCGTCGTTCGAGGAGAACTGAACACGCATGACCCGGCGTCACCACGGTTACGCCCTGCTCAGCGCGGTCGTCGCGCTGATCGTGGCGCTGTCCGCCGCCCTCTACGCCGGCGTCGCCGCCGACGGTTCGTCCCGGAGCGCCGCCGGCACGGGCGGCGGGGGCCGCCACCACGGCGCCTCGGCGGCGCCCGCATCGGCCGGTAACTGGGTCGGCGCCTGGTCGGCGTCCCCGGTGGGCGGCGAACCGGGCACCGAGGCGGAGGGGCTGGCGGGCCGGTCGGTGCGCAACGTCGTGCACACGACCGCGGCCGGCACCAGCGCCCGGATCACGCTCTCGAACCTGTACGGCCAGTCGGCGCTCACCATCGCCCACGCCTCGATCGCCCTCGCGGCCGGCCACGACACGGCGGCGGCCGACGCCGGGACGATGCGGCGGCTCACCTTCGGCGGCTCCGGGTCCGTCGTCGTACCGGCGGGCGGGCAGGTGGTCGGCGACCCGGTGGCGATCCGGGTGCCGCGGGGGGCGGACGTGCTGGTCACGACGTACTCCCCGACGCCGTCCGGGCCGGTGACCTACCACCCGCGGGCCCGTCAGGTGTCCTACGTCGCGGACGGCGACCGTACGCAGGACGCGGACGCGGCCGCGTACACCGGGCAGACGCCGTACTGGCGGTATCTCACCGCGCTGGACGTGCTGAGCGACGACTCCGAGGGCACGGTCGTGGTGTTCGGGGACTCGCTGACCGACGGAATCACCTCGACGCCGGGGGCGAACCGGCGCTGGCCGGACGTGCTGGCGGGGCGGCTGCGGCGGGCCGTGGCGGGAGGCTCCGACCTGCCGCACTACAGCGTGGTCAACGAGGGGATCAGCGGCAACCAGGTCCTCACGGACGGGCTCGGGCGGCCCGCGGAGAACGAGAGCGGTGTCGGGCGCTTCGCCCGTGACGTGCTGTCCCGTCCGAACGTCAAGGTCGTCGTCATCGATCTCGGGATCAACGACATCCTGCGCAACCGTCGGCCGGCCGACCCCGACGCGGTCGTCGCCGGGCTGCGCGGGCTGGTCCGCGCGGCGCACGCGCGCGGGCTCAAGGTGGTGGGGGCGACGCTGATGCCCTTCCAGGGCCACCGTGGCTGGTCGCCGGCGAGGGAAACGGTTCGCCAGGAGATCAACGAGCGGATCCGGGCGGGGCGCGTGTACGACGCGGTGACCGACTTCGACAAGGCGCTGCGGGACCCCTACGCGCCGAACCGCCTCCGCCCCTACTACGACTCCGGCGACCACCTCCACCCGAACGACAGCGGCTTCGCGAAGATGGCCGACACGTTCGCCCTGACCGACTTGAGGGGCGGCGGCTCGACGGAACTGTGAGGGAGCGTCCCGCACAGCCACCCGAGCCCACAGACACTCCGGCTCACACCCATCCCGCCGCAACGGCGACCAGCCACGACGGCGGTACCCGGCGGTGCCGGACCCGCCGGGGGTTCACCGGGCGGACGGGTGGCGGCCGGTGGTTCCCCGCGGGCCGGTGGGGGCCGATCGCGCAGTTCCCCGCGCCCCCAGGTGGGCTGCCCCGCCGTCGCTCAGTAGTGGCCGTGCCTCCGGCGGCTCCGGTCCTCGCGGCGCTCTTCTCGTTCGGTCCTGCGCTCCTCGCGCAACTCGCGGCGGGCCGCGTGGAGTTCGTGGCGGGAGGTTCTGCGGTCCAGTTTCTCCTGGCGGCGTTCTTCCTTGAGGCGTTGCCGTTCCGCCCTGGTGACCTTGTGTTCCACCTGGACACCGCCCCAGAAGGCGAAGCCGGTCACGATCACCCGCGGTGCGGCCGGGTCCGGCGGGGTGCCCTCCTCGCGGTGGTCGAAGCCGCCCATGATGCCGATGCCGCGCATCACGACCTCGACACCCGGCGGCACGATCACGCTCATCCCGCCCATGATCGCGACGCAGTTGATCTCGATCTCGCGGTCCGCGAAGTTCGCCTCGCGCAGGTCGATCTCGCCACCGCCCCAGAACACGAGGCTGTTGAAGCGTTTGGGTGCCGTCCAGCGGCCCTTGCGCTGGAAGCCGGACATCACGGCCACCGCCCAGGAGGACGAGCCCTCGCCGCCGACTATCCGGCCGCCCCAACCGCCGCTCTCCGCGGGCGGCTTGTTCAGCGAGACCGCCGGGGACACCGACGGCGAACCGGCCGCCGCGGGCAGGTCCCTCGTGATCGGCGTCAGCTCACCGTACGTACGGGCCTTGTACGTCGCCTCCAGCCGCTCCTCGAACTCCTCCATGTCGAGCCGCCCCTCCGCGAGGGCGTCCCTGAGGACCTCGGCGACTCGTTCGCGATCGGCGTCGGAGGCACGCAGCTCCGCGGCATCGTCGGTCATGAGTGCAGACTACGAGTTCCGGTCGCCCGGCACTATGGCGTCGTGCACCCCGACGGAGGTACTCGGCGTCTCCAGGGAACCCAGCATCTTCGCGATCACCGTCTCGATGTCCGGTTCCCGGACGGAGAGGTCCACCAAGGGATACTCCGCCGCGATCCGCGCCACCAGCGGCGCCGCCGACTCCGACGCCGGGAACGCCAGCCACTGCCGTGGTCCCTCCACCTTCACCACCCGCGCCGACCCGCCCGTCTCGACCGGCGGCAGCTCCCGCTCCAGGTCCACCACCAGGGTCCGTTCGCTCTCCCCCGCCTCGTGCAGACCGGCGAGCGGACCGTCGTACACCAGCCGCCCGTGGTCGATGACCATCACGCGCGAGCACAACTGCTCGATGTCCTGGAGGTCGTGGGTGGTCAGCAGGACCGTGGTGCCGCGCTCGGTGTTCAGCTCCCGCAGGAAGTCGCGGACCTTGGCCTTGGAGATGACGTCCAGGCCGATCGTCGGCTCGTCCAGGTACAGCACCTCCGGGTCGTGCAGCAGTGCCGCCACGATGTCGCCGCGCATCCGCTGGCCGAGCGAGAGCTGCCGCACCGGAACGTCCAACAGGCTCTCCAGGGAGAGGAGTTCGACCAGCCGGTCCAGGTTCTCCCGGTACCGCGCGTCGGGGATGCGGTACATGCGGTGCATCAGCCGGTAGGAGTCGATCAGCGGAAGGTCCCACCACAGCGTGGTGCGCTGGCCGAAGACGACACCGATGCGGTGGGCCAGTTTCGTGCGCTCGCGCGACGGGTCGATGCCCGCCACCCGCAGCCGGCCGCCGCTCGGCGTCAGGATCCCCGTCAGCATCTTGATCGTCGTCGACTTCCCGGCGCCGTTCGGGCCGATGTAGCCGACCATCTCGCCGCGCTCCACCGTGAAGGAGAGCGCGTCCACCGCCCGTACCTGCCGGCGCTCCCGTTTCAGGAAGCCGGTCTTGCGCCGGACCTCGAAGACCTTCTCCACCCGGTCCACTTCAATGAACACCGTCAACTCCCGTGCTCCGTCCGACTCCCCGTGCTCCGTTCAACTCCCCGTGCTCCGATACGACCTGAGCCCCGCCCGCCACGCCAGGCCCGCCAGCGCGCAGCACACCACCGCCACCAGCGGCGGAGACCACGCCGTCCACTCCGGGAGCCGCAGCGGATACGGCCGCCCCAGCACATACGCGGCCGGCACCCAGTTGACGAAGGCCAGCGGCAGCAGGAACGTCACCCCGCGCACGAAGTCACGCCCGAACACCGTCGGCGGGTACTGCAGCAGCGTCGTACCGCCGTAGGTGAACGCGTTCTGCACCTCGGCCGCGTCCTGTGCCACGAACTGGAAGGTCGCGCCCGCCAGGAACAGCGCACAGAAGATCACCGCGCCGCTCACCACGGTCACCGGCACCAGCAGCACCTTCGCCGCCGTCCACTCGACGTCCACGGCGGACAGCGCGTACCCCAGCACCAGCCCGCCCTGCACGACCCGGCCGAGGCGGCGCAGCGCGAAGCGGTCCGCGCCGAGCTGGGCGAGCACCGGAGCCGGCCGCACCAGCAGGGTGTCGAAGGAGCCGTCACGGATCCGGGTGCCCAGCACGTCCATCGAACCGAAGACCAGGTCGGCGAAGCCGAACGCCGTCGTGGACAGCCCGTACAGGAAGGCCACCTCGGGCATGGTCCAGCCGCCGAGCCGGTCGACCTGCGTGAACATCAGCAGGATCGTGGCGAAGTCCAGCCCGGTCACCGTCAGGTTGCCGAACATCGTGATGACGAAGGACGTGCGGTAGGTCAGGGAGGAGCGGATCCACATCCCGGCGATCAGCCGGTACGCCCGCACGCCCTCCGCCGGCCGCGACGCCCGCCGCCCGGCCAGGACCCGCTGCTCAGCCACCCTGCACCACCACCCGCCGGGTCGCCGCCGTCTGGACCAGCCGTCCCGCCGTCAGCAGCGCCACCGCCCACGCCGCCTGAAAGGCGTACGCGCCCAGCGGGGCGGTCTCCCCCAGCAGGACGTCCGCCGGCACCTGGAGCTGCGCCGCCCACGGCAGGGCCCGCACGACGTCACCGAGGGCGCCCGGGAAGACGTTCAGCGGCAGGGTCATGCCCGAGCAGAAGATCCCCAGGACCATCAGGGCCTGGTTCACGCCCATGCCGTCCATCAGCCAGAACACGCTCAGCGCGGCCAGGTAGCGGATGCCGAAGCTGACGAGCATGGCCAGGAACAGGGCGACGGCGAAGGCCGCCCAGGTCGCCACGTCCGTCGGCAGGGCCATCGGGAAGAACAGCGCCCCGAAGGCGAAGGGGATCACGCCGCGGCCCAGCATCTGGAACAGCGACCGGCCCACGTCCGTCGCCAGCCACCACAGCTGGAGATCGGCCGGACGGTACAGGTCGATCGCGATCTCACCCGTACGGATACGCTCCATCAGGTCTTTCTCCACGCCTCCGCCCTGGATGGCGAGCGTCGCGTACAGGCACTGCCCGAGCCACACATAGGTGACCGCCTGCGCCTGGTCATAGCCTCCGAGGTGCGGTTTCTCGTCCCACAGCGCCAGGTACGTGTACACGAGAATGATCCCGAAGGCGGTGTTGGTGAACACCCCGGCGGCGGTGGCCGCCCGGTATGTCGCATACCGTCGGAAACCCCCCGCCGCTACGGCGAGGTACAACCGTCCCGCGCCCACGCCACAGCCCTCCTCCACCCGCCGGCCCGAAGCGCAGCAGCCTATGCGGAGGAGAGGTCGCCGCGCCTTCCGTTTTCCGGCCCCGAAAGGACAGTGCCCGAGCTCACAGACCCAGGATCCGGAGTCGAACTCCGCTACCACGCCTACCAGTTCGTCCGCACGACCCCCGTCCCCGCACCTGACACGTTTCGGCGACCCCGATGCGTGCCGTGTTCAGGGAACTGATCGACGGATGGGACAGTCTTCATCAAAGGAGGCATGAGTAGCCTCCCGTAACGAAGGCGCCGTTAGCGCCGAAGACGTACCGGCCCGCCGGGACGTACGACGCACCGCACCACAGGAGTCCGCGCACACCATGAGCGACGAGCCGCAGCCGCACCAGCCGAACCAGAGCGGCGAAGGCCCGACAGAACCGCCGACGGCGGTCCAGGAGACGAAGGGGGGCGAGAAGAAGATGAAGCGGCCCAAGCGGACCGGATGGCGGCGGATCCTCCCCACCTGGCGCATGCTGCTCGGCACCTTCGTGATCGGGATACTCCTGCTGATCGGCCTGTTCTTCCTCGGCTACTCGATGGTGAAGATCCCGACGGCCAACACGTTCGCCACCAAGCAGTCCAACGTCTACCTGTACGCCGACGGCTCCCAGCTGGCCCGGGACGGCGAGGTCAACCGGGAGAACGTGACCCTCGCCCAGGTCTCCAAGGACGCCCAGCACGCCGTGCTCGCCGCCGAGGACCGCGACTTCTACACCGAGTCCGCCGTCGACCCCAAAGCGATGCTGCGGGCCGCCTGGAACACCGCGACCGGAAAGGGCACCCAGTCCGGCTCGACGATCACCCAGCAGTACGTGAAGAACTACTACCTCGCACAGGAGCAGACCGTCACCCGAAAGGTGAAGGAGTTCTTCATCTCGATCAAACTGGACCGCTCCGAGTCCAAGGACGAGATCCTGGAGGGCTACCTCAACACCAGCTACTTCGGCCGCAACGCCTACGGCATCCAGGCCGCCGCCCAGGCCTACTACGGCAAGGACGCCACCGACCTCGACCCGGCCCGCGCCGCCTACCTCGCGGCCCTCGTCAACGCGCCCAGCGAGTACGACGTCGTCGCCCACCCCGAGAACAAGGCGGCGGCCGTCGCCCGCTGGAACTACGTCCTGGACGGCATGGTCAAGAAGGGCTGGCTCAGCGAGTCGAAGCGGGCCGGCATGAAGTTCCCGATGCCCAAGGAGCAGACCGCCTCCACCGGCATGTCCGGGCAGCGCGGCTACCTCGTCGAGGCCGTCAAGAGCTACCTGATCAAGAACAAGATCGTCGACGCCGACTCCCTCGAGGCCGGCGGCTACCGCATCACCACCACCATCGAGAAGGACAAGCAGAACGCCTTCGTCAAGGCGGTCGACGACAAGCTGATCTCCCAGCTGGACAAGAAGAACAACAAGGCCGACAACTACGTGCGCGCCGGCGGCGCCTCGGTCGACCCGAAGACCGGCAAGGTCGTCGCCATGTACGGCGGCATCGACTACGTGAAGCAGTACACCAACGGCGCGACCCGCGGTGACTTCCAGGTCGGCTCCACCTTCAAGCCGTTCGTCTTCGCCTCCGCCGTCGACAACGCCTCCACCACCCAGTCCGGCCAGACCATCACCCCGAACACCTACTACGACGGCACCAACAAGCGCGCCGTCCAGGGCTGGCCCGGTGGCAGCTACGCGCCGGAGAACGAGGACGAGAAGTCGTACGGCCAGATCACCGTCCGCAAGGCCACCGACCTGTCGGTGAACGCGGTGTACGCGCAGATGGCCGTCGACGTCGGCCCGTCCAAGGTCAAGCAGACCGCCGTGGACCTGGGCATCCCCTCCGACACCAAGGACCTCCAGCCGTACCCGTCCATCGCCCTCGGCACCGCCACCGCCAGCGTCCTGGACATGGCGGAGGCGTACGCCACGCTCGCCAACCACGGCAAGCACGGCACGTACTCGATGGTCGAGAAGGTCACCAAGGACAGCACGCAGGAGATCAAGCTGCCGCGGTCGGTGACCAAGCAGGCCGTCAGCCGACAGGCCGCCGACACCACCACCTCGATCCTGCAGAGCGTGGTCGACAACGGCACCGCCACCGCCGCCCAGGCCGCGGGCCGCCCCGCGGCCGGCAAGACCGGCACCGCCGAGGAGGACACCGCCGCCTGGTTCGCGGGCTACACCCCCGACCTCGCCACCGTCGTCTCCGTGATGGGCCAGGACCCGGTCACGGCCGGCCACAAGTCGCTCTACGGCGCGCTCGGCCTGCAACGCATCAACGGCGGCGGGGCCCCGACCGAGATCTGGGCGCAGTACACCAAGGCCGCCCTCAAGGGCGTCGTGGCCTCCGCCTTCGACCTCGACCTCCAGCCCGGCGCCGAGACCGTGGCCCCCGCCACCCAGAACCCGGCCACCCCGGGCACCGGCGGCCAGGACAACGGCGGCACCACCGGCGGGAACCAGGACAACGGCGGAACCACCGACGGCGGCCAGGACAACGGCGGCACCACGGACGGCTCCACCACCGCGGGCACCACCGACGGGTCCACCACGGACGGCTCCACCACCGACGGCTCGACCACGTCCGGCACGACGACCTCCGGCACGGACTCCGGGACCACCGACGGCGGCACCACCACCGGGACGACGAACGGGACCACCGACGGCGGCACCACCACCGGGACGACGAACGGGACCACCGACGGCGGCGACACGACCGGGACGACAGCGGGCGACGACGGCGGCGGCTTCGGACTCCAGTAACCGGTCCGGCGCCGGTTCTCGCCCGGTCAGTGACCGCTGGTCGCCTTGAGTCCCACCACGGCGACCAGCAGCAGGCACACGAAGAAGATCCGCGCGGCGGTGGTCGGCTCCCCCAGTACCAGCATCCCGAACACCGCCGCCCCGGCCGCCCCGATCCCCACCCAGACGCCGTACGCGGTACCGATGGGCAGGGTCCGGGCGGCGTACGAGAGCAGCAGCATGCTGGCGACGATCCCACCGCCGGTGAGCAGACTGGGCACGAGCCGGGTGAACCCGTCGGTGTACTTCATTCCGACCGACCAGCCGACCTCGAGCAGACCGGCGACGACAAGCAGAACCCAGGCCATGACAGGCACCTCCGAGACGTTCACTGAACGGGGTGCGTCGTCTTTGCCTTCACGGTCCCGGTACGGCGCGTCTCGTCGGGCTGGCTCCTTCGAACATAGCAAAGGAACGACAAAGGGGCCTGGTGACCGCAGTCACCAGGCCCCTTTCGGTCACTGAATCACAGATACAGGCCGGTCGAGTCCTCCGAGCCCTCGAACCGGTCGGCGGCCACCGCGTGCAGGTCGCGCTCACGCATCAGCACATAGGGCACCCCGCGCACCTCGACCTCGGCACGGTCCTCCGGGTCGTACAGCACCCGGTCACCCGGCTCCACCGTCCGCACGTTCTGCCCGACCGCGACCACCTCGGCCCAGGCCAGCCGGCGCCCGACGGCCGCCGTGGCAGGGATGAGAATCCCACCGCCCGACCGCCGCTCACCCTCGCCGGTGTCCTGCTTGACCAGCACCCGGTCGTGCAGCATGCGGATGGGCAGCTTGTCGTGATGGGTGTCGTTTCTGTTGGCGCTCACGCCTTTGAACCTACCTGCCTCTGCTCAGCTCTTACGCCGCCGGTTACCGAACACGAGCAGCCCGACCACACCCACGGCCACGAGCGCGACCGGCACGACCCGCTCCAGGCGGGGCGCGCCGTCCTCGTCCACGAACTGGGCCCGCACATCGCTCACCACCCGGTTGACCTGGACGTAGGCCCGTCCGAGCGTGTGATCGACGTTGGCCGCGACCTTGGCCTTCGCATCGCCGACGATGGTCTTCGGATGCACCCGCACCCCGATCTCGTCCAGCGTCTCGGCCAGCACATCGCGGCGGCGCTTGATGTCCGCCTCGATCTGCGCCGGGGTTCTGGTGTCCGACGTGTCCGCCACCGTGGGCCCTCCGAAGTCTCCCGTGCTCCCTGTCCTGGACAGTCTGTCAGTTCTCACCGCCCCCGCACTGTCAGGACCCCCCGTTACGCTGGACCGATGAGCGAGCGACTCCAGCCCGGGGACGTAGCCCCCGACTTCACCCTCCCCGACGCCGACGGCAACGAGGTGTCCCTCTCCGCCCACAAGGGCCGCAAGGTCATCGTCTACTTCTACCCGGCCGCGCTGACGCCCGGCTGCACGAAGCAGGCCTGCGACTTCACGGACAACCTCGACCTGCTGGCCGGCGCGGGCTACGACGTCATCGGCGTCTCCCCCGACCAGCCGGAGAAACTCGGCAAGTTCCGCGACAAGGAGAACCTCAGGGTCACCCTCGTCGCCGACCCCGACAAGAAGGTCCTGGACGCCTACGGCGCGTACGGCGAGAAGATGAACTACGGCAAGACCTACATGGGCGTCATCCGCTCCACGGTCATCGTGGACGAGCAGGGCAAGGTCGAACGTGCCCTCTACAACGTCCGCGCCACCGGCCATGTCGCCAAGATCATCAAGGACCTGGGCATCTGACGGCCCCTGCCCCACCCCACGGCCCGCTCCGGAAACCCCGGCGCGGGCCGTTTTCATATCCGGGCGTGACTGTCCGATAAACGGTTCGTTACTCCGTACGGGCTGCGAACGTGCAGCCGGAACGGAGGGGGCTCGATGGGGGCCAGTGCGTACACCAGGGAGCGGCTGGAGGAGGCGGCTCGGGGGGCGCGGACGTTGTCGGAGGCGTTGAGGCGGTTGGGGGTGGATCCGGGGAGTTCGACGCGGCGGTACGTGCTCGGGCGGATGAAGAAGCTGGGGGTCGATGTGTCGCACTTCGAGCGGGAGGGGGTGAAGTGGACGCGGGAGGTGCTTGAGCCGGTAGTCGCAACATCGGCGAGCATCAACGAGGTGGTGCGCCGCCTCGGACTCGACAGCGTGGGCGGCCATCAGGCCAACATCGGCCGACGAATCAACGCATACGGAATCGACACCTCGCACTTCACACCGGCCGCCCGAACGGAACGCATGAAGGACAACCGGCGACGCCGGACGCCCGAGGAGATCCTCGTCGAGGCCACATCACCCCATGCTCCGCGGATTCCTAGCTCACGCCTGAAGCGCGCAATGAGCAAGGTGGGCGTTGAAGAGCGCTGCGCGCTCTGCGGAATCGCAGCAGTCTGGCTCGGGGAGCCTCTGCCACTGGAGGTCGACCACATCGACGGCGACTGGCGAAACAACCGAGTCGAGAATCTTCGGCTGCTCTGCCCCAACTGTCACTCCACCACGGACAACTACCGGGGACGCGGCAAAGGGCGCGTCAGGGGTGGCAGCTCATGAGCAGCAACGTGCAGTACACCCGGGAGCAACTGGCGGAAGCCGCCCAGCGGTGCTCCGACATCGACGAAGTCATCGCGCTCTTCGGCACCAAGCCGTACGGCTACCTCCGTCATTACCTCATGAAGCGCTTCGCTCACTTCGGCATCGACGTCTCCCATTTCCTCCCATTCGGCAGGCTCCCGCAGCCCTCGCCCGAAGAGGTGCGAGCAGCGGTCTCCGAGTCGGCATGCCTAGCAGAGGTACTGCGCCGCCTGGGACGACCGGACACCAGCGCACAGCGAGCGAATCTACGGAAGTGGATCACCGAAGGGCACCTGACGACCGCGCACTTCGTGGGACAGGCACATCAAAGGGGAAAGCGCGGAACGAACGCCAAGCACCCGGACGACGTTCTGGTCCGGCATGACGGCAAGAACCGCATCGCGACCAAGCGTCTGCGCCGCGCGCTCCACGAGATCGGTGTGCCCGAACAATGCGCCAGATGCGGAGTCGGTCCCGTCTGGCTCGACAAGCCCATGACCCTGGAGGTCGACCACATGAACGCGGACTGGCGCGACAACCGAAAGGGGAACCTGCGGTTGCTGTGCCCGAACTGCCACGCGATCACCAGCACGTGGTGCAGGGGAGGCAAACGGCAGCGAACAACTCCCGGTACGATGGCAGGCGCTGGCGGCGGTGGCGCAACGGCGACGCAGCAGACTTAGGATCTGTGGCCCTTGATCGGGCTTGAGGGTTCGAATCCCTTCCGCCGCACACAAACGGCCTGCGAATCGAAGGAACGATGCGCAGGCCGTTTCCGTGCGGTCAATCAGCCCAACAACTCCCGCACCACCGGCACCAGCCCCCGGAACGCCTTCCCCCGGTGGCTGATCGCGTTCTTCTCCTCCGGGCTCAGCTCCGCGCACGTCCTCGTCTCCCCCTCCGGCTGGAGGATCGGGTCGTAGCCGAAGCCGTTCGCGCCGGACGGGGTGTGACGGAGGAGCCCCCGCAGCCGGCCCTCGACCACCCTCTCCGTGCCGTCCGGCAACGCCAGCGCCGCCGCGCAGGCGAAGTGGGCGCCCCGGTGTTCCTCGGCGATGTCCGAGAGCTGGGCCAGGAGGAGGTCCAGGTTAGCCTTGTCGTCGCCGTGGTGGCCGGCCCAGCGGGCGGAGAAGATGCCGGGGGCGCCGTTCAGGACGTCGACGCAGAGGCCCGAGTCGTCGGCGACCGCCGGGAGGCCCGTCGCCCGGGCCAGGGCGTGGGCCTTGAGGAGTGCGTTCTCGGCGAAGGTGACGCCCGTCTCCTTGACGTCGGGGATGTCGGGGTACGCGTCGGCGCCCACCAGTTCGTGGGGCAGTCCCGCCTCGGCGAGGATGGCGCGGAGTTCGGTGATTTTTCCGGCGTTGCGGGTGGCGAGGATCAGGCGGGTCGTCATGACACGCAGTATCCCAAGGCCCCGGCCGGCGGGTTACGGCGTGCAGACCTTGGTCAGTTCGCCGGCCGCGTCGGTGACCGGGGTGACGTCGGGGGTCGAGTCGCCGTTCCTGATGGACGTACGGACGTTGTCCACGGCCTTGTCGAGGTCGTCGACCGCCTTGTTGACGTCGGCGTCGTCGGTCTTGTCGCCGATCTTCTTCAGGTTGCTCTGGATCGAGTCGAGGGAGGCGTCGGCCTGGGTGGGGTCGTTCGCCGCGTTCTCCACGGCCTGCTGGAGGTCGGTGACGCTGTCGGCGATGGAGTCGGCGGTCTGGACGCAGTCCAGGGCCTTGTTCACGGCGTCGCAGCCGGTGAGCAGCGCGGCGGCGAGTGCGGCGGTCGCGGCGGCGGCGGCGATGGCGGTGCTGCGGCCTCGGTGACGGCCTCTGCGTCGGCTGGCGGCCATGACGGTGTTCCCCTCCCGTTGGGTACGACTGGCCGAGCGCACGGTTTTCACGCCGTGCGCCCGTACCTATGGGGACGCGGTGCCGCCCACCCTGGTTGCCCCGCCGTACCTCGGCTTTTTGGGTTCCCTTTACTTTGCCGTGAGGGTGGCTTCGAGTGCCGCGCGCTGGATCGCGGCGAGATCGTTGCAGCCGGCGACGGCGAGGTCGAGGAGGGCGTTGAGTTCGTCGCGGGCGAAGGGTTCGGCCTCGGCGGTGCCCTGGACCTCCACGAAACGGCCGTCGCCGGTGCAGACGACGTTCATGTCGGTCTCGGCCCTGACGTCCTCCTCGTAGCAGAGGTCGAGGAGGGGGACCTTGCCGACGATGCCGACGGAGACGGCGGAGACCGTGCCGGTCAGGGGCTGGCGGCCGGCCTTGACGAGCTTGCGCTCCTTCGCCCAGGTGACGGCGTCGGCCAGCGCCACGTATGCGCCGGTGATCGCCGCGGTACGTGTGCCGCCGTCGGCCTGGAGCACGTCGCAGTCGAGGACGATGGTGTTCTCGCCGAGGGCCTTGTAGTCGATGACCGCGCGCAGGGAGCGGCCGATGAGGCGGGAGATCTCGTGGGTGCGGCCGCCGATCTTGCCCTTGACGGACTCGCGGTCGCCGCGGGTGTTGGTGGCGCGGGGGAGCATGGAGTACTCCGCGGTGACCCAGCCCTCGCCGCTGCCCTTGCGCCAGCGGGGGACGCCTTCGGTGACGGAGGCGGTGCAGAAGACCTTGGTGTCGCCGAAGGAGACGAGGACGGAGCCCTCGGCGTGCTTGCTCCAGCCGCGTTCGATGGTGACCGGGCGGAGTTGTTCGGGGGTGCGGCCGTCGATTCGAGACATGGCCATGAGCCTATCCGGAGCGGCAGAAGGGGCTTGTCCCGAGGCGGGAGAAGCCCCTTCGCGTGAGCCGGGAGGCTCACATCATGTCTTCGATCTCCGCGGCGATCGGGTCGGCGTCGGTGCCGATGACGACCTGGATGGCGTTGCCCATCTTGACGACGCCGTGGGCGCCGGCGGCCTTCAGGGCGGCGTCGTCGACCTTGGAGGCGTCGTGCACCTCGGTGCGCAGCCGGGTGATGCAGCCTTCGATCTCGTCGATGTTCTCGATTCCGCCGAGGCCGGCGACGATCTTCTCAGCCTTGCTGGCCATGTTCCTTCTCCCTGATCCGAACCGCTTTGTCGCAGTAACCCACAGTTGGCCCAACTTTTCGAGCGGCCGTGCCGCGCCTGCCGAATGATGGCGAGCACTGCGGCGGAACCGTCGTCAACTGGTCTACACCAGCGGATGGGCGGTCGCCAAACCCCTGGGGTGGAGCCGAGCGGCCCGGAGGACGCGCCCATGAGTGCCGAGAGCGCCGACAGCACGGTCAGTCCCGCGCGGGAGCGGTGGAACGCTCTTTTCCAGGGGCTGCAGAAGATGGGCCGGAGCCTGCAGTTGCCGATCGCGGTGCTGCCGGCGGCGGGGATCCTCAACCGGCTGGGGCAGCCTGACGTGTTCGGGGACCAGGGCCTTGGCTGGACGGATGTCTCCAAGGTGATGCAGGGCGCGGGCGGCGCGCTGCTCGACGGGTCGATCGGGCTCCCGCTGCTGTTCTGCGTCGGGGTCGCGATCGGGATGGCGAAGAAGGCGGACGGGTCGACGGCGCTGGCGGCGGTGGCGGGCTTCCTCGTCTATTACGGCGTGCTGCACCAGTTCCCGGAGGACTGCCCGGGCGGGTCCAGGACGCTGCCGGGGATCGGCTGTCAGGTGAGCGACGGCTCGGTGTCGACGTTCACGTTCCAGAATCCGGGCGTCTTCGGCGGGATCGCCATGGGGTTGATGGCCGCCTACTTCTGGGCCCGTTTCCATCGCACGAGGCTGGTGGACTGGCTGGGCTTCTTCAACGGGCGGCGGCTGGTGCCGATCATCATGTCGTTCGTCGCGATCGTCTTCGCGGTGGTGTGTCTGTGGGTGTGGCCGCCGATCGGTGACGGGCTGGAGAGTTTCAGCCACTGGCTGCGGGACGCGGGCGCGTGGGGTGCGGGGGTGTTCGGGGTCGCGAACCGGGCGTTGCTCGTCATCGGGCTGCACCAGTTCCTGAACGTGCCCATCTGGTTCCAGTTCGGCAGTTACACCACGCCCGACGGCCGGACGGTGCACGGGGACATCAACATGTTCCTGGCGGGCGACCCGCACGCGGGGCAGTTCACGTCCGGGTTCTTCCCGATCATGATGTTCGCGCTGCCGGCCGCCGCGCTCGCGATGACGCACTGCGCCAAGCCGCACCGGCGCAAGGAGATCGGCGGTCTGATGCTGTCGGTGGCGCTGACGTCGTTCGTCACGGGGATCACCGAGCCGCTCGAGTACTCGTTCCTCTTCATCGCCCCGCTGCTGTACGCGGTGCACGCGCTGCTGACGGGGGTGTCGATGGCGGTGACATGGGGGCTCGGGGTGCACGACGGGTTCAGCTTCTCGGCGGGGCTCATCGACTACGTCATCAACTGGAACCTGGCGACCAGGCCTTGGGCCATCGTCCCGATCGGCCTGTGCTTCGCGGCGGTCTACTACGTGATCTTCCGGTTCGCCATCACGAGGTTCGATCTGAAGACGCCGGGAAGGGAGCCGGAGGACGAGGTCGAGGACGTCACCAAGGCTTGAGCGGACGGTCCCCGGACGGCGTACAAAGCGTAGTTCTCCGGTTGCGGAATTGACGGGTTCCTTATAACGCCCCCATCGTGTACAACAGGTCTACACCACTGAGTGGTGTAGACCACCACCGATGGAGGAAGTATGACAACCGCCACCACAACGGCGGCTCCCACAAAGAAGTGGGGATCCGGTCTGTTCCAGGGCCTGCAGAAGGTCGGCCGCAGTCTCCAGCTCCCGATCGCCGTACTGCCGGCGGCGGGTCTGCTGCTTCGCTTCGGTCAGCAGGACATCCACGACAAGCTGCACCTGCCCGACAAGGTCACCTCGGTGTTCGCCACGGCGGGCGGCGCGATCTTCGACAACCTTCCCATGCTGTTCTGTATCGGTGTCGCGATCGGCTTCGCCAAGAAGTCGGACGGCTCCACCGCGCTGGCTGCCCTGGTCGGCTTCCTGGTCTACAAGAACGTCCTCACCGCGTTCCCCGTCACCGACGCGAAGGTCCAGGCGGGCGCGGACATAGCCGCGACGTACAACAACCCGGGTGTGCTGGGCGGCCTTGTGATGGGTCTGCTGGGTGCGGTGGTCTGGCAGCGTTTCCACCGGACCAAGCTGGTGGACTGGCTCGGCTTCTTCAACGGCCGCCGGCTCGTCCCGATCATCATGGCCTTCGTCGGCACGGTGATGGGCGTCTTCTTCGGTCTGATCTGGAAGCCGATCGGCGAGGGCATCTCGAACTTCGGTGAGTGGATCACTGGTCTGGGCGCCCTCGGTGCCGGTCTGTTCGGTCTGATCAACCGCGCGCTGATCCCGGTCGGCATGCACCAGTTCGTGAACACCGTCTCCTGGTTCCAGATCGGCGACTTCAAGGACGCCTCCGGCCAGGTCGTCCACGGTGACCTCACCCGCTTCTTCGCCGGTGACCCGACGGCCGGTCAGTTCATGTCCGGCTTCTTCCCCATCATGATGTTCGGCCTGCCGGCCGCCGCCCTCGCCATCGCGCACACCGCTCGCCCGGAGCGCCGCGCGGCCGTGATGGGCATGATGATGTCGATGGCGCTGACCTCGTTCGTGACCGGTGTGACCGAGCCGATCGAGTTCACCTTCATGTTCATCGCGCCGCTGCTGTATGTGATCCACGCGGTGCTCACCGCCCTGTCCATGGCGATCACCTGGGCGCTCGGGGTGCATGCGGGCTTCACCTTCTCCGCGGGTGCGATCGACTACGTGCTGAACTGGAACCTGGCGACCAAGCCCTGGCTGATCATCCCGATCGGCCTGGTGTTCGGAGCGATCTACTACTTCGTCTTCCGTTTCGCGATCATCAGGTTCAACCTCCCCACCCCGGGCCGCGAGCCCGAGGAGGAGATCGAGGACCTCACGAAGGCGTGAGTCCGACCCCGGCCTGACGAGGCCCCCGCAGCCCGGCGGCTGCGGGGGCCTCGTCGTACGTACAGGCCTGAACCCCGTAGTGCGACGTGTCAGATCTCGTAGACGACGCGGGGCGCCGCCAGGTCCACCGGGCCGTCGAAGACCTCGCGGGCGTCGGCGAGGTTGACGGCGGGGTCGGTCCACGGGGGGATGTGGGTGAGGACCAGCCGGCGGGCGCCGGCGCGGGCCGCGGCCTCGCCGGCCTCGCGGCCGTTGAGGTGCAGGTCCGGGATGTTCTCCTTGCCGTGCGTGAAGGCCGCCTCGCACAGGAACAGGTCGGTGTCCCGGGCCAGCGATTCGAGCGCGTCCGTGACGCCGGTGTCGCCCGAGTACGTAAGGGACTTCCCGGCGTGTTCGACGCGGACGCCGTAGGCCTCCACGGGGTGACGGACCCGCTCGGTGTGGACCGTGAAGGGGCCGAGGTCGAACGTGGACGGCTTGACCGTGTGGAAGTCGAAGACCTCGCTCATCGAGGAGGCGGTGGGGGTGTCGGCGTAGGCCGTGGTGAGGCGGTGCTCGGTGCCCTCGGGGCCGTAGACCGGGATCGGGGGGCACGGTCCGCCGTCGTGGCGGTAGTAGCGCGCCACGAAGTAGGCGCACATGTCGATGCAGTGGTCGGCGTGCAGATGGCTCAGGAAGATCGCGTCGAGGTCGTAGAGACCGCAGTGGCGCTGCAGCTCGCCAAGGGCGCCGTTGCCCATGTCGAGGAGCAGCCGGAAGCCGTCGGCCTCTACGAGGTAGCTCGAGCAGGCCGATTCCGCGGACGGGAACGACCCCGAGCAGCCGACGACGGTGAGCTTCATGAAGCAGAAACCTCCGTTGGCGGAACACCCGGAACAACCGGGAACTGGAGTCGGAGAAGAGAGAGGTGAGCGGGGGTCGTGCGGTTTGTCGAGCGTAAGGCGCAAAAGGGCCGGTCGCTCCTCCGCCAGGGGCCGTTGTGGGCGAACTCACCTGTGCTGTCACCGGTTCGGCTGGACCGGGGGCGCATAAGGATCGCGCAAGGGCGCGCGTCGATTATCTCGCGCCGGTAACGTCGTCGTATGGACACGTCATGGTGGCTCGCGCTCGCGGCAGTCGTCCTGCTGGCGCTGGTCGCCACGCTCGTCGACGGATGGGGCCGGGGGCATCGTCCGCGCGGGCACCGCACCCGCCCGCCGGGGTATCCGCGCGGCACGCGCGTGCAGGCGGGCCGGCCTCATCCGGGGGACATCTGGTGGGCCAACGTGCCCTACGAGGACGGCCCGGGCACCAAGGACCGGCCCTGTCTGGTGCTGGCGGTGCGCGGCAACCATGCGACCGTCGCCAAGATCACCAGCAAGTACCACGACGAGCGGGCCGGGGTGATCCCGCTGCCGCCGGGCTCGGTCGGGGACGCCCACGGCCGGCCGAGCTTCCTGGAGACGGACGAGCTGCGCGAGGTCTCGGTGTGGGAGTTCCGGCGCCGGGTGGGCGTGGTCGACCCGGTGCTGTGGGACCAGGTGCGGCACCTGGCCCCCTGAGGGTCACTTCACCCTGACGGTGACCTGCCACTCCTGGATGCCCTTGCAGGAGACCCCGCCGGGCGCGGTGGGCTCGGCGCACAGCGGGCGGGACGAGGTGAGGGTGACGGTGCCGGCGGCGACCGCCTGGTAGGCGGCTCCGCCGTAGCCGGTGCGCAGCATGAGCCCGTAGTTGATGGGCTTCAGGGCGTCCGTGTCCCCGGCTGCGGCGACCTTCTTCCAGGGGCGCTGTTCGGTGCCTTTCAGGGTGACCCGGAACGCACCGTCCTCGGCCAGGCAGAAGGTACGGCCGTTGTCGGCGGCGGTGAGCTCGGCGCGCAGGGGAGCGCAGCTCCCGGAGGAGCCACTGGCGCTCGCGCTGGGGCTGGTGGTGGGGCTGGTGGTGGGCGAGGGGGAAACCGTGCCGCTGCCCTTGTCCTCGCCTCCGCCCTGGGAGCCGCAGCCCGCCAGCAGGAGCAGGCTCGCCGTGGCGAGAGACGCACGGTGGAACGTCGTACGGCGCATGAGGTGTCCGCCTTTCCGTCGGGGAAGGGACCCTTGGTGCCGGTATGACGTATCCGCCGCTCATACGGATCCCGCACCCGGACGGCTTCCGGGCGCGGGATCCGGTCAGTTCACGGGCGAGGTCAGCTGGTCGTGACGGCGGTGTCGTCGACGACGAAGCTGGTCTGGAGCGAGGAGTCCTCGACACCGCTGAACTTCAGGGTGACGGTCGAGCCCGCGTAGGACCCGAGGCTGAAGGACTTCTGCACGTATCCGGTGGCCGCGTTGAGGTTGGAGTACGTGGCCAGGGTGGTCGAACCAGCGGTGACCGTCAGCTTGTCGTACTGGGTGCTGGTGGTGGTCTCGGCCGTGTCGACGTGCAGGTAGAAGGTGAACGTGGTGGCGGTGCAGCCGCTCGGGATGGTCACCGACTGGGAGAGCGTGTCGGTGTGGCTGGAGCCGTAACCGTCGAGCCAGGCCTTGTAGGAGCCGGCGTGGGCCGCCTCACCGGTGTCGTTGGTGATGACTCCACTGGAGGCGGTCCAGGTGGTGTTGCCCGACTCGAAGCCCGGGTTGCCGAGCAGCTGGGCGGAGGTGCAGGTGCCGCCGCCGCTGGTGCTGACGGTCCAGGTGAAGGAGGCGGAGCCGGAGGCGCCGGTGGAGTCGCTCGCGGTGACGGTGGTGCTGTAGGTGCCCGCGGTGGACGCCGTACCGGAGATCAGGCCGGTGGAGCTGGAGATGGACAGGCCGGTGGGCAGGCCGGAGGCGCTGTACGTGAGGGTCGCGCCCGCGCTGTCGGAGGCCGAGATCTGCAGGCTGACCGAGCTGCCGGTGGCGGTGGACTGGCTGCCGGGGTTGGTGACGGTCACCGTGTTGCCGGTGCTGGTGCCGGAGGTGAAGGCGGCGGTGCCGTTGGGGGTGCCCCAGCCGGTCGGGCCGTCGTAGCCGGTGCCGGCGGTGCAGAAGTACGACGTCGAGCAGGAGCCGTTGTTGCCGCTGGTCACGTCGTACAGGTTGCTGGTGTGGCTGTAGGGGTACTTCGCCGGGTAGTCGCTGGAGCCCGGGGTGCCCGCGAGGGCGTACACACCGGCGATGATCGGCGAGGAGGCACTCGTGCCGCCGTAGACCGCCCAGCCGGAGCCGCCGTAGGTGTCGTAGACCGCCACGCCGGTGGCGGGGTCGGCGACCGCGGAGACGTCGGCCTCCATACGCTTGGAGCAGCCGGTGTCGGTCTGCCAGCTCGGCTTCGCGTCGTAGGCGGAGCAGCCGGAGCCGGTGCCCTCGGTGCTGCTGGTCTTCCAGACGGACTCGGTCCAGCCGCGGCTGTTGGAGCTGGTGGACAGGGCGGTGCCGCCGACGGCGGTCACGTACTGGGACGTGGCCGGGTACTCGGCGCCGTAGGCGGAGTCACCGGAGGAGACGGTGATCGCGACGCCCGGGTGCTTGAAGTACGAGGTGTCCTCGCTGGTCTGGGAGGAGGACTCGGAGCCGCCCCAGCTGTTGGAGACGAACTTGGCGCCGAGCGCGACGGCCTCGTTCTCGGCGGCGCCGAGGTCGGAGTCGGTGGCCGAGTTGGCCTCGACGAGGATGATCTTGCAGTTCGGGCAGACCGCGCTGACCATGTCGATGTCGAGCGCTTCCTCACCGGCCCAGCCGGAGTCGTTCGTCGGCAGCGAGGTCGTCGAACCGGTCTGACTGACCTGCTTGAAGCAGCCGTTGGCGACGGTGCACGCGGACAGGCCGTACGTGGAGCGGTAAGTGGCCAGGTCGGAGGCCGCGTTGGGGTCGTTGTAGGCGTCGACCACGGCAACGGTCAGGCCTGAGCCGCCCGTTGAGGGCAGGTTGTAGGCGCTGTGCAGGTTGGCCGGGCTCAGGCCGGAGGGAGCGGCGGCGAGCGCGGAGGCCAGCTGCTGCTTGATGTCGGTCCGGCGCTGCGCGAAGCAGGAGACCTGGCCGGCCTTGGTGGCGGTGGCGCACAGGTGCTTGGTGGGCACCTTCTGGCCGGCCTTGCCGGTGCTGTGCACGGCCTGGCGGGCGGGGTCGCTGAGGGCCTTGGCGTTCTGGGTGACCTTGGTGGTGGCGTGGGGTGCCGCGGCCGCGGGCTGGGCGGCCCCGGCGGTGGGTGCCGCGACGAATCCGGAGACGGCGAGGGCTAGGGCGGGGAAGGCTACGGCCAGGAGTCTTCGCAGGCTCCGTCGTGATTCACGCATGGGGGTACTGCCTCCATCGGTGGGGTTACAAGGCAGGCCCGTGACGCGCGTAGCGGCGGCAGAGTGCGCGCAGTCATGAGCATGACATTTCGAACACCCTGCGATGCCGACACGCATGGCATGAACAGGACGGAGGAGAAGCTAGTCGGGTTCGGGGAAGCCCGGTCCCCCCGGAGGAAGATCTTTGCTCCGGCATGGACAGCGCTTAGCCCCCTCATAGGAGGGGGTTGGCGCGTGCATGATGAGGGCTATGCCCAGAGCTGACCCTGGAGGGTCTCGATGGCTTCCTCGGTCGTGGCGGCCGTGTAGACCCCGGTCGACAGGTACTTCCAGCCGCCGTCGGCGACGACGAACACGATGTCCGCGCTCTCGCCGGCCTGTACGGCCTTCTTCCCGACGCCGATCGCGGCGTGCAGCGCGGCGCCGGTGGAGACGCCCGCGAAGATGCCCTCCTGCTGGAGGAGTTCCCGGGTCCGGGTGACGGCGTCCGCCGAGCCCACCGAGTAGCGGGTGGTGAGCACGGAGGCGTCGTACAACTCGGGTACGAAGCCCTCGTCGAGGTTCCTGAGCCCGTACACGAGGTCGTCGTACCGGGGTTCGGCGGCGACGATCTTCACGTCCGGCTTCTGCTCGCGCAGGTACCGGCCGACGCCCATGAGGGTGCCGGTGGTGCCGAGCCCGGCGACGAAGTGCGTGACGGAGGGGAGGTCGGCGAGGATCTCCGGACCGGTCGTCGCGTAGTGCGCCCCCGCGTTGTCCGGGTTGCCGTACTGGTAGAGCATCACCCAGTCCGGGTGCTCGGCGGCGATCTCCTTGGCCACCCGCACGGCGGTGTTGGAACCGCCGGCCGCCGGACTGGAGATGATCTCCGCGCCCCACATGCCCAGCAGGTCCCGGCGCTCCTGCGAGGTGTTCTCCGGCATCACGCACACCATGCGGTAGCCCTTGAGCTTCGCCGCCATCGCCAGCGAGATGCCGGTGTTGCCCGAGGTCGGCTCCAGGATGGTGCAGCCCGGGGTGAGCCGGCCGTCCTTCTCCGCCTGCTCGATCATGTGCAGGGCGGGGCGGTCCTTGACCGAGCCGGTCGGGTTGCGGTCCTCCAGCTTGGCCCAGATCCGGACGTCGGCGGACGGCGAGAGCCGCGGCAGGCGCACCAGGGGGGTGTTGCCGACCGCGGCCAACGGGGAGTCGTAGCGCATGCCGATCTCAGGCCATGCCGCCGGCGACCGCCGGCAGGATCGTCACGGTGTCGCCGTCGGTCAGCTTGGTCTCGATGCCGTCGACGAAACGGACGTCCTCGTCGTTCAGGTACACGTTGACGAAGCGGCGCAGCTTGCCGTCGTCCACGATGCGGGCGTGGATGCCCGGGTGCCGGGTCTCGAGGTCGGTGAGCAGTTCGGCGAGGGTGCCACCGCTGCCGTCCACCGCCTTCTGACCGTCGGTGTACTGGCGGAGGATGGTCGGGATGCGGACCTCGATGGCCATGGCTCAGGGCTCCTGTCGGAAAGTCTGGGTGGGTGGGCGCGCAGCGGCACGCCGCGGCTCACGGCCGTACGGCGGCAGGGAACGTCAACAGATGGCGCTGTTCAGCCTGCACAGGTCGACGTGCAGCCGCGCCACGAGCATGCCGCCCGCCGCCTTCTCGCTCACGTCGTAGGAAACCATGGGGTCATCGTATCGATTCCCGGCCCGTGCTCCGGAGTGTGATCCCGAATGGTGGACGGATTCCGACCGCACTTCGAGACACAGGCGGGGGCGGCCGACCTGAAGGGGCGCGGGGAACTGCGCGCTCAGCCCCCACCGGCCCGCAGGTGACCGCCGCTCGGTCCGGCACCGCCGAAATCCGCCGTCGCGGCTGAGCGCCGTCGCGGCGGAGAAGTCTGGGTGCGCGGCACGGAAGAGAACAGGTCAGTACCCCTCGACGACGCTGATCTCCTCCTCCGTGACCTCGCCCGCCACGATGCGGAAGGACCGGAACTGGAAGTCGCCGCCGCCGTCCGTGTCCGCTGTCGAGACCAGGACGTAGTGGGCGCCCGGCTCGTTCGCGTAGCTGATGTCCGTCCGGGACGGGTACGCCTCCGTCGCCGTGTGGGAGTGGTAGACGACCACCGGCTCCTCGTCGCGGTCGTCCATCTCGCGGTAGAGCCTGAGGAGGTCGCCGGAGTCGAACTCGTAGAACGTCGGGGACATCGCCGCGTTCAGCATCGGGATGAACCGCTCGGGCCGGTCCGAGCCGGCCGCTCCCGCGACGACCCCGCACGCCTCGTCGGGGTGGTCCTTGCGCGCGTGGGCGACGATCTGGTCGACGAGGGCCTGGGTGATGGTCAGCATGTCGGCCAGGATAAGCAGAGGGCCGCTCCGTACCGAAGGCTGGTACGGGGCGGCCCATATGCCGGACGTCCTGAGCGGCGGCCGCAGGGGGCGCCACGAGTGCTCCCTGCGACGGGACGTCCTGGGGGGTGGCGAGGGGGTGGTCAGCTCACCTTCTCCAGCGGCGCCCGCTCACGCCGCTCGGTGACCTCCGGGTGGCGGGACTTGAGGACCAGCCAGCCGATGCCGAGCGCGGCGGCCCAGCCGGCCATCACGTACAGGCAGACCCGGGAGTCGCCGTCGTACGCGATCAGGCCGGTCACGAAGAGCAGGAAGACGATGGCGATCCAGCTGCACACCGCCCCGCCCGGCGCCGGGAAGGAGGACGCGGGCAGCCGGCCGGCGTCGACCGCGCGGCGGTAGAGGACGTGGCTGATCAGGATCATCAGCCAGGTCCAGATGCCGGCCGCGGTGGCCACCGAGGTGACGTATCCGAACGCCTTCTCCGGGACGATGTAGTTGAGGACCACGCCGATGCCCATGAAGAGCACCGAGACGGTGATGCCGAGCGCCGGGGTCTTGGACGCGGACAGCTTCCGGAACACGGCCGGGGCCTCGCCGCTGTCGGCCAGGTTCCGCAGCATCCGGCCGGTGGAGTACATGCCGGAGTTGCAGGAGGACAGCGCGGCGGTCAGGACGACGAAGTTGACGATGCCGGCGCCGGCCGGGATGCCGATCTTCGCGAAGGCCGCGACGAACGGGGAGACGCCCGGGGCGAACTCGGTCCACTTGACGACGCACAGGATGATGGTGAGCGCGCCGACGTAGAACAGCGCGATGCGCCAGGGGAGCGTGTTGATCGCCTTGGGGAGGGTCTTCTCCGGGTTCTCGGACTCGCCGGCGGTGACGCCGACCAGCTCGACCGCGAGGTAGGCGAACATGACGCCCTGGAGGGTCATCAGGGAGGAGCCGACGCCCTTGGGGAAGAAGCCGTCGAACTGGTAGAGGTTCGCGACCGACGCGGTGTCACCGGCGGCACTGAAGCCGAAGGTGAGGACGCCGAGGCCGATCACGATCATGCCGATCAGGGCGGTGACCTTGACCATGGAGAACCAGAACTCCAGCTCTCCGAAGACCTTCACGGAGATCAGGTTGACCCCGAAGAGGATCACCAGGAAGACCAGCGCGGTCACCCACTGGGGGACGGACGGGAACCAGTAGTTGACGTAGATCGCGGCGGCCGTCAGTTCGGCCATGCCGGTGACGACCCACATCAGCCAGTACGTCCAGCCGGTGAAGTAGCCGAAGAACGGGCCGAGGAACTCCCGGGAGTACTCGGCGAAGGAGCCGGAGACCGGGCGGTACAGGAGCAGCTCGCCGAGCGCCCGCATGATGAAGAAGATGATGCCGCCCGCGAGGGCGTACATCAGGATGAGACTGGGTCCGGCCTTGGCGATGTTCGCCCCGGCACCCAGGAAGAGGCCGACGCCGATGGCGCCGCCGATGGCGATCATCTGGACCTGGCGGCTGCCGAGCCCGCGCTCGTACCCCTCTTCCGAGGCTTCGGAGGACTGCTCCGACGTGTCGACCTGAGCGGAGGTCATGTGTGGTGTGCGCCTTTCTCCATGCCGACCCGGGCCTCTGGTCGGCCGCGGATCGGGTTTCGATCCCCCCGGATTGCTGGAGTGGTGCCTGACCGGCTGTTGCCGGTTCGGTGGCGCACCCGGACGGACACGTGGGTGGTGTCGCCGGGCGGTCGTGAAGATTTATCACGGCCGCAATACTGATCACCGGGTTCCGCCGAGAGGGATTGTGGCGCACACCACTGGAAGAACCGGACAAAGCGCGACAGAAAATGTCACACCAGGCCGCAACGGTGACTGGATCGTTATCCGGATTTGAGCGTCCTCTGAGCGAACGCAAAAACGGGATGGATTACGGCATAAGGGTGGTGACCAGGGTCTCCTGGAGGCCGCCGAGCCACAGATAGGCCATCACCATCGGCTTGCGCGGGTCCTCGTCGGGAAGCCGGTAGAGCAGGTCGGTGTCGTCCTCGTCGGTGATGTCGAGGCGGGAGCCGATGGCGAGGCGCAGGTCGTTGAGGGCACCGAGCCACTGCCGGGACTCCTCGGGCGCCAGCTTCAGGATCGCGCCGCCCTCCCCCACCGGGGCCAGCGCGTCCAGGGAGCGGATCACCGCGAGGGCGCTCTCCCGCTTGCCGGCCCTGAGGTCGTTCTCGGTGTAGCGGCGGAACTCGGCCGAATGGGCCTGCTGCTCCTCGGCCTCCTGCGAGGAGTCGGGCAGCCGCTCCGGGTCGCCGTAGGCGTCCGGGAAGAGCCGGCGCAGCACCGGGTCGGAGGGCGCCTCGCTCGGACCCTCGGCGAAGAGTTCGGCGAGCGGGTCGTCGGGGGCGTCCTCGGCGGGGCCGGGGCCGATGAGCTCCAGCAGCTGGACGGCCAGCGTCCGGATGATCGAGATCTCGACGTCGTCGAGCGCGACGGCCGCGCCGCCGCCGGGGAGCGGTTCGAAGATTCCTGGCATGGAGGGGGTTCGCTGCTTCCGGTGCTGGTCGAGGGGCCTGGCTACGTCCGGTCCTGCGGGCGAGGGATCATTTCCGGTCCGGCCGGGGGGTCATTTCCGGTCCTGCTGGAGGGTGGCCCACAGGCCGTAGCCGTGCATCGCCTGCACGTCGCGTTCCATCTCCTCGCGGCTGCCGCTGGAGACGACCGCCCGGCCCTTGTGGTGGACGTCCAGCATGAGCTTGGTGGCCTTGTCCTTGGGATAGCCGAAGTACGTCTGGAAGACGTACGTCACATAGCTCATGAGGTTGACGGGGTCGTTGTGCACGATCGTCACCCAGGGGACGTCGGGCTCGGGTACGGCGAAGACCTCCTCCGCCGACTCGGTGCGTTCGATCTCTACGGGAGCGGGTGACGTCACAAGGCCCATGCTGCCACGCGCCCCACAAATCGTCACACTGACGAGATGGGGGTAGCATGCTTGCCATGAACACAGCGGACCTTGGGCTGCCGGTGGATGTTCCCTCGACGGCGCTCTTCACGGACCAGTACGAACTGACGATGCTGCAGGCCGCGCTCAAGGCCGGTACGGCCGAGCGGCGCAGCGTCTTCGAGGTCTTCACCCGGCGGCTCCCCGAGGGGCGCCGGTACGGCGTCGTGGCGGGCACCGGACGCGTCCTGGACGCCGTGGAGAACTTCCGGTTCGACCCGGACGTCCTCGGCTTCCTGGCCGAGCGGAACATCGTCGACGAGCCCACCCTGCGCTGGCTTGCCGGCTACCGCTTCAGCGGTGACATCTGGGGCTACCCCGAGGGCGAGGTCTACTTCCCGGGCTCGCCGATCATCCGGGTGGAGGGCTCCTTCGCCGAGTGCGTGCTCCTGGAGACCGTGATCCTCTCCATCCTCAACCACGACTCGGCGATCGCGGCCGCCGCCTCCCGGATGGCCTCCGCCGCGGGCGACCGCCCGCTGATCGAGATGGGCGCCCGCCGCACCCACGAGCTGGCCGCCGTGGCCGCCTCCCGCGCCGCCTACGTCGGCGGTTTCGCGACCACCTCCGACCTGGCGGCCGGCTTCCGCTACGGCATCCCGACGGTGGGCACCTCCGCCCACGCCTTCACCCTGCTCCACGACCACGAGCGCGACGCCTTCCAGGCCCAGGTCGTCTCGCTCGGCCGGGGAACCACCCTGCTGGTCGACACCTACGACGTCGCCGAGGCGGTCCGTACGGCCGTCGAGGTGGCCGGCCCCGAGCTGGGCGCCGTCCGCATCGACTCCGGCGACCTGCTGCTGGTCGCCCACCGGGTCCGGCAGCAGCTGGACGAGCTGGGCGCGAACGACACCAGGATCATCGTCACCTCCGACCTCGACGAGTACGCCATCGCCTCGCTGGCCGCGGCGCCCGTGGACGCGTACGGCGTCGGCACCCAGCTGGTCACCGGCTCCGGGCACCCCACCTGCTCCATGGTCTACAAGCTGGTCGCCCGCGCCGGGTCCGCCGACCCGAAGGCCCCGCTGGTGCCGGTCGCCAAGAAATCGACCGGCGGCAAGACGTCCGTCGGCGGCCGCAAGTGGGCGGCGCGGCGGCTGGACGCCGAAGGGGTGGCGGAGGCGGAGGTCATCGGCACCGGGGAGGTGCCGGCCGACCTCGTCGACCAGCAGCTGCTGGTCGAACTGGTGAAGTCCGGCCAGGTGGTCGGCCGCGAGCCGCTGGACGCGTCCCGTGCGCGCCACGCGACGGCCAGGGCCAATCTGCCGCTTTCCGCGACCCAGCTCTCCCGCGGAGAAGCGGTCCTTCCGACGGAGTACGTCCAGGGGCGCTCGGGTAGCTAGAGCGGGTGCCCGCGTACGCGCCCCGCAAAGCCCCCTCCCCTACGCCCCCGTAAGTCTCTACGCTCGGAGGTTCAGGCCGGGCCCGCACCCCTTCTTTCTGCGTCTCCCCCCTCGACAGACCCGATACCGACTGCGAAGGACACCGACCATGCGCCGCGCCTTGATCGTCGTTGATGTGCAGAACGACTTCTGTGAGGGGGGCAGCCTCGCGGTGACGGGCGGCGCCGACGTGGCCGCCGCGGTCACGGAGCTGATCGGGCAGGCGCCCGCCGGCTACCGTCACGTGGTGGCGACCCGCGACCACCACATCGCGCCGGGCGGCCACTTCGCGGACAACCCCGACTATGTGCACAGCTGGCCGGCGCACTGCGTGGCCGGCACGGAGGGCGTCGGCTTCCATCCGAACTTCGCCCCGGCGGTCGCCTCCGGCGCGGTGGACGCGGTGTTCAGCAAGGGGGCGTACTCCGCGGCCTACAGCGGCTTCGAGGGCACGGACGAGAACGGGGTTCCGCTGGCCGACTGGCTCCGCGCCCGGGAGATCACCGAGGTGGACATCGTCGGGATCGCCACGGACCACTGCGTGCGGGCCACCGCGCTGGACGCAGCGAAGGAGGGCTTCCGCACGCACGTCCTGCTCGACCTGACCGCCGGGGTCGCCGCGGAGACCACCACCGCGGCGCTCCAGGAACTGCGCGAGGCAGGCGTGGAACTGACCGGGAAGCCCGTCGTCTGAAGGGGCTCCGAACGGGCTCCAAGGAGTGGTGGGGAAGTCAGGCCTGCGCGGCCGGCCGGCGCAGCAGGGCCCTGATCGGATGCCACAGCTCCGTCACCGTGACACCGTTGTCAGGGGCCGTTCGCCATATGAGGCCGTCGGGGTGGTGGAGGACGGCCGTGATCTCGTCCGGGGTCGGCGGGGCGGCGTTGCCCCGCAGGTAGACCGCCCGCATGCCCAGGTTGCGGAGCCTGGTCAGGGCGCGGGCGCGGTTCTGGGCGACGACCAGTACCCGTACCCCGGCGGTGCCCCCGGCAGGGGCGGGGCTGGGCAGGTTCAGTGCCACCACCACGCTGCCGTTCGGCAGCTTGCAGAACCCTCCTGCGGTCATGCGGTCATACCCCCGTACGAGTCGGTGTCAATAAGAAATCCACAGGACGCACCTAAACACGATCGGCGGCGACCCGCCAGGGGGTCGCCGCCGATACGTCTCTGACCTGCGAAGATGCGAGCTACTTCACCGCAGGGCCGACCTGGAGGGAGATCGTCGAGCCGTCTCGGGCCTCCGTGACAATGTTGATCTTCGTGTTGGTGTCAGTGATCTTGACACCGGCGGCCGGGTTCGAGGCGTCGTAGTAGGTGCTCTTGTGGTCGTTGAAGACCGACACCCCGGACGACTGCTTGATCCTGGTCGCCACGTCCGCCTTGTGGAGGGTGATGCCGTCCGTCGCGTAGAGGCTGAACGGCGAGTCGTAGGCCTGGACGCGGTTGCGCATCAGCGTGCCGTCGGACCACTTGAGCGCCGTCGGGTGCGAGTCGATCGGGAGGATCAGACCGGTGCCCGGGTGGACGCTGGTGTTGTCGTCGGCCTCGGAGAGGTCCCACTTCCAGATCAACAGGCCGTTCTGGTAGGGGTAGTGCTCCACCCAGTCCGGACGGGTCGTCGAGAAGCCGAAGTTGTACGGACCGGTCTTGAGGGTCTTGTCGTACGACACGTACTGGCGGTTCTCCGCGATGTAGTACTGCGCGTAGTCCTTGGTGAAGGACGCGCCGATGCGGGAGAAGCCGGACGCGGTCCAAGCCGGGTCCGCCGACTCCGCGTTGTCGGAGAAGAGGGCCGAGCCGTCCGCGGTCACCGTGATCTCGTCGGCCGCGAAGCCCTTCAGGGCGACCCCGCCGTCGGTCTGGTAGCGGAAGCGCAGCTGGATCTTCTGGCCCGCGTAGGCGTCCAGCGGGTACGACAGCTTGGTGTACGCGTCGACCGAACCGGTGAGCGCCGGCTTGTCGCTGCCGTCGCGCGGGATGGCCTGACCGCCCGCCGTGCCGTCCAGGGCGGTCCAGTTGGCGCCGCCGTCGGTGGACACCTCGGCGTAGAGGTAGTCGTAGCCCGACTCGATGTCGTACCAGCCGTCCAGGCTCAGTGCCGCCGACGACTTGCCGGTGAGGTCGACCTCGCGGGTCAGCGTGTTCTTGAGGTTGTCGCCGCTGCCGCTCCACCACTGGGCCGAGCCCTGGGCCGGGGCGACCACGGTGGTGGTGACCGCCTTGTCGGGCAGCGAGACCACCAGGGCCTGCTTGTTCTTGGTGTTGTACTCGGCCACACCCAGCTTGTGCGAGGACTTCGCGCCGGCCTTGGCCACGTCGTAGTTGAGCCAGCCGAGCTGCAGCTTGTCCCAGGCGTTCATGTCGCCGGGCAGGTCGCCGATGGCCTCCTTGCCGGTGCCCAGCCAGGAGCCGGAGGACATCAGGGTCCAGAAACCGGTGGAGTTCTCGCCGCCGTTGGTGTCGTACTCGTCGGGCAGGCCGAGGTCGTGGCCGTACTCGTGGGCGTAGACGCCGAGTCCGCCGTTCTCCGGCTGCATGGTGTAGTCGCCGACCCAGATGCCGGTGTCGCCGACCTGGGTGCCGCCGAGCTTGTTGCCCGCGGGACCGGTGGCGCCGGCGTCGGTGCCGAAGGCGTACCAGCGGTGCGCCCAGATGGCGTCGGTGCCCTGGGCGCCGCCGCCCGCGGACTCGTCCTCGCCGGCGTGCACGATCTGGAAGTGGTCGACGTAGCCGTCGGGCTCGTTGAAGTTGCCGTCGCCGTCGTAGTCGTAGCGGTCCCACTGGTCGTACTGGGCGAGGTCGGCCTTGATGGCGGCGTCGGACTCGCCGGCCGCCTTCTGGCCGGCGACCCAGGACGTCAGTCCGTCGCGGACCAGGTTCCAGACCGTGGAGCAGGTGGTGGAGCCGCAGGCGTTGTTGCCGTAACGGGCCTCGTTGTAGGGGACCTTGACCCAGTCGGTGACCTCGCCGTCGACCGAGTAGCGGCCCGAGGACTGCTTCTCGTAGTACTTCTTCAGCGACTCGGTCTTCTTGCCGGTGCCGAAGTAGAGGTCCTGGAAGTGGGCCTGGTTGTAGTCCGCCTGCCAGGCCGTGGAGTTGTCCTTGGTGCGGTCCGGCGCGGCTATCTGGTTGTGCAGCGGGCCGACCGTGCCGCCGTAGCGGGGGTCGCTCTGGTCGCCGAACTCCACCAGGATCGTGAAGATCTTGTCGGTCTTCTCCCGGCCGAGCTCGACGTACTTGCTGTCGCCCTTCTTGCCCTTGAGCTGAACGACCTTCGAGCCGTCCCGGTCCTTGACCTGGGCCCTGCCGGCTATGACCTGGTCGAGGGCCTCCTGCCGCTGGGCTTCCTGGGTCTTGCTCAGGGGGCCGTCGAGATTGTGCTCGTCCTGCTTCGTCGACGGATCCTTCCGGTCGACGGTGGAGCTCGCCGGCTTCGTCGCGGCCTGGGCGACCGCGAAGGTGGTGAAGCCCGCGGATGCCGTTGCGAGTGTCACCCCGATAGCGAGCGCTCTCAACGTCCTGGATCTACTGGTCACTTGAGTTCCTCCCCTGCGCCGCGCGCACGGAAGGGGGGTCCGGATTCATGGAGGGATCCGTGCACGCACGATCAACGCGTCGATTCAAGTGACGTCATTTGACTACTGGTTTACGAGAAAAGACAGACCTTGACTTGGACAGTTCAACTGCACTATGCGGAGATGGAGTTCGCTTTACGGACACCGTGGTAGGGGTTGACCTCTGGCGGGCCTCGCTCAACCGGCGCGCATATGCCTCCGGTTGCCGTATGCCATGCGACCGTGCGCCCCCTGTGCACCGGTACCGTGGGTTAGGTCACGCTTACCGGCCGTTCCGCTCGGGCATGCACGCGAATAGAGTCGAACGGTGGAACGTCCGGAAGCCGGTGGAAAGCAAGGCCGGCTCCCCGTCTCACCCCACATCTTCCGAGGACACGATTGCCATGCCTCGTCCGACCCCGGCACAGCTCGTCTACGGTTCGTGCACCGTGATCTGCTCGACGCTCGCCATGCTGCTGCTGTCACAGACGAGTTCGGGCATCGGGATCGCGGTCATCGCGCTCGCGGCGCTCGGTCTGGGACTGCTGGTCGCCATGACGGTGCCACTCCCCCGGCCGCACACGGTCGCACAGTCCGAGCCCGCCCCGATCGCATCGCCCCAGGTGCGGGTCCCCCTGCGCCGGGAGACCGTGGCCGCCGCCACGGCCGAGTCCGTCCGGGAGCCCACCGCGCCCTGACACACGTACACCCGAGAAGCAGGTGAAGTCGGCGGATCCGTGAGACTGACGGACCCGCCGACTGCTTGTGCGCCCCCGGCCCCTCCCGGTGTCAGTTCCTCGTACTGACCACGACCGTCTTCGCGGCCTTGTCGTGCAGCCCCTGTTTGTACGGCTTGTCGAAGAAGCTCCAGCCGCCGCAGATGATCGTCCACACACAGGCGCAGCAGAAGGCGAACGGCAGCCACAGCACCAGGGCCCGCACCAGCGAGGTCTGAGCGGAGGGCGTGGCGCCGTCGGCCAGGTCGGCGACCCGCATGCCGAGCCACTTCTTGCCGAGGGTCTGCCCGGCTTTGACGGTCATCAGGGTGTCGTACCCGACGAACAGGACGGCGGCCACCAGCGACTGCGCGAAGGACTTGCCGAACTCCATCCTGTCGCCGTTCACCTGGTACTCGCGCACCCCGAAGGCCCAGGTGAGCAGCCAGACCACGATGAGCACCAGAACCATGTCGATGATCCGGGCGAGAGTGCGTTTGCCGCTGTCGGCGAGCGGCGGCATCCCGGCGAGCGGATCGGCGGGATGGCCGCCGGCGCCTCCGCCGTAGGGACCGCCGCCTCCGCCGTCGTAGGGACCGCCGCCACCCGCTCCGTAGGGACCGCCGCCGTAGGAGGGCGGCGGGGGCTGCGCGCCGCCGTACGGGGTGTCGTACGGCGAGCCCGGCCCCTGGCCCGCGCCCGGCTCACCGGACGGCGGCTGCTTCTTGAACGGGTCGTCCTCCGGCGGCTGTCCGGAGTCCGGGGGCGGTTCGGTGCTCATGGCCCGAGTGGACCGCGAAGCCGCCCGGTCCGCATCCGGCGAGGGGCCGTACGGGGTACGACGCCCCGTCAGCCGGCGACGAAGGTGTGCGCCGCCTTGTCGTGCCAGCACTGGTGCCAGGGCCGGTCGAAGAGACACCAGGCGACGCCGACGATCCCGATGCCGAGCAGACCGGGCACCGTGTACACCAGCCAGCGGCGCAGCGCGGCGCCGAACGCCGGGGGCTCGTGGCCCTCGATGTCCCGTACCTCCAGGCCGAACAGCTTCTTGCCGAGCGTGCGGCCCCACTTGGCGGTGGGCAGCACCTCGTAGAGGACGCCGACGAGGAGCAGGACGGCGAGCACGATGCCGAGGTAGAGGCCGGTCGTGCCGTCGAGCAGCCAGACGGTCTCGGTACGGCCGGAGAGCTTGGCCGCGTCGATCTTGTCCCGCACGTGGTCGGCCGCCCGGGTGCCGAACGGTACGGCGGCCGCGGCGGTCACCATGCCGACGACCAGGCTGTCTACGAGCCGCGCGGCGAACCGCTTGCCGAGTCCCGCGGGGCGGGCCGACGCCTGCCGCCGGGCGGCCGCCTGGAAGACGTCCTCCACTGGCGGCTTCCAGGGCGCGACCGGCTGATCACCCGCGAGCTGATGCACCTGCTGCGCCCAGGAGGACTGCCCCCCGCCGGGCCCCGCGGTCATGGGGGCGGCAGCCTGGGACCCGGCGGACTGCGCGGGTACGGCGGGAGCGACGGCCTGAGGAGCGGCGGGAGCCGGGGCCGCGGCGGCGCGTTCCGCGGCGGCCTTTCCGGCGCCGAAGCCGGGGCGGGCGCCACCGGGAGCGCCGACCGGGCCCTGCGCGCCGAATCCGGACGCACCGGGTGCACCGGCGGGGCCCTGAGCGCCGTAGCCACCGGACCCGGAGGCCCCGGCCGCGCCCGGATCACCGGACCCCGGTGCACCGAACCCGCCCGAAGCCGCTGCACCGGCGCCCTGTCCGCCGGCCCCGGCCCCGGCACTCTGGCCGCTTGAACCCGGACCGCCGAACCCGGCCGCGCCGGCACCCGCGCCCTGACCACCCGCGCCCGCCGCACCGGAACCCGGTCCGCCGGCCCCGCCGGAACCCGTGCCGGCCGTCGCCGCCCCCGTGTACGGGGGGTTCTCGGCGCGGATCGCGCGGAAGGTCATCGTGCCGTCGTCCATGGGCGGTCGGTCGGCCGGCGGGGTGCCCGCGGGGCCCAGCGTCGGCCTGCGGAAGATGAACGTGCCGCCGGAGTCGACGTCCCCCTGGTCCGTCGGCGGGATCGCCGCCGATCCGTCCGTGTGGGACGACCGGCCGTGGGGGGGGGGGGGGGGCCCCCCCCCCCCCCCCGGGGGGGGGGCCCCCCCCCCCCCCCCCCCGCCCCCCCCCCCTCACCCCCACTGGGGGGCTGCGTAGGTGTAATGAGGGGC
>NZ_JBSHAF010000019.1:61449-140329 GCF_053611365.1 Streptomyces sp. NPDC054813 | reverse complement strand
GGCCGGCCCCCGCGGGGGGGGGGGGGGGGGGGGGGGGCCGCGGGGGGGGGGGCGCGGCGCCGGGGGGGGGGGGGGGGGGCCCCCCCCCCCCCCCCCGCCCGGGGGTCGGTGCCCCAGGCACTCCCCTCGGCCGCCCAGCCGGATCCACCCTGCTGCGGGTCCTCGTCGAAGAAGTGCGGGCCGGTCTCCTCCACCGCGGGGGTCGCGGGGCGGGAACCGGGCGGCGGGGCGAGCGGTTCGCCGCCGGACGGAGCCGGGCGGCTGGTGCCCGGCACCCACGCGGCGCCGTTCCAGTAACGGACGTAGCCGGGGATGGACGGGTCCGGGTAGTAGCCCTCGCGGGGCCGTTCGTCACCGGGTGCCGGGGTAGGGGCGGTCATGTCCGTCATCCCGTATCTGCTCGGGGGTCGTGTGGGAGGCTCCACATCTATCAGACGCGCGTGCCCACCACCGCCAGTCCCGCAGGACCCGCCCCTTTCCGGGCATCCCTGTGCGCCCCCTTCGGCGCGGCGGAAAAAATTTCCCCGAACCCGCGTAATGCTCACGGCCCCACGCCCTCTCCACTCGTACGGGCCCGGCCACAGGCGCCCGTACGACCGAGCGAGAGGAAACGAACGTCATGCAGCACACCGTGGTGGAGCGCGAACTGGAGCTGCGGCTCGTCCTGTCCCCCGAGCGGAGCATCCCGGTCCCGGCCCGGCTCAACTACCGCTCCGACGACCCCTACGCCGTTCATGTCGGCTTCCACATCAACTCGGCGTCCCCGGTGCACTGGACCTTCGCCCGCGACCTGCTGGTGGAGGGGGTGTTCCGGCCGTGCGGGCACGGGGACGTGCGGGTGTGGCCGACGAAGGTGGAGGGCCGCAGCGTCGTGCTGATGGCGCTGAGTTCACCCGACGGAGACGCCCTCCTGGAGGCGCCGACCGCCCAGGTGTCCTCCTGGCTGGAGCGGACACTGCGGGTGGTGCCCCCGGGGACCGAGGGCGGGCAGCTGGGGATCGACGCCGCGCTCGACCAGCTGCTCGCCCAGTGAGGTCCCCGACGGACAGGGCGTATGGAGCGTATGGCCCGTGTGGCCCGTGTGGAGTCAGAACAGCTTGCCGGGGTTGAGGATGCCCAGCGGGTCGAAGGCGTCCTTCACGGCCCGCTGCAGCTCCACGCCCACCGGCCCGATCTCCCGGGCCAGCCACTCCTTCTTCAGGACGCCGACGCCGTGTTCGCCGGTGATGGTGCCTCCGAGCTCCAGTCCGAGGGCCATGATCTCGTCGAAGGACTCACGGGCGCGGCGGCACTCGTCGGGGTCCTGCGCGTCGAAGCAGACCGTGGGATGCGTGTTGCCGTCGCCGGCGTGGGCGACCACCCCGATGGTCAGCCCGTGCTTCTCCGCGATGCGCTCGACCCCTTCGATCAGGTCGCCGAGCCGGGAGCGGGGCACACACACGTCGTCGATCATCGTGGTGCCCTTGACTGCCTCCAGGGCGACCAGCGAGGACCGGCGGGCCTGGAGGAGGAGTTCGGACTCGGCGGCGTCCTCGGCCGGGACCACCTGGGTGGCGCCCGCTTCCTCGCACAGCGCGCCGAGCGCGGCGAGGTCGGCGGCCGGGTCCGGGGTGTCGAAGGCGGCCAGGAGCAGCGCCTCCGTCGACTCCGGCAGGCCCATGCGGGTGAGTGCGTTGACCGCCTTCACGGTCGTACGGTCCATCAGTTCGAGGAGGGACGGTACGTGCCCGGCCGCCATGATCCGGCACACCGCGTCGCAGGCGGCGGCCGCGGAGCCGAACTCGGCGGCCAGCACCAGCTGCTGCGGCGGCTTGGGCTTCAGAGCCAGGACGGCCCGTACGACGACGCCGAGCGAGCCCTCGGAACCCACGAACAGCCGGGTCAGGTCGTACCCGGCGACCCCCTTCGCGGTACGCCGGCCGGTGGACAGCAGCCGCCCGTCGGCGAGGACGACGTCCAGGCCGAGCACGTACTCGGCGGTCACCCCGTACTTCACACAGCACAGCCCGCCCGACGCCGTGCCGATGTTGCCGCCGATCGTGCACATCTCCCAGCTGGAGGGGTCCGGCGGGTAGGAGAGGCCGTGTTCCTCGACCGCGCGGGAGAGGGTGGCGTTGATGACACCCGGTTCGACGACGGCGATGCGGTCGACCGGCGAGATCTCCAGGATGCGGTCCATCTTGGTCAGGGACAGCACGATGCAGCCCTCGGTGGCGTTGGCGCCGCCGGACAGGCCGGTGCGGGCGCCCTGCGGGACGACCGGGACACGCAGCTCGGTGGCGACGCGCAGGACGTGCTGGACCTGCTCGACCGTGCGCGGCAGTACGACGACGGCCGGGGCGCCGGCCGGGCAGAAGCTCGCCATGTCGTTGGCGTAGGAGGTGGTCACATCGGGGTCCACGAGAACCGCGTCGGCCGGCAGGCCCGCCAGGAGCCGGTCGGTGAGGTTGCCGGTGGTCTCGTCCCGAGGCGCTTCGATACGGCTCATGATCACAGCGTCGCACCCGGGGCCATCGGTGTGAACCCCACAGGTGCCCTCCTTGGGCCGCCCGGGCACGGTCGTCCTATTGACGCACAGTATGCGGCATGTGCGCGCTCGATAACCGACCGTCAGGGCCCACCACTTCGCTGCTCACGGAGTCGGGGCCGCCGCGCCGCCGTCGCCGGGTGCTGCGGCGGCTTCTGGTCGTCGCGCTGGCGGGCGGGGCGGCGGCCCGCGCCGCGGGCCAGGCCCGCGACGAGCGACCGGTCCGCGCGACACCCCCCCCCCTCCCCCCACCCCCCCCCCCGCGCGCGGGGGGGGGGCCCCCCGCCGCCGGGGGGGGGGGGGCGGGGGGGGTTGGGGGGGGGGGGGGGGGGGGGGGGGGGGGCCCCCGGCGCGGCGCTGATGCTGTCGCCGCACCAGCCGGAGCCGCGCCGCCCCGCCGCGCCGCCCCCGGCGGCCGGGCCCCGGGCCCAGGCGAGGGCGCAGGCCGCGGCCCAGGCGGCGGCGCAGGCGGCCGTCCTCAACGGCCTGCCCGCCGCGCTGCCCGACCTCACCACGCTCATCGGCGCGCGCGAGAGCCGGGTGCGGGCGCAGCCGAAGGACGCGCGGGCCTGGGCGGTGCTCGGGGCCGCATACGTGGAGCGGGCGCGCCGGACCGCCGACACCGCCGACTATCCGCGGGCCGAACGGGCGCTGCAGACCTCCCTCCAGGTGACCGGCAAGGGCAACACCGACGCGCTGGCCGGTCTCGCCGCGCTGGCGAACGCGCGCCGGGACTTCGCGACGGCCAAGCGGTTCGGTGAGGAGGCGCTGAAGGCGGCGCCGAAGCGGTGGTCGACGTATCCGGCGCTGATCGACGCCTACAACGGGCTCGGCGACTACAAGGCGGCCCGGTCCGCGCTCGACAAACTGATGGCGCTGAAGGTCGGGGCGGCCGTGAAGCCGGCCGTGATGGCACGGGCTTCGGCCGTGTACCGGGACCGGGGCTGGCGGGAGGACGCGGTGGCGCAGGTGACGGACGCGGCGGCGGCCGCCGGGACGCCGGCCGAGCAGGCCGCGTACCTGACCCAGGCCGGACAGCTGGCCTGGGAGCGGGGGGACCGGGACGACGCGCTACGGCACTTCACGGCGGCCGTGCGCCTGGACCCCGACCAGTCGGCGGCGCGGGCCGGGCAGGGGCGGGCGCTGGCCGCGCTGGGCCGCACGCAGGAGGCACTGACCACGTACCAGCGGGCGCTTGCGCACCGGCCGGCTCCGCGGATCACCCTGGAGCTGGCCGAGTTGTACGAGTCGCTGGGGATGGGGCAGCAGGCGGAGACGCAGTACGCGCTGTTGCAGACGCAGGTGCGGCGGGAGATGAATGCCGGGGTCGACGACGAGTTGCTGATCGGGCAGTACGAGGCGGACCACGGGGATGCCGAGGAGGCGGTGCAGCGGCTGACGGCCGAGTGGGAGCAGCAGCCCGGCATCGAGGTCGCGGACGCGCTCGGGTGGGCGCTGCACCGGGCTGGCGACGACAAGGAGGCGCTCGGCTACGCCTCGATCGCGACGGACTCGACGAAGGGCGGCGGGGTCCGCAGCGCGTCGTACGCCTTCCACCGGGGCATGATCGAACGCGACCTGGACCTGGACGCGTCCGCCCGCAGCCACCTCCAGGACGCCCTGCGCATCAACCCCTACTTCTCCCCGCTGCAGGCCCCGGTGGCCCGAGCCACCCTGACCACCCTGGGCGACCAGCCACCGAACGAAGAGGCCCCGCAGTGACCGACCGGTAAGCCGGGCGCCGCCGAGACCCACCGTCGTGGTTGATCGCCGCCGCGGCGGAGGGAACCGACCGGCGTCGATCTCTCCGCGGCGGGGAGAAGAGACCGGCGTCAATTCCTGTCCGCCGCAACGGCGCCGGCCACGACGGTGGTCCCCGGCGGTGCCGGGCCAACCGAGCCCCACCGGGTCCCGGTTCACAGGTTGCCGCGGCGTTCCTGTTCCCGCTCGATCGCTTCGAAGAGGGCCTTGAAGTTGCCCTTGCCGAAGCCCATGGAGCCGTGGCGTTCGATGATCTCGAAGAAGATCGTCGGGCGGTCCTGGACCGGCTTGGTGAAGATCTGCAGCAGGTAGCCGTCCTCGTCCCGGTCGGCGAGGATCTTCAGCTCGCGCAGGGTGTCGACCGGCACCCGGGTGTCGCCGACCCACTCGCCGAGGGTGTCGTAGTAGGAGTCGGGGGTGTCGAGGAACTCGACGCCGGCCGCGCGCATGGTCCGTACGGTCTCGACGATGTCGTTGCTGTTGAGCGCGATGTGCTGGACGCCCGCCCCGCCGTAGAACTCCAGGTACTCGTCGATCTGGGACTTCTTCTTGGCGACGGCGGGCTCGTTGATCGGGAACTTGACCTTGAGGGTGCCGTCGGCGACGACCTTGGACATCAGCGCGCTGTACTCGGTGGCGATGTCGTCGCCCACGAACTCCTTCATGTTCGTGAAGCCCATGACCCTGTTGTAGAAGCCGACCCACTCGTTCATCCGGCCGAGCTCGACGTTGCCGACGCAGTGGTCGACGGCCTGGAAGGTGCGGCGGGCGGGCGGTTCGACGATCGGGGACGCGGCGACGAACCCCGGCAGGTACGGGCCGTCGTACCCGGTCCGCTCGACCAGGGTGTGGCGGGTCTCGCCGTACGTGGCGATAGCGGCGAGCACCACCGTCCCGTGCTCGTCCTTCAGCTCGTACGGCTCGGCCACCGACCGGGCGCCGTGCTCGACGGCGTACGCGTACGCGGCCCGCGCGTCCGGGACCTCGATGGCCAGGTCGACGACCCCGTCACCGTGCTCGGCGACGTGCCGGGACAGGAACGTGCCCCACTCGGTCTCCGGCCGGACGACGGAGGTCAGGACGAACCGCGCCGAGCCGTTCTCCAGGACGTAGCTCGCGGTCTCGCGGCTGCCGTTCTCCGGTCCGGAGTACGCGACCAGCCGCATGCCGAAGGCGCTGGAGTAGTAGTGCGCCGCCTGCTTGGCGTTGCCGACGGCGAAGACGACCGCGTCCATTCCCTTGACCGGGAAGGGGTCGGCCTGCCGGGTGGTCGCGTCGGGAGTGTGCTGTGTGGTCTGCGTCATGGTCGAAGGGTGACCCTGGCCCACAAGGTGCGCAATAGTTCTGGTTTTCACTGGGCAATATGTTCAGCGGTACGGCCGTATCGGCGGACTTTCTGTGCAGGATGACCATCCGGAGGCAGGCATGGCGATCGATCATCTGGACGGGCGGATCCTGGTGCTGCTGGCCCGGGAGCCGCGGATCGGCGTGCTGGAGATGTCCCGTCGGCTGGGGGTGGCGCGCGGGACCGTGCAGGCCCGGCTCGACCGGCTTCAGTCGAATGGAGTGATCCAGGGATTCGGCCCGCAGGTGGACCCGGCGGCCCTCGGCTACCCGGTCACCGCGTTCGCCACCCTGCAGATCCGGCAGGGCCAAGGCCCGGACGTGCGGGCGCACTTGGCGACCGTGCCGGAGGTGCTGGAGCTGCTCACCACCACCGGTACCGGCGACATGCTGTGCCGGCTGGTGGCCCGCTCCAACGCCGATCTCCAGCGGGTGATCGACCGGGTCGTCGGTTTTGATGGCATTGTCCGGGCCTCCACGGCGATCGTCATGGAGAACCCCGTTCCGCTGCGGATCATCCCGCTGGTGGAACAGGCGGCGGCGGACAGCGAAGGGACGGCCTGACCGGCTCGGAGTTCGAAAGTGGGCGCGCGTGAGCTTCTGGGAGTACCTGGGCACCCGGCACCAGACCTTGCTCACGGACGCCTACCAGCACGCCAGCGCGGTCTTCCAGTGCATGGTCGCGGCGACCCTCATCGGCGTCCTGATCGGTGTCGTCACCTACCGCAGCGAGTGGGCCGGCAACCTCGCCACCACCGCGACCGCCACCATCCTCACCGTCCCCTCCCTCGCCATGATCGGTCTGCTGATCCCGGTCGTGGGCCTCGGCGTCCCGCCGACGGTGATCGCCCTGACGCTGTACGGGCTGCTGCCGATCGTGCGGAACTCGATCGTGGGCCTGCGCGGGGTCGACCCGATGCTGATGGACGCGGCCCGGGGTATCGGCATGTCCCGGCTGACGCGGCTGCTGCGGGTGGAGCTGCCGCTGGCCTGGCCGCCGATCCTGACCGGCATCCGGGTCTCCACGCAGATGCTGATGGGCATCGCCGCGATCGCCGCGTACGCCTCCGGCCCCGGCCTCGGCAACGAGATCTTCCGCGGACTGGCCTCCCTGGGCAGCAAGAACGCGCTCAACCAGGTGCTCGCGGGCACCGTCGGGATCATCATCCTCGCGCTGCTGTTCGACGCCGCGTACGTCCTGATCGGGCGGCTGACCATTCCGAGGGGGATCCGTGGCTGAATCCCATGGGGCCTCGATCGAGCTGGAGAACCTGACCAAGCGCTACCCGGGCAGCCCGCAGCCGGCCGTGGACAACGTGAACATGGAGATCGGGGCGGGCGAGACGGTGGTCTTCGTCGGGCCGTCCGGCTGCGGCAAGTCGACCACCCTGAAGATGATCAACCGGCTGATCGAGCCGACCGGCGGCCGGATCCGGATCGGCGGCGAGGACGTCACCGACATCGACGCGGTGAAGCTGCGCCGCAAGGTCGGCTACGCCATCCAGTCCGCCGGGCTGTTCCCGCACATGACGGTCGCCCAGAACATCGCCCTGGTCCCGAGGATGCTCCGCTGGCCGAAGGCCCGGATCCGGGCCCGCGTCGAGGAACTGCTCGACCTGGTCGGCCTGGACCCCGGCGAGTTCCACGGCCGCTATCCGCGCCAGCTCTCCGGCGGCCAGCAGCAGCGGGTGGGCGTGGCCCGGGCGCTGGCCGCCGATCCACCGGTGCTGCTGATGGACGAGCCGTTCGGCGCCGTGGACCCGATCACCCGTGACCATCTCCAGGACGAGCTGATCCGGCTCCAGCGCGAACTGCACAAGACGATCGTCTTCGTCACCCACGACTTCGACGAGGCGATCAAGCTCGGCGACCGGATCGCCGTACTCCGCGAACGCTCGCACATCGCCCAGTTCGACACCCCGGAGGCGATCCTCACCAACCCGGCGGACGACTTCGTCTCCGGTTTCGTCGGCGCGGGCGCGGCCCTGAAGCGGCTGAACCTCACCCGGGTCCGGGACGTCGAGATGGGGGACTATCCGACGGTCACCCTGGACACCCCGCTCCAGGAGATCTTCAACAAGCTGCGCGGCAGCGGTACGAACGAGATCCTGCTGCTCGACAAGCGCGGCCGCCCCTACAAGTGGCTGCGGCGCGGCGACCTGATGCGGGCCAGGGGCTCGCTGGCCCGCGCCGGCACGCTGGTGCACGACACGGTGACCCGGGACGCGACCCTGCGCGATGCGCTGGAGGCGGTGCTGACCGACAACGCGGGCCGGGTCGCGGTGACCGGGCGGCGCGGCGAGTTCATCGGGGTGGTCGACATGGAGACCCTGATGAACTCGGTGCACGAGCTCCTGGAGGCCGACCGCCTGGAAGCGATGGAGGCCCAGCACGAACTCCAGGAGGCGCGGGCCGCCCTGACCCATGCCGAGCAGGAGGGCGAGGGAGGGGAGCAGAAGGCATGAGCACGTCCCCCGACGCCCGCCCCGAGGGGGAGCACGAGGTCGAGGGCCTCGCCTTCCGCGACGAGGGCGAGGCGGAACAGGAGGCCCCGCCGCCGCGGCAGGGCCCGCCGGCCCGCCGTATCACCTGGCGGAAGCTGACGTTCCTGCCGGCGTTCCTGGTGGCGCTGCTGCTGGCCACCTGGCTGTGGTTCCAGCAGGCCCACCTGGACACGATCTCCGCGAACGCCCTCTCCCACGGCCAGGTCTCCAAGTGCCTGTGGCAGCAGGTGAAACTCACGGTGATCTCGACCTTCTTCGTCCTGATCATCGCGATCCCGCTGGGCATCCTGCTGACCCGCAGGGCCTTCCGCAAGGCCACCCCGGTGGCGATGGCCTTCGCCAACATGGGCCAGGCGACCCCGGCGATCGGCCTGCTGGCCCTGCTGGTCATCTGGCTGGGCGTCGGCGAGAAGCCGGCCCTGATCGGCATCATCGTCTACGCGATCCTGCCGGTCCTCTCCAACACCATCGCGGGCCTGAAGGCGAACGACCCCACCCTCCTGGAGGCGGCGCGCGGCATCGGCATGTCCCCGCTGGGCGTGCTGCGGAAGGTGGAGCTGCCGCTGGCCGTCCCGCTGATCCTCGCGGGCGTCCGTACGGCCCTGGTCCTCAACGTCGGTACGGCGACGCTGGCCACCTTCGGCGGAGGCGGCGGCCTGGGCGTCCTGATCACCACCGGCATCACGAACCAGCGCATGCCGGTCCTGGTCCTCGGCTCGGTGCTCACGGTGGCCCTGGCGCTGCTGGTGGACTGGCTGGCCTCACTGGCGGAGATCCTGCTCCGGCCGCGGGGCCTGGAGGTGGGCCGGTGAGACGGATCTGTGCGTCGCTGGCGCTGCTGCCGGCCCTGCTGCCGGCCGCCGGCTGCGGTCTGACGAGCGGCTCCCCCATGGTCGACGACGTGACACCGGGCTCGATCGGAGCCGGTGAGCCCCTCAAGGGCGCCCATCTCACGGTCACCTCCAAGGAGTTCACGGAACAGCTGATCCTCGGCGCGATCATGGGCATCGCCTTCGAGGCGGCGGGCGCGGAGGTCCTCGACCGCACCGGCATCCAGGGCTCGGTCGGCGCCCGCGAGGCGGTCAAGTCCGGGGAGGCCGACGGGATGTACGAGTACACGGGCACGGCATGGATCACCTACCTGGGCAACAGCCACCCCATCCCCGACCCGCAGCGGCAGTGGCAGGCGGTCCACGACGCCGACCTGCGCAACGGCCTGACCTGGCTCCCGCCCTCCCGGCTCAACAACACCTATGCACTGGCCATGAACCAGGCCAACTTCAAGAAGTACGGCACGAAGACCCTGTCGGACGTGGCCGCGCTGGCGAAGTCGGACCCGGGCGCGGTGACCCTGTGCGTGGAGGGCGAGTTCGCCAACCGCGCCGACGGTCTGCCCGGCATGGAGAAGGCGTACGGCATGAGCGTGCCGGCCAGGAACATCACGCAGATGGACACCGGGATCATCTACACCCAGGTGCAGAAGGGCAGTTGCACCTACGGGGAGGTCTTCACGACCGACGGCCGCATCAGGTCCATGAACCTGGTGGTGATGCAGGACGACAGGAAGTTCTTCCCCAACTACAACGCGGCGCCCGTGATCAACACCAAGGCCCTGAAGAAGTGGCCGGCGATCGCGACGGTCCTGGACCCGGTGACGGCGAGGCTGGACAACACGGTGGCCCAGACGCTGAACGCGAAGGTGGACGTGGCCGGGGAGGACCCGCACCAGGTGGCACTGGACTGGATGAAGGCGGAGGGGTTCGTGAAGTAACGGGGCCGGGCCGGGAGTTCCAAAGGACTCGATGCAAAGGAGTGGTTGCAAAGCATCCTTTGCAACGCTACCTTTGTACGCATGACGGAGCACGAGGACCGGAAACAGCGTCGGCTGGACGCCCGCTCACTGCGCGGGCTCGCCCACCCGCTGCGGATGCAGCTGCTGGACGCGCTACGGCAGCACGGTCCCGCCACCGCGTCCCAACTGGCCGAGCGGCTGGGCGAGTCCAGCGGCGCGACCAGCTACCACCTGCGCCAGCTCGCCGAACACGGCTTCGTCGAGGACGCCCCCGAGCGCGGCAAGGGCCGGGAGCGGTGGTGGCAGGCGGTGGACCAGGGCCTCCGCTTCGACAGCGCCGACTTCGAGGACGCGAGTCCCGAGGTGCGGGGACTGACGGAGGTGTTCCTCCAGGAGGGCGCCGCACGTCATGCCCGCGAGCTGGCCGCCTGGCTCGGCACCCGCGACCAGTGGTCACAGGCCTGGGCCCGTGCCACCGACATGAGCGACATGAGCCTGCGGCTCACACCGGATCTCGCCGTCGAACTGATCGGCAAGATGCACGACCTGATCGACGGCTACCGGGACCGGGTCCCCGACCAGGACACCCCGCAGTCGGAGCAAGTACGCATCCACACGCACCTCTTCCCCATCGAGACGGACTGAGAGGCACGACATGCACACGCAGACCCAGCTCGCCCAGCACCGGATGACGGAACGGCACACGCAGGCGGAGGCGTACCGCCTGGCGAAGGAAGCCAAGCCCCCGAGGCCGGAACTCCGCACCCGCCTCGGCTGGACGTTGGTGGAAGTCGGCCTGCGCCTGGCAGCGCCGACCCCGGCAGTCGCCCCGTAAGGGGCGCGGGGAACCGCGCGACCAGCCCCCACCGGCGGGTCAGCCGAAACTCAGCAGCCGGGGACGCTCTTCCCCTTCTCCAACGCGACCAAGTCGGATACAGCCCCCTTGAGCGTCTTCACCGGCACCAACCGCAACCCCGCCGGCAACTCCGCCTTGGCGTCGGCGCACTCGTCCTTCGGCACAAGAAAGACAGTCGCCCCGTCCCGCCGCGCGGCCTGCGTCTTCAGCGCCACCCCGCCCACGGCCCCCACCGTGCCGTCGGCGCTGATGGTCCCCGTACCGGCGATGCTCTTCCCCCCGGTGAGGTCTCCCCCGCTGCCGTTCCCGTCCAGCTTGTCGACGATCCCGAGCGAGAACAGCAACCCCGCACTCGGCCCACCCACGTCCGCCAGCTTCAAGGTCACCTTGACCTTGTCGGCGCTGAGATCCAGGTACTTCAGCGCGGCCTGCGCCGCCGCGTCCTGGGACTGCTCCATCTGCTCGGTGTTGTGCTGCTCGATCTCCTTGACGTTGTCGCCGCTCGGATACACCGAGTCGCGCGGCATCACCGCCCGGTCCGTGCGGAACCAGTTGCCGAGGACGTCGCCCAGCGACACCCGGGTGTCCGGCCCGGTCGCCTCGATCGTCGTCATCCGCAGCTGCCCGCCGGCCGTCCGGGTGGGCGCCCCGGAGATGGTGATCACCGGGGTGCCCTGGTTGTCGCCGAGCACGTTCGCCGTCATCCCGGGCTGGGCCACCGAGAACGGCAACGGCGCGAAGACGGCCGTACCGATCAGAGCCACGACGGGAACCGCACAGACGGCGACGGCCTGGAGACGCGTGAGACGTGAGAGCACGGAGTCAATCTAACGCGGCAACGTGGCAACCACTTCAGGCCATCGCCCCGGCCCCTCGCCCCAGCCCCTCGCCGGCCCCTCAGCGCAACGCCTCCGCGACCTCCCGCGCCGCGTCCATGACCCGCGCCCCCACCCGCTCGGGCACGGCGTCGGCCAGCATCACGACCCCGACGCTCCCCTCGACCCCGGTGACCCCGAGCAGGGGCGCGGCCGCACCGCTCGCACCGGCCTCCAGTTCGCCATGGGTCAGCGTGTACCCGGGGTCGTCCTTCGGCGAGTGCCGTGCGGCCAGGATCGCCTTCCCGGCGGCCCCCCGGTCCAGCGGGTGCCGGAACCCGGCCCGGTACGCCACGTGATAGTCGGTCCAGCTCGGTTCGACGACCGCGACGGCGAGCGCCTCGGTCCCGTCGACCAGCGTCAGGTGTGCCGTCGCCCCGATGTCCTCGGCGAGCGACCGCAGGGCCGGCAGCGCGGCCTCCCGTACGAGCGGATGCACCTGCCGTCCCAGCCGCAGTACCCCGAGGCCGACCCGGGCTCGGCCGCCCAGATCGCGCCGTACCAGCGCATGCTGCTCAAGCGTGGCAAGCAACCGGTACACCACGGTCCGGTTCACGCCCAGTTTGCTGGAAAGCTCGGTGACGGTCAGCCCGTGGTCCGTGTCGGCCAGCAGCTTGAGGACCCTGAGGCCCCGGTCGAGCGTCTGAGAGGTCTCCGCGGTCACGACGCCCACTCCTTAGGTGGTGAGGTCGGCAGCCTCCGACGCGGCGTATGCGTCGCCGAGTCCCGTCAGCGACGCGCTTCAGAGGCCGCCGATCGGCAGGACGGCCCGGCGGCTCCGGACCCTGTCGCTTCACGGCTGCGCTCCGCGGCGGCGCTGCCACGGGGCGTGTGCGTAGCCGGACAGTAGCGAAGGGGGTTCGCTGAGCGGAAGCCTCCGTCCAGAATCCGGTCACGCTCGGGTACGGACTACTTCGGTATGTGACGGTTTGCGCTCAGGTAACGCGCCCAAGGGGCGCGCGGCCATGTCGGTGTGCGGCTCCGCCGCGTGGGCGCGACAAGCCCCCGCTCAACCGCGGCCGACCGACTACCTCATGCGCGTAGCCCACTCCTGCACCTTGGCGATCCGCTGCCGGAGCTGTCCCGCCGTGGCCTCCGCGCTCGGCGGCCCCCCGCACACCCGGCGCAGCTCGGTGTGGATCACCCCGTGCGGCTTGCCGCTCTGGTGCACATACGCGCTGACCATGGTGTTCAGCTGCTTCCGCAGCTCCATCATCTCCTTGTGGGAGACGACGGGCCGCCGTTCCGCGGGCAGTTCCAGCAGGTCGGCCTCGTCGTCCGGCTTCTTTCGGCTGTGCGCGATCTGCCGGGCCTGCCGCTTCTGCAACAGCAGCTGCACCTGGTCGGGCTCCAGCAGTCCCGGGATGCCGAGGTAGTCCTGCTCCTCCTCGCTCCCCGGGTGCGCCTGCATACCGAACTCGGCACCGTCGTACAGCACCCGGTCGAAGACGGCCTCGGACTCCAGCGCCTCGAAGGCGAACTGCTCCTGCTCGCCGGTGTCCTCGTCCTGCTCCTTGTTCGCCTCCTCCATCTCCTTCTCGGACTCGGCGTACGGGTCCTCCTCGCCGTCCTTCTTCGGCTTGTCGAGGGCGTGGTCGCGCTCGACCTCCATCTCGTTGGCGAAGGTCAGGAGATCCGGGACGGTCGGCAGGAACACGGAGGCCGTCTCGCCGCGCCGCCGCGACCGTACGAAACGGCCGACGGCCTGGGCGAAGAAGAGCGGAGTCGAGATGGTGGTGGCGTACACCCCGACGGCGAGCCGGGGGACGTCGACGCCCTCGGACACCATCCGCACCGCGACCATCCACCGGTCGTCGCTGGCGCTGAAGTCGTCGATCCGCTTGGACGCGCCGGTGTCGTCGGAGAGAACGAGCGTGGCCTTGTTCCCCGTGATCTCGCGGATGAGCTTGGCGTAGGCGCGGGCGGACTCCTGGTCCGAGGCGATGACCAGGGCCCCGGCGTCCGGAATGCCCTTCCGCACCTCCGTGAGCCGCTGGTCGGCGGCGCGCAGCACGGCCGGCATCCACTCACCGCGCGGATCGAGCGCGGTACGCCAGGCCTGGCTGACGGCGTCCTTGGTCATCGGCTCGCCGAGCCGGGCGGCGATCTCGTCCCCGGCCTTGGTGCGCCAGCGCATGTTGCCGCTGTAGGAGAGGAAGATGACGGGCCGCACCACATGGTCGGCGAGCGCGTTGCCGTACCCGTAGGTGTAGTCGGCGGCGGACCGCCGGATCCCGTCCTGCCCCTCCTCGTACGTCACGAAGGGGATGGGGTTGGTGTCGGACCGGAAGGGCGTACCGGTCAGCGCCAGCCGCCGGGTCGCCGGCTCGAACGCCTCCAGGCAGGCCTCGCCCCAGGACTTGGAGTCACCGGCGTGATGGATCTCGTCGAGGATGACGAGCGTCTTGCGCTGCTCGGACCGGTTGCGGTGCAGCATCGGCCGCACCCCGACACCGGCATAGGTGACGGCGACCCCGTCGTACTCCCGGCTGAGCGGTCCGGCGCTGTACTCGGGATCGAGCTTGATCCCTATCCGCGCCGCGGCCTCCGCCCACTGCTTCTTCAGATGCTCGGTGGGGGCGACGACGGTGACCTGCTGCACGACATGGTGGTGCAGCAGCCAGGACGCGAGGGTCAGCGCGAACGTCGTCTTGCCGGCGCCGGGCGTGGCGACGGCGAGAAAGTCACGCGGCTGCTCCTGGACGTACCTCTCCATGGCCCCCTGCTGCCAGGCACGCAGCTTGCTGGCGGTACCCCAGGGCGCCCGGCCCGGGAAGGCCGGCGAGAGGTGGTGAGAAGCGGAGGAGGAAGCAGACATAGGTGTGGGCCCGGAGGGCCCTCCGTTGAGGGTGGTGGCGGGCGACGGGCGGGCGGTAGTCACGGTCTCCGTAGTAAGGGGGTCGGGCGGCTACGTATGCGTATGACAACCGGGCCACCCTACCGGCGCCCCGCGGCGGTCAACGCGCAGACAAGCCCGCCTCACCCTCGGGTGGGACTCACGTCACAGATCACGAAGCCGGGTCGTCACCCACACCCCGACGAGCGCCACGGCGGCCATCGGCAGGAACACGACGGCGAAGGCGACCGGGTGGGAACCGGGACCGGCCGTCCCCGTCATGCTGCCGCCGCCGAGGGAGGCGAAGGCGGCGCCGGCCACGGCGAGCAGCACGACGTTCGACAGGGCGTCGGAGATCTGCAGGGCGGCCGAGTTGGCGCCGGCCTCCTGCGGGGCGGAGAGCCGGAGCATCAGTACGCTGGCCGAGGCGATCACCAGGCCCATCCCGAAGCAGCCGAAGGCCCAGGCGACGGCGACGATCCACACCGGCACGCCGTGCACGAGCACGCTGGGCGCGGTGGCGATCGCCGCGGCGACCAGCACCATCCCGAGGGTCATCAGCCGTTCCCGGTACGGCGCCACGCGCGGCCGCGCCTGCACCCACGAACCCAGCGCCCAGGTCACCCCGCCCGCCGCCAGCGAGAACCCGGCGAGGGTGGGCGAGAGCCCCCGCTGGGTCACGAGCATCAACGGCACGAAGGACTCGGCGGAGACGAACGCACCGGCCGCGACCCCGCGCAGCAGGACCACCGACGGCAGCCCGCGGGCCGCGCGGTAGGTCCCGCGCGGCAGCAGCCCGAGTACGGCGGGGACCAGCAGCGCACCCCCGACGGCACCCGGCAGCAGGGAGACCCACCGCTGGTCCTGAGCCGCGTACTGCAGCAGCCCCACGCCGACGGAGATACCGAACGCGAGCCGGATCCGACGCCGTTCGAAGGTCTCCTGCGCCCGTTCCGCGACCGGCCCGCCGGCCCGGCGCCGTATCTGGGGAAGGGCGAGCGCCACCGGAAAGACCACGAGCACCGGGATTCCGAGGAACACCCACCGCCACCCGAGATGCTCGGTCACCGCCCCGGCGGCCAGCGGCCCGACGATGGACGGCACCACCCAGCCGGCGGCGAAGGCGGCCATGATCGCGGGCCGCAGCCGCTCCGGATAGGCCCGCCCCACCACTACGTACAGCGCGACGATGACCAGCCCGCCGCCGAACCCCTGCACGGCCCGCCCCAGGATGAACACCCACATGACCTGAGCGGTCCCGGCGACGACGAGCCCCGCGGCGAAGGCCCCGATCCCTGTGGTCAGCGCCCAGAGCGGCCCCCTCCGGTCCGACCACTGCCCGGACAGCACCATCCCGAACAGACTGGTCGTGTAGTACCCGGAGAAGGCGAACGCGTACAGCGACACCCCGTCCAGCTCCCGGGCGGCCACGGGCATCGCCGTCCCTACGGCGGTGGCCTCGAAGGCGATCAGCAGCACCACGGACACGATCCCGACGCTCAGCGCCCGGTACGACCGCCCCAGCACACCCTCGCCACGGGCTGCGTCATCTGTCGTCTCATCTGCGACAACGGCGTCGCTGGGCTCAAGGGCGGTCATGCTCACCACGGTAAGGCCCAAGCCCCGCTTTGACCCCTGTCGCGAGCCCTACCTCACCTCGGACCTTGGTCGTAGACCCCCCGTTCGCCCCCCCCTGTCCGCCCTCGTTCATGAACGCCACATGGCAGTCCCGTTGCAGCCCCGCCGCCCCTCTTGAGCCCCTCCCCGACGCACCCGTACCTTCAAATCACCGACACGGCCGAAAGGACGAAGTCGGCAACGGCCGTGTGCCCGAGTGGTTTAGGGGCTCGCCTGCAAAGCGAGTTACGTGGGTTCGATTCCCGCCACGGCCTCCAGCGCCTGACCAGGCAGAACGAAAGGGCGGCGCCCCCGAGGGGGCGCCGCCCTTTGAGCCGTCGTCTCAGTTCCCGTCTCAGTTGTATGCGTCGCCGACCGACAAGGCACCGTCCATGACGGGTGACTGTGCTTTCGTTCCGACAGGCTCGCAGGCAGTGGCTGACGTCGCGGATTACGCAACCGGGCCTCGTCTGGGTGGGCGGGTAGTTGGCTTGGTACATGGCGAGCCTCTGTTCCTGCCCACCAACAAGTTCGGAGAGCCGCAGCATGATCTGCTCATTCAATTGCGCTCGCGCATGGGGCAGGCCTACCAGCGTGGTCAACTGGTAGACGTCTTCACCATCCGAGCTAAGGGAACCGTCGACGTATTGGAGGACACGGCGTGCTACGCCCCGAGTGTGTGGCTCGTAGGATCCCACCCACCATCCGTCACGCATGAGGGCATCCGTTGCCGTCTCTGCAGCCTTGCGAAGATTCTCAAGGCGTTCCCCGACTTCAACTGCTGACTCGCGCAGTCGACCAGCGACCTTTGCATCCACTACCTGAAACAGATAGTCGTGCCAGTGAGCGTTTTCCATCCTCAGGCTGAGTTGGCCTGATGGAGACAGAGGACGGCTTGGACGAGGACCGTTATGCGGGTGGTCGAGCAACGGAGTTTGCGGAGTAGCCGCCAGGACTTGAGGATGGCGACGGCTTGCTCGACGAGGGCCCGGATCTTCGCATGGGATCGGTTGACGGCCTGCTGCCCTGTAGAAAGCGTCTCCCACCGGCCGCGGTAAGGAACACGGACAGTGCCTCCGGCGCCCTGGTAGCCCTTGTCGGCCCAGCAGTTGACGCCGGCTTCGGCGAGAGCGTCGACGATGCCGTGCTCGCGGGCTGCACGAATATCGTGGACGGCGCCGGGCAGAGCCGACGAGGCCCACAGCAGACGGCCGGAAGGATCTGCGATCACCTGCACGTTCATCCCGTGTTTCTTGTGCTTGCCCGAATAGAAGGGTCGGTCGGCGGCGATCCGGTCGATCGGCAGCAGTGTCCCGTCCAGCAGGACGAACGCCTTCATCGACGCCGCCCGAACCACCTCGGCGAGCGTCGGGGCGAGGGCGGCCAGGATCTCAACCGCCTCGGTGACGTAGCGGTAGGCAGTGGTGGTGCCGACGCCGAACCCGGCCGCGAGCTGGACATACGGATGACCGTTGCGGAGATGGGCGAGGGCGAGCAGGGCCTGCCGACCTGCGCTCAGGCGCCGCCATCGGGTGCCGAGACCACGGTGGTGTTCCCGCAGGCGGGCGGAGAGGAACCGGAGGGCAGAACTGGACACGTCCAGCCCGGACGGGTAAACGAGCATATGAAGCCTCTGGAAGAGACTGAATTCTTGGTCGAAAACCCATCTACCAGGAGCTTCACCCCTGTGTCAGGCCAACTGGCGAACTGCCGAAGCAGGCTGGAAGCCCTCGTTGACCACCGGTCCGGAGTCCAGCCAAGGTGAGGCCAGAAGCCGCAACGGAGATGATCTTGAGGCTGTGGCGGTCAACTGGTACAGGTCCCAGTCGCGTGCGGAAGTGGAACTCGGAGGCAGTGTGGATCTACCTGGACTCCACAGCCTGATGCCGGGGCGGCCCCGGCGACTGTCAGTCTCCGGAGGGAAGGGGCTCCGCTGCCGTGCGGGCGGGTTCGGGTGTGTGAGGCGTCGGGTGGGCGGTGCTGGCGGGGGCCAGGGGCACCGGAGCCCGTTCGCCGCCCAGCCAGGACAGGTTGACGGCCACGGCGGCCACGGAAGCCACGACGATCAGTGCGCCGGCTGTGGCGAGCGCAACTCGTCGGCGGCGGATCCGGAAGCCGCCGACGACGGCCGCGTCGATAACGCTGGGTAGCGCAGGCTCCGGCTCGGCGCTGAGGACTGCCTGGAAGGCGGCGTGCAGAGCGTCGTTCTCGTGCTCATTCATGGCCGGTTTCACCTCCTGGTCCCTTCACTGTCAAAGCCTTCGACGATCTCGCGCAGCCGGGCGAGCCCGCGGGCGCTTTGGCTCTTTACCGTTCCCGCACTCACCCGCAGTGCGTGCGCGGTCTGCTCAACGGACCAGTCCTCCCAGAATCGCAGGACCAACACGGCCCGGTAGCGGGGCGCCAGCTCCATCAGGGCTTCTTGCATCATCAATCGCAACTCCGGTGCGCCGGACACGCCCGAGGGAAGATCGGGTGGCTCGCTCACCGGCTCCTCACGCCAGCCTCTCTTGCGCCACTGGTCGATGAAGGTGCGGGTGAGGATGGTGCGAGCGTAGGCATCCGCATTGCCGTCCCGGCTGACCCGTCCCCAGGCCGCGTACAACTTCATCAAAGTCGTCTGGGTCAGGTCCTGTGCCTGGTGCCAGTCACCGCAGAGCAGGTAGGCGCTGCGTCGGAGCTGCGCCTGCCGCGCCTCGGCAAATTCCCGGAACTCTCGTTCCCGGGCCGTGTCCCTCACTCTTTGCCGGCCTCTCCCTTGCACACCACTCCATCGGTCATACATACGGGGAGTGGCCCTCTGGGGTTGCACGGTGCGGGCAGGAGAATTTTCCCGCCGCACCGTGCAACCTGACCGCCACCCGACTCCGTACCTCTCTCCCGAAAGGGCTTCCACGCACAGGTGGGAGTCCGGCGATCCGAGGAAGAGGTACACCGTTGTCGAAGCACCGCAAGTTCTCGCATAACCGCCGCGCTATGTTCAGCGTGGCCGCCGGAACCGTTCTGGCCGCCGCGGGGATGGTCAGCGTCGCCAGCGCCGCGACCCCGGCCACTCACGCGAACCCGGTCCCGGCCACTCAGGCGGACCCGGTTGCGGCCACTCAGGCGGACCCGGTTGCGGCCACCCACGCGGACCCGGTTGCGGCCACCCACGCAAACCCGGTTGCGGCCACCCACGCAAACCCGGTCCACGCCAAGTCTGTCGCCGAACCCCTCTCGTCGCTGAGCGCGGCCGAGCGGGCGAACGCGGTGGGCTGAGCCCCACCCCGAGGCGTACGCACGCCTCCCCGAGAGCCTCGGGCCTTTGCCCGGTGCGGGAGGCGTGCTACTCCGCACGATCCGGCGTGGACCTCATTGCCCCTCGGAGGGGTAGCAACGTGCCCTGGATGAAGATCGGGCGCCCCTGTGGATCGGCGCACTTGGGTTACAACCGGTCCTACGTCACCTCTACTCCCGCTACTCTCGCCACGTCTTCGCCCCCTCCACCCGGCCACGTCAGCCTGAGGTTGGAAAAGGCTCAGTCTCGGTAGGAAGCGCGTAAGGCGATCAGCCGCGTAACGGCTTCATCATCGCGCTGTCCGCGACGCTCGTGGGCTCTTTCCTCAGCGGCAGCACGGGCTAAGCGCAAGGGACCTAGATACCCAGCCAATGCCGTCAAGGCGGCTCCCAACACCGCGCCAAGCGCACCCCACACTGCCTCATCCATACAGCCCCCTCGCCAAGTCCAGCCCTTCACTTTCTTACCCCCCGGGATGTGCTGACTTTTCACCGTCAGTCTTCGCCCGCCACCCGTCCGCGGTTATCCAATAGTTCAAAAATGACTCGGTCATTGTCGATTTTTGAGATGAGATCTGGTTCATGCAACATGACTGCCAGGATCTCCCTCAGAAGGATTTCTGCAATGCCAGACACCAGAAATTGCTTCCCATCAAGTGACACGACCCGCTTCTTCTCGTACTTCACCTGCCCGTGTACGACATTTGATCTATAAGCGTAAACTTTCTTGATTAGCTGGGCCACTCTTTCCGAGTCCTGAAATTTGGCCCGCCTCAAGACGGCGGCTCCCCGAATCCCAAGCTTGTATGTTGTATCTCCGGCGGCCGTTCCTCCTAGGAGCGCCTCTATTCCAACGCACAAGTCAACTATCTCGCCAAGTTCATCTTCCCGACGACTAGCGAGTTGTTCATTGACACCGCTCGTTGTCCTCGTAGACGACCTCTCTAACCTCCACCTTCCCACGGCAGGGCCACACCTCGCCGCCCCCCTACCCGGCCGCTCGGGCCAACGCACGGAAAACAGGTAGTCGTCATCTTCAGGCCCGTTCCATTTGCAGATGATGCACCGGGGGTGCGGTACCCCGCACAGGGTTCCGTCCCTCCGTTCGCTGCCCGGACTGTCGTTGACAGGCCTTGGGAGGCCGCCGTCTGCCATCGCCCCAGGTAACCCGAGCGGCCGCGCCCCCTGGCGTCCAAGTTCTCCGTCTCAGTTTCTGTTTCGTTCGTAGCCGCATGTATTCGTTCAGGGTCATTCACTCAGCTCCGTCAGCCATGTCGTCCGCACGGGATTGAACCCCCTCGGAACGACCCCAGATCATGCCCTGACCAGCCCGGACAAACCCGCAAAGCGAGTTACACCGGTTCAATTCCGGTCACGGCCTCCACCTGCCTGACCAGGCAAAAGGAAAGGGGCGGCACCCTGCGAGGGGTGCCGCCCTTTTGGTCGTCCTTGGTGGCAGGGCCTCGTCCGTAGGGGCGCCGCCTTCCTGATTCGCCAGGGCCCCCTCCTGTCCCCCGTGCGAGCTACGTGCAAGTGTCCACTGTGTGGTGACGATTCCGCGGACCGCGATCCGTAGCGTTCGGGCCAGTTCCGCGGCGGTTGGGCTGCGGGTTCTGTGGAGGAGTCGTCATGAGGCTGGTCTGGCAGTTGTTGGCGGTGTCGGCGGTCGCCTTCGTCGGTGGGCAGGCGATTGCCGCGGTGGAGGGGAACTGGTTTCTCACCCTGGTTCTCGGTGTGCTGACGGCCGTGGCCGCGGTGGTCGTCTACCGGTGGGTGGTGCGACGGACCGAGCACCGGCCGAGCACCGAGGTGGGGCGGGACGGCGCCCGGGCGGCGTTCGGGCGCGGTGCGCTGATAGGCGTGGTGACGTTCGCGTGCGTGATCGCGAACATCGCCTTCCTCGGGGACTACACGGTGCACGGGACGGGGTCGGTGACGGGTGCGGTGGGGTTGGTCGGGTTCATGGCCGCCGCCGCCACGACCGAGGAACTGCTGTTTCGGGGCGTTCTGTTCCGGATCGTCGAAGAACGCACCGGGACCTGGATCGCGCTGACGTCGACCGGTCTGCTGTTCGGGATGATGCATCTGCTCAACAAGGACGCGACCCTGTGGGGCGCCCTCGCCATCGCGATCGAGGCCGGCGGCATGCTCGGCGCCGCGTATGCCGCCACCCGCACCCTCTGGCTGCCGATCGGCCTGCACTTCGGCTGGAACTTCGCCGAGTCGGCAATCTTCGGCACCGAGGTCTCCGGCAACGGCGCGCAGAAGGGGTTGCTGGACGCCTCCACCTCGGGGGCGCAGCTGATCACCGGTGGCGAGTTCGGGCCGGAGGCGAGCGTGTACTCGGTGCTGCTCGGGGTGCTCGTGACGCTCGCGTTCCTGCGCCTGGCCAAGCGGCGGGGGCACCTGGTGCCGCGTCGGCGCCGGGACGTCCCGGCCGCCTCCGTCGCTACACTGCCCCGGTGATCGGTCCTCGGCAGGTGTCCGGGTGGTGGCACCGGCTCGACGTGACGGTCCGGGATCTGCCGCTCGGGCTGCTGGTCCTGACCGGTTCCTTCCTGCCGACGCTGCACGGCAACGGGACCCAGGTCGGCGACCTGCCCACCCGCCCCTTCGACGCGCTGGCCGGGCTGGCGCTCGGCCTGGAGTGCCTGCCGCTCGCCCTGCGCCGGCGGTGGCCGGCCGTCTCCCTCGCCCTGGTGTCGCTCGGCTTCGCCGTCGACCAGATCCGCGCCTATCACTCGGTCGCGGGGGTCGCGCTGCCCCTCGCCCTGCTGAGCACCGGCGCCCATCTGGACCGGCACCGGCGGGCCGCCGCGCTCCTGTTCTCCGCGGCCTACGTGCCGTTCGCGATAGTGCTGCACCGGCTGGGGTCGGGGGGCGAGACGGCGAGCGAGTTCGTGACGTTCTATCTGGCACTGGTGCTGGCGTGGGGTGCCGGGGCGTGGCTGCGGGCCACCCGGGCCGCGGAGGCCGAACGCCGGCGGCGGGTCGCCGAGGACACCCGCACCGCCGAACGCACCCGGATCGCCCGCGAGTTGCACGACGTGGTGACCCACCATGTGACGGCGATGGTGGTGCAGGCGGAGGCGGCCCGGTATCTGACCGCCGCGCCCGACCGGCTCGACCAGACGCTGACCGCCGTCACCGACACCGGGCGGCGGGCCATCTCCGACCTACGCCATCTGCTCGACCTGCTCAACCCCGACCACGGTGTCGGCACCGGCGTCAGGACGCCGCCCGCCGACCGGCTGCTCACGCTGGTGGAGCAGACGCGCGGGGCCGGGCAGCCGGTGGAGTTCACCGAGGAGGGCGCCCCCACGAAGCCGGCGGGCAGTGCCGACCTGGTGGCCTACCGGGTGGTGCAGGAGGCTCTGACGAACGCTCTCAAGTACGCCCATGGCAGCCGCACTTCGGTACTGGTGCACCATGGTGAGAAGGAGATCACGGTGGAGGTCGGCACGGACGGGTCGGGCTCGGCCACCGCGTCCCCCGGCGGGAGCGGGCGGGGCCTGGCCGGCCTCCGGGAACGCGTGGACGTGCTGGGCGGCGAGTTCAGCGCGGGGCGCGCGGCCGACGGCGGCTTCGTCGTACGGGCCCGGATACCCGCCGGGAACCCGTCGTGACCCCGTCCGCGGGGAGGCCGTCGTGAGCGCCGCGGGCGGGGCACCGATCCGGGTCCTGGTCTGTGACGACCAGGTGCTGATCCGCACCGGGCTGGCGACGATCATCGACGCCCAGCCCGACCTTGAGGTGGCCGGTGAGTGCGGGGACGGGCAGGCCGCGGTCGACCTCGCCGGCCGGCTGCGCCCGGACGTCGTCGTCATGGACGTCCGTATGCCGGTGCTCGACGGCATCGAGGCCACCCGGCTGCTGGCCGGGGCCGGGGTGCCGCATCCGGTGAAGGTGCTCGTGGTGACGACGTTCAACCTGGACGAGTACGTCTACGAGGCCCTTCGCGCGGGCGCGAGCGGCTTTCTGCTCAAGGACGCGCCGCCGGACCGGCTACTGCACGGCATCCGGACCGTCGCCACCGGCGCGGCCCTGCTGGATCCCGAGGTGACCCGCCGGCTGGTCGGCCGGTACGCCGCCCGGATCCGCCCCGCCGACGGCGGCACCCCTGAAGACATCCCGCTGACCCCGCGCGAACTGGAGGTCCTGCGCCTGATCGCGGACGGCCTCTCCAACAGCGAGATCGCCGCAACCCTTCTGATCAGCCCGGAGACCGTCAAGACCTTCGTCTCCCGCATCCTCACCAAGCTCGGCCTGCGCGACCGCGTCCAAGCGGTCGTCTACGCCTACCGCCAGGGGCTGGTGGTCTGACCTCCCCCGGTCCCCGCTTGCCTCCGGCCGCTCAGAGCACCCCGCCCGCCTCGTCCTGGAAGAGTTCGGTCCAGTAGTGCCAGTCGGCGTCCATCGTCGTGGGGGTCGGGTCGATCGTCGCGAGGGTGTGGAGCATGGTCGCGGCGAGCTGGTCGTAGGCCTCCGTGGTGAGTTCGTGGCCCAGGTGCTCGTCGATGGTGCGCTCGTGGTGGAGGAGCCACAGGGTGAAGGCGAGCGTGGAGATGTCCGTGTTGAGGGGGTAGAGGGTCGCCTCGGGCTCGGAGAAGTTGAGGATCGCGCCCGTGGTGCCGTCCACGACCAGGCTGTTGTCCTCGACCAGGTAGCCGAGGCGTATGAGGTGGTCGGCGTGGGGCGGCAGGGCGTCCAGGGGGAAGCCGCCCGGCTGCATGTCGGTGAAGTACTCCTTGAGGGTGGGCAGCGGGGCGTCCGGGTCGAGGTGGAACAGCACCGCGTTCTCCGGCAGGCCCGTCTCGCGCAGGAAGCGGCGGGTCGGCTGGTGGGTGAGCGTCGGCGGGAAGTCGACCTCCTCGAAGCGGGCCACCCGGCCCTGCCCGAACTCCTGGTCCAGGAGCCGGGCCGGCAGGTCGACGGCGAGCCCGGAGTCCGTGCCGGGGCCCGCGATCAGGCTGAGCGGGCGGATCAGTGCCGTGGCCTTCCAGTACGGCGGGACCCGGCCGGCGGTGCCCTCCTCGAAGAGCTCCAGGAGCTTGCGGGAGGCCTCGGTGGCCGCCTTGGTGCCGTAGGTCCCGGCGAGGGAGGCGAAACGGCCGCGCAGGCCCGTCAGTTCCTCGGTGACCGCGGCGAAGCGCAGCAGCGTCTCCAGCGAGGGCGCCAGCGGGCGCGGGTCGGCCGGGTCGACCAGGTACGCCGTGCTGATCTCACCGGTGCCGCCGTCGAGGAGGATCGACTCCGTGTCCAGGCCGGCCGGGGCCAGCAGTTCGCCTATCACCAGCCGGTCCCGGAGCTCCTCCGCCAGCCGGGACGGGCCGGCCGTGATGTCCGCGACGTCCGCGAGCGTGCGCAGGCCGGCCGTGCGGAGCGGTTCGAACGTCAACAGGCCGCCGGTGTCGGGGAGTCCGGGGCCGGTGAGCCACATGCGGGTCGGTTCGTGCGTGATGTAACGGTCCAGTTCTGCCTCGGTCAGCGTGATCGCCGCCGCACCGCTGCCGGTCGTGCTGGTCGTGCTCATCGCTGCCCCCGCGATCAAAGTGTTCAGGAAATGCAAGTGGGTCGGAGTGGTGTGCCGTAGGCCGTCCTGAGCAGGGCATGGTGTGCCGTTCGGGCTTCCCCTCCGAAACGGCCGTCCCCACTGCCCAGAACACTACGCCGCGCCACTGACAACGCCCCGTTGAAAAGGACGTCAGGCGACCCTCGCCCGTTCCGTCCCGGTGAGAATCGCCGCCACCGTCTGTTCCACGGTCAACGCCGAGGTGTCCAGCCACAGCCCCAACGCCTCGGTGTTCAGCCGTAGTTCGGCGTCCAGGTCGGCGATCGTCCACGCGGGTCCGTACCCGGTCTTCGGCCGCCCCGCCTCCCGCTCCGCCACCGCCTCGGGGCTGGGGGCGAGGACGACGACGTGCAGCGGGCGGGTGCGGATCCGTTCGACGTACGACGTCAGCTCGGGGCCCAGCAGCACGTCCTGGACGATCGCCGTGAAGCCGGCCGCCGCGTAGGCGTCCGCCGTCGCCGCCGACAGGTCGTAACGGAGGTGGAGTTGGGCGATCGCCTCCGCGGAGGCCGCGGGCGTGTACTCCGCCCGGCCGGAGACGATCATCCGGCGGAAGACGTCACCGCGCACGTGGGCCGCCCGCGGAAGCCTCTCGGCGAGCGCCTGGGCGACCGTCGACTTGCCCGACGCCATGATCCCGGCGATCACGACGACCCCGGACAGGCTCACTGGCCGGTGACCACCGCCGCCTGCGGGCGGATCGGGAGGCGGTTGACCGGGCGGCCGGTGGCCGCGCGGACGGCGGACGCGATGGCCGCGGGAGAGGTCACGACCGGTACCGCGCTGACCGACTTGGCGCCGAAGGGGGCGACCACGTCCCGCTCCTCGACGAGCTTGACGATCCGGATGTCCGGCGCGTCGAGGGCGGTCGGCAGGGCGTATCCGGTGAGGTCGGGGTGGCGGATCAGCCCGCGCGGGGTGCGCAGGTTCTCCGTGAGCGCGATGCCGACGCCCTGGGTGACACCGGCCTCGATCCGCGCGTTGAGCTGCGCCGGGTTGAGGACCCGGCCCACGTCCTGGGCGACGGCCAGCTCCACGACCCGTACCGAGCCGAGTTCGATGTCGACGTCGACGACCGCGCGGATCGCGCAGAAGGCGAGGCCGACGAAGGCGTCGCCCTGGCCTTCCGCGTTCAGCGGCTCGGTCGGGTGCGGGCGGCACTGTGCGGTGGCCCACAGTTCCTTGCCGTCCATCGCCTCGGTGACGGTGGTCGACAGGACGCCGTCGTACGACGTGATCTTGCCGTCGGTGATCTGGAGCAGTTCGGTGGACATGCCGAACTTGTGGGCGAGGGGCTGGAGGAGCTGGGTGCGGACCATCTTGGCCGCGCGTTCGACGGCTCCGCCGGAGACCCAGGTGTGGCGGCCGCGGCAGCCGGGGCCGGCCGGCGGCTGGTCGGTGTCGACGGGCGCCACGTGGACCTCGTCGATACCGAGGGTGTCCTGGACGATCTGGCGGGCCAGGGTGGTGAACCCCTGGCCGGTCTCCACGGCCGCGCAGAGCACGGTCGCGATGCCGTCGTGGACCTTGACGGTGGCCGTCGAGACCTCGTCGGCGCCCTCGGCGCCGAGCATGTGGACCATGCCGAGGCCGTAGCCGACGCCCCGGCGCACCGCGCCCGGCTCGCCCGCGCCCTCGGGGCCGCCGGGCAGCAGCCACTCGTCCTCGGGGGTGTCCTTGGGGAGCGCGGGCAGCGGGAAGTCCCGTACCGCCTGGAGCAGCTCGGCGACGGGGGCCGGGCAGGTCACCGTCTGGCCGATGGGCAGCACGTCGCCGGTTGCGAGGGCGTTGCGCAGGCGGATCTCGGCGGGGTCGATGCCGAGCTTCTTCGCCAGCTTGTCCATCTGCGCCTCGTAGGCGGCGCACACCTGCATGGCGCCCTCGCCGCGGACGTGGCCGGAGGGCGGGTTGTTGGTGCGTACGGCCCAGCCCTCGATGAAGGCGTTCGGGACGACGTAGGGGCCGCAGGCGAAGGAGACGGCGGCGGCCAGGGACTCGGCGGAGGTGTCGGCGTAGGCGCCGGCGTCGAGCAGGATCTGGGCCTCGACCTTGACCAGCTTGCCGTCGGCGTCGGCGTGGTGCCGGTAGCGGAGCAGGGTGGGGTGGCGGTGGGCGTGGCCGAGGAAGGACTCCTCGCGCGTGGCGGTGAGTTTGACCGGGCAGCCGGTCTTCAGGGCGAGCAGGCCGAGCGGCAGCTGGAAGCCCTGGTCCTCGCGGTCGGCGGTGGCGCCCGGCACGCCGGTGACGACGATCTTCACCTGTTCGAGCGACAGGCCGAAGCAGGCGGCGGCCGTGTTGCGGTCGGTGTGCGGGTCGGTGGATGCCAGGTACAGCTCGACCCCGCCGTCGGGGCGGGGCACGGCGAGTCCGGCCTCGGCGCCGATGGGGGCCGGGTCGGCGCGGCCGATGCGGTACTGGCCCTCGACGACGATCTCGCCGGCCGCGTCCGGGTCGCCGTGGCGCAGCGGGATGTGCCGGATCAGGTTGCCGTCGGGGTGCAGCGGCTCGGCTTCGAAGGCCTGCTCGGGGTCGATGACCGGGTCGAGCACCTCGTACTCGACGATGACGGCGGCGGCGGCCATCCGGGCCGTGTCGGGGTGGTCGGCGGCGACGGCGGCGATGGGTTCGCCGTGGTGCCGTACGACCTCGGCGGCGAACACCGGGCGGTCCGGGGTGCCCCGGCCGTGGCGGGGGGTGCCGGGCACGTCCTCGTGGGTGACGACGGCCCGTACGCCGGGCATCTCGCGCGCGTGGCTGGTGTCGATCGACACGATGCGCGCGTGCGGGTGCGGGGAGCGCAGTACGGCCGCCCAGAGGAGGCCCTCGGCCCACAGGTCGGCCGCGTACGGGAAGGTGCCCTCGGTCTTCGCGCGCGCGTCGGCGGGCGGCAGCGACACGCCGAGGCCGTGCGGCAGCGGCTCGGGGGCGGGGACGGCGCTCTCCGCGGCGGTGGTCGTGGTGACGGTCTCGTTGGTCACGCCTGGCCTCCGTCCGAGCCGTAGGGCTGGTCGCCGTAGCTCTGACTCTGGTCGCCGAACGACTGGTCACCGCCGAACGACTGGTCACCGCCGAACGACTGGTCACCGCCGAACGACTGGTCACCGCCGAACGACTGGTCACCGCCGAACGACTGGTCGTACGACTGCTCGCGCCGGGCGTCGTACGACGACTGCTCGCGCTGGGCGGGGGACGCGAAGGTGCCCGGGGAGTCGAACGCCGACGCGTTGACGCCGCCGGCTCCCGGTCCCGCCTGATGCGGAATACGGGGCTCGTCGCCGTCCGTCTCAGTGTCGGCGGCGGCGTGCGCCTCGCGTTCGGCGACGACCTCCTGGACGGCGTCCAGGACACCCCGGTAGCCCGAGCAGCGGCAGAGGTTGCCGCACAGGGCCTGGCGGGTCTCCATCTCGGTGGGGGCCGGGTTGCCTTCCAGCAGGTCGTGGACGGTCATGGCCATGCCCGGGACGCAGAAGCCGCACTGGACGGCTCCGCGGAGGGCGAGCGCGCGTTGGACGTCGGAGGGCCGGCCGTCCTGGGCGAGGCCCTCGACCGTGCGGACCTCGCTGCCGGCCGCGGTGACCGCGGGGACCAGGCAGGAGGCGACCAGGCGGCCGTCGACCTGGACGTTGCAGGCGCCGCATTCACCCTGGGAGCAGCCGTCCTTGGCGCCGGCCAGGCCGAGGCGTTCACGGAGGACATAGAGGAGCGACTCGCCGATCCAGGCGTCGGTGACGGGGCGGTCGGTGGCGTTGACGCGGAGGACGTAGGAGGCGAGGGGGTGGTCGTCGACCGCCTCGGCTTCGCCTTCGGCGTGTTCCGTCCCGTCCGCACCAGGCGTGCGGCTTTCGTCGTCGGGTGCGGGTGGCCCCTGTGGGGGCGCGTCGCCCGCGTGGCCGGCCGCGGCCTCGTGCCCGGCTGCGGACTGTTCACCGGTGCCGGCCGGATCTCCGGGCGCGGCGGGCAGGCCGACCGCGCGCAGCCGGCCGACCCCGGGCGGGGCGCCGGTGTCGGGCGGTCCGCCGCTCCCGTGCAGAGCGCCGGTGTCGGGCGACTCGCCGAAGTCGCGGCGTGCGGCGGCGTCAAGTGACTCGCCACCCCGGTGCAGTTCGCCCGTATCGGCCGGTTCGCCCGGTTCGTCCACCGCGGGTACGCTGGGCCCAGATGCCGCGCCAGCGGGCCCGGAGGCGAAGGCGGGGGCCTGAGCGTCACCGTGGCCCTCCGAGGCGCCTGAGGGCGCCCCTGGGGCCTCCGCGGGGTGCTCCCAGGCCTGGACCTCGGCCGCCCAGGGTGCGGACGCGCCACCCGGCAGGGTCGCCGGCGGTGTGCCGCCCCACTGCTCCATGAGCGCGGATGTGGTGAACTCGCCCGATTCATCCGGAACATCACCGCTCGCGACCGGGATGGACCACTGCCCGGTCACATCGTGACCGGGAGCGGGCGGCGGCTCCTCGTACGTCCACTGCTGGGTCGCCGCCGGCTGGTACGTGAACCGGTCGTCGGCGGGCCGCTCCCGGGGGACCGCGTTCGGGTCGGGCCACTGGGCGCCGTCGGCCGGCGCGCCCCAGGTCTCGCTGTCGGGGGCGACCGCTATCTGCGGCGGCACATAGCCGTGCCCGGGCGCGGCCAGGGGGCTGTCACCGGACAGCAGGGCCTCGATGCCGCCCTCGGGGAGTTTCACGAAGGCGGTCGCGCCGTCGTCGTAGTCGCCCTGGGGCAGCGGGTCCCAGCGGCCGCCACCCGAGGGCGCGCCCTCTCCGTGCTGTTCGTCGGTCATGACAGCGCCCTCCCCAGTGCTCGTCGGGCCAGCGCGGCGACGGTGCGCCGCAGGTGCAGTACGGCAGGCGGAAGCGGGGGCACCGAGCCGTCCGGCTCGGGTGCCGGGTCGGGGATGCAGGCGGCCGCGACGTACTCGCCGAAGGCGTGCAGCGCCTCCGGGACGAGCGCGCGGTCGTTGTCCCAGTCGATCAGCCGGGCCACCCACTGCTCGGCCTCCAGCGGCCGCAGCGGCATCGGCGCTATGGCTCCGACAGCGCATCTGACCCCGCGCCGCGCGGGGTCGAGGACGAGCGCCACGGAGGCCACCGAGCGGCCGGGACCGGTGCGGCCGGTGGCCTTCAGGAAGACCTGCGGGGCGTGCAGCAGCGGCACGCGCACGAAGGCGATCAGCTCGCCGCCGCGGAGCATCTCCACGCCGGCCAGCAGGTGCGACACCGGGATCTCCCGGCGGGAGCCGCCCGGCCCCGCGATGATCAGCGTCGCCTCCAGGGCGGCGAGCACCGGCAGCGCGTCGCCGGTGGGCGCGGCCGTGGCGATGTTGCCGCCCAGGGTGCCCGCGTTGCGGATGTGCGGCGGACCGGCGGCCCGCGCGGCGGCGGCGAGCGCCGGGATCAGGGCCGCGAAGTCGGGACGGCCCATGCGCGCATGGGTGAGTCCGGCGCCGAGCAGCGCGTTGCCGTCCTGGTACTGCCAGCCGCGGATCTCGCTGATCCGGCCGAGGCCGACCAGGGCGGCGGGCCGGAGCTGTCCGGAGTTGACGGCGGCCATCAGGTCGGTACCGCCCGCCACGGGGACCGCGGCGGGCATGGCGGTGAGGGCCGCCACTGCTTCGTTCAGTGTCGTGGGCAGCGTGACGGACTGCGCCGCCTGCGGTGCGTGCGTGGTCAAAACCGGCTGCCCCTTCCCGCTGCCCCCACCTGGTCCCACCTGTGTGGCCGTACGGTACGTGCTCACAGGGCGGACGTGGCAACTCTGGCACATCTTCGCAAGCCTCGAACGCACGGGTCCGCTAGGAGGCATTCGCCCACCTCACCGGCGACTTGGTCCGTTTTCGTACGCTGTCGCCAATGCATACCGATTGACACTCTTCGGTGACCCTTGAGGTCTTTTTCCCTTCCGCGTTCGGAGCGGGGAGCGGGGCCGGAGGAGCCGCGAGGGGAGCCGGAGAGGGGTCCGGGAGGGTCCGGGACTGGGCCCGGGAGGGTCCGGGACAGGGGGCTAGCGCTTCGGAGGCGGGCCGTCGATCGGGCGGCCCGGCACCCCGGGGCGCCGCTGCCACGGCAGCGGGCCGGCCGGCGGGCGGTAGGCCACGCCCAGGGCGTCGAGACGCCGGTAATGGGCGGCCATACGGCGCTCGAAGCCGGCGAAGTCCCGTTCCTCCGGGGCCGGGAGAGCGCTCCAGGCGACCTCGGCGAAGGCGGCGAGCCGGGGGAAGGCCTGGTAGTCCACGCGCGCGTGGTCCTCCATCACCTCGGTCCAGAGGTTGGCCTGGGTGCCCAGCACATGGGCTGCCTCGGACGCGTCGAGGCCCGGCGGAACGGGCTCGAACCGGTACACGTCCTCCAGGGTGCGGACGTATCCGATCGGCACGGGCTCGTCCGCGCCGGCGGCCTGCCGGTGGTCCAGGTACACATGCTGCTCGGGGCACATGACGACGTCGTGCCCGGCCCGTGCGGCCGCGATCCCGCCGCCGTAGCCGCGCCACGACGACACGGCCGCTCCCTCGGCGATCCCGCCCTCCAGGATCTCGTCCCAGCCGATCGGCCTGCGCCCGCGCGCGGAAAGCCACTTGGCGAAGTGACCGATGAACCACGACTGCAACGCGTCCTCGTCGGCGAGCCCGAGTTCCTTCATCCGCGCCTGGGCGGTCGGCGAGGCCCGCCACTGGTCCTTGGGGCATTCGTCGCCGCCGATGTGAATGAACGCCGAGAACTCGGCGGCATCGGCGGCGAACAGCTCCAGCACTTCCTCGAACACCCCCTCGTAGAAGCGCAGGGTGTTGTCAGTGGGGGCGAGTACGTTCGGAGAGATCCCCCAGGAGTCCCAGACCGAGAGGGCGGAGGTGTCGATGACGTCGGTGTTGCCGAGTTCCGGATACGCGGCGACGGCTGCCTGCGAGTGGCCGGGCACGTCGATTTCGGGGACGACCGTGATATGCCGCTCGGCCGCGTAGGCGACGATCTCCCGGATGTCGTCCGGTGTGTAGTGGCCGCCGTGCGGCTTCTCCTCCCACAGCGGTGAGGCGCGGTGGCCGAATTTCGTGCGGGCCCGCCAGGAGCCGGCCTCGGTGAGCCGGGGGTGGCGTTCGATCTGGATGCGCCAGCCCTGGTCGTCCGTCAGATGGAAGTGGAAGACGTTGAGTTTGTGCGCCGCCATGAGATCCAGGTAGCGCAGGACGCCTTCCTTGGGCATGAAGTGCCGGGCGACGTCGAGCATGAGGCCGCGCCAGCGGAATCGGGGGGCGTCCTCGACGATCTGGTGCGGGATTCCGTACCGGATCCCGGGGCGTACGGGCGCACGGCGGAAGGCCTCAGGACCCAGCAGCTGGCGCAGGGTCTGGGCGCCCCAGAAGACCCCGGCCGGACCACCGCCGCGGATCTCGACCCCCCAGTTGGCGATCACGCTCAGCCGGTACGCCTCGGGCTCCAGCGAGTCGTCCAGGCACAGCCGTAGGGAGTCACGGGCGTCCTCGGTGCCGGGCCGCAGCGGCAGCCCGAGGGCCGCACCGAGAGTCGAGCGCAGCCAGCGTTCGGTCCCCTCGGTGCCCGGGGCGGCCCACAGGGTGGTGTCCGCGTCGAACAGGACACCGCATCGCATCGGCCCCTCGATCGCGCGCGGCGCCGGAATCAGATCCGCTTCGGAAGTCATGTCAGTCCTTGACCGCTCCGCCCAGTCCGGAGACCAGCCGTCGCTGTACGAGTACGAAGAACACCAGCACCGGAATCGTCATCACCGTGGAGGCCGCCATGACCCCGCCCCAGTCCGGGTCGTCGGGCTTGAAGAACACCAGCAGCGCCATCGGCAGCGTGGACTGCGAAGTGTCGCTGATGATGAAGGACTTGGCGAAGAGGAAGTCGTTCCAGGCGGAGATGAAGGAAAACACGCTCGTGGCCACCAGACCGGGCAGCACGAGCGGAAAAAGGATCTGCCAGAGAAAGCGCGACCGGCTCGCCCCGTCGATGTGGGCGGCCTCCTCCAGCGCCTGAGGCACCCCTTTCACGAACCCCCGCAGCATCCAGATCGCGAAGGGCAGCGAGAAGGCGATGTGGGGCAGGATCAGCGAGCCCAGCGTGTTGAGCAGACCGAAGTCCCGCATCTGGAAGAACAAGGGGATGGTGAGGGCCTCCACGGGGACCATCTGGGCCACCAGAAACATGATCAACAGGGTGGTCCGGAAGCGGAACCGGAATCGTGTCACGGCGGTCGCGGCGAGAAAGGCGATCAGCGCCGAGACGATGACCACAGTGCCCGCGACGACAAGGCTGTTGACGAAGTAGCGGCCGAATTCCTGCTGCCCGAAGACCCGCCGGAAGGAGTCCACAGAGGGCGCGAGAGTCCATGGCCGGGGCCGGTCGGACTCGATCTCACCGGCCGGTTTGAAGGCGCCCAGCACCATCCAGTACAGCGGAAAGGCGACCACGACGGCGATCGCCAGCGCCGCCGCCTCGGCGGCCAGCCGCCCCGGCCGACGTATCGACCCGCGCACAAGATTCACGACGGTCACAGCTCCTCCCCCTGTCGGCGCAGCAGCCGCAGATAGCCGAGGGTCACGCCGAGCAGGACCAGCAGCGTCACCACGCCGATGGCGGCGCCGAGCCCGTACTGCGAGGAGGCGAAGGCCTGCTGATAGGCGTACACGTTGAGCACCAGGTTCTGTCCCGCGATCCCGCCCCCGCCGGTCATCACGTAGATCTGCGTGAAGATCTTGAAGTCCCAGATCACCGACTGGATGGTGACGACCATGAGGATCGGCCGGAGCATCGGCGCCAGCACCGACCGCCAGATCCGCCAGTGCGACGCCCCGTCCAGCGCGGCGGCCTCCAGCACCTCGGACGGCACGGCGCGGATCCCGGCGTACACGGTGACCATGACAAACGGGAAGGAGCACCAGACCACTTCGAGCAGCACGAGGAGGAAGGCGCTGTACTTCCCGTACGTCCAGGAGTGGTCACCGAGCCCGAGGACGCGGTTGACGGGACCGAAGTCCGGGTCGAAGAGGAACAGCCAGACGGTCGACCCGGTGACCGCAGGGGTCGCCCAGGCCCCGAGCGCGGCCAGCATCAACGCCACCCGCGGCACCGCACGCACCCGGGTCAGCAGCACGGCCAGCGCACACCCGACGGCGAGCGTCGACACGACACAGGCGGCGGCGAAGCCGACGGTGGCCAGCAGCACCGACCAGAACTGGTCGTCGGAGAAGACGTCCGAGTAGTTGCCCAGCCCCACGAAGGCAGTCGGTTCCCCACCGCTGACCTGGGCCTGGGTATACCGGAAGACCGAGATCAGCCCGAGCTGGTAGATGGGGTAGACGAGCAGCCCGCCGAGGACGACGAGAGCGGGCGCGAGATAAAGCCAAGGCACACCCCAACTCGCCAAGGTGCGCGGGGAACTGCGCGACCAGCCACGGCGCACCCGCACCTGCCCACGCTCCGCACCCACCACCGCATTCGGCGTCATCCGGCGGAGCCAAACGCCGCATCCATCTTCTCCGCCGCCTCCCCCGAAGCCGCCCTCACACTCTTCTTGCCGCTGATGACCTCCTGGAACATCGTCGGCAGCACCAGCGACGAGTCGATCTGCGACCACCCGGCCGAAGCCGGCACGAACTTCGTCCCCGCGGCCAGCGTCTGCACGAACGGCTTCACGAACGGCTCCTTCGCCGCCGCCTGGTCCCGCACGTCCTTGAACGTCGGCAGGAAACCCATCGCGTCGAAGAGCGCAGCCTGTGTCTTCTTCGAGGCCAACGCCTCCATCAGCTCGACGGCCAGCGTGCGATGGTTCGTGCTCTTCAGCACCCCGATGTTGTTGCCGCCCGCGAAGGCCGGCGCGACGGATCCGGCCGTGGCCCCCGGCAGCGGCACCACCGCGTACTTGCCCTTGACCGCGCCCGCCTCCACGGCCGCATGGCTGAAGTCGCCCCCGATCGCCATGCCCGCCTTGCCCGCGGCGAACGCGGTGACCGTGTCGTTGCCGCCGAAGCCCGCGCACTTGGCGGCTGGGCAGTTGTCGTCGCCGAAGAGCGACGTGTACTCCTTGATGCCCTTCTGGGCGGCCGCGCTGTCGATCGCCGAGGTGTACGAGCCGCCCTTGACGTTGGCGAGGTCGCCGCCGTCGGCCCAGATGAAGGGCATCGCGCCGTAGGTGTAGGCGCCGCCGACGACCAGGCCGTACAGGTCGGGTTTCGCCTTGCGGACGGCACGGGCCGTGGACGCCAGCGCGGCCAGGGTCGCCGGCGGCTTCAGGCCGAGTTCCCTGAAGACGTCCGTGCGGTAGTAGAGGGCGCGGACGCCGACGTAGAAGGGGGCGCCGTAGACCTTGCCGGCGACGGTGACCGACTGGCGGGCGGTCGGATCGGTGTCCTTGGCCTCCGGCCACGCCTCGAAGTCCTTGGTGACGTCGAGCAGTCCGCCGTCCCGTACGTAACCGGCGGTGTCGGTGTTGCCGTACTCCATGACGTCCGGAGCCGACCCGGGATCGTTGAACGCGGACTTGACCCGCTGCGCGCGCGTGTCGACCGGGATGTACTCCACGTCGACCTTCGTGCCGGAGTGCGCCTTCTCGAAGTCGGCGACGACCGAGTCGACGACCTTCTGCTTGGGGTCGTTGCCGACCTCCTGGAAGAGCCACACCCGCAGGGTGCCGCTCTTGTCGTCCTTGTCGGAGGCGGAGTCGGAGGAGGTCTGCGGGGCGCAGGCCGCCAGGAACAGGGCGGCGACGAGGAATGCGGGGACGGGGAGCTTCATGGAGTGACCCTCCGGGGCGCGCTGAAGCGTAAGCGTTCACGGCACTGCAGGCACTGCATCCGTTGCAATATATGCAACGGTGGTTTCGCTCTGCACAACACCACGGAGGGTAGGGACAACATGAACATGCCGACAAGAGGTCTCGACCACGTCTCGACCACTCTGTGACCGGCGGACGCACCCTGTGCAACGCACGGGTACGACAAAGGCCCCGGAGCGCGCCAAAGCGCGCCCGGGGCCTCGGAGGATCCGGGGGTGTTACTTGTCCTTGCCGCCCTCGCCGTCGCCGCCGCTGCCCATGGAGTCGTAGATCTCCTTGCACATGGGGCACACGGGGTACTTCTTCGGGTCGCGGCCCGGCACCCACACCTTGCCGCACAGCGCCACGACGGGGGTGCCGTCGAGGGCGCTCGCCATGATCTTGTCCTTCTGGACGTAGTGGGCGAAGCGCTCGTGGTCGCCGTCGCCGTGGGACACCTGTGGCGTCGGCTCTACGAGGGTCCCCGTACCAGTCCCGCGCTCGGGCTCAAGAGTGCTCATAAGTGCCAAGGGTACTGAAGCGCCCGGGCAACGGTTGAGAGAAGGCCCACCGTCAGTTGAGCGAGGCGTCGTCCGGGTAGGTGGCCACCATCGCCAGCTCGTTGCGCTGGCGGCGGAGCACCTCGCGCCAGAGCCTTTCGGGGGCCGGTGAGGAGACGTCGCCGGGCTCCGACTCGACGACGTACCAGGCGCCCTCCACCAGTTCGTCCTCCAGCTGGCCGGGGCCCCAGCCGGCGTAACCGGCGAAGATCCGCAGGGAGCCGAGGGCCGAGGCGAGCAGCTCCGGCGGGGCCTCCAGGTCGACCAGGCCGATCGCGCCGTGCACCCGGCGCCAGCCGAGCGGGGCCCGGTCGCCGTTGCCGCCGCCCGGGATGACCGCGACGCCCAGCGCGGAGTCCAACGACACCGGGCCGCCCTGGAAGACGACCCCGGGGTCGCCGGCGAGAGCGGCCCAGCCCTCCAGGATGTCCCGGACGTCCACCGGGGTGGGACGGTTGAGGACGACACCGAGGGAGCCCTCCTCGTCGTGGTCGAGAAGGAGCACCACCGCGCGGTCGAAGTTCGGGTCCGCCAGGGCGGGCGTGGCCACGAGCAGCCGCCCTGTGAGCGAGGACACCTCGGTCATGCCTGACATGATCCCGCATCTTCCCCCCGCATGGGGAGCCAACGGGGGTGTGGGAGTGAATGCAGCTCAGGGAGGAAGGAAGCACCCCCCGGCGCACGATGACGCCCGGTGACCCCATGTGCCCGATTAGGAACCGTTCGTGTTGTGACACAGCTATGACGTAGCTGGGCGGTCCTTGGGCTTACGGCGGGGGGCCGATGGGCGATTACTCTGTCTTTCCGGCCCTGCCCCACTCCACGGAACGCGAGATTCATGACCGTCAACGACGATGTCCTGCTTGTCCACGGCGGCACCCCGCTGGAGGGCGAGATCCGGGTCCGCGGTGCGAAGAACCTCGTACCGAAGGCCATGGTCGCCGCCCTGCTGGGCAGTGCGCCGAGTCGGCTGCGCAACGTTCCGGACATCCGTGACGTGCGTGTCGTACGCGGCCTGCTCCAGTTGCACGGGGTGACGGTCCGTCCGGGTGAGGAGCCCGGCGAGCTGGTGCTGGATCCGACGTACGTGGAGAGCGCGAACGTCGCTGACATCGATGCCCACGCGGGTTCGAGCCGTATCCCGATCCTGTTCTGCGGCCCGCTGCTGCACCGGCTCGGGCACGCCTTCATCCCCGGTCTGGGCGGCTGCGACATCGGTGGCCGCCCCATCGACTTCCACTTCGACGTGCTGCGGCAGTTCGGCGCGACCATCGAGAAGCGGGCCGACGGGCAGTACCTGGAGGCGCCGACCCGCCTGCGCGGTACGAAGATCCGGCTGCCGTACCCGTCCGTCGGCGCGACCGAGCAGGTGCTGCTGACGGCCGTACTCGCCGAGGGCGTCACGGAGTTGTCCAACGCGGCCGTCGAGCCGGAGATCGAGGACCTCATCTGCGTGCTGCAGAAGATGGGCGCGATCATCGCGATGGACACCGACCGGACCATCCGCATCACCGGTGTGGACGAACTCGGCGGCTACAACCACGGCGCCCTCCCGGACCGCCTGGAGGCCGCGTCCTGGGCGTCGGCGGCGCTGGCGACCGAGGGCAACATCTACGTCAAGGGCGCCCAGCAGCGCTCGATGATGACGTTCCTGAACACCTACCGCAAGGTCGGCGGTGCCTTCGAGATCGACGACGAGGGCATCCGCTTCTGGCACCCGGGCGGCCAGTTGAAGTCGATCGCCCTGGAGACGGACGTGCACCCCGGCTTCCAGACCGACTGGCAGCAGCCGCTGGTGGTCGCCCTGACCCAGGCGACGGGCCTGTCGATCGTGCACGAGACGGTGTACGAGTCGCGGCTCGGCTTCACCTCGGCGCTGAACCAGATGGGTGCGCACATCCAGCTCTACCGCGAGTGCCTGGGCGGCTCGGCCTGCCGCTTCGGCCAGCGCAACTTCCTGCACTCCGCGGTCGTCTCCGGCCCGACCAAGCTCCAGGGCGCCGACCTGGTCATCCCCGACCTGCGCGGCGGCTTCTCGTACCTGATCGCGGCCCTGGCGGCCCAGGGCACGTCCCGGGTCCACGGCATCGACCTCATCAACCGCGGCTACGAGAACTTCATGGAGAAGCTCGTCGAACTGGGCGCGAAGGTGGAACTGCCGGGCAAGGCACTCGGCTGACGCCCGCACAGAAGGTACGACGATGGGGCGGCCCCTGGTGGAGGGGCCGCCCCATCGTCGTGTTACACGCCGTACGCCGTCCCGTGGCCTACGGAAGGCAAGGTCACTTGCCCTTCGCGGATTCCTTCAGCTTCGAGCCCGCGGAGACCTTCACGCTGTAGCCGGCGGGGATGTTGATCGGCTCGCCGGTCTGCGGGTTGCGCGCGGTGCGAGCGGCACGGTGGGTGCGCTCGAAGGTCAGGAAGCCGGGGATGGTGACCTTCTCGTCGCCCTTGGAGACGATGTCGCCGACGACGTCGGCGAACGCGGCCAGCACGGCGTCGGCGTCCTTGCGAGTCACCTCGGCACGGTCGGCCAGCGCGGCCACCAGCTCACTGCGGTTCATGTTGTTACTCCCGTGTTCTTCTTGCCATGGAGGCGTGCCACGCGGCGGAGCCGCATGTTGGGCCGGGACGCATCCTGCCCCCACCTGCGGCGGGAACGCCAATCCGTTGCCGCCCATACCCTACGGGGGGGCCGAAGGGGGGGTTTCACGACGCGCCGATCGGATGGCGTGGCAAGTTTCACAGACGTTTACTGGGGGCTGCTGCCCCCAGACCCCCGCATCATGCGGGCGCGTCGCTTTCGGCTGCCGGTCGGTGGGGGCTTGTCGCGCAGTTCCCCGCGCCCCTTACGGGGCGCTCCCGGCGAGGGCGTTTTCAGGCGCCCTTCGCGGCCTCCCGTACCGCGCCCGCCACCGCTCCCGCGACCTTCTCGTTGAAGACGCTCGGAATGATGTAGTTCGGGTTCAGCTCGTCCTCGGTGACCACGTCGGCGAGGGCCTTCGCGGCCGCGAGCATCATGTCCGTGTTCACCGTCCGGGACTGCGCGTCCAGGAGGCCGCGGAAGACGCCCGGGAAGACCAGCACGTTGTTGATCTGGTTGGGGAAGTCGGAGCGGCCGGTGGCGACCACGGCGGCCGTCTGGCGGGCGATCGCCGGATCCACCTCGGGGTCCGGATTCGCGAGTGCGAACACGATCGCGTCGTCGGCCATGGCGGCCACGTCGTCGCCGTCGAGGACGTTCGGGGCCGAGACGCCGATGAAGACGTCCGCGCCCCGCACGGCCTCCTTCAGCGTGCCGGTGAGGTCCTCGGGGTTGGTGTTGTCGGCGATCCAGCGCAGCGGCGAGTCGGCCGGGGCCTCCACCAGGTCCTCGCGGGCGGAGTGCACGACACCGCGGATGTCGGCGACTACGGCGTTCTTCACGCCGGCCGCGATCAGCAGCTTGAGGATGGCCGTACCTGCCGCGCCGGCGCCGGACATGACGACCCGGATGTTCTCAATCGCCTTGCCGGTGCAGCGAAGTGCGTTGGTCAGGGCGGCGAGGACGACGATCGCGGTGCCGTGCTGGTCGTCGTGGAAGACGGGGATGTCGAGGGCCTCGCGCAGGCGCGCCTCGATCTCGAAGCAGCGCGGCGCGGAGATGTCCTCCAGGTTGATACCGGCGAACCCGGGGGCGATCGCCTTGACGATCTCGACGATCGCGTCGGTGTCCTGGGTGTCCAGGCACAGCGGCCAGGCGTCGATGCCGGCGAACCGCTTGAAGAGGGCCGCCTTGCCCTCCATGACGGGCAGCGCGGCCTTCGGGCCGATGTTGCCGAGGCCCAGGACCGCCGAGCCGTCCGTCACGACCGCAACGGAGTTGCGCTTGATGGTGAGGCGGCGCGCGTCCTCGGGGTTCTCCGCGATCGCCATGCACACGCGGGCCACACCCGGGGTGTAGATCATGGAGAGGTCGTCACGGTTGCGGATGGGGTGCTTGGACTGCATCTCGATCTTGCCGCCGAGGTGCATGAGGAACGTACGGTCCGAGACCTTGCCGAGGGTGACGCCCTCGATCTCGCGGAGCTGCCCGACGATCTGGTCGGCGTGGGCGGTCGAGCTGGCCGCGATGGTGACGTCGATGCGGAGCTTCTCGTGGCCCGACGCGGTGACGTCGAGGCCGGTCACCGAGCCTCCGGAGGACTCCACGGCGGTGGTGAGCTGCGAGACGGCGGTTCCGCTCGCGGGCACCTCCAGCCGGATGGTCATCGAGTAGGAGACGCTGGGCGCCGTTGCCATGGCCGACTTCCTTCGTTTCACCGTGTAGCGAGTTGTGCCGTCCGATCGTCGCACCTACCGCCGGGTAGGCGGTAGCGGGGCCTGCTTTCGTGCCTATTGTTCGCGCGAAAAAGAGGCCCACATCACATGGTGATGTGGGCCTCTTCGACGTTCATGACACCGACCCGCCATGCTCGCCTCGCGGCAAGTGGTCGCTCGTAGCGACGAAGGTTGGGCCCGGGGGCTTGGATCGAGCCGGTGTCACGACAAGGCTAACAAACAGATCCCGTAAGGCCATTCCCGTCCGCGGACTTCACAGGAAACCTCCAGCCGAACGGCCCCGCATTCACTCCCTGAGCAGGTCCGGCACCCCGGCCGCGTCCGGCTCGTCCCGCTCCCCTGAGACCACCGTCAGCTGCTGGGTCGCCCGGGTGAGGGCCACGTACAGCACGCGCAGCCCGGCCGGGGACTCGTCGGCGATCTCGGCGGGCGACACGACGACCGTCGCGTCGTACTCCAGGCCCTTGGCCTCCAGGCTGCCCAGAGCCACCACCCGGTCGCCGAGCCCGGCGAGCCAGCGGGCGGCCTCGGCGCGCCGGTCCATGGCCACGACCACGCCGACCGTGCCGTCGACCAGGTCGAGAAGCCGCTCGGCCTCGGCCCGCACGGTCTTCTCCAGCGAGTCGCGGACGACCGTGCTGTGTCCATTGTTCGTTGCCACAAAACGAGGCTCGACCCCGGTGGAGCGGACCGCCGAGGGGGACTTGGAGCCGGGCATGGCAAGGGCCAGCACCCTGGCCGCGAGCTCGGCGATCTCCGCCGGGTTGCGGTAGTTCACGGTGAGCTCGAAGCGGCGCCGCGGGCGGCTGCCGAGGGCCTCGTCCCGCGCCTCGGCCGCCTCGTCCGGGTCGGACCAGGAGGACTGGGCGGGGTCGCCGACCACCGTCCAGGTGGCGTGCCGGCCGCGGCGGCCGACCATCCGCCACTGCATGGGGGTGAGGTCCTGCGCCTCGTCGACGATGACGTGGGCGTACTCGACGCGCTCCTGGGCGAGCCGTTCGGCGCGCTCGCGCTGGGACTCCTCGCGCGTCGGCATCAGCTCCTCCAGGCCGGTGAGCTGGTCCAACGGGTCCAGTTCGCGCTTCTTCCTGGGGCGGACCGGGGCGCCGAGGATGGCCTCGAGTTCGTCGAGCATGGCGATGTCGTGCACGGAGTGGCCGTCCCGGCGCAGGGAGCGGGCGACCCTGCGGACCTCGCCGGGGTTGAGGATGCGGCGGGCCCAGCGGCCGAGGCGGCGCTCGTCGGCCATCGCGGTGAGGACCGCCCGCGGGGTCAGCTCGGGCCACCAGGCGTCGAGGAACCCGATGAAGGAGTCCTCCGTGACGATGTCCTCGTCGAAGGAGGAACGCAGTTCGGCGGCCAGCTCCGGGTCGCTGTGCCGGCCGGCCGCGCCGGAGCGGGCCCACAGGGCGTCCAGCAGGAGCCTGCGGGCGCGGGGCCGCAGCAGGTTGACGGGGGCCGTGCCGCCGAGCGCGTTCTGTCTGATGCGGTCGAGTTCCTCGGCCTCCAGCTCCAGGCGGCGGCCGAAGGCGACGACTCTGAGCCGGGCCGGGGAACCGTTCACCTCCAGGGCTCCGCGGGCGGCCTTGCGCAGCACCCGGAGCATCCGGGAGGAGCCCTTGGCACGGGCGTTGGCCGGCGTGTCGTACAGGGTCGCCTCGGCGCCGTCGACGAGGGAGCCGATGGCGCGGATGGCGACCTGGCCCTCCTCGCCGAGGGACGGGAGGACCCCTTCGGTGTACGCGACCAGCAGCGGGGTCGGGGAGACGATCAGGATGCCGCCCGCGTACCGGCGCCGGTCCTGGTAGAGCAGGTAGGCGGCGCGGTGCAGCGCCACGGCCGTCTTGCCCGTCCCGGGGCCGCCCTCGACGTAGGTCACGGAGGCGGCGGGGGCACGGATGACCAGGTCCTGCTCGGCCTGGATGGAGGCGACGATGTCCCGCATGGAGTGGGTGCGGGCCTGGCCGAGGGCGGCCATCAGGGCGCCGTCGCCGATGACGGGCAGGGTGTCGCCGTCGAGGAAGGCGGTCAGCTCCGGGCGCATCAGGTCGTCCTCGACCCCGAGGACCCGGCGGCCCTTGGAACGGATCACCCGGCGTCGTACGACACGCCCGGGATCCACCGGAGTGGACCTGTAGAACGGCGCGGCGGCCGGTGCCCGCCAGTCGATGACCAGTGGGGCGTAGTCCCGGTCGAGGACGCCGATCCGGCCGATGTGCAGGGTCTCGGCGATGTCGGCGGTGTGGTCCGCGCGGACCGCGCCCTCGGCGGGCTCCACGGCGGTGTAGGCGCCGTCCGGGCCCTTCTTGCCGTCCTTGCCGAGGAGCAGGTCGATCCGGCCGAAGAGGAAGTCCTCGAACTCGTTGTTGAGCCGGTTGAGGTGGACGCCGGCGCGGAACACCTGCGCGTCCCGCTCGGCGAGCGCGCCGGGCGTGCCCACCTGGCCGCGCTTGGCCGCGTCGTTCATGAGGAATTCCGCCTCGTGGATCTTCTCCTCGAGCCGCTGGTACACCCGGTCGAGGTGTTCCTGTTCGACGCTGATCTCACGGTCCCGAACGGAGTCCTGAGCGGAGTCCTGTTCCGAGCCGTGAGGGCCGACCGCGGATTGTTGAGCCTGAGCGGCCACCGGGCCCCCTTCTGACGTGCTGGGCAGCCGTCAACCGTACGCGAAGGGGGCCCGCTGAAGCTACGCGCTGACCGAGACCAGCTTCTTGCCGTCGAACGTCATGACTTCGAAGTGGTCGATCTGGTTGGGGGCGAAGGCCGCGCCGCCGTGTACGTAGAGGGGCTCCTTGGCCTTCTCCGACTTGGCGTCCGTGATGCCGTATCCCCAGGTCGGAACGGACCAGGAGGTCACCGTCTCGCGCTCGCCGTTCTTGCCGACGGCGATCAGCGAGCACTTCTTCGGTCCGGCGACGTTCTTGAGCTGGAGGACCGCGTGGGTGCCCCAGTCCTTCTTCTCGACGGCGACGGTCGCGGTGACGTGGGTCGCCGGGTCCGTGGCCGTCTTCTTGTCGGACATCGTCTGGAAGGCCGTCTGGGCCGGCCCCATGGCCATGTCCGTGCCGCCGCCGCTGTCCGAGCCGCTCAGCGCCACGCCGGCCACGGTGCCGCCGGCGATCAGCACGACCGAGGCCGCCAGGCCGAAGAGGCTGCGCCGGGTGCGGACCTTCCGCTTGTCGGCGACCTCCACGACCAGCTTCTCGACCATCCGAGGGCTGGGTTTGGCGGACAGCGACTCGCCGATGGACGGCGTGGATCCGGAACCCGGCAGATCGGCCAGGGCCGCCAGCATGGGCTCCATTCCGGCCAGCTCGTCGAGCTGCTGGGCGCACCACTCGCACCCGGCCAGATGGGCCTCGAAAGCGGTTGCCTCGGCGTCGTCGAGAATCCCCAGCGCATACGCGCCGACCGTCTCGTGCTCATTGGGAACCGGAGATTCCTGCATAGCACCAGACATACCCGAACCACCTGTGCCGAACCCGCCGTGTCCCCCGTACACACTCATCACGCCGTCACCCCCCGCTCCTCCAGTGCCAGCTTCATGGACCGCAGGGCATAGAACACCCGTGAGCGCACGGTGCCGCTGGGTATACCCAGCGTTTCGGCCGCCTCGTTGACGGTACGCCCCTTGAAATACGTCTCGACGAGCACCTCCCGGTGGGCCGGGGTCAGGTCGTCGAGCGCGTCAGACAGCGTCATCAGCCACAGCGCCTTGTCGATCTCGTCCTCCGCGGGGATGACCTCCAGCGGCGACGGATCGACCTCCTGCGGCCGGGCCTGCCGGCTGCGGTGACCGTCGATGACGATGCGGCGAGCGACCGTCACCAGCCAGGGGCGTACCGATCCGGTCGCTCGATTGAGCTGGCCGGCGTTCTTCCAGGCACGGATGAGTGTCTCTTGCACGACGTCCTCGGCGCGTTGCCGATCACCGGCGACCAGCCGAAGGACATACGCAAGGAGAGGTCCGGCGTGCTCTCGGTAGAGGGCACGCATCAGCTCCTCATCGGGCTCCGAGGGCTGGGACATGCGATGTCGGGCCCTCGATCCACGTTCATTGGCCACGGCCGCATCCTTGCGCACGCCCACCTCCGGTGTCCGGGGGTTCCCCCAGTCGGTCGCTCCCCCACCGGTACGGAAGTGACTCGCGGTGTGTTCAACAAGACCTCACATTTTTCCGCGAGGTGACATGACGAGCGGGACATGACCCCACATTCCCACCGCGTGATCTTTACATTTCCGACACATCGTCGAACGCCCGGGCGGTGCCCGAGGGTTGCCACGGACAAACCGAATGTTGTCGAAATCACTTTCGGGGAGCTTCGATGAAGATCCGGCAGATACCGCAAATGGGACGGGGGTTGAGGAGACCGGGCCGGGCGAGGACCGCTTGGCGGTCATGCTCGGGCGAGGGCCGCGCGGCGGCGGTGGCGGGCTACTCGTTCACGGTTGCCGCAGATCTCGCTGGAGCACCAGCGGCGTCTGCGTCCGCGGGAGGTGTCCAGGTAGACGATGGGGCAGTTGTCGCCCTCGCACTCCCGGACGGCCGCCCGTGCGACGGGGTCGGTGAGCAGTTCCACGGCGTCCCTGGCGACGGCCGCGAGCAGCGCGGCGCACTCGGGCGGCCCCGCCAACTCCCGTACCAGGAGGCCGTCCGCGCCGGGTACGGCACGCGGGGCCGGGGGTGCGGCGGCACGGGCGAGGTCGTTGACGCCGTCGAGCGCGAAGTCGTACGACCGGGGACGGGCGTTACTCCGGACGCCGTTCCGGCTGGTGTTCCGTTCGCGCACCAACTGAGCCACATGTCCCCTCAGTTCACGGAACGCGACCAGCCAGCCGGTGTCGGCGTGGGCCAGCGGGGTGCCCGGCGGTACGAGTCCGGAGCCGGTGATCCAGGCCCGCAACGGCTCCAGCGCGTCGAGCCGTTCGCCGGGATGCGTGGTCGCCAGCAGATCCAGGCAGATCCGCCCGGCATCGAAGCGCAGCTCGTACGGGGCCGTCGCCGTACCCAGTGCCATGTGCCCGCCACCGCCTAGGACAGGGAACCGTGTCCTCTCACAGTGCCCGGCCCGGCGGGCGGCCGGAACCCCTCGTACCCGTGTTCCGCGAGGTTCCCGTCCGACCCGCACCGGGCGGGGACGCCGGTGCGTACGGCGCGGGCCGTCCCCGTTGGGTCCGGATACCCCGGCGGGCCTCGCCGCGGCCGCCCGTGGCCGTGACCCTTTGTCCTGCGAACGCACAGCGAGCCGCCCCAAGGGGGACCCACGGGGGACGGCGGTTCAGAAAGGACACGTTCATGAGCATGCGCACCCGGGTCGTCGCGGTGGCGACGGCCGTACTGCTGGGCGCCGGCGGCCTGGCCCTGGCATCGGCCGCGAGCGCCGCCGCGCCGTACCACGGCATCGACGGCGGCGGCGGCGTCACCGACGACTGGCAGGACGAGGAGAACCTCGGCGTCGACGACTACGCCACGAGCGACGCGACGGCCCTGTGGGAGACCGTGCTGTGGGCGGACGGCGCCCAGTGGCAGGACGACGACGGCGACTGGCACCCCTTCACCAAGAGCCAGATCGACGGCTCGTTCGGCCCCGAGACCGAATCGGCCACCCAGTGGTGGCAGGAGCACTTCGGCCTTTCGGACAACGACGGCGTCGTCACCGACCAGACGTGGACGTTCGCCCAGCAACGGCTCACCGGCCCGACCTCGTTCCAGACCGTCACGTACCACGGCACCGCACACAACGCCCCGCTCAAGCGGATCAGCGGCAAGTACCGGGTCCGGATCAAGGGCACCGGCTCCTACAGGATCGCGTACTACGACAAGCTCGGCTGAGCACCCCGCGGGGCAGCGCCCACAGCAGCCCCGCGGTCAGCAGCACGATGACACCGAACGCGGCGAGGGCGGCCGTCCGCCACCGCCGCGTTTCCGGTCCCGGCACGGGAGGCGGTCCCGGCGCGGGAGGCGGTCCCGGTACGGGAAGCGGTCCCGGTACGGGAAGCGGTCCCGGTACGGGAAGCGGTTCCCGTACCGGAGGCGGTCCCGGTGCCAGTAGCGCTTCCTCCGGTGGCTCCGACGCGCCCTGCGGCCACGCCTGTTCGGCCAGCTCCCACAGTGCCAGCAGCCGCATCTGGTCCCCGCCGCCCAGCCGGCACAGCACCTGGGCCGCACTCCTCGGCGGCAGTCTGTCCCCGCTCAGATAGCGCTGCCACGACGACTTGCTGTACGCGGTGCGCCGGGCCAGACCGGCCAGGCTGAGCCCGGTACGGCCCTTCAGGACGCGCAGTTGCTCGACCAGGTGCCGGGCCTCTCCCGGCAGTGTGGCCGGCAACGGCTGCCAGCGTGTCATGTCCCGTTCCCCCTGTGTGCCTCGGTCCGGCGTCAGCGTGCCGCCCGCCCGGCCGGATCCGGCAGAGCGCACGCTCGCGGACCGGGGCACACACGGTCGCGCGCACGCGTCCGCGCGGGACGACCCGGCGCGGGCGGGGAGGAACGGACCCGAGGGGCGGTCCGGGAGCCGCCGGTTACGGCCGGTTGCCGGGAGACGGTCCCCAGAACGTCGTACGACGGTCAGCCGGACCGCTCATCCCCCGTGGCGAAGAACCGGAACGGTGCCGGAACACACACCGAACGCCGTACCACCCCATGGCCTCCACGGGCTCCATGGCCTCCATGGCCTCCATGGCCGGAGTCTCACACGTCCGCGTACTTGGCGTCCGCCGCCGGGTCCAGGGCGAGGCGGTAGCCCCGCTTGACCACCGTCTGGATCAGCTTCGGCGCGCCCAGGGCCGTACGCAGGCGGGCCATCGCCGTCTCCACCGCGTGTTCGTCGCGGCCCGCGCCCGGCAGGGCCCGCAGGAGTTCGGCGCGGGCCACCACCCACCCCGGCCGCCGCGACAGCGCCCGCAGCAGGGACATGCCGGCCGGCGGCACCGGCTTCAGCGCGCCGTCGACGAGCACGGCATGCCCCCGGATCTCCACCCGGTGGCCGGCGATGGGCAACGCCCGTGCGCGCGAAGGGAGTTCCTGGCAGAGCAGCTGTACGAGGGGACCCAGCCGGAAGCGTTCGGGCTGGATGGTGTCGACGCCGAGGGCCTGGAGCGGGAGCGCGGTGACGGGGCCGACGCAGGCCGGAACGACGTCGTGGTGGAGGGCGGCGAGCAGGTCGGCCTGGAGACCCCGTTTCTCTGCGCGGGAGAGGAGGGAGGCCGCGGCGGGCGCGCTGGTGAAGGTGACCGCGTCGACCGAGCGGGAGACGACGGCGTCCAGCAGCCGGTCCACCGGCCCGAGGTCCTCCGGCGGCATCCACCGGTACACCGGCACCAGCACGACCTCCGCCCCCGCCGCCCGCAACGACTCCACGAACCCCGGCAACGGCTCCCCGTGCAGCTGTACGGCGATCCGGCGGCCCTCGACGCCCTCCTCCAGGAGCCGGTCGAGGACCTCGGCCATGGACTCGGAGGACGGCGACCACTGCTCGGTGAGCCCGGCGGCCCGCACCGCCCCCTTGACCTTGGGACCACGGGCCAGCAACTCGACATGGCGCAGCCGGTCCAGCAGCTGCTCGCCGAAGCCCCAGCCGTCGGCGGCCTCGATCCACCCCCGGAACCCGATCGCGGTGGTCGCCACGGCCACGTCCGGCGCCTGGTCGATGATCTCCTTCGTGGCGGCGAGGAGTTCCCCGTCGTCGGCGAGCGGCACGATACGCAGGGCGGGCGCGTGCAGCACGGCGGCGCCGCGCCGCTGGAGCAGCGCCCCGAGCTCGTCGGCCCGGCGCGCGGCCGTGACCCCCACGGTGAACCCCGCGAGAGGGCCGGGCCGGCCGGGATCCGGCCGCTGCTGTTCCTCGTCCATGACTGCTCTCCTAGCTGGCCCGCATGCCGAACGAGCCTGTCAACGGCGCGTGACAGGCTCGGTTCGGCTCCGTGTCACCAGTGTTACGTCACACCTCGGCGTAGCTGAGCTGCGCCTTTGTCTCGGTGGCGGCTGTGGGGTGCCCCTGTGCGGCGGACCGGCGAAGGTATACGGCCCAGGTGACGGCGAAGCAGAGGCCGTAGAAGACCAGGAACGCGACGAAGGCGCCGGTGCCGGAGCCGTAGGAGAGGAAGGACTGCCGGAAGGCGAGGTTGATGCCGACGCCGCCGAGCGCGCCGACCGCGCCGATGAGGCCCATGGAGGCGCCGGACAGCCGCCGACCGTACTTGACCGCCTCCTCGCCCTCCAGCCCTTCGGCGAGGGCCTTGGCGTGGAAGATGCCGGGGATCATTTTGAACGTGGAGCCGTTGCCGATCCCCGTGAGCGCGAACAGGACGACGAACGCGACGACGAACAGCGGCAGCGACTTCTCGGTGCTGGCGGCGACCAGGACGGCGGTGGCGGCGGCCATGGCGATGTAGTTGTAGAGGGTGATCTTCGCGCCGCCGTACTTGTCGGCGAGCCGGCCGCCCACGGGGCGGACCAGCGAGCCGAGCAACGGGCCCATGAAGGTGAGGTACGTGGCCTGAAGCGGCGTACGCCCGAACTGGTTGGTGAGCACCTGCCCGAAGGCGAAGCTGTAGCCGATGAACGAACCGAACGTGCCGACGTAGAGGAAGGACATGATCCAGGTGTGGGCGTCCTTCGCGGCGTCCCTGGCGGCGCCGGTGTCGTTCCTGACGTTCTCGATGTTGTCCATGAACAGCGCGGCGAGGGCGGCCGCGACGACGATCAGCGGGATGTAGATCCCGAGCAGCACCCGAGGCCCGCCGTTCGCGCCGATCACGGCGAGGGCCACGAGCTGGATGGCGGCAACGCCGATGTTCCCGCCGCCGGCGTTGAGCCCCAGGGCCCACCCCTTCTTCTTCAACGGGAAGAAGGCGTTGATGTTGGTCATGGAGGAGGCGAAGTTGCCACCGCCGATACCGGCCAGGAGCCCGATCCACAGGAAGGTGTCGAAGGAGGTCCCCGGCTTCGTCACCGCGAACGCGGCGATCGTCGGGATGAGGAGCAGACCGGCCGAGATGATCGTCCAGTTCCGCCCGCCGAAGATCGCGACCGCGAAGGTGTAGGGGACCCGGACGACGGCGCCGACCAGCGTCACCATCGACGTGAGCAGGAACTTGTCCGCCGGTGTCAGCCCGTACTCCGGCCCCATGAAGAGGACCAGCACGGACCACAGGGTCCAGATCGAGAACCCGATGTGCTCGGAGAGCACCGAGAAGAACAGGTTGCGCCGGGCGATCTTCTCCCCGGTCTCCTTCCAGAAGGTCTCGTTCTCGGGATCCCAATGCTGGATCCAGCGATTACGGGGGGTAGGGGCCGGGGCTGTCATGACGCCTCCACGGTGCTCCGCGTGCTCGGTCTTCCGACTCCGGATGAGTGACTGAGCCCGAAGGTAGGGAGACAGAGTTTCCGCACTGTGGCTGTGGGTGACCGGAAGGGAACGTTGCTCTCACTCGGCCGTGGGGTCGTCGGTGAGGGCGATTTCGCGGGCGAAGGCGTCGAGAGCGGGAAGGACGGCGTACAGACGACCCAACTCGTGGGTGAGGGCGAGGAAATGGACATCGGTGGGGCGGGTGGTCGTACGCCAGTGGTAGACGGCCACGCCGAGAAGGCCGGCGGGGTCCTCCGGGCCAAGGCGGAGGAGACCGAGGAGGCGGGTACCGGCGCCGAGGTGCTCGGTGGCGGACTCCTCCCGGGCCACGTACTCGACGTCGTCGCCGGGGAAGAACCGGGCGGCGGGCCCCTTCTCGGCCTCGGGCTCGGGCTCGGGCTCGGGCTGCCAGAGGGCGAGGAAGACCGGGACCGGAGGACGGTCGAGATCCGGCCAGTGGAGGAGGTGGTAGTGCGCCGGGAACATACCGAGGAGCCGCTCGTACGTGTCCAGGACCGTGTCGGCGACACGGGTGCGCAGCTCGCCGCCCGGGTCGACGCGCTCGTGCAGGACGACCAGCGCGCTGCCGACGGCATCGGCGTACTCCCGCTCGTCGGCCCAGGGCGTGCCACGGAAGCCGGCGGGCAGGGCGACCCACTCGGGCCCGGCCTCGGGCGTGCGGGCCCAGTAGGGGGAAGGGGTGAGAGGCCGGTCCCCGGCGGCGGGGCCGAAGAGGCTCATCGTGTCCTCCATCGGAAGGTGGTCATGACGGCGTCGAACAGATCGACCAGCAGGACGGGCAGCTCACCGTCGGCGTCCTCGGCGGCGACCGTCGCGAAGGCGAGGGTCAGCCAGCGGCCCGGGTCACCTGGGACGGGGACCTGGTAGTCGACGCGCCGGGAGCGGAAGTCGAGGCCGCGGGCCGGGTCGGCGGGGGCGCTGCGCTCGGTCCTTACGGAGGGGGCGCCGTCGAGGCCGACGACCTCACGGCCGTCTTCCTCGCTCGCCAGGAAGAGCGCCACCTCCCGGGGGTCGACGTCGGGGGCGGCCGGGGTGCGGGTCTCGGAGACCAGGAAGGACGCGGGCAGGGCCATGCCGTGCACCAGTTCCACGGGCAGATACAGATCGAGCCCGTTCGCCTTCCGGGCTTCGGCGATCCGCTGCCGCAGCCCGTCCTCCAGCTCCCTGCGGTACGCGAAGACCTCGTCCCGGGGCAGCCCCGCGAAGGACCGGTCCAGAATCCGGCGGACGGCGGCGTCGGTGCCGTGCCGGAGGGGGATCCGGGCCCAGCCGGGCGGGAGGACGAGAGTGTAGGAGGTGGGGGCCGAGGTGGTGGTCATGGGGTGGGGGTCGCTTTCCGGCGGGAGCGGCGGCGGGTGACGGAGCCGTGGACGAGGAGGGTGAGGGAGAGGGCGGAGGCGAGGAAGCCGAGGCCGACGAGGACGACGGACGCGATGTTCTCCTGCGGGATCGCGGCGTCTCCAAGGAAGGCGGACAGCAGGATGAACCCGGTTTCGACGGTGTTCAGGCATGCCACGAACCAGAACTGCTCCGGCGGGGCGGAACCCCCGAGAACCAGAGGCCTTGAGCCGTCGAACGTACCCTTGTCGGCGTTGCGGACGAGGTGCCCGGTGAAGCCGCCGACGTGCTCGGGCCACGGTCCCAGAGGACGTCCCAGCAGTTCGGGGGCGTGCCACAGGTACGTCGCCGGTAGCACCGTGAGCCAACTGAGGGCCCAGCCCGCGACCAGCGCCGTGCCGAGCCACTGGGCGCCGGGGAGCAGCAGCACGGTCAGCGCCACGAGCCCGCACCAGGCCCAGAAGGCGAAGAAGCCGCCCGTCAGCAGCGAGTAGGCACGGACGCGGATCAGCACCGGAAGCACCCGGGCGCCCCCGGTCCGTTCCGGATCCCGGGATGCGTCGTTCACCATGTCGATCCCACCCCCACGGTGGCCCAGGTCTTGGCGTCGGTCCACGCGTTGGTGCCGTCGCCCCCGAGCCTCCCTTCCAGCCACGGCCCCGTCATGCCGAACATCTTGTCGAACGCGTCCACGCCCATGCCCGCCGCGAACCCACCCCGGCTGAGCCGCATCGCCCCGGCCCCCTTCGCGATCTCGTCCGCGATCCGCGCCGAGCCGGGGAACCGTGTGGCCACGTGCTCGAAGTAGGCCTTGAGGGAGGCCGCTTCCGGGCCACCGCGCAAGGCGTTCTTCCACGCACCGAGCTTCGGCAAGGCCTGTCCCGACAACTGCCGGGCGGCCTCCAGCGCCTCCCTCTTGGCCCCGTACATGGCTTTGGCCCCGTCGCTCATCGCCTTCTGCGCGGCCACCCACTCCTGGCTGCCCCTGACCCCCGTCTTGAAGACCCGCCCGGCATCCCGCATCCCCTGGGTCACGGCCCCCTTGAACGCGGCCTTTCCCAGGCCCGTCGCCCCGGCGCCCCGCATCGCCCCCCGCACCCCGTCCTCCGCGGCCCGCATCCCGGGTGCCGCCAGCCGTCCGAGGCCGAAGGTGGCGAGGGCGAAGACGTCCAGCCCCACGTCGATCCAACTGCCGGCGCCGGCCACGGCGGTCGTCGTATGCAGCAGCAGCGAGCCGATCGTCGCCCCGAGGGCGATCATGGCGAGGATGTTGAGGCCGGGGATGAACAGCGCGATGACGGCACACACCGTGGCCACCCAGACCAGCAGGTTGGCGAGATCGTTGAGCAACCGCGCATGATCGCTCACCCAGTTCTTGAACTTGTCCCAGCGCGAGTCGTGCAGCCCGTCCCTGCTGATCGCCCGCTCGATCTTCCCGGCCCAGTGCGAGCCCCGCTCGTCCCGGTGCCGTACGGCCCTGTCGAGCTTGTTCCGGGCCGCCCCGAGCGCGTCCTCGGCGCGGGAGAGGGCGTGCTGCCGGGCCGTCTCCGCGGACCTCTCCGCGTCGGTCAGGTCCTTCTCGGGCTTCTTGGACGTTCCCTGCGGAGGCTGATGGGCGTCGATCCGCCCCTGTGCCTCCTTCGCGTCGTCCAGCGCGGAGTCGGCCTGTTGCTGGCAGTCCGCCAGGTCCTCGGCCCAGTGCCCGAGGTAGCCGGAGACGTGGTCGTACCGGTGGTGCGTCCTGGCCAGCCGTCCCGACAGCTCCTGCGCCTTGTCGCGCAGGGCGCCGGCGTACTGCCCCTTGAGCTCGGTCGTGTCCCGCCCGATGGCGGTGAGCCGCTCGACCTGCTCACTGATCATCGTGGCGAGCTTGCCCAGCCGTCGGGACTCCGTACGAATGCCGTCCACGTCACCGGGTGCGGGGTCCTGCTCGGCGAGCGGCCGCCACTCGACGGGCCGCCTCGCCCCCACTACTTCCCGCCCTTCGGGCCCTGGGCGGTCTTCGCCAGCTTCTGATCGAGCTCCCGAAAGGCCTCATGGCACTTCTCGGCCAGCTCGCCGACGGTCCTGACGGAGGAGAGGAGCTGCTTGCGGTGGTAGCTCCAGTTGTCGGCGAAGTGGTCCATGGCACCGGCGACGTCGCCGGATCCCCAGATCTTCCTGAGGTCGCCCTGGTGATCCTCGGTGTGCTCGAACTCGTACTGGATCTTCGACAAGGTCTTGGCCGTTTTCACCAACAGCCGGTCGTCGACGGCCAGATCACCGCTGCCGCTGCCCACGTGCGCCCCCGTAACGCTCGATCGAAACCACCAATCGATCACAAACGTTCCGGGGACAGATCCCCAAGCGTGCTTGTTTAACGCCTGGTTGACCGCGCCTTGATGCCGTACTGACGGCAGGGCAGGAGATCAGCGCCGGGACGGCGGGAACTGCGGAGGCTGCTGGGGCGGGTAGGAGGGCGCGGGCTGCTGTTGATAGGGACCGGGGGCGTAGGGACCGGAGGGCTGCTGGGGTGGGGCGTAGGGGCCGGGCGGGTAGGGCGCGGGCGGCTGCTGGCCGTAACCGGCGGGGGCGGCGCCTTGGCCACCTTGGCCGCCGTGGCCGCCGTACGGGCCGTACGCGCCATAGGGACCGGCCTGCTGCTGGGGCGGTTGGTACTGCGGCTGCTGGACCGGAGTCGGCATGGGCGCGGGCATGGGCATGGACGCGCCGGGCGGCAGATACCGCACCCGGCCGTTCTCCCCCGTCACCGGCATGAACCCGGCGGCCTGGAGGCGCTGCGCGAACTTGGCGTTGCGGCCACGGGTGACGAAGAACCCGAGCCCCATGACGGCCATGAGAACGACCCATACGACACCGGAGATGACGAAGGCTCCGGCACCGCCCCCGGCCCGCGCCGCGGCCAGCACCAGCCCGAGGGTGATACCGCCGGCCCCGAGCAGCATCCGCTTCTCGGCGTTCTTGCCGGTGAGGTCGAACTGGATACGGGCCTTGAGGAGTTCGACGGCGTCGGGAACGAGGGGCGGCAGGGAGACCCCGTCGCCGGCGTTCGGATACTGCGCCCAGTTCTGCGCGGCGCGGGCCCGGCCCTGCGGGCTGTGGTCGGGGACGATCAGCATCTTGAGGACGTTGTTGCGGGAGCCGGTGTGGCGGGCGTCGGCGTATTCGTACCCGAACTGCTGGGCGATGAAGGCCAGCCGGGCCAGCTTCTTCACGGAGGACCAGGCGTTGGTGAGCTCGACGGGCTCGCCACCGGCCATCAACTGGAACATCTTCCGCACTTGCCGCGCGCTCACAGCATCCACTCCCCGTCGGCTGAGCCACTCTTTTAACTTCTGCAACCAGGGAATTTTTCCATGCGGCATGCCACGAGGGGACGGCTACCTGGCGGATTGACCGGACCTTGACCTGCCGTCAACGCTCGCTGATCGGTACTCACGCATTCACGCGGCATCCACTCACCTCGAACCACAGCAGCTTCCCGGCCCCGCGGTCCAGCGGGCCGCCGTCCCCGACGGGCCAGCCGCCCCACGAGTCGGCGTACTCCTGCACGAGATGCAGTCCGCGCCCTTCTTCGGTGTCCGCCGGGGCGAGTGGGACACGGTCCCATGGCGGTGTGCCGAAGGGCGCCGGGACGCGCGGATGACTGTCCCAGACACCGACCCGCAACCGCCCGTCGGGCAGGGCGGTCAGCCGGAGGGAGGCGGGGTCGTTCGTGTGCCGATAGGCATTGGTGACCAGTTCGGACGTCAGCAGCTCGACCACGTCGAGGATTTCGTGCCTGCCATGGCCGCCGAGTGCCGCCCGTACGGTCTTACGTGCGACGCATGCCGCGCGCGGATCACGGGGCAGGCGAAGGGCGTACGCCCAGGTGTCGGGCAGGGATACGGTTCCCATGGTGACTTCCAGCGAGAGAGGGGGAGGCGGATCGGGCTCAACGACCGCGCCGGGCGGTGGCTCTGCCGTGGGGGGTGCGCTTCCGGCTTATGGGCGCAGAGAGTTGGGCGGTACAGGCACTGCAGTAGGCCTCAAATGGGAGATACATCTCTGCAATCGGGGAGATGTGCCCGCACTTACCTCATGTGGGTTACGAGAGCGCCGCACATCGGCCGGGAAGGACATGCCGTGCCGCCCACCAGCAACCCCACGCTGCGTCAACGACGTCTCGGCACCGAGCTGCGCAAACTCCGTGAGCGATCCGGCCTCACCGTCACCCAGGCCGCCGCGCTTCTGGGCGTCAACCAAGGGCGCGTCAGCATGATCGAGACAGGTCGCAGCTCTCTCAGTGCCGACCGCGTCCGTTCACTGGCATCGGCGTACGACTGCTCGGACGGGGCCATGGTCGACGCCTTGGCGATGATGACCGTTGATCTCTTTGGTCTTCTTGTCCCTGCTGAAACCCTCGCTCTCATCACCACAGAACGTGAGGATCGCTGACGTCTTGCTCGTGAGTGTCACCTTGCGGTCGTAGTACCGGGCAACGCCGGTGATCGTGGCGTTGGCCTTCTTGAACTGAGCGACCCAGGACAGCGTGGCCTCAAGGGCCTTACCCGTGTTGTAGTAGGCGAGTCCCTCGCCCTTGGGGTCTGTCCCGGTGATAGCGGCGTCCTCCGCCCGCGCCCTTTCCTCGCCGTCCGCGAGCACCGCGCCCTTCAGGGGATCACCCGTCCGAGAACCCTCGAAGGTCAGGGTGAGATCAGCGGGCAGTTCGATCCTCGGACGTCCGGTCGTGATCTCGGACGCCGAAACGCTGGGTGAGACCGAAGCCCCGGTCTTTGTGGCCGACGGCGAGGCCTTGTCCGCGGCTTCCGCTCCGCCGCCGCCCTTCCCGCCGCACCCGGCGAGTAAGAGTACGGCTGTCAGGCCGACTGCGGCTGTCGTGGACAGACGGGAACGACTGTCCACGAGGGGCTCCTGGTCGGGGGGCTGAGATGTGTCATGAGGATCGCGTGCGCTCGGCTCATCGGCTATCCGGTGCAGGCCTTGTCACCGCGGTGGGAAGTCAGGGCCGCGGTCTGCCACACGCCCGAACCGTTCTTCACCAGACGCGTGTTGTACAGCACGAACGGACTCTGGTCCGACGGTGTCCGGTCTACCTTTCCGGTCTTACGGTTCTTGTTGAAGCCCTTGCTCTCGTCCGAGCAGTAGAGGGCCGTCGCCTTGGTCTCTCCGGACGACAGGGTGACCTTGGGCGCGTAGTAGCGGGTGGTGCCGGTGAAGGAGAGGTCGGCGTCCAGGTACGCCTGGATCCAGGAGACGGCGCCGCTCAACGCCTTGTCCCGGTAGTAGAAGGACAGGCCCGGCGCGCTCGTGTCGCCGCGCAGGATGGCGTCGTTCGTCGCATCGATGCGCGCGGCGGTGTCGGTGAGGACGGCGTCTTTCACGGCATCGCCTGTCTTCCAGCCGACGTACTTGTCCGTCACGTCCGACGGAAGCGTGATCTGGGGACGGCCAGCCGAAGCGGACGCCGACGCGCTCGCTGAAACGGACGCCGGTGCACCCGCGTCCTCGCCCTTGGCGTTCGACTTGGAGCCGTTACTCTCTTCGTCGCCTGAGCCGCAGCCGGCCAGCAGCATTGCGGCCGTCACCCCGGCGGCAGTTGTCGTGAGCAGGCGGGAACGGCGGGTCACGAGGAGCTCCTGGTGGGGCGGATGAGGTCAAAGAAAACAGCGGACACGGTAGCGGGGCAGGGTTGGCTACCGCAAAGGGTTACCGGCCGGGCAACGGGCGGCCTGTCCGTTCCGGAACAGGCCGCTTTCGCCCGGGACACGGCAGTTGAGGCGGCGAATGCGACACCGGGACCAACCCGGGCCACACCCGCCTGAAGCACACCAGAGCAAATCGGCACATCACTCAGGCACGACGACGCCCGACGTCACGTCCCTCAACGGTTGACGGACTGGATCTCCTGCACGACGACATCCTGAGACCGGCCGAAGGTGCCGTCGGGCAGTTTGTCGCCATTGCCGTCGCTGCCGGTCCAGGTGATCTGCCAGGTGACCGTGGCCTTCAGCTGGTACGAGCCGTCGCCGGACGAGTGGAGGTACTTCACTCCACAGGGTGGCGTCCTGTCGGCGTCACCCGCGCTGTACTTCTCCCCCACCGTGCCGTTGTTGATCTCGCAGGCACCCGACGCCGGGTAGGTGACCGCGTCGGACGTACCCGGGTCGATCTCGAGGGCGACGGGTTTGGCGGTCGTCGTCGCCCACATGCCCAGGGCGTCGATGCGCGCGGTTACCGACACCGGCCTGAACGTCGCCCCGTCCAACCACGCCCACGTGGGGAGGTTGACCTTTGTCGTGTTCGCGGGCGCCAGACTCACGTCCTTGGAGGGCACGCGGATTTCGTTGTACGCCAGTTTGGCAAGAATCTCAGGCGTGACGGTGTTCGCGATGTTGGCCGGCGGGTCGTCGCCGGTAGCCACCCAGAAGTAGGGCTCATTGCATTTGTCCCAGCCTGGCGGGAAGGACTTGTTGACGTACGAGTCCCACCAGTAGCCCTTGCCGGTCTCGTCCTTGTTGAAGTCCTTGTAGGGGTGGCCGTTGACATACCGGTCGCGCTGAGTCGCATCCCACGCGTCACCGGTCGAACCGGCCTCCCAGATCGGCTCCAGGTACGCCTGCAAATCCGCCGGGGAGTACTTCGGGGCGTACCAGCACGCCGGCGGGGTCCAGGACGTGATGGGAGCGACAGGGCCGGCGGAATCACCCAAGCCGTTCTTGGAAAGGTCATACCGGATCACACCGACGGTCGAGGAAAGCTTGCCGTCCGGGGACGAGTTCCCGTGCTCCTGCGTCTCGCTGGTCGTCGTCCCGTCATCCCCTCGCCCACCCGCATAAGCGGTCTGCGAGACGAAAACCGACACCCATGCGAGCGAAATGATCGCTGCGCCTCTCGCCAACTTCCTTACGGCTGGCACGCCTTGTCCCCCCGATTCGACACGATGTCAGTAGTCTGCCAAACACCCTTGGCATTCTTCGTGAGCTTGGTGTGGTACAGCACGTAACTGTCCGCAGTCGTTGGCGTGTTCTTGACCTTGCCGGTCTTCCTGTTCTTCAGAAACGACTTGCTCTCGTCAGAACAGTAGGTGACGTACGCGTTCTTGACCCCGGACAGCGTCACGCTGCGGTCGAAGTACCGGGTCTTGCCGATCCACGTGTCACCCTTGTCGATATACCCCTGTACGAACGTGATCGCCGCGCCCAGGGCCTTGTCCGCGTTGTAGAAACCGAGGGCCTTCGTGCTCGTGCTTCCCTCGAAGATAGCCTCATCCATGGAGTTCACGCTCAGGGCACTGTCCGCGAGGATCGCGTCCTTGGTGGCATCGCCGGACTTCTGGTCTTCGAAAACATTTGAGGCATAAGACGGGAACGTGATCTTCGGACGCCCCGCAGGCTCGGATGACGAAGCCGAAGCACTCGGCGATGCCGAAGTCGAAGCCCCCGTGTCCGCCCCCGCGATCTTGCCGTTCGAGTCGGACTTGTCTCCGTCGCCTCCGCCGCAGCCGGCGAGCAGGAGCGCGGCCGTCACACCGGCGGTGGCTGTCGTGAGCAGGCGAGAACGGCGGGTCACGGTGGGCTCCTGGTGGGGCGGTTGGGGTCTGCGAAGCAGCGAATACGGTATCGGGGTCCATCCGGAACGCACCAGAGCGATTTGCTGCGCCCGGACCACACGAAACGTGCACGGCAGATCATAGTCAGACAACTCGGCGCCCCCGTCACAAGTTTGGTGCCATCCCGTGACATCGCGGCGCCTCTCAGTTGGCCCACGCAAAGGACGCCCAAGCCCAGACAAACCCTTCCTCGGCACAGCAATAGGCACCTTAAAGGCAATGACGGCTCCAGCCGGCCGATCACGGACCGCCCTTCGCCTCAAACCGGCAACGCCTGTAACTTCACGTGTGCACAGGTTTGTTGATGAGGCGTACGCGACGGGGGTTGCGGGGTTATGGCGGGGTATCGGCCGGCGGACTGGCATCCACTCGACCTCGACAAGGACCCGACCCCGGGTGACCCGCAACGCGTCCGCACCCTCGCCGCCCAGCTGCACGATTTCGCCGACGACGTCTCCGGCGCCCTGCGCCTGGTCAAGGGCATGGCCGGCGAGGACACCCTTCTCCAGTGGGCGGGCAAGTCGGCGGAGGTGTTCAAGGAGCAGTTCAAGGACGTTCCGAAGAACCTGAAGAAGCTGAAGAAGTCGTACGAGATGTGCGGCGACGCGCTCGCGGACTACTGGCCGAAGCTGGAGCGGGCGCAGGCCCTGGCTGACAAGGCGCTCGCCAAGGCGAAGGAAGCGCAGTCCGACCTGAGCTCGGCCAAGTCCCGGCTGTCGTCTGCCGATTCGTGGGTGACCCGGGCCGGCAAGGAAGCGGACAAGTACAAGGACGATCCCACCGGCAGCAAGTCCAACGGTGACAAGCCGGACGAGGCGAAGGTGCGGGCCGCCACCCGGGACGTGCAGAGCGCCAAGTCCGCGCACACCAAGGCGCAGTCGGACGTCACCAGCGCGCAGAACGCCCTCGACGCGGCGAAGAAGATGGCCGAGGACGCCCGGAAGATGCGGGACGACGCGGCGGGTGAGGCGAAGCGGAAGATCGACGAGGCCTCCGACGCGGGGATCCCGAACCGGCACTGGTGGCAGGACGTCGGCCACTGGTTCGAGGACAACTGGGACACCATCGTCACCGTCTGCAAGGTCGTCGTCGCGGTCGTCGGGATCATCGCGATGATCATCGGCGGGCCCATCCTCGGCGCGATCGTCCTCGTCGCCGCCCTCGTCGTCCTCGCCGACACGCTCTACAAATACTCCAAAGGCCAAGCCTCGCTATGGGATGTCGCGTTCGCCGCCCTGGACTGCATACCCGGCGGCAAGGGCATCACCAGCCTCGGCAAACTCGCCAAGGGATTGAAGACCTTGGGCAAGGGCGGTCTGAAAGGCATGGCTCTGGCCCTGAAGGGGATGGGGCCAAGGCTCAAGGGTCTGGGCCGGGAGATGAAGAGTCTCTTCACCTGCGGCGACCCCATCGACATGGCCACCGGGCAGATGGTCATGTCGATCGCGGACCTGTCCCTGCCCGGTGTCCTGCCGGTCGTCGTCGAGCGTAGCCACCGCACCGGAGTTCAGGCCGGCGGCTGGTTCGGACCGAATTGGACCTCGACGCTTGATCAACGACTGATCTTCGACGATGACGGCATCCGGTTCGTCGCGTCCGACGGCACTGTCCTGTACTACGCGATCCCGGAGCCGGGCGAAACGACGGGTCCGGTACTCGGCCCCCACTGGCCGCTCACGCAGGGCGGTTTGCCCGACGCGGGCTTCGCACTGCGGCAGCCGGAGACGGACACGACGCTGCGGTTCCGCCGCGTACCGGGCAGCCCGGCGAATGAACTCCCCCTGGTCGGTGTGCAGGACCGCCACGGCAACACACTCACCCTGCACCACGCCGAGGACGGCTCCCCGGCGGAACTGATCCATCACGGGGGGTACCGCGTCAGCATCAGCACGGCGGGCGGCCGGGTGACGGCCCTGGCTCTCCTCAGCGCGCCCGGCGAGCCCACACTCCTGAGATACGGATACGACGCGGACGGCCGTCTCACGGACGTCGTCGACTCCTCTTCCGTACCTCAGCGCTACAGCTACGACGAGCGGCTGCGCGTCACGGGCTGGCAGAGCAGAACAGGCGACTGGTACCGCTACGCATACGACGACGAAGACCGCTGCGTCCGCACGGGCGGTGACGACGGCGTACTCGCCTACCACTACAACTACGACACCGACACCCGCACCACGATGGCCACGGACTCCCTGGGCCACTCGATCACCTACGTGTTCGACGAGAACCACCGTCCCCTGCGCGAGACCGACCCGTTGGGGCACAGCACCCTGCGCGACTGGGACGATCTCGGTCGGCTCGTGGCACAGACCGATCCGCTCGGTCACACCACGCGCCACGGTTACGACGCTGCTGGAAACCTGACTCGGACCGTGCGCCCGGACGGCGCCGTGGTGTCGTTGGAGTACGACGACTTCGGCCACGTCACCAAGGTGACGCAGCCCGACGGCAGCGTGTGGGAGTCGGTCTACGACGAGTGGGGCAACCGGGTGGCGGTCATCGACCCCCTGGGCGCCACGACGGCCTTCACCTTCGACGAACGAGGCGGCCTCACCGGCATCGTCGACGCACTCGGCGAGCGCCAGCAGACGCTCGTCAACGATGCCGCGGGCCTGGTCGTCGGCGTCACCGACGTCCTGGGGGCGACCGAGAGACTCTCTCGGGACGCCTTCGGCCGTATCACCGAACTCACTGACGGCTTCGGCGCGGTCACGCGAGTGGGCTGGACCCTGGAAGGGCAGCTCGCGTGGCGCCACCTCCCCAATGGGAGCACCGAGCAGTGGACGTACGACGCCGAGGGCAACCCCCTGGAATACCGCTCCTCGAACGGCAGGCACACCAGGTACGAGAACACCCACTTCGATCTCTGCACCTTGCGGGAGGACGAGGACGGGAGCGTCGAACGCTTCGTGTACGACAGCGAGCTCAGACTCCGCAGCGTGACCAACGGCGCGGGGATGAGCTGGAGTTACGAGTACGACGGGGTCGGCCGGCTGGTCGCCGAGACGGACTTCAACGGTCGTGCCCTCAGCTACGGCTACGACGCGGCGGGGCGGCTCGTCCAACGGACCAACGGGGCGGGTGAGATCACGCGTCTGCGCCACGACGTCCTCGGAAACGTCGTCGCCATGGATGCCGACGGCGCCACCACCACGTACGAGTACGACCTGCGCGGCAGACTCGTCGGGGCCAGGAACACCGAGGTCGAGCTGCGCCGGGAACTCGACGCGGCGGGCCGTCTGCTCGCCGAGTCGTGGAACGGCCGGGAGGTCCGCTCCGAGTACGACGCCGCGGGCCGCCGGGTACTGCGCAGGACGCCGAGCGGCGCGGTCACCCGATGGGCCTACCAGCTCGGGAGGCGAGAGGTCGTCCAGCGGATCGGGGAACACGATCTCACCTTCCGGTACGACGTCGCGGGGCGTGAGATCGAGCGGGTGATGGGGGAGGCCGCCCGCTTGACACAGGACTGGGACAGCGAGGGGCTGCGTACCACCCAGCGAATACTGACCGCAGCCGGTGACACCCGGCAGCGGATCTTCCAGCACCGTGCCGACGGCGCGCTCACCGAGATCCACGACTCCCGCCATGGCCCGCGGACCTTCACCTTCGACCGCTCCGGAAGGGTGACAGCGGTGCACGCCGGCGTCGGCCGGGAGGAGACCTACCGATACGACGCGGTCGGCAACCTCACCGCCTTCACCACATCGGCAGCCGTCCGGGACGAGGAGACGGGGCCCGGCGATCGCAGCTACTCGGGCACCCTCATCGAGCGTGCCGGCCGAACCCGCTATCACCATGACGATCAGGGCCGGGTCGTCCGCAGGGTCACCGGGCTCATCTCCGGCGGCAGGCGCGAGTGGCACTACGCGTGGAACGCCGAGGACCAGCTCACGGACGTACTGACACCGGACGGCCGTCGCTGGCACTACGTCTACGACCCCGTCGGCAGGCGGGTGGCGAAACAGATGCTCGCCGCCGATGGGACCGTCCTCGACGAGACGCGGTTCTACTGGGACGAGGACGATCTCGCCGAGCAGGCCGTCGGGACCGTCAGTACGGTCTGGGACTGGGCCGGTGGCCCGGCGCCGGTGGGGCAGCGCGTGCGTGAGGCCCGTCCGCTCGGCCCTGGGACGTCCCAGGAGGAGATCGACGAGCGCTTCTACGCCATCGTCACGGATCTTCTGGGCACCCCGACGGAAATGGTGGACACCGAGGGCGGTGTCGTATGGACGCAGTCGTCCACGCTCTGGGGGGTCCCCGTCGTCTCGACGGCAGCCCCGCAGGTCGACTGCCCGCTGCGCTTTCCCGGGCAGTACGTCGACGCGGAGACGGGGCTCCACTACAACCACCACCGCTACTACGAGCCCGGCACCGCCCGTTACCTCAGCCCTGACCCGCTGGGGCGGACCCCGGCCCCAAACCCTCACGCCTATGTGAAGAACCCGCTCCAGTGGAAGGACCCGCTGGGGCTCAAGGCTCCGTGTCTCGTCGATCTCTACCATGGGACGCTCGGCCAGCACGCGGACAGCATCATGGCGAACGGGATCGACATGACGGCCTCGGCCCGCAAGATGGACTTCGGGAGGGGCGGCTTCTACGTCACGAACGATGCCCGGCAGGCCCTGGACTGGGCGAAGAAGCTGGCGAACGACAGGGGCGGGGTGCCGGCCGTCATCCACTTCAAGGTACCCAAGGCTCAGCTGGAGGGGTTGCGGAGCAAGATCTTCAGCGGGCCGGGGGACGACGTGGCCGAGTTCATCCGGCATAACCGCAACGGTGGCGCCATGCACAACTACGAGCTGGTTGAGGGGCCGATGCTGCGTAACCTCAAGGGATTCCTGAGGGAAGGGAAGCCCCCCGTGCTGAACGGGCACCAGATCGCGATCTTCGGTGACAGGGCCGCCGAGCTCTTCACTGGCTCCGTTTTCCGACGAGTAGGACCTCCGACACCATGACAACGGAATTCTTGATGGATCTCGACGAGGGAATGGTCGAGTACTTCCGCGACATCGCGAACGAGATGATCTCGCGGTTCGGTATTTCTCGGGCGGAAGCGGTGGCCAGGATCAACGAGCGGTATCACGACTCGGAGATCTCTGCGTACCCCGATCTCATGTGCCACGAGTTCCCGGAGTACTGGTCGTACGGCCTGTACTACTACCCGAACGAGTCCGGACGCCTGCCGACCGGTGACGAGGACGACGACGAGGGCTTCGACATGTCCGCCCTGCGCGTCCGCCCCGCGCCTCCGACGGACTCGCCCTACTGGACGCTCGGGACCTGACCGCCCTTCCTCAAGGCGCACATGGGAGGCAACTGATCGAGTGGCATGCGGCCCGACGGTCCGGACGACTCGTAACCGACCCCGGACACCCCACAAACAAGGGACCATGGATCTCCGGGCCACCGTCACCGCGTTCCCGCGGGCCACGCCGATCGACGGCCTCGACCGTGCCTGGACGTGGCGGCTGAACCCGGTGCTGAACTTCGCGGGGGCGCTGACCGGCGACGGCACCCGGCTTCTCCAGATGAACCAGGTGCGTCGGCGCGACGATGCGCTGGCGGGTGCGGTCCTGGCCTTCGCCCACGCGCACGAGTCGGAGCTGATCACCGAGGGCCACTTCCTGACCGTCGTCGGCGGCTTCGACGCCAGGTGGCGGCTTCTTGGCCGGAGAGCCATCCCGGCCAGGAAGCTGTGGGCACCCGTGAATACGAAGGCACTCGCATCGTCCCTGCGGGCCGGGTCCGATACGAACACGACGCTCTCGGTCGCATGACCTTGCGTCAGAAGCCCCGGCCATCCCGCAAGCCTGCGACGTGGCAGTACGAGTGGGACCCGGAGGACTGCCTCACTTCAGTGATCACTCAAGGGAGGAGAACTCCTTTTCATCGCTCGTTCCGGGGAGCTGATCGCCGCGACCTTGGTCCAAGAACCGACCCGCCGTCGTCGAACACTTCGTCCTCGAATTCCGTGACTTCGACCCCGAGAAGATCGCCGCCCGCGTCGAACAGTCCGACCTGATCGTCACCACAGGGGACGGCTTCGTGGGGGCCGCGCTCAATCCCGAGGAATGGCATTGAGAGAGCCCTGAGGCCGCCGCTTCTCAGGTCGCCCGTCGGCGAGCCCGCCCCCGTTGCCTCCCGTCCGGCCACACCCGCGCCCGCCTCCCCGCCGCCACGTCCTCCACCCACCCGAAGGCCAGCACCGCCGCCGCGAGCAGTGGCCAGACCACCACGAACGTCCAGAAGCCGTACGTCGAGTCCAGCAGGGACGCCGCCCGGTCGGAGGCCATGAACGGCAGGTTGTAGGCCTCGTCGATGATCGGGAACGTTGCCATGATCAGCATGTTGTGCCATAGGTAGATGGTCACCGCACGGTTGTTGGCGAGGGTGATCGGTCTGTCCCAGCGGCGCAGCCGGCCCGGCAGCTCCCGCCAGGACGGGGAGTACTGCAACAGCAGCACCACGGCCCCGAACGACCAGCACGCCTGTGCCAGGGGAATGTCGTTCAGGTCCCAGCCCTCGGGGCCCGGGTGGCCCGACGCCCACCACAGGCCCACCGCCATCACCAGGCAGGACAGCGAGACCGCCGCGTACCGCGGAACCCGCGCCAGGGCGCCCTCGTGGTGGGCGAAGCCCAGGATCCAGCAGCCGCCGTACACCGCGAAGTCGGTCACCGCGTCGCCCGTTTCGCCGGGGACGGACACCACTCCCGTGCCCAGCACCGCCGTCAGCGCCAGCGGCGCCAGCACCGTCGGCAGCGGCGCCCTGCGGAACGCCCACAGGAGGGGCGGGGACAGGAGCACGAACCAGAGGTAGGCGCGCAGGTACCACAGCGGTCCCGCCGCCTGTTCCGCCCACGTGTCGTCGAGCAGGCCCGAGGCCGAGCCGAGGTGTTCGGGGTACGGCGGGGCGCCGATCGGCAGGAAGTAGTCGATCAGCCTGCCCCAGCCGGCCCAACCGCTCCCCACGTCAGGGTCGTTCAGCGGGTGCCAGCCGGCCGTCAGCATCATGGTCAGCAGGACCGCGCTGAACAGCCAGAGCGGGGGCAGGAGGCGGCGGAGCCTGCTCCGGATCACGTTCGCCGCCGGGCGGTCCAGGCTGCGCGCCATCAGCGAGCCGGCCAGCGCGAACATCACGCCCATGGAGGGGAAGAGGATGGTCAGCCAGGGCCAGCCGAACAGGTGGTAGACCACCACGCGGAGCAGGGCCAGGGAGCGGAGCAGGTCCAGGTAGCGGTCCCGGCCGCCGGTTCCGGACCGCTTCCCCGTTCCGACCGGGGCCGCCTCGGCCTGTGTCATGCCGCCTGCCTCCCCTTCGCCTGGCCGCCGGCTCCGCCGCCCGGCGCCTCCACCACCCCCGTGCGCCGCAGCTTCTGCCAGCGCAGCCGGCCGCCGGTGAGGGCGGTGATCCAGGACTGGAGGAGTACGACGTACATCAGCTGGCGGTAGAGGATCTGCTGGAGGGGGAGCGAGACGAGGTGGGTCATGCGTTCGCGGTCCAGGCGGAAGGCGTAGGCCGCGCAGACCGCCTGCACGGCCAGTACGCCCAGCCAGGCGCCGATCGTCTTCTCCGTCGGGCCGAAGACGATGCCGTAGAGGAGGAACGCGTCGATCAGAGGGGCCAGGAGAGGGGCCACCACCATGAAGAGCGAGACCAGGGGGAGGCCCACTCTGCCGAAGCGGCCCGACGGGCCCCGGTCGAGGAGCGCCCCGCGGTGTTTCCAGATCGCCTGCATGGTGCCGTACGACCAGCGGTAGCGCTGGGACCAGAGCTGGGAGACCGACTCCGGGGCCTCGGTCCAGGCCCGTGCCCGCTCCGCGTACACCACCCGCCAGCCGTCCCGGTGGATGGCCATCGTGATGTCGGTGTCCTCGGCGAGGGTGTCGTCGCTCATGCCGCCGACCCGTTCCAGGGCGGTACGGCGGAACGCGCCCACCGCGCCCGGGATCGTCGGCATGCAGCGCAGTACGTCGTACATCCGGCGGTCCAGGTTGAAGCCCATCACGTACTCGATGTGCTGCCAGGCGCCGATCAGCGAGTCCCGGTTGCCGACCTTCGCGTTGCCTGCGACGGCGCCGACCCGCGGATCGCCGAAGGGCTGGACCAGCTCCCGTACCGTGGCCGGTTCGAAGACCGTGTCGCCGTCCATCATCACGACGATGTCGTGACGGGCGTTGGCCAGGCCCCTGTTGAGGGCGGCGGGCTTGCCCGCGTTCACCTGGCGGATCACCCGGACGTCGGGCAGGTCCAGGTCCGCCACGATCCCCGCCGTGCCGTCCGTCGAACCGTCGTCGACGACGAGGATCTCGATCGGGTGCTCGCTCGCGGTCAGTGAACGGACCGTGTTCTCGATGCACTTGGCCTCGTTGTACGCGGGGACCAGGACGGAGACCGGCTCCGTCACCGGCCGGCCCCAGCTGAAGCCCCTGCGGCGGACCCTGCGGGTGTGCACGAAGGAGAGCCAGAGCATCAGGGCGAACCGGGCCAGCACCGCCACGCCGATCACCGCAAGCCCGGCCACCAGCACGTTCGTGACGCCGTCCGCCGCCTGGACCAGGGAGATCCACGCCCTGCCCTGCCAGAGGTCGGGGCCGGTGACCGGGGTGTGGGCGCTCGGCGCGTTCAGGGCCTCGGTGAGGCTGCCGAAGGTGTAGCCGCGGTGCTGGAGCTGTGGAATGAAGCGGTCCAGGGCCTGGACCGTCTGGTGGCGGTCGCCGCCCGAGTCGTGCATCAGGACGATCGCGCCCTTGCCGTCGTGCGGGGTCGCGTTGCGGACGATGGCGGCGACGCCCGGCTTGCGCCAGTCCTCGCTGTCCGTGTTGTTGACGACCGTGATGTAGCCGCGGCTGCCGATGTACCGCGTCACCGGCCAGGAACGGTTGTCCATGGCGTCGGCGAAGGAGGAGTACGGCGGCCGGAACAGCGACGTCCGGATGCCGGCCGCGCCGGTGATCGCCAGCTGGGTCTGGGACAGCTCCCAGTCGATGCGCTTCTTCGACTGGTACGACAGGTCGGGGTGGCTGAAGGTGTGCACGCCGACCTCGTGGCCCTCGGCCACTATGCGCCGGACCAACTGCGGATAGCGCGAGGTCATGGTGCCGGTGACGAAGAAGACGGCGTGCGCGTGGTGCTTCTTCAGGACGTCCAGGACCTTCGGGGTCCAGGTCGGGTCGGGGCCGTCGTCGAAGGTGAGGACCAGGTGGTGGTCGGGGATGCGCAGTGACGTCGTACGGCCGCCCCGGGTGTCGATGACCGGGCCGCCGTCCAGGATCTTCTCCGGCACCTTGTCGGAGGAGGCCTCGGGGCGGACGCGGTGGTCGGCGAGGATCTCGCTGTGGACGTAGCCGCGCAGCATCAGCATCGCCATCACGGCGCCGAGCACCAGCACGGGCAGCGTCAGGCGCATGGACAGGCGGCGGCGCCGGGAGCCCTCGGTGAGTGGTGCGGGGGCGGTCCCATGACGACGGGTACGGGTGCCGGTCCGGGTACTGCTGGTACGGGTGCCGGTCCGGGTACCGCTGCGGGTGCGGGGCGCCATCACAGGACGGGGGTGGGAGAGGTGCCGGTCCCGGTCCGGGGGGCCGCGCCCTCCGCGACCGGGCCACCGGTCGGCCCGGCCGAATCGCTGGGCGAGGGCGGGGCCGACGACGCGGGCGGGGTCGGGGTTTCCGACGTGAGCACCGAGGCGGACGGCGAGGGCGGCACGGACGACGACCCGGGCTTCGGCGAGGAGCCCGCCGTCCCGGCGGACGACGTCGGCTGCGCGGACGTCGACGCGCTCGGCCCGCCGGCCCCCTTCTTCCCCGCCCCGGGCGCCCGGGAGGAGGCGCGGGCCGACGGGGTCCTGCCGTCGCCGCTCACGGCCGGACCGGCCACCGAGGCGCCGTCCCCCGAGGACCGGGCGCCCGGGGCGGGCTGCGGCGAGTCGTCGACCTTGCCGGCCGGCCGGTCGTGGTTCTGCCCGGGCACCGGCAGCCAGGGCGCGTCGGAACTGCCGGACAGCAGGGTTACGACGATGACGACCGCGTAGACCGCGCAGGCGAGGCCGACGGCCATCCCGATCCGGCGGAACCGGCGGCTGCGGCGCCCCGACTCGTCGACGAAGACCGGCGCGTCGGAGACCTCCGCCGCACCGGTGGGCCGTATCCGTACCGCACCGACGTCGACCGGGCCGGGCGCCCGGTCCGGGCCCTGGACGGAGTCCGGGTCCTCGACGGAGAACGGGTCCTCCGCGAAGAACGGGGCCTCCGCACCGGCCGGGACCGTGCGAGCCACGCCGTCGGGGACCACGCCCCACGGATCCCGCAGCGCACCGACCCGCAGCACCTCGGTCATCCCGGTCGCCTCGGTCGTCCCGCTCATCCCGGGCGCCCCGGGCGCCCCGGGCGCCCTGGGCGCCCCGGTCGCCCCGGTCGTCCCGGTCGCCCCGGAGCCGTCGGCTCCCTGAGCGGCCTCCTCCGGTGTGTCTCCTCCCGCCAGTGGCACGTCCCGGGCATCCAGGGCCACCTGGGGCAATTCCGGTTGGGTTTCTTCTCGCCAATTTTTCACGCGCACGCATCCCCCCACGGGAGTGTTCCGGGCGCGCTGACGAACCCGAGCACACGTCACCGGATCCGGACCCCCACCCGGTTCCGAACGCCCCCTTCTAGCTCTCCGCACTCGGGGCCATGAAGCTAGCGCACGGGGGGAGGCCACGTTCCCGATGTGTCATTTGTGGTCGTCCATCACATCTTGATCACTGGCTGGAATCCATCCATCGGACGGCCACCGAAGCCAGCCCTCCGCCTGCCCGATCTCGGCGGCCGCCCGCCGCAGCGCGTCCACTCCCGGATGGACCAGCCCCTTTCGCCACACGAGCGACACGGGCGACAAGGGGACGGGATCGACCAGGGGCCGCGAGACCGTCCCAGGTATGGCCGGAAATCCCACTACCCCGAGGATCGGATTCCGGTTCTTGGCCATGATGCGCTCGAACTCCTCCTCCCCGACGGCCAGCGGCAGGGGCGGGGCGACCGCGATATCCCGCCCCTCGAAGAGACAGAACGCCAGGTCAGTCCATTCCAGCGTGCGCTCGTTCCCCGCGCCGGCGTACACCGTCTCGCCCGCCAGCGCGGCCAACGGCACCTCCGCCAGGCCCGCCAGCCGGTGATCGGAGGGAATGATTACGGCCATTCGTTCGAGCCGTACGGGCTGTTGTTCGAGCCCGGAGCGCAGTGCCGGATCCAGTCCCGCGAACCGTCCGAAGGACGCGTCGAGCCGCCCGGCGAGGAGTTCGGCCGCCGCTCCGGTCAGCCCGCTCTCGTAGCGGGCCATCAGCTCACCGTCGGGGGCGAGTTCACGGGCGCGGTGCAGCACCCGGCGGCCGGTCTCCAGACCCGGGGAGTTGAGGTCCACCAGCAGCGGCCGGGCCTGCCCGAACGCGGCGAGCAGCGCGTCCTGGGCGGCCAGCACCCGGCGGGCGTACGGCAGCAGCCGGACACCGTCGGCGGTCAGGGCGACCTGCCGGGTGGTCCGGAGGAACAGCTCGGCGCCCAACTCCCGTTCCAGTCGCCGTACATCACGGCTCAGGGCCTGCTGGGCGACGTACAGCCGGGTGGCGGCGCGGGTGAAGTGCAGCTCCTCGGCGACGGTCACGAAGACACGCAGCAACCGGGGATCGATGTGGGCGGGCGCTGACATCACGCGAACTTACAACACGGGTGCGTGAATCGGCACCGAGCAGGTGTTGGACCCCTTGATCGGCCCTGGGCGACGGTGATGGACATGCCGCATCCGACCGAGCCGACTCCCCCGAGGCCCCACCCGCAGGCCCACCCGAAGCCCCGCCCACAGACCCCTCCGAGGCCGCACCCGCAGGACCCTCCGCACGTCCTCTACACCGTCACCGCCGACATCCTCGTCGCGGTCGACTTCAGCCCCCGCACCCGCGACCGCACCGGCGGTCGCTCCGGCTCCCGCACCACCGCCCTCTCCCGCCGTCCCCGCCGCCCACCCGGCCCCTACCGCCGGCTCTTCGCCCTCCCCGGCACCCGTGCCTTCACCGCCGGGAACCTGCTGGCCCGGCTGCCCATGGGCATGTTCAGTGTCAGCGCGGTCGTGATGATCGCCGGTGCCCGTGGCTCGTACGCCCTCGCCGGTGCCGTCACCGCGACCGGCCTCGCGGCGACCGGGGTGGCCGGGCCCTGGGTGGCACGGCTGGTCGACCGGTACGGCCAGGCGCGGGTCGCCGTACCCACCACCGTCACCGCGGTGCTCGGCAGCCTCGCCCTGCTGCTCTGCGTCCGCTTCGGCGCCCCGGACTGGACCCTCTTCGCCGCCTATGCGGCCACCGCCACCACGCCCAACCTCGGCGGCATGTCCCGTGCCCGCTGGGCCCACCTGCTGCGCGCGGACCCGGACGCCCTGCACACCGCGAACTCCTTCGAACAGGCCGCGGACGAGCTCTGTTTCATGCTCGGCCCGGTGCTGGCGTCCTTCCTGACCGGCACCTTCTTCCCGGAGGCCGGCACGCTGGTCGGCGCGGTCCTGCTGCTGTCCGGCATGCTGCTGTTCACCGCCCAGCGGGCCACTGAGCCGCCGCCCCGGCCCACCCGCACCGGAAAGGGCCCCCTGCCCATCCCGTCCCTGCTCGCCTGCTTCGTCGCGACCGGCGCGGTGTTCGGCTCGATGGAGGTGGTCACGATCGCCTACGCCGACGCTCAGGGCCACCGCGCGGCCGCCGGTGCCGTCCTCGCCCTCCAGGCGGCCGGCTCCTGCGCGGCGGGACTGGCGTACGGGGCGATCAGGCCGAGCGGACCGGCCGAACGGCGGCTGCCGGTCTGCCTGTTGTCGATGGCGGCCCTGATGCTCCTCCCCCTCCTCGCGGCCCGCACCGCCGACAGCCTGTGGGCGCTGGCGGCCGCCCTGCTCGTGGCCGGTATGGCGACCGCACCGACCATGGTGACCGCGATGACCCTGGTCCAGGACCGCACTCCCGAGGAGCGTCTCAACGAGGGGATGAGCCTGGTCGTGACCGCCCTGCTGACCGGCATCGCGGCCGGCTCCGCACTCGGCGGCTGGGCGGCGGAACACGTCTCGCCGACGGCCGCCTTCGCCGCCCCGGCCGCGGCGGCCGTCACAGCCCTTCTGGTCAACACGGCCGGCCGAACGGCGAACATGGCGAGATCGTCGAGGCAGCCCGGATCGACGGCGCGAACACGTGGCAGATCCTGGTCCGGATCGTCGTCCCGGTGAGCCGGCCCACCCTGGGCGTCCTGCTGGTCTTCTTCTTCATCTGGACCTGGAACGAGTTCCTGCTCCCGCTGGTCATGCTGATCTCCAACGACAAGCAGACGGTGTCCGTCGCCCTCGGCGTCCTCCCGGCCATCGTCTTCTTCCTCGCCTTCCAGCGCACGCTCACCAGGGGCATCGCCGTGGGCGCCGTCAAGTAGGAGGCACACGGGTGCGGCCTCCGCCAGCCGCTCCCCGCAGCAGGCGGAGTGTGTCCTCCAGGAGGACGGCCGCCGCGGAGCCCGGGGTCTGCCCGATGGAGTCGCTGTCGGCCGCGCTGTGGATCTCCTCCCGGCTTCCGGACCAGTCCTGGTGGGCCGTGCCGGCGAGGTGGGAGAGCCCGAAGTCCACGTAATACGGTTCCTGACGTCCCGTCATGGCCGCCGCCTCCCCTTCCCGGTCAGAGCGCCGGCCCCGCGGTCGGCACGGCCCGGCGCCTGCGTCCGCGCAGCAGGTTCCTGACGGTACGTGTCCGCCAGGCGGTGAAGCCGAGGATGACGACGCCGGTGAGGGTCGGGATCTTCCAACTGCCGGAGCCGTCACGGGTGGCGGTGTGGTCGCCGGGGCCGTCGACGAGGGCGGCCAGGGTCCCGTCGGCGGGGCGGGTGTCGACGACCCCGTCGACGGTGACGCCGCTGACGCTGACGGTGCGGTCGGTGGCCGCGAACGAGCCCTCGCAGGCCCAGCCGTCCTGCCACAGGTCGCTCAGGCCGCCGGTCGCGGGCGTGCAGTCGGTGACGGTGACCGTGCCGGGGACGCCGGTCGCCTCGGCGTAGGCCTGCTGGACACCGTGCACGGTCAGGAACAGCCCGAAGACGAGCCCGACGAGGGCGAGGGATATCTCGCGGGGCAGCGGAGGCAGGAGGCGGAGCAGGAACATGGGCGGACGGGTCCTTCACGGAGTCGGCCAACGAGGGCAGTGGGAACGCCACCGGACCACGGACTCGTACCGGTGCTGGGACAAGGTAAGGCCCGCACCCGGGTGCGTGCCCCCCTATCGCCTACAACTTCCTTTCGCCCTGCCAGGTGAGGGCCGTCATCATGGACAGGCCGCCATGGGCCAGGCCCCGGTAGGTCACCCTCCGAGCGGGGCCGACCTCGTGGGCGACGCGTCCGGCCAGCTCCTTCCCGTCGTGGAACAGCCGCTGCCACGCGTCGTCGTACCTGCCCTCCTCCCGGTCCCGCAGGTCCAGGTTCAGCGTGGTGTCGATGGCCTCCGCCCACGCGTACAGGTCGGCTACGAGTTCTTCGGACAGGTCCAGCCCGGCGGCGGGATCGTCGGGGAAGAAGTCCCCGAATCCCTCGGCGCGCAGCGGGCCGAACCGGAACTCGCCCTCGACCGTGAGGTCGACCGGGTACGCGGGTGCGCCGTGGCTGTCGCGTTCCCAGTGCAGGCGGTCGCAGCTCCAGCACACCCACTTCGACGTCCGGTGGCGCTCGTCCCAGAAGCGCACCGGCCACGACGGCCCGAGCCGCACGGCCAGTCGCCGGGCGTTCACCAGACCCCGCGCGACGTGCCTGCGCAGCTCCGGGCGGGAGGTGAAGCCCTCCGGCGGGCGCGACAGTGACCAGGAGCCCAGCGCGTCCGCCAGCTCTGCCGGAAGGGCCAGCCGGCCGTCGTCCAGCGGGACGTTGCGGGTGAAGGCGGCGGGATCCTCGTGAGTCCCGGAGTCCTGCGGCACGTACAGCGGAGACGGCTCGCCGCGGGCCTGCACGAGCAGGTCCCGCGGTTCGTGGTGGGTCATCCGGGGTTCACTCCGATCACGTGTCCGTCGCCGGCCACGGTCCTGTCGGCGCGGACGGCCTCGGGGACCGGCGCGGCCTCGCGTACTCCACCGGCGGCATGACGAAGGCCCCGCCGCTCGGAAGCGTCGGGGCCTTCGCCCACATGGGATATGGAGGTCCGGGGACCTCCTGATCGTGGAGATGGCGGGAATCGAACCCGCGTCCAACGGTGCAAAAGCAGGGCTTCTCCGTGTGCAGTTCGCTGTGATTTTCTCGGCCCCGGCGATCACGCGAACAAGTCGCCGACGGGCCCAGTCACTGTTTGATTTCCCATCGGACCCCGTGACCGGGCTCGATGGTTTAGTCCCCTAGATTATGCCAGGGTCCGGGTCGGGAACATCCCCGGGCTGACACCCGTTAAGGGCCTTCACTCACTGCTTATTAGGCAGCGAGGGCGAAGGCGCGGGAATCGCTCTTGGAATTGGCGATTATTGGTTGCGACATATGGTTAACGAGATCATTGCCGCTTCCTCGACACGCTTCCCCTGTTTCAACATCCGCTGTCGAAACCGATCATCCCCATGTTGATTTTTCAATGCGCCCACCCGGGCTTCCCCAAGTGTTGGTGCCATCGTACGCGACCAACGCACGCCGATGCCACCGTATTCCCGGCGGCTTCGCCCTACTGGCCGCGCTGCTTCCGCTTCGCCGCCGCGATCGCTCGGTCCGACTCCCGCCGGTCCTGCTGCTCGCGCAGGGTCTGCCGCTTGTCGTACTCCTTCTTGCCGCGGGCGAGCGCGATCTCCGCCTTGGCTCGGCCGTCCTTGAAGTAGATGGCGAGCGGCACGATCGTGTGGCCCGTCTCCTGGGACTTGGCCTCCAGCTTGTCGATCTCCTCCCGGTGCAGCAGCAGCTTGCGCTTGCGGCGCACCGAGTGGTTGGTCCAGGTGCCCTGGCTGTACTCGGGGATGTGGGCGTTGTGCAGCCACGCCTCGTTCCCGTCGATCTGCACGAAGCCGTCGGCCAGCGAGGTGCGGCCCTGACGCAGCGACTTCACCTCGGTGCCGGACAGCACGATGCCGGCCTCGTAGGTGTCGATGATCGCGTAGTCGTGCCGCGCCTTCTTGTTCTGCGCGACGATCTTGCGCTTGCCGCCCTTCTCGCCGTCCCTGGCTTTGGCGGCCGTCCCCTGCTGCTTCTGCTGGGACTCTTTCGGTACGTACATTCCCTTGGCCATAGTGCCCTCCATTTTCGCACTACGGAGGGGGTGCGAGGGAAGCGGATTAGCGGCGGGTCCCACAGGGGCACCCACGGCGGGCTACGACGGGTCGCCCAGGCCGCTGAGGACCGTCTCGGCCCGCTCCAGCGCCCCGGAGCCCACCTCCAGGTCGGGCGTGATGCCCCGGCCGTCGACGGTGTGGCCCGAGGGGGTGCGGTAGTGGCCGACGGTGAGCTCGGCGACGGAGCCGTCGGGGAGCCGGGTGGGCATCTGGATGGAGCCCTTGCCGAAGGTGCGGGAGCCGAGGACGACCGCACGGCCGCGGTCCTGGAGGGCGCCGGTGAGCATCTCGGCCGCGCTCATCGTGCCGCCGTCGACGAGCGCGACCAGGGGTCTGGCGGTGTCGCCGCCGGCGTCGGCGTGCAGGGCGCGCTGGGCGCCGTCGACGTCGTAGGTGGCGACCAGGCCGCCGTCGAGGAAGGCGGAGGCGGCGGTGACGGCCTCGCTGACCAGGCCGCCGGAGTTGCCCCGCAGGTCGAGGACGATCCCGCCGTCGGCGGGGGCCTGCCGTACGGCGTCGCGGACGAGTTCGCCGGAGCCCTTGGTGAAGGCGGAGATCCTGATGACGGTGATACCGGCGGACAGCTTGCGGGCGGTCACCGAGTCGGTGGACAGCAGCGCCCGGCGCAGGGTCTCGGTCCACGCGTGCGTGCCGCGTTCGAGGCCGAGGGTGACGGTCGTACCGGCGCGGGCGTCGGTGGCGTCACCGCGCAGTAACGAGACGACGTCGGTGACGGGCCGCCCGTCGACGTCCGCCCCGTCGACACTGCGCAGCCGGTCGCCCTTCCTGATGCCGGCGGTGGCCGCGGGCGACCCGGCCTGCACCTTGGTCACCTCGATCCGGCCGTCCCGCTCCCGCCGGGCCCACAGCCCGACGCCGGTGTACTGGCCGTCGAGCGCTTCCTCGAACTCCTGGTACTCGCCCTCGGAGTAGACCGCGGCCCACCGGTCCCCGCTGCGGCTCACGGCTCGTTCCGCCGCCTCCATGGGCGACTTGCCGTCGGCCATCGCCTCGGCGGCCGCCCTGGCGACTTCGTCGTGCCCGGCGGCCGCACGAGCGGCTCCGTCCGACGTCTTCCGGTCGGCCTGCCCCGGGTCGGGAAACGCCCCGGTGGCCGCCCCGGTCACCAACAACCCTGCGAACACCAACGTCAGAGCCGCCCCCCGGCGAACCCGGCGGGGCTGACAGAACAGCTCTCGGCCTGACATGCCGGTGAGTCTAGGACAACCCGGAGGGCCGTACGGGAGGTTGTCCGTACGGCCCTCGTGGCATCCGTCACGCGTCGCAGCCCCTTGGGGAACACGGCGTCCACCGGACGATCAAGCATTCACTCGTGAGAGTTGCGGCGACTCAACTGCGCCCAGATGTTCGGAGATCGCCGCAAGATCTCCTGGAGCGCCGCTCCAGGAGGCGGCCCGAGCCTGGACTCCCCTCCCTCCCGGGAGGGGAGCGGTCACACCTTCAGGTACTTGCGCAGGGCGAAGAACGCCGCAAGCGCGGGCATCAGGAGGCTCGTTGCGAGGATGAGCGGGAGCTTGGTCAACACCGCGTCCCAGCCGATGAAGTTGATCAGGTTCAGCTTCTGGGAGAGGGCCAGGCCGTGGTCGATGATGAAGTAGCGGGCGATCACCAGGAATCCACAGGCGACCGTGCCGCCGATCAGGCCGGCGACGGCGGCCTCCGCGATGAACGGGGCCTGGATGTAGAAGCCGGAGGCGCCGACCAGGCGCATGATGCCGGTCTCGCGCCGACGGCTGAACGCGGAGACGCGCACCGTGTTGACGATCAGCATCAGGGCGACCACCAGCATCATCGCCATGACCGCGCGCGCCGCCCAGTTCATACCGTTCAGCAGCCCGAAGAGGTTGTCCAGGATGCCCTTCTGGTCCTGGACGGACTGGACGCCGTCACGGCCGTCGAACGCCGTCGCGACCACCTGGTACTTCTGCGGGTCCTTCAGCTTGATCCGGTACGACTCCTGCATCTGGTCCGGCGTGAGGGAGTCGGCCAGCGGCGAGTCGCCGAACTGCTCCTTGTAGTGCTTGTACGCGTCGTCCTGCGACTCGTAGGTGACCTTCTCGACCACCGACATCTTGCCGAGGTCCGCCTGGATCTGCTTCTTCTGGTCCTCGGTGACCGCGCCCTTGGCACAGTTGGGGTCGGACTCGGCGTCGCTCTTGTTGCAGAGGAAGATCGAGACGTTGACCTTGTCGTACCAGTAGCCCTTCATGGTGGTGACCTGGTCGCTCATGAGGAGCGAGCCACCGAAGAGCGCCAGGGACAGGGCGACCGAGACGACGACCGCGAAGGTCATCGTCAGATTGCGGCGGAGACCGACTCCGATCTCCGACAGTACGAACTGGGCGCGCATGGCGTCGGGTTATGCCTTTCCGTCGTGGAGCGCGTGATGCGTCGGGAACGTGTGCATCGGTGTCAGTGCTGGTAGCCGTAGACGCCGCGGGTCTGGTCGCGGACGAGTCGACCCTTCTCCAGCTCGATGACGCGCTTGCGCATCTGGTCCACGATGTTCTGGTCGTGCGTCGCCATCACCACAGTGGTGCCCGTCCGGTTGATCCGGTCGAGCAGCTTCATGATGCCGACGGAGGTCTGCGGGTCGAGGTTGCCGGTCGGTTCGTCGGCGATCAGCAGCTTGGGCCGGTTGACGAAGGCCCGCGCGATGGCCACGCGCTGCTGCTCACCACCGGAGAGTTCGCCCGGCCTGCGGTCCTCCTTGCCGCCGAGCCCGACGAGGTCGAGCACCTGCGGCACCGACTTGCGGATCTCGCCCTTGGACTTGCCGATGACCTCCTGGGCGAAGGCCACGTTCTCGGCGACCGTCTTGTTGGGCAGCAGGCGGAAGTCCTGGAAGACCGTCCCGAGCTGGCGGCGCATCTGCGGCACCTTCCAGTTGGAGAGACGGGCGAGGTCCTTGCCCAGGACGTGCACCTGGCCGTGACTGCACCGCTCCTCTCGGAGGATCAGCCGCAGGAAGGTGGACTTCCCGGAGCCGGAGGACCCCACGAGGAACACGAACTCGCCCTTCTCCACTTCCAGGGACACATCCCTGAGTGCGGGGTGGGTCTGCTTGGGGTAGACCTTGGAGACATTGTCGAATCGGATCACGGATGCACCACGGGTCGCCGGGGGTAGATGAGCGTGACCATACGCGAGTCGGGTGAGGAAGCGCAGGCGCCGGTCACGGTTGGGTGAGGCTTGTGCGCTTTTGTTCCGGGGCAGTCTTTCCGGAACGCCGGGGCGAGGTCTACGGACGGCCGCGCCCTTTCCGGGGGAACCTGGCACAGTGGAGGGGGAACGTTCTCGTTCCGCTGAGCGTTGTGTAGGTAATGGCCGGTGCAAGGAGGGCGAGCGCATGACGTACGACCGGTTGGTGTGCGCGAACTGCGCGGCGCCCGTGAGCGAAGGCCGGTGCCCCGTGTGCCGCGCCAACCGCGAGCGTCTGCAGCAGGAGAACTTCCTGGGCGGGCTGAACCCGATGGCGCTGATCGGGCTGCTGGCGGTACTGATCGCCGCCGTGGCGCTGCTGGCGCATCAGACCGCGTAGCGAACGTCACAGAGAAACGCACGGCTTAGCGCACGAAAAGCGACCGATTGGGGGGGCGGGGGTGGTGGGGGGGCTCCACGGGGCGCCGGCCGGGGCGGTGAACACCCACCCGGAGAACACCAAAA